>CAYSFW010000001.1:0-67805 GCA_964430355.1 uncultured Thiotrichales bacterium
CTCGCAGCTTCGGGCGTGCGTACGATCTCTCGGGGGGCGAGGCGTTGAGTTATCGAGCGATGGTCAACCGGATCTTCGCGGGGCTGGGGCGCACGCCCCGCGTGGTGACGGTACCGCGCGGGATGCTGCGTGTGGCCATCCGAACCGCCGCGTGGCTAACACCGGCCCGGCGCTGGACGCCCGAAATGGCCGAGCGCATGGGTCTGGATCTGGTATTCGACAACAGCGCGGCTCGAGAGGATTTCGGATTTGCGCCACGCTCGTTTCACCCCCGGCGCGAAGATCTGGTGAAGGGTTGAGGGCCTAACGTAGTCGGCTCTCGAGCAGAGATGATCACCCAAGCCAAGGGTGCGGCACTACAACTGTCTCGGAAACCGAGTCGCCACTTACCGGCAGGGCGGGCCAAACTGCACCGATACCCCTCCCGCGAGCACCCAGGTCAGCTCGTGAGGGCGATATGCTCCAACGGCTCCACTTCTGGCACGGCAGGCTTGCGTTGTTTGACCTCGGCGCGCAACTGCTCGATGGGTAGGATGCTCACGCGCTTTTTGTCGCTGATTACTTCGCGTACTGTCGCCGCATCGATGCTCTTGCTCTCCTGCGCGTAACCATAGACCAACGCTGTATCGGCCAGGATGTTGACGAGCCGCGGGATGCCGCGACTGTAGCGGTAGATTTCGGCGATCGCGTCCGCATCGAAGAGGTCGGGATCGCCACCGGCCACCTTGATTCGATGGCGGAGATACTGAAACACCTCTTTCGGACTGAGTGGCTCCAGGTAGTAATCGACGGAGATGCGCTGGGTAAGTTGCCGCAGCTCGAATTTCAGCAGTTTTTCGCGCAGCTCGGGCTGACCGACCAGAATGAGCTGGATGACCTGGATCTTGTCAACATTGATGTTGGAGAGCATGCGCAACTCCTCCAACGCCTGTTCGTCGAGATTTTGTGCCTCGTCGATGACCAGCGCCACGCGCCGACCCGCGTTGTACTCACCTTGCAGAAAATCGGTGAGCGCCTTGTACAGGTCGACCTTGTCCCTGCCCTGGTAGTCGAGCCCAAAGGCGAGGTTGACCCACTTCAGCAACTCACCGAAGGACTTGTGCGTGTTGGTGATCGTGCCGACGACCAGATCCTGCTCATGATTGTTGAGCATGTGCCGGATGAGCGTCGTCTTGCCGCAGCCGATCTCGCCGGTAATCAGGATGATGCCCGCACGGTGAGTCAAGCCGTACTCCAGCATGGCCAGCGCCTCGCTGTGGCGCTTGCTCAGATATAGGAAGGACGGATCGGGTAGCAAAGCGAAAGGCTTTTCCTTGAAACCGTAATATGACTCGTACATCGGGGAAGCTCGGTTGTCTCGTTGCCTGCCGCGGCTGGTGTCTGGACTTTGCGATATTTAGTGAATTGTATCGCGTTCGGCGCGAGGATTTCCGGACGTGGGTTACACTTTCGCATGCTCTTTCGCGAACTTTTTCCCAAGCCGGGTTAGCGCTTACTCAGTAGTACGACTTGTTGTACCCATAGTAGCCATAGTAGTTCATTGCAACCTCACCAAATTTATTAAGAACCACCCCCATGATGTTGCTTTCCGTGAGCGTATCCATCGTGCGGCGCAGATCTTCCTTCTTCGCGTGGCTGGCGTCGGTAACCAGCAGGATGGTATCGAGGTTGGTTTCGAAGGCAAGCACGTCGTCTGCGACCAGAACCGGCGGCAGGTCATAGATCACGAACCGCGACGGAAAGTATGTAGCGATTTCCTGCAATAGCTGTTTCGTTCGATGTGACGAGATCGCTTCAGATGCATGGTGCAACGACTTGCGCCCCGGGATGATGACGAGTCCTTCCATACCCGGGGAGAACATGATCTCCGAGAGCGGTACGTTATCCGTGTAGTAGTCGCTAAGCCCGTAGGTCGGCTCGTAGCCCAACTTAGCGTGGATCGATGGGCGACGCAAGTCCATGTCCACCAGCACTACGGTCTGGTAGACCGACCTTGCCAGCGCGTAAGCCAGATTGATCGCCGTCGTGGACTTACCCTCACCTTGGACGGAACTGGTCAGACCGATGGTCTGCCAGCGGTTCTTGGTCAGCTTCTGGTAGACCTGGGTGCGCAGCTGCTTATACGCCATGACGACCGATTCGCGCTCATCGCCGCGGAAGATGCGGTTACCCCGTAGGCGCCTGCTGTCGAGCTCGACGTTGCGCACAGTGAAACCGGCCGCGGGCTGCGCACCCGGGGGAGTTTGTGTTGCGGCGGCCACCGCAGACGGACCGGCAAAGCCTGCCACGCCATCGAGTCGCTTGCGCTGAAGGGCTCGTTGAATCTTTTCCATGGGACCTCCTCCAGGACTCACATGTACAGCATGAACAGCAACTGCAACTCGCGCGCAGCGTGGAACCACAACACATCCAGCGGCATGACCAGGAAATGCACCACGAGCGCCACAAACAGTATCGACAGGCCGATGCCGCCATAGATCATTTGCTTGTTACGCCGGCGCTGGGCCAGTTCTTCTTCCTCGGATTTCTTGTAAATCCGCGGTATCACAACCAGCGGCGGTTCTCCCGTGATGGACATCAGCGCGCGCAGGCTGCCGATGCTGTTGTCCTGGGAATCGAGGAAATACGCGAGACCAAACGCCGCGCCCAGTGCGAGCAAGGTACCCAGCAACAGGATGACCGGCCGGTTGGGCTTTACCGGTGTGATCGGGACAATGGGCGGCTCGATCAGCGTGAAGCGCTCGCCCTTCTGCTCGCTCTCCAGTGCCTCGGCCATGCGTGCGGCCTGCAACTTGGCACGCACCTCCTTGTACTTGGCCATTGAGTTTTCATGGTCGCGAGTAAGCTGACGGTACTCCTGCTCCACCGCCGGTGCCCGACCCAGCTTCGACTGAAACTCGTCCACACGGCGCTTGAGCTCGGCGCGCTGCTGGGTGAGGCCCTGAATCTGCACTGCATTGGCCTGTATCGTGGATTTCAGTTGCACGTACGCCGGGTTTTCCAGCTTCTTCTTGTTGAACTCCTGGGAGGCCGTTCCGGGCGAGCCCGCAGCCTTACCGGCGAGTTCGTCACGAAGCCGGCTGACCTTGGTTTGCAGGCGCTTAACGGTCGGGTGATCCTCCGCGTAACGCTCACGCGCCTGTGCGAGCTCCGTCTCTGCCAGGGCGAGGTTGTCACGCAGCAGCATCGCATCGCCGCTGTCGTTCACGCTGCCGCCCAGGGCTTCCAGCTCACGCCGCACCTTGATCACATCCGGATGGTCCTCGGAGTATTTGGCGACCAGCGCCACGTACTGCGCCTTCAGCACCTGAACGCGGCCTTCGGGACTCAACACCCGCTCGCCTTTTTCCGTGAGCAGCGTGGTGTTGTCCTCGACCAGGTAAGGCTTGACCAGCGAGAGCTGCGCCTGCGACAACACGTTTTGCTGCTGCAGTGTCTCAATGCGGCGATCTATCTCGAGCAGTTCGCGCTCGGTGCGATCCATGATCTGCAGGTTCATCTCGATCTGCTCGGGGAGCAAGCCGATGTTGCCCTCCTTGAATCGGGCGAGGCGCTCCTCGAGCTGGTTGATCTGCTGTTCGAGCTTGGTGGATTCCTCCTCGAGAAACTGGGCGGCCTCGGTCGCCTTTTGGGTACGCTCCTTGACGTTCTCGTTGAGGTAGAGCGAGGTCAACTCGTTGGCCACCAGCTGCGCCTTGCGCGGATCGCGCTCGTAGTCGAAGAACACCTTGAACGCGATGTTGGCCTTGGCCTTGCCGCCGCTGCGTGGGTCGATGACATCCGCGCTGACCATGTCGATCTTGATGCGGCTGCGCATCTTTTCGATGAGCTGCTCGCGCGGGATGTCATCGCGGATCTCGGGATACAGGTCGTACTTGTTGATCACATCCCAAAGCTGGGCCATCGTCATGACGCGCTGGCTGATCACCTGCACGCGCTGATCGGCAAAGCTGGTGATCGTCGTCGAGACGAGTTCTTTGGGGATGTCCTGCTGCTCGATGAGAATGGTCGCCGATGAGCGGTAGACCGACGGCAGGGCAACCGAAAACACAGCCGTCGAGAACAGGATGCCGAGTAATGTGAACAGAAACGGCTTGCGCCGACGCTTGATGATGTCGAAGTACTCGCTCAACGAACGCTGTTCCTCGACATCCGGCCCCACGGGGTACTGCGGATACTGGGGGTACTGCGGGTATTTCGGATACTGATATTCAGCAGGAGCGGTCATGGCTGGCTGTCCGTTCAAATATTCCGTCTATGCCGTTGCAAAGGTGGGTGCCGGTTACTTGCCGGCTGTCTGATAGTCTTTCTTCAGCCCGCGGTACTCTACGCCAACATTGACTGCGCTGGAGGAAGCGTCGCGTGTCTGGCTGTCGTATTTCTGCCATGTGTAGTTGTAGCCGCCCGAGATCCACCATTCCGGCAACCAACGCCAGGCGATGGACGCGCTGAAATTGCGGTAATCCCGGTCGCTGCTGGCAAGGTTGCTGCTGAGTTGTTCGGTGCGAATGGCCGTGGCGCCGAACGTACCTTGCAGGCGCTCCGAAAAACTGTGCGCGAGGCTCAGGCGCAGGCTGTCCTGCTGCTGGACGTCACCCAGCGCGCTCGGCACGAGGTTGCGCGCCACGTTGGCGGCGAGCTCCCCGCGCTCAAGCCGCGCCTTCAACCCGAGGTCCGCGATCATGCCGCTCTTGCTTTCCTCGAAAGGGATAATGCCGAACACCAGGAATTTGTAGTCGGTATTGTAGTTACCGAGCATGGCCGTGCCGGTGATGTCCTCGGCAAAGCGATGCTGCCAGCCGAGCTGAACGCCGGTTGAGTCCACTTGGGTATCGCGGTCGCGGGCCTCGTAGGCGGAGCGGTAAACCGTTGCGCTGACGTCATCGAGCTCGGTCAGCCGGTAGGTGTAGCGGGCGCTCATCGTGTCGTAGTCGTAGTCCACGAGACCATTAAGGCCGGTCTGCTCGTAGTCGGCGCGTGCCATGCCCACCGAGACCCCGACGGTAGAACGCTCGGTCAGCTGATACGCGAAGCTTGGCGCGACGTTGTGGTATCGCCGCCCGACACCCTTCAAGACAATACCGGAGCCCTCCACCTCGCTCACCAGCGTGGAGTCGTGCCGGTAATCCACGGCCAACCCGAGTTCGCTACGCTCCATTTTGTGAGTCGCCGAGAGATCCAGGAACTGATAGTCGCGGTCGAGATCGCTTTCCGACGAGTAGCGCTGAAACTGCACCGAGGGCTTGGCCACGAATTTGGTTGTCTCCGACTCGCGACTCACCGCCACGCCCGCGTTGACCACTGCCCCTGTGACGGACTCCGGGCTTTGCGTTGAGAGCCGGATGTTGTCGTTGTGATCCGCCGAGATCTTGGCAGACGGCTCGACGAACCAGCCATCCGCATGGACGTCCTCGGCCACACTGCCCACCATCAAGCCGGCCAGCGCCACCGCTGTGACGGAGCCCGCTCTGTAGCGGTGAAATCGACTTCCGTACACGCTTACCCCTCCCCCCAGGTTAACGTCTTCAGCATCGCCATGAATGGGATCCGGATTCATCCTGCCGCTCAAGGCACCACCACAGTGTCGCCCGGCTTCAGCATCACGTTGAGCTCGAGATTCTCGCCGCGGCTGACTTTTTTGTAGTTGAACGGAATGACCGTTTGTTCGTTCGTCTGGCTGTCGCGCCGCAGGATCTTGATACCGTCGAGATTGGCAAACGGCGTCGTGCCACCAGCCATACTCAGCGCCTGCATCACATCCACCTCGTTGGGCACCGTGAACTCGCCAGGCTTGTTGACCTTTCCGACCACGTAGACCTTGTTGCCCGCGATCTTACCGACCGCCACGTCTACCGCCGGGTTGGGGATGTACTTGTTGAGCTTGCTGGTCAATTCTGCACGGATCTGAGCAACGGAACGATCCTTGGCCATCAGGTCCCCCGCCAGGGGGAAGGAGATCCCGCCATCCGGCCGCACCAGCACCTCGCGCTTCATGTCCTGCTCGCCCCACACCGAGATGAGCAAGACATCACCAGGTTGCACCCGGTAGTCCACGGCAACGCTGATCGGCGTAAGCTCATTGGCCTGGACCGGCAGTGCGCACCAGGCCACAAACAGCCACAAAATGGTGAGCAGGCGAGATTTCGTACTCATGCGGACTCCTTCAAACAAACACGAAGAAAAGTGTCATGCGTTATCGCTACTGTTGATCGCGTGCACCTCACGCGAGAGCTCGTCGATCTCCTCGCGGATCTGCTCGAACTCCTGCTTGCGCAGCGCCAGCACCCGAGCCGAGGCTGTGCGCTTGGCCTCACGGCCCCGCTCCGTGAGCGCGTAGACGTTGGCCTGCCTGCGGCCCGGTTGCTCCGGCACGTGCACCTCAACCAAACCGAGTTCCACCAACGCCTTGAGCTCGTAATTGAGCTTGCCGACGCTCGCACCCAGCGCGTGGGCCATGTCGCGCTGCGTCGCACTCGGAGATGCCTCGATCAGTTTCAGAAGTCGAAATCGAAATTCGTCCAACACAGCGCTTCGATACCCGCTCTAGTCCAACGCCACAGCCAGGAAATCAACGAGCCTAGGGAAATTAAACCGCGCTCCGTGAGCCTTGGCCATCGTTCCACACGCCGATGATTCGGCAATCAGGACTGTTCATCGCCTGAACACTATCACTCGTCGTGGACCTGGAGTCGTGACGGGCATCGCAGAACCACGCGCGGGGCCGCGCAGACAGCTTCGGATGATGGGACAGCGTGAAGCGGATCACGCTGCACGTTCGCGAGCTCAGGCGCACCCGAGGGGCGTGGGTCACAGGGCATCACCGAGGCGGCGTCCGATCTCGACCGCAATCCAAATCGGTGCCGCGAAGCCAATCGTTACTCCCACATGCCACGCGGTCGACGGCACCAGGAGGACTTGCCAATATCTGAAACCCGGCCGGATGCCGCGCCGTTGCCCCACGTGAATCACGCCGATAGGCTGGGTGCTTGTCGCCCGCGCTAGAGACTGCCCGTATGCTATATCCGTGATCGGCATAGCCACCGCCGAGCGGGCGCGAGGCCAATCCTGTGTTCGACGCCGAGGACTGAATCGCTGTCCATGCAAGCAACTGACGTAACGACGCTGTTCCTGATCGCGCTAGGTGCCTCACTGGCATTGCGGCTGTGGCTCAATGAGCGACAGATTCGCAGCGTTCTGGCGCACCGAGACCGAGTCCCGGAACCCTTTGCCGGCCGCATAGACCTCGCAGCGCACCAGAAGGCCGCTGATTACACGCTCGCCAACGCGCGCTTTGGGCGCGGGGTCAAGTTGTTCGATGCCGTCGTCCTGCTCGGCTGGACGCTGGGTGGCGGGCTGCAATGGAGTCACGACCTCGCCGCGGGCGCAGGCCTGGGGCCGCTTGCGACGGGGGTTCTCACCGTACTTCTCGTGGGTCTCATCGGGGCGGCGCTGAACATGCCGTTCCAACTCTACGACACGTTCGTCATCGAGGCGCGATTTGGCTTCAATCGCATGACGTGGAGCATCTGGGTGCAGGACGTCATCAAGGGTGCCATGCTGGCACTGGCGCTCGGCACCCCAGCGGTCGCCATGGTCCTGTGGTTCATGGAGGCAGCGGGCACGTGGTGGTGGCTTTACGCGTGGGGCGGCTGGATGGCCTTCAGCCTGCTGTTGACGCTGGTCTTTCCTACCTGGATCGCGCCCCTCTTCAACAAGTTTTCTCCGCTCGACGACAAGGATCTCGAGCGGGACGTCGTGGACTTGCTCCAACGCAGCGGCTTTCGCAGCCGAGGGGTCTACGTGATGGACGGATCGCGCCGGTCGAGCCATGGCAACGCGTACTTCACGGGTTTTGGCAACAGCAAGCGCATCGTTTTTTTCGACACGCTGCTCGCCTCACTGGAACGCCGTCACATCCTCGCCGTGCTTGCCCATGAACTCGGCCACTTTAAGCACCGCCACATCGTCCAGGGGCTGGTCGTGAGTGCCATCACCAGCCTCGCGGGGTTCGCCCTCCTTGCCTGGCTGCTGCCGCAGGCTGCCGTCTACGAGGGGCTTGGCGTCTCCACACCGACGACCGACCTCGCGCTGTTGTTGTTCGTCATGGTGACCCCCACGTTCACCTACTTCGTGCAGCCCGCCTTCGCATGGTGGTCGCGGCGTCACGAGTACGAGGCCGATGCCTACGCCGCGCAGCAAGCAAGCGCCGCGGATCTGAGTCAAGCCTTGGTCAGGCTGTACCGGGACAACGCCTCGACGCTCACGCCAGACACGCTGTATTCCGCGTTCTACGATTCGCATCCGCCCGCGCTGGCACGCATTCGCCACCTTGAGACGCTGGCCCCGGCCTGATCTCTCCAACCCGCAAGACCCCCCAAGGAGCTTCCCCATGATCGCATCACGTACCTGGTCCTGGATCGCCGTGGCGCTTACCCTGCCTGTCTTCTCCTCGGCCCATGCCGCCGACGCGGCCAAGGGCAAGGCCCTGCACGACTCAACCTGTGTCAGCTGTCACGTTCGCATGACCGGCGGCGACGGCTCCGTGCTCTACACCCGCCCGGACCGCAAGGTGACGTCGTTCGACAAGCTCGAATCGCAAGTCCGCCGCTGCGACGCGAACCTGCAAACGCGCTGGTTCGACGACGACATCCATAACGTCGTGGAGTATCTCAACCAGGCGTACTACAAGTTCCCCAAGAAGTGAGCACGCGTACCCCGAGACGCCCGATCCTGCATGCCTGACGAGCACGGCCTGGTCGTCGCGCGCTTTGGCGCGGAGGTGCTGATACAAACAGCGGATGGAACAACGCAGCGAGCGGTGGCTCGGCGCAAGCTCGAGTCGATCGTTTGCGGCGACCGCGTGCGCTGGCGCAGGGAGCCCTCGGGAGACATCACCGTCGTGGCCATCGAACCGCGCCGCAACCGCCTGCAACGGACCTACTTCAGGGGCAAGCCGCGCAGCATCGCTGCAAATCTCGACTGCATCGTCGTCGTATTTGCCGCAGAACCCGCGCCGGACTGGTCACTCGTGGACGGTTTGCTGCTCACCGCCCGACGCATGGTGGTGGACGTGATTCTGGTTCGCAACAAGTGCGACCTGCCACTGACACCGGACAGTACAGAGATGATCGCCGTCTATCGTGGCATCGGCTACCCCGTTCTCGAAACGACCTCACACGAGCCATCCACGGTGAACGCGCTCGCCCGGGCGCTCGAACACCGCACCAGCGTGCTGGTTGGGCAATCCGGCACGGGTAAATCGACGCTGCTAAACCTCCTGGTGCCAGATGCCAAGGCACGAACTGCGGAGCTGTCAGACACCACCGGATTCGGCCAGCACACCACCAGCATGGCACGGCTCTACGCGCTGCCGCTCGGCGGTGCGCTCATCGACTCCCCCGGCGTGCGCGACTTTACCCCAGCGCTGCCACCACCGGCGGAAATCCAGTTCGGATTCGTAGAGTTTGGACCCTACGCTGCACAATGCCGATTCAACGACTGCCTGCACCGCAGCGAGCCAGACTGCGCGGTGCGAGCCGCGGTGGCCACCGGTCACATCAGCGCTGCACGCTATGCGAGCTATCTCGACTTTCTTGCCTCTGTCGAACCGTGACGCCTCCGGCACGACGAACCGTCCGCAATCGGCGCTCGGGCACGGTTCCTGACCGCGCTCAGGGGTAGATTGAGAAGCGTCAATGCAAAGATTTCAGCCAGCGGAGAGAGTTTTGGCACGTTCAACGCGGTCCGCTTGGAACGCCCGAACAGTCGCTGGGCTCGAATCCAAAGTTTGTCCTTTTCAAGGAGGCAGGTGAACCATGTTGCTGAGTTCGATGCTGAAAAGCCGCGAGGCCGACGAGTGCGCCTTACCGAACCGGATGTTTCTCGCATTCGAGACGGTCGCGCTGGGGCTTCTATTGATCCTCGGCGTCTCGGCCCTGTTGAAAGGCACATCGACGACGTTGTTCATGACCCTGTTCATCGTGTACCTGCTCCTCGGCGGCGTGCTCATGCTCGAAAAGATCTCGATCATGCACTGCCCGTCCAAGATCCTGTTTGGTACGGCGGTGTTCATCCTCGGTTCGCTGGGTTTGCACAGCGTCCTGTTTTAACGCTGGCCTACGTGGATGGCGCACCCACTGGCCGCCATCCACCGGCGGGACCACGCACCACCCCGGACGAGCCCTCTGCCCGGTCGTCGGCGCGCGTCAAGCGACGCGCTGCCCGAGAGACGCCGCTTGACCGGTTTGAGCCTTGCTGCTCGCTCTGAGTTTATTGAGTTTCTAAAGTGCAGAGGCAACCGCTCCTGCAGAGCACGACCAACACCGCGCGGCGCTGTGAAAAATCCTTGCGCCGCGGACACACCAGCCGCATGGCCGCGAGGGACGCCGGGCGGCGACGCACGGAGCTCGCGATAACCCCTCCGTCAGCCCGGCGGCCAGGAGAACGTCCGCCCCCCGAGCACGTGCAGGTGGATGTGCATGACGACTTGCCCCGCATCCGCCCCCGTATTCATGACGACGCGGTAGCCCGTGTCCGCGATGCCTGTTTTTTCCGCTGCGATGTGTGCAGCACGGAAGAGCCGGTCGGCCACTTCGGTATCATCATCGGTTAGCGCGTGCAGCGTTGCGATGTGCTTGCGAGGCACTGCCAGCAGGTGCACGGGAGCCTGCGGATTGAGATCGCGGAACACGACGACCTGCTCGTCGTGATGGATCATGTCGGCGGGAATCTCACCATTCGCGATGCGGCAGAATATGCAATCGCTCATGCGCTTTGCTCCTTCGGGTTTCAATCGTTGATGATGCCGGTGTCAGGACACACGGATACGACCTTGCTCAGCGTACCCCAAGGCGTCCGCTCACAGTCGCTTGCGGCCTTCGAAGGCGAGTGCGAGGGTCTGGCTGTCCACGTATTCGAGTTCCCCGCCGATCGGGACACCCTGCGCGATGCGTGAGGTGCGGATACCGTAGCGCCGGGCCATTTCACCGATGTAGTGCGCAGTGACCTCGCCTTCCACCGTGGGATTGGTGGCAAGGATCACTTCCTGGATCTCGCCGCTTGCCAGACGGCCCTCGAGCTTGTCCAGTCCGAGCGAGTCCGGGCCGATGCCGTCCAGCGGCGATAACCGCCCGTGCAGAATGAAGTAGAGACCCTTGAACGTCGCCGTCTGTTCGATCGCCATGACGTCGGACGCATTCTCGACCACACAAAGCAGTTCCCGATTGCGCGCCGGACTGGCACAGATCTCGCAGACCTCATGCTCTGTCAGCGTCTGACAGTGCGTGCAGCGCCGTAATTGATCCAGCGCCTCACGCAAGACCTGCGACAATCGCGCAGCCCCTGCCCGATCCCGCTGCAGCAGGTGAAACGCCATACGTTGCGCAGTCTTGGGGCCCACGCCAGGCAAACACCGAAGTGCGTCCATCAAACGTTGCAGCAGGGGAGGCTGGCCGGTCGGCATCGGGGCGCGAGGCTTAGCAGGGTGTTGAAAAACGTCGCGAGGGGTGCTCAGGCAAGGGGCAAATCGCCGAGAACGCGCAGTTTACCTGGTGAAAACGAGCATTTTGAGGCGATTTGCAACGCAACATCAGCACCCTGCAGTTGATTTTAAACACCCTGTTAGAACGGGAGGTTTAACCCGGGCGGCATCATGGCCGCGAGGCCGGACATTTTTTCCTTGCTCGCCGCATCGATGCGCTGCACCGCGTCGTTGCATGCCGCCACAATCAGGTCTTCGAGCATGTCCTTGTCATCGCCCAGCAAGCTGTCATCGATGGTCACCCGCCGCACTTCATGCCGGCCGTTCATCACCACGCTTACCAGCCCGCCACCGGAAATGCCGGTAACCTCGAGGTTCGCCACCTCTTGCTGCGCCTTCATGACTGCTTCTTGCATTTTCTGGGCCTGCTTCATCAAGCCGCCGAGTCCGCCTTTCATGCTTTACCCTCAATCCAAGATTTCAATCGACCGGCCTCACCGAGCCGGCCACGACACTGGCCCCCATTCGGTTCCTGAACTCCTCCACCACGGGGTCGGTGGCGATCGCCGCCTCGGCGCCGAGCTGCCGCTCAGCGTTGAGGCGCCGCTCTCGTTCCGCGGGAGACTCTGGGGCATCCTCCTCAAACTCGATGCGCACGCGCGTGGGCTCGCCGAAATAATCGCTCAGCGCCTGACCGAGCAACTGGACGCGTGACTCACTGTGCATGGAGTCGTGCCGATGCGAGAGCTGCAGGACGACCAGACCCGGCTCGCGCCGCTTGAGCGAGCAATGGCTTGCCAACAGGCGCACCATGCGGTTCATGTCGCAGCGATCCAGGATCTCTTCCCAAGCCTCGGTGAGACCACCGCCACGCCCTCCGGATTCGGCACTGGCCGTGGCGGGGGCCGTCACGGATGGCGTCTCACCCTGTGGTCGGGCAGCAGGGCGCTCGGGGGGTTCGTCCGCCCGCGCGCCCCCGGCGACGCTCTCTGAGGGCCGCTTCGCGGGCACCGACTCCGCGCTGCCCGCCGGGCGGAACAACAACATGCGCAACAGCACCATCTCCAGTGCGTGACGGGGGTCGGGCACCAGCGGCAGATCACGTCTGCCACGCACGGCGATCTCGTAGTAGAGCTGGATGTCCTCCGGGGACGTCTGCGCGGCGAGCGCCGCCGTCTCATGCGCATCCGCGCCGCGCAGCGCCAGGCTGTCCGGCACCTGCTGCGCGAGCGCCATGTCGTGCAGCAGCGTGATCAGGTCAGCCAGCACGGTGTCGTAGTCCGGCGCGAGGGCAGCCAGTTCCTCGACACGCCGCATGAGGGCCTCACCCTCGCCCTGCATGACCAGGTGCAGCAGACTGTGCAGATGCCCGCGCGAGATATGCCCGAGCATTTTATCCACCGCATCGAGCTGCACCGCTCCGCCGCCGAAGGCGATCGCCTGATCCAGGAGACTCAGCGCATCGCGGATGCTGCCTTCGGCCGCAAAAGCCAGCCGGCGCAGCGCGGTTGGCTCGAACCCGATGCCCTCCTGCTCAAGCACGCGCCCCAGGTGGGCCGCGATTTGATCCTCCGGCACCCGTTTGAGGTTGAACTGCAGGCAACGCGAGAGCACGGTCACCGGGAGTTTCTGCGGGTCTGTGGTCGCGAGTAGGAATTTCACATGCGGGGGCGGCTCCTCAAGCGTCTTGAGCAGCGCGTTGAAGCTGTGCGTGGAGAGCATGTGCACCTCATCGATGAGGTACACCTTGTAGCGCGCGTGCGTCGGCGCGTACTGCACGTTGTCTAGCAGTTCCCGCGTATCGTCGACCTTCGTGCGCGAGGCCGCGTCCACTTCGATGAGATCGACGAAGCGACCCGCACCGATGTCCGTACACGCGCCACAGACCCCGCAAGGCTGCGCCGAGACGCCCCGTTCGCAGTTGAGGCAGCGGGCCAGGATGCGTGCCAGAGTCGTCTTACCCACCCCGCGCGTGCCGGTGAACAGGTAGGCATGGTGAAGACGCTGTTGATCGAGGGCATTGGTCAACGCCCGCAGCACGTGCTCTTGCCCAACGACCTCCTCGAAGCGGCTGGGGCGCCATTTGCGCGCGAGAACCTGATAGCTCATCTAAATCGGCTGCTGAGGGGCAATCGAACAAGGCCGCGGTGGGAAACGATGGGGACCTGCACCAGCCACACTTCGGCGCCCGAGTCCGCTACTACCGTTGCTTCCTTCCGGACCTGGCGGGGTTCACAGCGTATCGTCGCGAAGGGACCGATGCAGGTCCGGCAAGTATAACACCCCAGCCGACCGGGGGAACCCAAACCCCATTGCGCGCTCACGCCCCGCTATTCTCTCGAACCGGCCCTGAGCAGCAGACCTGCGCGTGAGCGCAACCTCGCGACAGTTCCACCCGCAACCGGAACGCGACGCGAGCGCCCGCCGAAGCACACCTGCTGATACACCGCCAAGGTCTCCGCGACCATCCGGTCAACAAGGAAATGCTTGGCCTTATCCCGGGAGTGAGCCCCCATCGCCTGCCGAAGCGCCGGGTCATCCAACAGGCTGCTGACACGCTGCGCCAGCAACCCGACATCGTCGGAGTTGGGCACGATAAAGCCATTGTGGTCAGGATCGATCACCGTCCGGGCACCACCAACCTCCATCGTAACCAAGGGCAGACCCGCATCGAGCGCCTCGATCAGCACGTAGGACATCGCCTCGTATCGACTGGTCATTACCAACATGTCGAACGCAGGCATGAAGTCCACACCGCGCGCCCCGGAAAGCCGGCACAATTGACCGTCGAGACCACTGCTGCGGATCTCGGCATCAACCGCCTCGGCCAACTCACCGTCCCCGAGCATCACAAACCGTGCCGTCGGGCGGTCACGCGCGAGCCTCCGCGCCAAAGCAACGAACCGCTCTGGGGCTTTTTGGAAGGACATGCGGCCGACCCACCCCACCACGACATCGCCGTGCCCGGCACCCAGCCGGGCACGCGCATGA
Source organism: uncultured Thiotrichales bacterium (assembly GCA_964430355.1). GTDB lineage: Bacteria > Pseudomonadota > Gammaproteobacteria > UWMA-0217 > UWMA-0217 > CAYSFW01. Next base: position 14,471 of record CAYSFW010000001.1, read on the forward strand.
ACCCGCAACCGCTTGTAACGGGCGTCGTCGCAGGGCTCGATGCCATTCCTTACGAGCGCGAGACGGGACCGTGCGATGCCCAGCCGCTCGGCGTGCGCGAGTTCATCTTCAGAAACCGCGATGAGCGTGTCCGTTGAGGCAGTCCCGAGGAATCGCTCGACCAGCCCGTAAGCCATGCGACCCAGCCCACCGAGGTCTGGGTTCATCGTCACCAGGGCATGCGGCGTGTAAACCCGCTGCGCAGGCCCAAACAGGCCCGCCAGCCGGACCAGGGCACCCGCCTTGGAGCTGTGTCCGTGCACAATGTCGAACCGATGTCGCCTGATGTAGGCCGCGAGCTGCCACAGCGCTCGCAAGTCGAGCGGGTGCGGCGCGCGGTGCATCGCCAACTCCTTCAGTGTGAGGCCCGCGATGCCATGCAGCTGCTCAACAAATGCCTGTTCAGCGCGCAGCGCCGAGTACACGGCATGAACCTGCGCCCCGCGCTGCACCAAGCCCGACGCGAGATCGATGAAATGTCGCCCGGAGCCACCACCGCCCGTCTCGATGACCAAGAGGACTCTAAGCGGCTGCTCGCGCATGACCATTCATGACCCCTTTGTTGCTCACCCAAGGACCCGCGCGCAAAGCGCCGAGGAAACATTCGTAAATCGTTGAACGAAACGCGACGTCGTGGGGGACTGGCGGGCTGCCATACATGCTGACGGTCCGCTCGTCGAGACAGCGCGAACTGTTGTTTGGCACAGGATCATCTGCGCTGGCCGATCCCCCGTTGTTTGACTCGATAGGCGCGCGGTGATGACCGGCGCAAAGTGGTGAACGACACCTATCCGCCCCGCGCTGTCGGGAATCAGACTGCATGTGCCGAAGAAAGTTCGGAGGCGCGTTCTGCGGGCCTTGCCCCCGTATGCGATCGCGAGGTCTGTTGGGATTGCATACCGGAAAGGCCGCGACCATGTCGCGAGGCCACGCGGTCAACGGGTGACTGCCAGCGCCGGTGCGGCCGACGTCGGCGCTACGTCGGCTACCCAGCCCGGCCTTGACTGAAATCAGCTGGCCACGAAGGAGATCTTGCCTTTTCCGTACTTCGGAATCGTTGCATCGAAATGCCGTACGGCTTGTGCGTTGTCGAGGAGATACTTGAGTGAATTCGGCGCGTCGGCGAGACTGCCATATACCTTGTCGAATCTGAGGTGCGGCGTCTCGTCGCTCATCAGAAAGCGCGAACAGATGTTCATCAACTCCGCAAAATTATCCTTCATCATCGACGACAGGGCCTTGTCGCGGACCGCTTCCTTGGCAACGTCCACAGGGATCATCGACAGGGCTGCTGCGGAATAAGCGGCAAAGGGAATATCGCACAGCGCGGCCGCGACCGTACGCCCCTCACTGTCGACATACGAGGCGTACACAGCCTGCGCAGGATTTTCGACCGATTTCTCGCTCCGCGAAACATTGAAACCATCACCGTAGAGCATCCCCAGCATGGCTGAGATCTCTGCTTCTGATGGCACGAGGTAGTTGTATGACATGGTGAAATACCCCCGATTTATGTTTGTTGTTGGACGAAAGAACACGCACTCGAGCGGTTGCAAGCCGTTAGCGGTGCGCAGTTTTCACAGCGCCCCGCACGTCGTCGCAGTGCTCCGCTTATCTTGCACGCCATCCCGCTCACTGACTGGATCAATGCTGCAAGAATCCTGCTTTGTGATGCGTGCCGCGCAGCTGACGGATCAATGAATAAAAGGCATCAAGGTATCCGCGAACGACTGCGCCGTGAAAGGCTTTGCGATCATAAAGCGGGCACCCGCCTCGCGCGCCACCTGGCGCATCTCGGAAGTCGCTTCCGTCGTGACGAAACCGAACGGGATATCGCTCCCGCGGGCCTTCAGCTGCCGCAGGAAATCGATCCCCGTCATGGTCGGCATGTTCCAGTCGGAGAGGATCAGCTGTGGCTTGACCTCTCCCACCTTTTTTAGCCCTTCCTCGCCGTTGGAGGCTTCAGCTATCTTGAGCCCGCTGAACCCGGCCTCTTTGAGTGTTTTTTTCACGATCATTCGCATGATCGGGCTGTCATCCACGATGAGTATTTGCATAGTCTTGATTCTCCCTTCCCGTACACTGCCAATTATTTGTAGTCTCGCAAAACTCAGTGAAACATTCTTTTGAATTGCTCCCGATTCCACCGAGGAAATGCGCCTCATTCGAGCACCCGGTACGCCAAAACGGCGCTCGCCGACCGAACGCTCGAAAAATGGCGCGGCTAGTGCGACGCCAACCCGAGCTTGTGCACAATCCTGGCGCCGATATCCCCCAGCGGCAGGACCTCGGAAATTCCACCCCGTTTGACTGCCTGACCCGGCATCCCCCATACCACGCTCGTCGCTTCATCTTGCGCGATGGTGAACGCACCGGCTTCACGCATGCGCTTGATGCCCTCGGCGCCATCGTCACCCATACCGGTGAGAATCACGCCGATGGCCTTATCGCCAAAGTTCCTTGCAACGGAATTGAACAACACACACACGGACGGCCGATGGCGATTCACCGGTGGCGAGTCCTCCAGGCGGCACACCCACTGACCACCTTTGCGGTCGACCGTGAGGTGGTGATTGCCGGGCGCGATGTAGACGTGCCCCACCTCGATAGGCTGACCATCCTCCGCCTGGCACACATGCTGCGGACAGATCGAGTTCAGCCTGCGCGCAAACGATTGACTGAACTGCTCAGGAATGTGTTGCGCCACGACGATGCCCGGAACAGTTGCTGGGAGACGCAGCAGCAATTCCTTGATGGCCTCGGTACCGCCGGTCGAGGCCCCGACTGCAATGAGCCTGTCACTCAAGCCGTGTTCGGACGGTGCCAGCCGGCTACCCCCCAACACCGCCGTGCGTTCGATGGAGCGGATCGGCCTGCTGGGCGGGTACGGATTGACGCGCGCACGCCCCGCGGCCTTGACCTTGCTGATGAGTTCATCAGCGTAGAGCGTCAGGGCATGTGCCCGCTCAAACTGGGGCTTGCTCACAAAATCTACTGCGCCAAGCTCCAGGGCTTCCAGCGTCACTTCCGCACCCTCGACAGTAAATGCCGAGACCATGACAACAGGCATCGGCCGCAGGCGCATCAAGTTGCGCAAGAACTGGATGCCGTCCATGCCAGGCATCTCGACATCGAGCGTCAATACATCGGGATTGAGCTGCTTGATCTTTTCACGCGCAGCGTGGGCGTCCCCAGCAGAACCCACGACCTCGATATCCGGGTCTCGCTGCAGAATCTCGCTGATCACACGCCTCATCAACGCCGAGTCATCGACCACCAACGCCCGAATGGTTGACGGCCTTGCGCGCATTCCGAGCAAATTCTTTGAGGTATTCGAGTCCATCCCGCTTTCCCGCCATTGGCGTAACGTTGACTTCCTTCAAAACAGATCGATCTCACCTGCAACGGGCTGCTCGCGAATTTTCTGGAGATATTGCCTCTCCGAGACCGCGACCTCGCGGGTCCCCGAGGCAAGCTTTTTCACCAGCGCTCGCCCGGTCAGCGGGTGATAGAGGACCTTGCGCGGCAAGCTCCCCCCGAGGTCCTGAGAGTGCACCCTGAGCCCCTCGGTTTGAATAAAGTCGAGCACAAACTCAATATTGCGACGGCCCACGTCTGCCGTTGACATGTCGAGAATGCTGGCGCCACCAAAGAGTTTGACCTCGAGACTGTGCTTGCTGCCGCCGTTGCGCAATATGCCGTTGATGAGATGCGCCATGGCAAAATTGCCGTAACGCGTCGAGGCATTCACGCTCGTCTGTTCCCAGATGCCACCGCGGCCGCCATCCCCAACCGGCAGTAAGAAGTGGTTCATGCCCCCGATGCCATGCTGAGTATCCCTGATGCAGGCCGCGACACACGAGCCCAGTACCGTCTCCAGCAGTTCGTCCGCGCGCGTGACGTAATATTCTCCAGGCAAGACCTTGGCGATTTGCGCGGCTTGGCTCGCATCCCAGAATTTCCGAATGTGCTCGAAGCCGGGCAAGCTGACTGACATCCGAGTCCCTCTATCGAATTTTCCTGTAGATGGTTTTACCGAGCGACTGAAAGCGATCGGTCAGATTGGACAGCGTCTCCGAGTGGCCGATGAATAGATACCCGCCAGGATGTAACGCATCCGCAAAGCGGTTGAACAATTGGGCCTGGGTTGGCTTGTCGAAATAGATCACGACGTTGCGGCAGAAGATGACATCGAAGCCGTTACGCATCGGCCACGGCTGCATGAGATTGAGCTGCCGGAACGCCACCATCGCACGCAGTTCGTCGTTGACCCTGACTTTACCCACGGCGCTGCCGCTGCCTCGCAAGAACCAGCGCTTGACTCGTTCAGACGGCAGCTTCGCGATGCGTTCCGCGGGATAAATCCCCTGCTCGCCGACTTCGAGAACGCTCGAATCGAGGTCGGTTGCAAGCAATTTCACATCCCACTGCGAATAGGCCGGGAGGTTCTCGCGAACCGTCATGGCGATCGAGTACACCTCCTCGCCAGTCGAACACCCCGCAGACCAGATCCGCAGACGCCGCCCACCTGATGCGCGAGTGGCGAGCTCCTGAAGTACGGTGCGGCCGAGGAATTCGAAATGATGCGGCTCCCGGAAAAACGCGGTCAGGTTGGTCGTGATCGCATTGGTGAAATGCTCGATCTCCTGCTCGTCGCTCTCCAGCCGCGTCCGGTATTCCGCGAAGCTGTGCAGTCCCAGGGCACGCAAGCGGCGCGACAGACGGCTGTAAACCATCTCACGCTTAGCCTCGGAGAGCGCGATGCCGGTGTGGTGGTGCACGAATTCCCGGATATGCCGGAAGTCCTGCTCCGTGTATTCGAATTCCCTGGCTTCCATCATGGTGCGTTTAGAAAAGCTCGATTGCTCCGGAACCGGAGGGCCTTGCACCATGACTCTCGCGTGCCTCGCTGAGACGCGCGCCGTTGATGATGCTGTTGAACACGAGCTTCTCGTCCTCCAGCGAGTACTTGGCGCGGATTTCCTCGACAAGCCCGGCACAACGATCGATTCCCGGGCCGCGAGCCAGATCTGTGAGATGCGCCTGCACGACGCGCAACCCAGTGCTGACGTGGCTCAGGCGCTGGCTCAGCCGATCGTAGAACTGCATCCGGATTAACGCCTGATTGATCACCTCGCGCAACCGCGATGCGCAATCCACCGCAGGCGTTGCAGACCCTAGCGGCGGCGAATGACCCTCCGCCGTCGCCGCATCCAGTATCGCGGCAAGCTCAGTGAACAGTTGTCCCAATTCCTGCATGCGCTCGCTGCCTTCCTCCACCGCGAGTTCAATCTGCATGGACGAGACGGCCAGCAGCGAAGCGAGCACTTGGTTGCACACCACGGTGTCGGGCGTGGAGTCCGGGTTCTCTTTGGCGACCTCGAAGTTCATCTGCTACCTCGCCTTGGCGCCAAGCCTCACCATGGACATACCGAATCGCGCCCCACCCGTGCGGCGGCTCAGCCGCCTAGGCCGAGCGCTGTTTCCAGCCCCAGCAGACGCACGTTGGTGAGAGCGGCCGGGGAGAGTTTGAGCTCAAGCCCTCCACCGCGCTCCTGCAGCTCGCCTTTCAGCGCGATCAGCAATTGCAGCATGGCGGTGTCGATCCGCTCGGTGCCTGTCGCGTCAATCGTGAAGGCGGTGGTTCCGTCCTCTACGCGCTGCTTCCAGTCCGCAGCCAGCCTGCCGACCTGCTGAATGTTGGCGGTCTTTTCCAGGGTGACAGAGTGCGCGGTCATGCGTGGCTCCCCCTCAACAGTAACACTGATCCTATGGTTATCCCGGCGAAGCAAGGCCAGGCTTTCGCCTGTGCACTACTCATCGCGGCGCCGTGTGTCGCACACCGCATCGCCTGTGCGTCGGTCCGGGCCATCCTAACCTCTGCTATCGGCCGATTGCGCGGAACCTTGAGCGACATGCCCACCACGAGCGATCAAAATTCGGTCCACTGGTCGCCGTCGCTGGCCACTTGCTTGACGGACCTGCCTGCCGCTGGCTTGCTGTCGCCACCCGGCTGGGCCACCCTCGCGCTCGGCTGCTCGCTGCGACCGGACCAAGGCCGGTTGGGCGAGCGCCGTTCCGCACCCGTGTAGGCGGCGCTTGCCGGCTGCTTGGCGGGTGGCACGCTGGGGCGGTCGACCCCCGCCGCAACGGGGCGTGGCCGCGCCGCGCCCGGTCGTCGATCCGTCCCTTGCCCGAGATTGAAGTAGGCGATGAGCTCGTTGAGCTTCCGTGCTTCGACACCCATGGCGGCGCTCGCGGCTGCGACCTGTTCTACGAGTGCCGCGTTTTGTTGTGTCATCTCATCCATGTCCTGAACCGAGCGGTTCACCTGCTGGATACCGGACAACTGCTCCTGACTCGTCGCCGCTATCCCGGAGATCATTTCCGAGACGCGCCGGACTGATTCGACGATCGCTAGAAGCGTCCGCCCCGACTCATCCACCAGCCGCGTGCCGGTCTGCACCTTGCCCGCACTGTCCTCAATGAGCTGCTTGATCTCCCGTGCAGCGGCCGCGCTGCGCTGAGCCAGGCCGCGTACTTCACTGGCGACAACGGCGAATCCCCGGCCCTGCTCGCCCGCGTGGGCTGCCTCGACGGCGGCATTGAGGGCCAGCAGATTGGTCTGGAAGGCGATTTCGTCGATGACCGTGGTGATGTCGCTGATCTTTCCGCTCGCTTCATTGATCGCATTCATGGCCAACACGGCGTTTGACACGACCTCAACCCCGCGCTCGGCGGTATGCTGGGCAGCAGAGGCCAGCTCGTTTGCCTTTTGCGCAGACTGAGCGTTTTGTTGGACGCTCTCGGTCATTCTCGCCATGCTCGAAGAAGTTTGCTGCAGATGCGACGCTTGCGCCTCCGTGCGCTGACTCAGATTCAGGTTCCCGTTGGCGATTTCCCGAGCGCCGCTTTCCACGTTGTAGGCCGCCCCCCGAATATCGGAGATGATCTTCGAGAGACGCGCCTTCATGCTCGCGAGCGCACCCACCGCACTCTCGCGTGCCGCGGCGGTCTGGCCTTTGGCGAATGCAAAGTCACCGTTCGCCATCTTTTTGGCCATCTCCACGAGGCACCCAGGCTCTCCGCCCAGCTGCCGCTTGATGCCTCGGGCCTGCAGCATCGCCAGGATCACTCCCAACGCAACGGTCAGCGCCGACATGATCCAGCCGATCACGCGCAACCGGCCGATCATAACCATGGCCTCGTTGTGCGACTCGCTGGTCACCAGGCCCCAAGTCAGACCGGGCAGATCGAGCGGTGCGTATGCCACATGCTGCTCGGCGCCGTGACGGTCGTAGATGTTGACAACGCCACTGCGACCCGCAAGGACACCCGCGATTGCCTCGTTGGGTTCGAGCGGCGCAAGCACCGTGCCTGTCGGGTCGATGTGTGATTGCGACCGCAGCTTGCGATCAGCGCCGAAGACGTAGATCTCGCCACTCTTGCGGTGCCGCATCCCCAGCTCCAGCACGCGGGTAAAGTGGCTCTCGTCGAGCCGCAGGACGACTGCACCCAGCTTTCTGCCAAATCCATCGATGACCGGCGCGGCTAGCCACAAGGACACCGCCTTGTCGGTGGGCGGCGATGCGTAATCCGCCACAAACACCGCCTCACGTTGTGTGGCCTCCAGCGCCTGGATGCCCACGCGCCCCAGGCCAGTATCCCGGAAGGGCCCGGACTTGAGGTTCGTGGCAAAGTCCAGTCCCTTGCGCGCGGTGTACACCACGCGTCCCTTGGTATCGACCAACAGGAGGTCTTCATGGTGGTGCCGGACGACGGCGTGCTTGAAGAGGCTTTCGTGATACTGCGCGTGCATCGCGCCGTAGGTGCCGAGGGCTGGGAAATCGACCTGCTCGAAGCGTCGGTCGCTCGGCTTGGGGTTTTTCACCAGCACGTGGTACTGGGCCAGCAGTCCGAACGTGTCCTGCGGAACGGCCGGCTTCACCGCATCCGACTCGCGCGCTTCTGATGCGTAAAAGGTTTCGAGCGCCGCGCGCATGTCGGCCAGCTCGGCACCGGTCGGCGGCAGATCTTCGACCAGACGGTCGGCTTCCGCCGCGAAGGAGCGCAGCGCCGTCACCACCATCAAGTCCTCGGACAGGCTGGCAACGAAGTCCCGCGTCGACGCAAAGGATTCCTCGACTTTCTGCTTGTGCAGGTCTCGCTGCGCCGCCAACGTGGCGCGCGCCTGTTCAAAGAGATTCGCGCTCGCAACCCGCTGGATGATCTCCATGGACAGCAGCATGGGCACTGTGGCCGCCAGCAAGATGACCAGTACCATTCTGCCGCGAAAAGAAAGGGACTGCGCCAATCGCATGACATGCATCTCCTGGCTGTTCACATCGTTTTCCTTTGTCATTTGGTGCACTGGGGAGTGTCCACGTAGCGAAGCATTCAGAATGAGCGGAAGACTATCGCTCTTTCATAATGAACCCTGGGCTTGCCACACCCGCTGCAGCGATAACCAGCGGCTCGCAGCGCACCCATATGCAGGCATCAGGCATCGCATCGGCACGTTCGCATCGGATTTCCCGACGACAATCTCGCTGCGTTCCCCGAGCCACACTGTGGTCACAGGTTGTTTTCCACCAATTTCTCCACGTCGATGAGGATGATCATTTTCTTGTCGACTGTTGCGAGACCCGTGATGTATTCAATGTTGAGCTTGGCCCCCATCTCGGGCGGTGGCTCGACGTTGACCTCCGGGATGTTGTAGACCTCGGAAACGGCATCCACGACCATCCCGATCGTCTTTTTGTGATCATTGATCTTGACGAAGATGACTACGGTCGTTGGGCCATAATCCGCATGCGCGAAGGCAAAGCGCTTGCGCAAATCAATGATGGGAACCACCGCACCTCGCAGGTTGATCACCCCCAAAACGTGCGATGGGGTGTTCGGAATTTGCGTCGTCGGCATCCAGCCTTTGATTTCCTGAACGTTCAGGATGTTGATTCCATATTCCTCGCCCGCAAGCATGAAAGTCAGGTACTGGCTGCCGCGCTCGGTCAGCTGCACCTTGCTGTCCACCTGCTCCGCAACGATTGCGTTCATCGTGCCACTCCCAATAACTGCTTCATTCGCTCAATGTTGGATTGATCCGGTTGCACCCTGTCACGCCGCGCGGCTTATATCCTTCCAAACCGATTTGCTGTCGTTACGCATCGGCGAACGGGCCTGCGCCGAAGGGGCCGGCAGGCGCGGCGCCGGAGCCGTCGCTTTCGCGGGTAGTTCTAGCCGGAAGAACTGCAACAGCCTTTCCACCTGCGCGGCCTGCTTGAGCATCTGCTCGCTGGCGCGCGCCGTGCGCTCGGAGAGATCCACGCTCTGGCTGAACATCTGGTCTAGGTGCGACATGGCCTGATTGACGTGCTCGATACCCGCGGCCTGCTCTTTGTTGGCCGATGCTATCTCCGAGATGATCATCGTCACCTGATTCACCGCTGTGGTGATCTCGGACAGGGAGCGACCGGACTGATTCACGAGTTCGGTACCGTCGTTGACCATCCGGACACTGGTCTGAATCAGGTCGCGAATCTCACGCGCGGCGTCACTGCTGCGCTTCGCAAGATTGCGCACCTCGCTCGCGACGACCGCGAAGCCTTTGCCCTGCTCGTCGGCGTGCGCGGCCTCGACGGCGGCGTTCAGCGCCAACAGGTTGGTTTGAAATGCGATATCGTCGATAACCGCAATGATCTCGGACATCTGCTGGCTCGTCCGGCTGATCCTCTCCATCGCCTCGATCGCCCGGCCCAGCACGCCGCTCCCCTGCTCTGCCTCGTGCTTGGCGGCTGCGGCCAGTTGATTGGCCTGGACAGCGTTGTCCGCGTTGTGTTTGACGATGGCGGTCATTTCTTCCATGCTCGATGCCGTTTTTTCCAGGTTGCCCCCCTCCTCGGCCACCCGCGCGCTCAGGGCCTGGGTGTCGTTCGCGATGCGTTGCGCATGGCTGCCAAGCACACGGCTCGACACCCGCAATTCAACCAGTACCCGTGCGAGCTTGTGCTTCATATCAACCAGGGCGCCGTAGGCCCCTGTCGCGTTCTCGCCCTCGCCAGCACGCGCGCGCAGCTCGCCCTGACTGATTGATCGGGCAAACTCGGTAAGCGCTTCGGGATCACGTCCCAACGCATTCAGAATCCGCCTGACATTGCCGAATCCGACCCAGGCGATCGTGATCTGGGCAACCAGGCCGATCATCAGGGTCATCCAGAGCTCGGATAGCGCCGCAGTCGACAGTTGCCGAATGTCGCTCAGCAGCGAGGCAGTCAAGGCGTTTTCGAAGTCTTTGAGCAAATCGATCTTGCTGGTTTGAGCCCGGAACCAAACCGCGGGATCGACGTCGAAATTGCCCTCGGCCGCCTTGTTCAGGGCGAGGCGACGCAACGCTTCCGCTTCCCGTGCTGCCGGGTCAGCCAGAATCTCGCGCAGCCGCGTCGCGAACGAGTCGGGCAGGAGTGTCTCGAGCATTTGCACTTTGGCTGCCTGGGTACTCGTGAGCGCCACGAGCTGTTCGAACTGGCCACTCTCGAACTGGTTTTTCGCGAACACCGCACCCAGCAGCGCCCGTTCGCGGCCGGCCAATTCCTTGAGCAGCAGGAAATTCACGTAGGCCGACATCTCATTGACGACCTCACCCTGGCCAGCATACAGCTGCACACGATGGATCAAATCGACCAGCAGCCGGTTCAAGGCATTGAAAAATCCGAGGACATCATCGGCGCGCAGCGTCAGGTTTTGCACGCCTTGGCGGATCAGCGGCAAACGGTCGAGCTCCTGACGCACCCGCGCCATGTGGTCCAGTCCCCGCTGATCGAACCCTTCGTCTTTCACTACGGCCTGGGCATCGGCCAGCTCACCGACGACGGCGTCAGTCATCCGCCTTTGCTGCTCGAGCTCGCCCGTCATGCGTTTGCCACCGCTTGAGACGACCACCACGGACAGCCCGCGCTCCTTTTGCAATTCATGGACCAGGGCTGAAACCTTGACCGAGAGTTGCACCAGGCGATTGATCGAATCCATGTGGCGGCTCTTCGCCCAGTGCTGCCACACGAGACCACCGCCCGTGAGCACGAGCGCCAGCATCGGCAGCAGCACGATGGACACCAGCAGTGATTTGCTCATGGCCGTTTTACTGTCCATTCCCGCACCTTGCCCCTGACTCCCCCAACTCGATTCAACAAAATGCACGGCAACTGTCCGTGCGACCGCCCCGCGTAGTCACGCGAAGGGCTCACCGTACTACGCCGCCGCGAGCAGCTGCCCGACATAGCGCGACGAGTTTTGCAGGCAGTGCCGCGCCAGCGCGGGCGCATCGAGGATGAGCGCGACCGTGCCGTCACCCAGTATGGTTGCCCCAGAGAGGCCCTCCACCTTGTGAAAATTCGTTTCCAGGCTCTTGATCACGACCTGTTGCTGGCCGAGCAGCTCATCGACGAAAAAGCCGACACGGCGCCGGTCGATCCGCACCACGACGATCAACCCGTCCTCCAGGCGTTTGGCATTCGGCTCGATGCCGAACAGCTCGCCCAACCGGACGATCGGAATGTACTCATCGCGCAAGCGGTAGAGCTCGATCTGCCCGTTGACCCGCCGGATGGATTCCGGCTTGACCTGAATCGATTCGTCGATGGAAACCAACTGGACGACGTAAACCTCGCTGCCCACGCGCACGAGCTGTCCGTCGAGGATAGCGAGCGTGAGCGGCAGGCGGATGCTCAGCGTGCTGCCCTGACCCGGCCTAGATGTGATGAAGATCTGCCCCCCGAGCTCATGGATGTTGCTGCGCACCACGTCCATGCCGACACCGCGGCCCGAGACATCTGTTACCTGCTCCGCCGTAGAAAAGCCCGGCAGGAAGATCAGGTTGTAGATTTCGTCGTCGGTCAACGCTTGGTCGGCACTGACAAGTCCGCGCTCGATCGCCTTGTTCAGGATGCGATCCCGGTTCAGTCCCGCACCATCGTCGGAAACCTCGATGACGATATTGCCGCCCTCGTGGAAGGCATTCAGATGCAGGATCCCCGTCTCAGGTTTACCCGCGGCGATGCGCATCTCGGGCGTCTCGAGTCCATGGTCCAGCGCATTGCGCACGAGGTGCACGAGAGGATCGGCGATCTTCTCCAGGACCGTCTTGTCCAGCTCGGTGCCTTCGCCAGAGATTCTCAGCTCGACCTTCTTCCCGAGCTTCTGGCTGAGATCCCGAACCAGCCGTGGGAAGCGGTTGAAGGAATGGCTGATCGGCAACATGCGGATGCGCATCGCCGTCTCCTGCAACTCGCGCAGGTTTCGGGTGAGCTGGTTCAGGCCGTCGCGGAGTTTCTTGAGTTGCGACTCATCGAAGTGCTCCGTGAACTCGTGCAGCATCGACTGGTTGATCACCAGTTCGCCGACCAGGTTGATCAATGCATCCACCTTGTCGATGCTCACGCGGATCGAGTTGGCCTCGGCCCCGCCCGCGGCGGCTTTGGGTACAGCCGGCGCTGCGGGCGCCCTGGTGGGTTCCGGTCTCGCCTGCTCGGGCGCCTTGTGCTCGGCTGCCACCGGCTCGGGCACGGCGGGTCGAGCCGACGGCGCCGCGTCGGCTGGTGGTTGCGCCGGGGCATCGTCCGTGCGCCCCGCCTCGGATGAGGCAGGCGATGCGCCGATGCGCTCAATCTCTAGCGCGCAGTCGTCCTCGACCCACGCGAAGAGCTCCTGAATCTGGTCCTGCTGGATATCACCGAAGAGCTGAATCTCCCAACTGAGGAAGATGAGTTCCGGTTCGAGTTCGCTCAATTTCGGTACGGGCCCCGATTCGCAGGTCACGTGCATCTCGCCCAGTTCGCTGAGTCCGCGCAGGATCCGCACCGGGTCGTTGCCCGTCTTGAGCAGGTTGGCGTGAGGGACGAAGCGGATCAGCCACCCCTCCCTGGATGCAGGGACCGGCACAGCGGTCGGACTGGCAGGTGCCGCGGCCAGCGCCTGGGGGGGCGGTGCCGCGCTCGCTGCCGGCTCGGCACCGTCGCGGGACTTGAGCATCGTCTCGAGCCGTCGCTGCAGGTCGCTGATGCGCGTGCTGTCGAGCGCCGTGCCGGCCTGCGTGGCCTGGATCATTTCGCGAAGGCAATCCACGGACTCGAGCAGGAGATCGACCGTGGGTACCGTGACCTGACGCTTCTGCGAGCGCATCTCATCAAGGAGCGTCTCCATCACGTGCGTGAAGCTGGCGACTTCCTTGAATCCAAAGGTCGCACTCCCGCCTTTGATGGAGTGCGCGGCGCGGAAGATGGTGTTGACCTTCTCGAGATCGGCCTGACCGACATCGAGCCCCAGCAAGCCAGACTCCATGACGGAAAGCCCGTCATGGCACTCCTCGAAAAAGGCCCCCATGAACTCCGACAGATCCATCGTCATCCTGCTCGACTCCCTGTACCCCGCTGCACTGTCCCGCCCAACATCGATGACCTGTTTATCACCCCAGCACCTTCTGGATCGTGCCGATCAGCCGCTCCGGGTCGAACGGCTTGACGATCCAGCCGGTTGCGCCTGCTTCGCGCCCCATCTGCTTTTTCTCAGGGGTGGATTCCGTCGTCAGGGTGAGGATCGGCACGAAGCGGTAATGCTCGAGAGCCCGCAACGCCCGAATCAGTTGAAAGCCGTCCATGTTCGGCATGTTGATGTCGGTGAGTACCAGGTCGACCGGCTCCTTTTTCGCAACACCCAGTGCGTCGACCCCGTCGACCGCCTGCAAGACATCGAAACCCGCGCGTTGCAACGTGAACGTCACCATCTGACGCATGGACGCGGAATCGTCGACTGCGAGAATTCTGGGCATAGGCTCCTCAGTTAAAGACTCTTGTCGCTGCAAATCCGACCACATCGGCCCGGAGACACACACCGCGGCTGGTGTTTTGCCCCCGGGCCGGGACCCGGGTGGCTTGGGGCGGACGCCGGTCCGGCGCGCCCCCAAGCGAACCCAACAACCCCGCACCGCGCCTGCTGACGGGCTGGCACGTACGCACCACAGCACCAACCACCGCCACAGGTGGGAAGCAAGACAAATGCCATCAACGCCGACTGCTTGCATGCCATTAAGTACCTTTCATCGCTGCACGATTTGAACTGCATCAAAGCAGCGACCAATTCTTGCCACCGGGCACGGCAATGTTTTGTCTATATTCATTCCGCCGCGGGGGCCTGCCGTAACCTGCGCCTCGCCCGTCGCGCTGGCCCAGACCGCGGTCACCACAAGCCGCGGAACGCTGGATCCATCCGCATGACTGCAACGGAATTCATAAATCCGGAGACTCACCGGGAAGATCGCTGGACTTGTTGATAGACTGGCCAGAATGCCAAGTTGGAATCGGATGCGAAGGTCCTAGTCGATGGAAATCCAGTTCAAGCGAGACTTCGGCGACGCCGAAGCCCAACAGTTTGCAGACGCGGAGAAAGCCGAGCCCGCGGGCGGGGACTATGCACCGACCACGGTCGTCGACCTTTACATGGGGCAAGACCGACAGGCAGCACTCGCTGCCGTCGCGGCCCACTTGCGCCGCGAGGCCCAACAGCAGGGCGAAGGCAGTGATGACGATGGAAACGACGACGCAGAGACGGTCGAGGTGGCATCTACCCGTTCGCACCGGGCCGGGGAGAGCACGACCGACGATGCAGTGCTCGAAGACCCGACGGTCGAGGCCGAGACCGAAATCGTCACGGAACTCGCCGTCAACCAGAAGTCATTGCGGCGCTACGAGGAGATCAAGGCTCACATCAAGAGCTTCGAACGCTACATCGGCAAAAACTATGAAGTCGGCATCAACTTCAAGCACTACTTCGAGTACGCCCAGTCCCGCCTGCGGGTGGTGGCCGTCTACGGTTCTGGCTCGGTGAGCTTTCTGGGGGTGAATGACGAGGGGCAGATGGTCAACTACTTCGACCACATCGATAGCGTCTGCTTCACGCTCATTCAGCTACCCCGCCTCGATTCCGAACTCCCCCGGCGGGACATCGTGTTCTGCTACACCTCAGATGGCAAGCTGGAGCATCTGGAATAGCAGCACGTGAAAACACGGTGAGAGGTACTTCGGAGAGTCACGACTCGCCGAATCCGCGCATCCGAAACGTAACACCGATGACGGCGCACTGCACGGCAACGCCGCCGTTCACCCTGCACCCCTGATCCAAGAGGTCGCGGCCAGTTCGACGCTCGGATGCCGCAGCCGTGGTCGGCGCACAAGGCATTACCCCCTCGCGCACAACCCCGGCAGGTTACATATCATTTGACGATGCCCGGCTGCGGCGCCGGTGCCAGAGGGCATCGATCACGGTCAGGCGACCAGCGCGATTGAGTGTGTGCACGCCGATGATGGCCGGGTCCCAATCGGGTTCGCGCGACTCGACTTCATCTTCCCGATAGTCCGTTTCCGACAGGACCGCGATGCGGTTGAGCTTCAACCCATACCCGTAGTAGTGGGCCGAGTTCTGCGAAGGGCGGTACAGTGCGCCGCCGCGCTTGAACAGTCGGCCAGCCGGCCGCGCGCGGCGTACGTCTGAAACCACCGGATTGAGCGGGTGCGCCGTCCAGTTCGTGCTCAGGGGATGGTCGGCGTAATAGAGGTGCAGGTGCTCCCAGCTCGAGACGCCATCGTGCTCGCAGACGTTCACGAACATCCACCACCGTCCTTGGTACAGCGTGAGGGTAGCGTCGTAGGCCCTGATGTTTTCCATCAGGTGACCCACCTTTTCCCAACGATCCGGAAAGGCGATGCACCGATAGACCTCGATCCGGTTCGCGGCGGCCGTTTCCGGGATCATGTACAGCTGCCCCTCCCACTCCAGCAGAAAGGGATAGGACATGTGGTAGGGCTGTTCAATCACGGTGCGCGCCACGCCAACGGGCCCGTCTTCATCCAACTCGATTACCGCAATATGGCCCTTGCTTTGGGCAAACAGCGCCTCCTCGAAGAACACGCAGTAGCGCCCTTCCCTGACCACCGGAAACGGATCGGCCCAGAAGCGATCAGCCGGCGGCAGCAGGGGGTGATAATCTGCGAAGTCGAGGATTCGCGGCGCATCGAAGCCGAACATCAACCCCCACTGGTCGAGGAACCGCCGCGCTTCCTGCCGCGCTTGCCAGCGCCGTGACAAGTGCAGCGACAGGAAGGGGAACACCCGCAGGTTGGTGGGGGCGGGCAGGGGCTTCTCCGGCGGTGGTAGCGGCGGACTCGAATGCCCGATGCGCCGCAGCCCCGACTGCAGGAGCACCGCTGCGCTCCACATGGCCGGGTTGGCGGTACGGCGCACCGAGTAGCGATCGACGCTGACGTGGGACTCAGCAATCAACCGGGCACCGCTGGTGCTTTCGCGATCAGCCACCCAGCGAACCGCCAGCGCTGGCGCCCCCTCGGCCACGGCCCAGAAGCTCGCGAGCTCGGCCGATTTTGACCAGACTGGCCCGAACGCCGGCGACCACACGCCCAATCGCGCAAGCCCACACAGCGCAGGTGCTAGGCCGTCACAACCTAAGCTCAAGATGACATCGAGCCCGTATTCCCGGATCACGGTGGCATCTGCCGCCAGCAGTTCGGGGCGTCGCGCCCGCCGGTCCAGCCGCACTCGGACGGTTGCCACGGCACCGAGCAGGGGCGAGACATCAGCGCAGCGCGTTGCATCCGGTGCCACGGCATTCTTGCGCGCCTCGAAGCCCATATAGCGTCTGAACAATCCGAGCCCCGCCGCGTGCATCTCAGGCGGCATGGGTTCCGCGGGCTGGATCAACAGCGCGATCTCGACTTCCCCCCCGGCACGCAAAGCCGCGAGCGCCTCCCTGAACCAGGCAGGAAGCAACCTGTGCTCCAGCACGATGCCGACACGCGGCCGCACGGCGGGCGACGCACTCAGACGCGCTGCGAATCGGGACGATGCGTCGCCCATGCACCTCTCGGCGGATTATCGTTCTTCACGCAGGCGTAGACAGTCGGAGGGTGCGGCGCGTTCCCTCCGCGGCGCCGACAATTGGCTGCCACCACCTTTGTGGCGCGATCTCTGTCACAAAACGGTTACGTCCGGGCGTTACCATCCGGCGCAGTCACTGGACTCAACCCTCGGGAGTAATCACATGAACAGAGCACTACTTTCCTTGTTTCCGCTGAGCGCGCTGGCGGTGGCCACGGCGGTCGCGATGTATGGCTGTAACAACGACGACAACAACAACGCTACGCCACCTGCCAGCACTACCCCTAAGACGCTCGTCTCGGTCGACTTCACCGAGACCGCCGCGCCGGCCGCTACGGACATCGAAAAAATGTCCAAGACCTACACGGAATCCAAGGCGGTGTTCAATTACTCCGACGGTTCCAAGGTCGAGTACCCCTTGGCCTACACCGAGTTGTTCAATGTCAAGTCGGAGATCTCCGAGGTCGCCGGCAAGAAGTACGCATCCGGCCAGCTCTACAACTACAAGATGGAGCCGCTCAGGGATCCGTACGGCCAGCCCGTGATCGCGGAAACCCCGGATGCCAACAGCCTGCTCAAGATCGGCAGCAAGCTGTTCCTCGTGACACACTACGAGTACGACTGGCTGCTCTCCGATGGCAAAGAGGCCTGGACGACCGTCGGCTGGTACACCCGCTCGCCGATGTCGATGACCCTGTCCGAGCTGACGCAGGACGCGAACACTGGCAAGCTCACGGTCAAGTCGCAAAAGCCCATCGACTTCTCTGGTGTAAACGGTCTGTGGATTGCCTGCTTCGGCTCGCAGACGCCCTGGAATACGCATCTGGGCTCCGAGGAAGACTACGACCTGATCTACAACGCGCTCTCGACGAATTACACAACCACCACCAACGGACTGAAGGCGTTGACGGAACTGTACTTCGACAACACCAAGCAGGCCAACCCGTACCACTACGGCATCATTCCCGAGATTACCGTCAAGGAAGATGGCTCAACATCCGTTGTCAAGCACTACGCCATGGGCCGCGGCACTTGGGAGATGGCCACAGTGATGCCGGACCAGCGCACCGCCTACCTCGGTGATGACGGCACCAACGTCCAGATGACCATGTTCGTCGCCGACAAGGCGGGCGACCTCTCCGCGGGTACGCTCTACGTCGCCAAGTGGAACCAGACCTCCGACCAGAACGGCGGCGCGGCTGACCTCACGTGGTACAAGATCGGCAAGGCCACCAATGCCGAGATCAAGGCGCTCGTCGATGGGGGCGTAAAGTTTTCCGACATCTGGGATGCCGTCGCGCCCATCGACGCCGTCGCACCGGCCACCAACAAGACCTGCCCGGACACCTACATGCGCGTGCGTGCCGGCTCCTCCTCCGACGAGTGCATCAAACTCAAGCCCGGCATGGAAAAGGCCGCGGCCTTCCTCGAGACCCGTCGCTATGCTGCCTACGTGGGGGCGACGACCGAGTGGACCAAGATGGAAGGTATCGCCGTCAACGCCAAGGACAAGAAGCTGTACATGGCTATGTCGCGTATCGAGACCAGCATGAAGGCCGATGCCACCGGACCGGTCGACCACATCAAGCTGCCGGAGAACAAGGCGGGCGCCACCTACACGCTCGACCTCAAGGGCGGCCAGAAGACGGCCAACGGCGGTGAAGCCATCGACTCCGAGTACGTCGCCACCAAGATGTACGTCGAGCCGAAGCTCCTCGGCAAGCCGATCAGCACGGATGCCAAGGGCAACACCGCCGACGAGAACACGGTCGCCAACACCGACAACGTGTTCTTCTCCGAGAAGCTGCGCACGCTGTTCATCGGTGAGGACTCCGGCATGCACGTCAACAACTACGTCTGGGCCTACAACGTAGACACCCAGAAGCTCACGAGGATCCTTACCTCGTCGGCTGGCGCCGAGAACACCGGCCTGCAGGTGCTCGAGGACCTCAACGGTCATGCCTACATCATGAGCAACAACCAGCACTGGGGCGACCTGCCGAGCTCCGTGCCTGCGGCGCTGAAGACGCAGCTGTCGATCATCGACAAGTTCAAGGCTCCGGTCGGGTACATCGGCGGCATGCCGGCTATCAAGTAACGCGGGGCCGCCCCGGCGGCCAAGCGAATGACGTCACGACGAATTGCGGCCGGCGGGTTACCCTTCCGGCCGCCTTGTTTATTCGGCACCTGGAAACACCGTCGCGAGCGGATGGAAAACAAGACGCACGGAACGAAGCGACCGAGACAACACTTGAAGTCAGGCACGGAAGCGAACACCGCGTAACGCGGCCCTCTGGCGCGCGGCCGGCTTTTCGAGGTGCCCCTTTGGAGGTCAAACGATGAAACCATCTACCTGGACCTGGTCGGCAATCGCCCTGCTGGCAGCCGGTGCCGTGGGGTATTACCTCGCAGGCTGTGACGACAAGAGCGCAACGCCATCCGGCGCGTCAACTTCGGGAGCCACCGGCCCCGCCGCGCGGGCCTCCTTCAAAGGCGAGTACATCAGCCCGCTGACCTTCGCCAACCCCTACTCCCACATCCCTGCCCAATGCCACATCGAGACCTCGGGCGGCACCCAGAACGCCTGTCAGTTTTGCCACACCAACGGGGCCTACGTGGCCGGGCTCGGCAACAACTTCCCCCAGGCCGGCGCTGAACCCCGGCTCGGCAATCTGCAACTCGACTACTCCTTCACGCCGCACAGCCCGGTCGCGTTGCTCGCCAGCATCAATTACTGGGAAAACACCCTGTTTCCGGAGAAGCTGCGCGCCGCGCTCGCGCTGACCGGCGACGACCCCGCCACCTGGAACCTGCTCGCCTGGATACGCGAGGACAACTGGAGCGCTACCTACGCCCAGCGCGGCGGCGATCCGCGCGACTGGGACGGCGGCGCGGAGGGCCGCATGCGCATGTTCCCCGGGCTCGACCCAGCCGATCTGCCCGCACAGGCCGACGGCTTCGTGCGCTCCGCCAAACCGACCAACATCGTGTTCAACGATGCGGTCGGCGGCAATACCGGCTGGCGCGCCGTCAACTTCATGCCCTACGGCATCTTCACGCCGATGACCGGCTCGGTATCCGGGATCTACATACGTCTGCCTCAGGCATTCATGCAAGACGCGAGCGGCAAGTTCGATCTGGCCGTCTATCAACGCAACCTGGATCTCGTCGAACGGGCCATTCAGGACCGTCTGCTGCCGAGCGACACCCACTACGTCGGCAAAGCCGCCGACGTGGCTGTCGAGCGCGGGAGCTACCCGGTGGGTACGGAGTTCGCGCATCCGCTGCACTACGTCGATGTGGCCGCGGACGGACGCGACCGCGCCGTGAGCCCCTTTCCGGGCACCCGCGCGCGTCGCGTCAAGGAGGTGCGCTACATGTACAAGTGGAAGCCCTTCCGGCACGCCGACTTTCGGCCGGCCGAGAAGGAAGAGGGGCTACCCATCTACGGCAACAATACCCAGGGCTGGATCGACAACGGCGTAGGCTGGTACCTGGCGGGCTACATCGAGGACGCCAACGGTGTGCTCAGGCCGCAAACCGTCGAGGAGCTCGCCCAGTGCCTCGGCTGCCACAGCGGCGTGGTGCGCACCGAGGCCGGCACGCAGATGACCTCCGGCACCGGCAACACCATCGACAGTACCTGGGCGCTGCCGCGCAAATTCCCGGGCGAGGCCGGCTGGCGCGAGATGGACTACCTCGGCTTCACCGCCACGGCCGGCGTCGCGCCTGAGCAGACGCCTGGCAAGGCAACCCTCGGCGACCCGCTGAACCGCCGCGAGGGCAAGGGCGAGTTCCGCCATTTCCTCGACAACGTGGTCGGTGCGAGCCTCTACGGCGACATGCCGGGCGCCATCGAACGCCACCTCGCGTCCCGCATCACCCGCGCTAACGGCTACGCCGATGACTGGCCCACGCTCGACACGAGCTCCGCCGGGGCGATGCTCGCCAGCCAGCGCAAGCGCCAGGCCCTGTTGCGCGCGTTCACCGCGCGCGGCGGCCACCTCGACGCCGACGGTCACATCGAAGGCGCCTTGCTCTACCCGCCCCAGCGCGACGCCCTCGCGGCCGCGGCCCGCTACCGGCAGGTCGTGCGCACCCAGCGCTACCATCTGGGCAAGGACGTGTTCGCGGAAACACCGATCACGTTCCGCTACTTCCGCGACGAGGCCGATGGCTTCACGCGCGTCGATGGCACTCCGTACCGACTCGGGGAGGTGATCAGCGAGCGGCCCGTCGACCTGAGCAACGCAGCCGACATCACCTGGCGCGTGGGCAACGTCGCCACACTGATCGACGCTGGCCGGCCATTTGCCGACGGCGGCACCTTCAATCCCAACTATCTCCCGCTGCTCGCGGTGCCACTGAGTTTCGAGCGCGGCTCGCCAACCCCCTGAACATCGACAGCCGGGCCCGGTCGCGGTGCGTCACGCCCGCGGCCTGACCCGATCCAGTGACGGACTTCGCACTCTCGACCGCTCAGTCACCAAAAAAGGCAGTTCGTCGGTAAGATTCCAGCGTTCGTGAGCACAGGGCCGCAATTTCGCGAGCGCGCTCCTGATAGGCTCCGTGGCGTGACCAACCCGACCCGCGTGGAATCACCATGAATAGACTCCTCTCGACACCGCTCCTGCTTGCGTTGACCCTGCTCGCGCTGGTGGCCTGCGGCGGGGGCGGCGGCGTGTCCTCCAACCCGCAGCTCGCCGAGATCCGCCTCTCCTCCGGCTCGATCAGCCCCGCCTTCTCGCCCGACGTGACCCGCTACGAGGCCAAAGTGGGCAATGAGATGGCCAGCATCACCGTCACGCCGGTCGCCGCGAGTGCCGGCGCCAGCATCAAGGTCAACGGCGTGAGCGTGCCGAGCGGGGCCGCGAGTGCACCCATACCGCTCGAGATCGGCTTCAACACGCTGCGCATCGAGGTCGTCTCGCAGACGCAGATCCACACCCGTACCTACGAACTCGTCGTCGAGCGGCTGACCGCCAGCATCACCACGGAAACCGGCGGCGTGACAGTGACGCCCGGCACCTCGGTCCTCTCGGACGACGCCACGCTCAACGCCCTGGCCTTCCGCGACGGGCTACTCGACCAGTTTTTTCAATCCACTAACCTCCGGTATACGGCATCGGTGCCGTTCACCGTCAGCTCCACCACCATCACGGCAGCGCCGAGCAACGCGAACGCGACCATGAAGCTCGACGGCCAAACCCTTACCTCCGGCCAGCCGAGCGCACCGCTTACACTCCGCGAGGGGCTCAACACCTTCACGATCGTCGTCACCGCGCAGGACGGCCGCACGACCCGCACCTATACCCTCGACATCACCCGCGCGACGGCGACCACCTTCGCGCAGCGCGCCCTGCTCCAGTCAGCCCAAGTCGCGCCCAACGGCGACTTCGGCTTCAGCATTGCTAACAACGCCAACTTCGTCGCTGTGGGCGCGCCCGGCGAAACCGTCGGCTCAAACAGCAAGGCAGGTGCCGTGTACATCTTCGACCGCAGCAAAGGCTGGGCTTCACCGGACCGGGTGGTCTCCCCCAACGCCGCGGCGAACGGCCAGTTCGGCTACAGCGTCGCGCTCGACGGCGACGTGCTGGCCATCGGCGCATTCGGAGAGTATGGCGGCGTTGGCCGCGTGTATGTCTACCGTCGCAGCGGCACCACCTGGGCTTATGTCACCACCGTGGTCCCGGCCAGCTCCGCCTTCAGCAACGTCCGTTTCGGCTACAACGTTGCGCTGTCCAACGGCACGCTGGCCGTATCCACCCTCCGGGGGAACGACGGCAACCCGGTCTTCGGTGGCACGGTGTACGTCTACCTGCTCTCCGGCAGCACCACCACACTCCAGCAGAGCCTCTCCTGGACCGACAGCGGCTCGACCGACCGCCACGGCCAGACGATCGCGCTCTCGGGCAACCGGCTGGCCATCGGCAGCTTCGACGCGGACAGCGAGTGCACCGTGACCTCCGGCAACGGCGGCAACGTCCGCCTCTATGAGCGCACGGGATCGACCTGGACCCTCCGGCAAACGCTGACGGCCTCCAACGCCGGCGGCGGCGACCGCTTTGGCTTCAGCCTGGCCCTGGACGGCGACCGCCTTGCGGTCGGCGCACCCTGCGAGGACAGCGCGGGCGCGGACCCGGGTGACAACTCGGCCACCCAGGCGGGCGCGGTCTACGTCTTCGAACCCACTGGCGGTGTGTGGAGCGAGCGGGCACGTATCAAGGCGACCGCTGCGCAGGCCCACGATCTGTTCGGCTACCGTGTCGCGCTGAACGGCACGACGTTGTTCGCAAGTGCGATCCTCAGCGACCGGGCAACGACCGACGCGGGCGCACTCCACGTGTTCGTCAACCAGAACGGCACCTGGACCGAGCAGCTGCCCCCGGTGACCGCCTTGCAAAGTGTTGCGAGCGGCCGCTTCGGCGCGAGCCTCGCGCGTTCCGGCAACACGATCGCCGTGGGGGCCAACCTCGCACAGAACGCCTTCGTATTCGAATAACGCGCGCAACCACCCGCCAGCGCCCGTTCCCACCGGGCGGGCGCTGGTTGGGTAATCCCCCGCCAATCGGTGTAAAATCGCAGCTCGTTGCCCAAGCCGCGATTCATGAGCGACTCAACCGCCCCCTCCGTCAGCATCGTCGTCCCCCTGTACAACGAAGCGCCCAACGTCCAGCCGCTCCTCGAGCGGATGCACGCTGCCCTCGCCACGTTCCCTCGCGCCTGGGAGCTCTTGCTGGTCGACGACGGCAGCCGCGATGCGACGCCCGCGGAACTGAAGCGCCTCGCAGCGGTTTTCGGGCCCCACGTGCGGGTACTCCGTCTGCAACGCAACTTCGGTCAGACCGCAGCGATGCAGGCTGGCATCGACCACGCGCGAGGGGACCTGATCGTGACCCTGGATGGCGACCTGCAGAACGATCCAGCCGACATCCCGCGCATGGTCGATGACCTGCTCGCGCGGGATCTGGACCTGCTGGTGGGCTGGCGCAAGCAGCGTAAGGACAAGCTGCTCCTGCGCAAAATCCCCTCGCGTATCGCCAACCGCCTGATCGGCTGGGTGACGGGCGTGCGCATCAACGACTACGGATGCAGCCTGAAGGTCTACCGCGCCTCGGTCATCCGCCAGGTTCGCCTCTACGGCGAAATGCACCGTTTCATCCCGGCCTGGGTTGCCGCGGTGACGGCGCCCTCGCGCATCGGCGAGATCGAGGTGAGGCACCATGCCCGAGAGCTCGGCACCTCGAAATATGGCATTTCGCGCACCTTCCGCGTGATCCTCGACCTGCTCTCCGTGCTGTTCTTCCTGCGCTACCGCGCGCGGCCCGGGCACTTCTTCGGCTCCATCGGGCTCGCGCTCGGCGCGATTGGGACGCTCATTCTGCTGCACCTCGGCTTCGTGAAATTCGCGCTCGGCGAGGACATCGGCACCCGTCCCTTGCTGCTGGTCGGCGTGGTTTCGATCATCGCTTCACTGCAGTTCCTCACCACGGGCGTGCTCTCCGAGTTGCTGGTGCGCACATATTTCGAGTCCTCGCAGCGCTGCAGCTACATCCTGGCCCCCGGCTCGACAGCCGACGCCCCCGCCGAGCCGGGCTGGAAATCGCCAGGGCGACCCGGCGATGCGTGACCTCCTCACCGGCACCCGCTGGCAACTGCCGGCGCTGCTTGCCCTGTGCGCACTGACCTTCTTCTGGGACCTGGGCGCCCTGCCGCTGTTCGATCTGGACGAAGGCGCGTTCAGCGCGGCGACCTGGGAGATGTTGCAGCGCGGCGATTTCGTCACGACCTGGCTCAACGGCGAGCCGCGCTTCGACAAGCCGATCCTGATTTACTGGCTGCAGGCCGCATCGGTTAGCCTGTTCGGCCTCTCCGAGTGGGCACTGCGGCTGCCCTCCGCGTTGGCTGCCACCGCCTGGATGCTTACGCTGTACCAATTCGTGCGCGAGCAGACCGACGCACCGACCGCCTTTTTTGCGGCGGCCCTGGGTGCGACCTCCGCCGGTGTGCTGCTGATCGGCCGTGCGGCCATTGCCGATGCGCTGCTCAACCTGTGGCTCGCGCTCGCCCTGTTCGATCTGTACCGTTACTACGTCCAGCCGCGGCGTGCGCTGCGTTTGCGGGTGTTCCTGTGGATCGGGCTCGGACTGCTGACCAAGGGGCCGATCGCGCTGGCCGTACCGGTGGTGGTGAGCTTCATCTTTTTCGCGCTACGCGGGCACCTCGGCGAGTGGTTCAAGGCCGCTTTCTGTCCATTGGGCTGGCTCGTCATGCTCGGTGTAGCGCTGCCCTGGTACGTGCTCGAGTACCTGGCCCAGGGGCAGGCGTTCATCGATGGCTTTTTCCTCAAGCACAACGTCGGGCGCTTTGCCGATACGATGGAAGGCCATGGCGGCTCGGTGTTCTACTACTTCGGCGCGATCCTGCTCGTGCTGATGCCTTACAGCGGTTTGCTCCTCGACCGGCTGCGTCTGTGGCACGCAATGCTGCGCGACGAGCTCGAGCAGTTCCTGCTGATCTGGTTCGGCTTCGTGTTCGTGTTCTTCTCACTCTCGAGCACCCAGCTCCCCCATTATCTCCTCTACGGCCTGTCGCCCGTGCTCGTGTGGCTGGCCCGCCATCGCGCACCGGTCGCTGCGCGCTGGCTCGTCGTGCTGCCACCATTGGCTTTCCTGCTGGTGCTCGTCGCTTTGCCCGAGCTGCTGGATCTCGCTCGTGAGCGGCAAACCGTGGCCTATGTTCGGGAGACGCTGGCCTTGGGCCGAGCCGAGATCGGCGCAGGCTTCCGCTGGGCGGCGGTGGGGCTCGCGCTCGCGCTGATCGGGCTATGGCGGATGCCGCGCGATGTGCTGCCGGCAGGCCTGCTTGCGTTCGGCACCGTCCATGCCCTGTTTCTGATGCAGGGCCTGCTCCCGATCGTCGCCGCCGCGCAGCAGGGGCCGGTGCGGGAGGCCGCGCTGACCGCCCGGGCGCTCGATGCGCCCGTCGTGATGACCGGCCTCAACATGCCGAGCTTCACCGTGTACCGCGAGGCCATCACCCCGCGTCGCGCGCCCGAGCCCGGAGAGATCGCATTCACCCGGGTCGATCGCGTCGATGCGCTCGGCGCGCACGAGGTCGTCTTCCAGCGGGGGGGCATCATCCTGGCCCGCAGGCTGCCCCCGCCATGAGCGCAAGCATCCGCCACCCTGTCAGGCCGCTCTGGCGCGTCGCGCCGCTGCTCGTGAGTGCCGCGGCCGCCCTTGCGGTGTGGGCGAGCGATACCAACCGGCTGCTGTTCTTCTGGCTGAACCGCTGGGCCGAATCCCTGCCGGATGCCGCATGGGCCTCCGCAACGGTGCTCGGCGATGCCTTGATCGGCCTGGTGTTGCTTGGGCTCCTCGCCCGCTCGCGCCCCGACGTGGTCTGGGCGGGCCTGGTTGCCAGCCTGTTCGGCGCGCTGATCAGCCGGGGACTCAAGGCAGGTCTGCCCCTGCACAGGCCCCCCGCGGTGCTGGACCCCGACAGCTTCCACCTGATCGGGCCGGCGCTGTCGAACAGCTCGTTTCCCTCCGGTCACACGCTCGCTGCGTTCCTGTTTGCGGGCGTGCTGATCCTGGCCAGTGTCGCGAAAACCCCGGCGACGCGCGCCCTGCTGCTCACGGCCGCAGCACTCGTCGGGCTGAGCCGTATCGCGGTGGGTGTGCACTGGCCAATCGACGTGCTCGGCGGGGCGTTTGGAGGCTGGCTGGCCGCTGCCCTTGGGGTCAGTCTCGCGGGCCGCTGGCACTGGGGTCTCGGCCTGCGGGCACAGCGCACGCAGCTCGCGCTGCTGTGGCTATGCAGCGTGGCGCTGTTCTTCCACTCGACGGGCTATGCGTCCGCGCAATGGCTCGTGCTGTCCATCGCCGCCTGCGGCCTGTTTCTGATCTTTGCCTACCAGCATGACCTGTGGCGCGACGAGGCGACGATCCGCGCGGCGCGCGACCAGGCCAGGCGGCTTGACCACCGTCAAGCCTGATCGGGCCGGACTCAGGTAATCTGCACGGACATTCTCTCACCCACCAAAGAGGCCCCACCGTGTCCCTCATCGACCCCGCCATCGTCACCGACGTCGCGCTGGACTACATGAACGACGATCACATGGCCTTCACCGCGGCCCTGAACGCGCTGGTTGAATACATCCGGGCCAAGGACCGCGCCGCCGTGACGCGACTGCTCGATGACATCCTCCTCGAGACGCGGGAACATTTCGCCCGCGAGGAAAGGGACATGCGCCTGGCGCAGTTTCCGCCCTACCCCGTCCACAAGGCCGAGCACGACCGCCTGGTCGCTGAGTTGGAGGACGTGGTCCAGCACTGGATCGCGAGTCAAGACATGGCCTGGCTGAGCGGCTACATCGCCGAACGGCTGGCGCCCTGGTTCCTGCAGCACGTCGCGACGATGGACAAGGTCACGGCCCGCTATGTCGCCATGCGGCAGGCCACATCCGCTGCATGACCGACGAGGCGGCGCTGCGCGCGCAGATCGCCCGCAGCCCTGACGGATTCGTGATGCTGGAACCTGCGGGCGACGAGCGGCTCGCCTTCGCCTTCGTCGGCCCGCTGCACGGCAAGGAAGTCATCTGGCATTGCGAGCTGCGGAAACTGACCCGCGGCCCCAACTACATCGAGATCGCCGCGGAACAGGGCACAACGATACCGCTACGCATCGGCCTCAAGCTGCCTGCACTCGACCGGGCCGCCATCCTCAAAACCCTCATCATGATCCGCAACTACAAGCGCCTGCGGCCCGGGCGCCACGAGTTTGGGGCAGACGAAGGAAACGGCGCCCCCAGCGGCGCGGATTGATGCTCGCCACCTCACCGCGCGGATGGGCCTGACGCTGGCCGTTGGGGGCCGCTGCCCGGGAGGACGGCGTTGCCTGCCCCCCCTGCCTCGATCCCCGGCGCCGAGCTACCGGAGACGACGGCTCCCGAAGCGATGCAGATGCACTCCACCCACACTTGCAAAGGTGTGTTAGGTTTTTTATTCAACACGTTGAATCATCGGTCCTTTATCCCAACCGCCAACCCAACTCCCCAAGGGAGGGGGATTGAGTTGACGCGCCTCTAGCGCAGGGTTTGCTGCTGCAGGGAGGCAGCGAGCACGCGTGCCATCACCGTGCCCGCGCCCTCGGTGAGCTGCTCGATGATCGACTTCTCCCGCGCGTAGGTGACGATCTTTTCCGCGCCAATCTTTTCCCGCGCTACGTAACTCGCATCTCCGAGGCCATCGGCAAGCCCCATGTCCACGGCCTCCTCGCCCGTCCAGATCAGGCCGGTGAACAGGTCGTCCCGTGGCTTTAGGCGCTCGCCCCGGCCGGTCTTCACGGCTTCGATGAACTGCTGATGGACGCGCTCGAGCATGGCCTCCAAGTGCGCCCGCTGCTCGGGTTTCAGCGGCTGGAAAGGGTCGAGCAGCGCCTTGTTCTCGCCCGCCGTGATCGTGCGGTTCTCGATACCGAGCTTCTCCATGAGCCCCTGCACGCCGAAGTTGTCGAGGCGCACGCCGATCGAACCGACGATGCTGCCCCGCGCGGTGTAGATCTCATCGGCCGCGGCGGCCACGTAGTAGCCGCCGGAGGCGCAGATGTCGCTCAGCACGGCGTAGAGCTTCGTGTCCGGGTACTTCTTGCGCAGGCGGCGGATCTCCTCGTTGATGTAGGCGGCCTGGACCGGTGTGCCACCCGGGCTGTTGATCTCGAGGATGACGCCCTTGGTGGCCTTGTCCTCAAAGGCCTTGCGCAACAGCTTGTTGATCGTCTCCGCCTCGGCGTCGGCTCCTTCGGCGATCACGCCCTTGAGCTCGACGCGCGCGGTGTGCTTCTCGGCGAGGGTTTCCTCCTTGAGTGCCGACCAGTCCACGAACAACAGCAGGACGGCCACGAGGTAAAGCAGGAACAGGATGCGAAAGAACACGCTCCAGCGCCGCGCGCGGCGTTGCTCGTCGAGCCCCGCTTGCGCCAGGCGCTCGATCAGGCTGCGTTCCCAGCGGGTGTCCTGTGGGGATTCATCGCTCATGCAAGGTGCTCCAGAAGTTTCATCGAGTGTTCACTGACTGGCGGCTGCGGGCCTGTCGCGCAGCCACGGCGGCAGTTCGCGGATGTCGTCGAGAATGGCCAGCGGGCGGTGGGCGTGCAGGCGTTCGGCGGCGTGCACGCCGTAGCTCACGCCGACACCGGGAACGCCGGCCTGGCGCGCCATCAGCAGGTCGAATTCCGTATCGCCGACCATCAGCGCCCGCCCGGGCGGGACGTCGAGCTCGGCGAGCAGCTGGTGCAGCATCAACGGGTCAGGCTTGGAGCGCGTCTCGTCGGCGCAGCGGGTCGCAGCAAAGCGCCCTTCGAGCCCGGTCTCCCGCAGCACCTTTTGCAGGCCGCGCCGCGACTTCCCGGTGGCGATGGCGAGCGTGTAGCCGTGCTCGCTCAGGGCGTCGAGCGTCTCGACGACCCCGGGGAAGAGCTCGCTGGGGCTGGGCCGCGGCGAAAGGAAGTGCTCGCGATAGGCGCGCACCGCCGCCTCGCGCACCGCCTCGCCCTCGCCCGGGAGCAGGGCCGCGATCGCCTCGCCCAAGCCGAGGCCGATGACCTGCCGGAGCTCGCTCGCCGGCCCCGGCTCGCGCCCCACGGCCTCGAGCGCCAGCGCGAGACACTCGACGATGTGCGCCTCCGAGTCCATGAGCGTGCCGTCCCAGTCGAAGACGATGACGTCAAATGCCTTGTGCATGCCCCTCCAGCCGATCGAGAACGCCCTGCAGATCATCCGGCAGCGGCGCCGTGAATACCAGCGGCGAGCGCTCTCCGGGCCAGGGAATGCCGAGTGAGGCCGCGTGCAGGAACAGCCGCTTGAGCCCCCGCTTGCGCCACGTCCGGTTGGCGGCGAAATCCCCGTATTTGTCATCGCCCAGCAGCGGGTGTCCGGCCTCGGCGGCCTGCACGCGGATCTGATGCGTGCGGCCGGTACAGATGCGCACCTCCATCAAGGTCGCCCCGTCGAAATACTTGAGCGGCCGGAACGCCGACTCGGCGTACTTGCCCTCCTCCGCCACCACGGTCTGACGCACCTTGCCCTGTGCGCCAACCCGCAGCAGGCTGCCACTGAGCGTGCGCGCACCGCCCTGCCAACTGCCCAGGACTAGCGCCAGGTAGCGCTTGTCGATCTGACCGTGTTCGCGCAGCAATTGCTGAACGGTGGCAAGCGCCTCGCGCGAACGCGCCAGGATAAGGCAGCCGCTCGTTTCGCGGTCCAGGCGGTGCGCCAGTTCTAGAAAGCGCTCGTGCGGACGCGCTGCCCGCAGCGCCTCGATCACCCCGAAGCGCACCCCCGAGCCAGCGTGGACCGGGATGCCAGCCGGCTTGTTGAGCACCAGCAGCCGCTGATCCTCGTAGAGGACCGCCGCCTGGACGGCCGCCTGGAGCGTTTCGGGCACCGTGTCTGCCTGACCCTCCTTTGTCTCCACCCGGACGGGGGGCAGACGCACCCGATCGCCAGCCTGGACCCGGTAATCCTGCTTCACGCGGCCGCCGTTGACGCGCACTTCACCGGAACGCAGCATCCGGTAAATGCGGCTCTTCGGCACCCCGCGAAGCAGACGGAACAGGTGATTGTCCAGCCGCTGGCCGCAAAAGTCGGCCTCGATCACCAACTCGCGCACGCCTTGCGCCATGGCACTCATGCAACGGCCCGGCACAGCGCCCCAAAATTGCCCGCCTGCCCTGCGGCACCGGTTTGCCGCACCAGAATAAATTCCGTTGAATCAATCAATTGACAAAGACCCTCACCTTGTTATGATGCGCCTTCGCGCCATTATAACCTGTGTCGACCTCATCGAACCGAAAGGTGTCGTTGACTCGAGGAGCGTTCGATCCCAGCGATCGGATGGACGAAACCTGACGCCGGCGAGCGGGAAATGGAGTTTGCCCACTCCACCACGTGGTCTATTCCAGCGCTCGACCCCGCCGCAGTGATCTCGCCCGCCGAAGCGCCGGACGCCCGGAAGCATCCTGCCACCCCCACCCTTCAAGTGGTCGTCCGGATGACACAGCGGATTTGCTAGCGGACGCCGGGGTAGCTCCCGCGTGACCAGCCACTAGGCGAAGCCAGTCCTACAGCCCCGCGCACCAGTGGGCCCGCCGACTTCGGCTCGCACAGCTCGTTCACGCCCGGCCATGCTGCAAAGCACTGTGGGGTGGCGCCCGATTTTTTGAACTGTCAATCAACGCATCCGATCCGATCGCCACGCCGGTTTAACGAAAGGCCGCACCATGATCCCTTGCAGCACACTGATAGTGTTCCTCAACTGGGCGCTCTACCTGATTGCCGGGATCCTCATGCCTGCGAATCCACACGGCGCGCGGGTCGCTGCCGCCACAAGAGACACAACGAATGAAACGCATCCTGATCAACGCAACGCAGCCCGAAGAGCTGCGCGTTGCCATCGTCGATGGACAGAAACTCTACAACCTGGACATCGAAGTCCCGGCCAAGGAGCAAAAGAAGTCCAGCATCTTCAAGGGTAAGATCACCCGCATCGAGCCGAGCCTGGAAGCGGCGTTCGTCGACTACGGCGCCGAGCGGCACGGCTTTCTGCCGTTCAAGGAGATCGCACGCCAGTATTACCGCGAGGAGGCACAGAACGCCGAAGGCCGCGTGACGATCCAGGAGGCCATGCGCGAGGGTCAGGAACTGATCGTGCAGGTCGAAAAGGAGGAGCGCGGCAACAAGGGCGCCGCGCTGACCACCAAGGTGAGCCTCGCCGGCCGCTACCTCGTGCTGATGCCCACCGAGCCACGCGCCGGCGGCGTGTCGCGCCGCATCGAAGGTGAGGACCGCAACCTCATTCGCGAGACTCTGCAGCAGATCAACGCCCCGGAGGACATGGGCCTGATCGTGCGCACGGCAGGTGTCGGCCGCTCCAGCGAGGAGCTGCAGTGGGACCTCGACTACCTCGTCACACTGTGGAAGGCGATGGAGAAAGCCGCCGAGGCGCGCCCCGCGCCGTTTCTCATTTACCAGGAAAGTAACGTCATCATCCGCGCGCTGCGCGACCACTACAGCGACGATATCGGTGAAATCATCATCGACAACCCCAAGGTCTACCAGGAGGCCGAGGAGTTCATGCGCGCGGTGATGCCCAACACCCTGCGCAAGCTCAAGCTCTACCAGGAGCGCGTGCCGCTGTTCAACCGCTTCCAGATCGAATCGCAGATCGAGACGGCCTTCCTGCGCACGGTGCCGCTGCCCTCGGGCGGCTCCATCGTCATCGACCACGCTGAGGCGCTCACCGCCATCGACGTCAACTCCGCGCGCGCCACCAAAGGCGGCGACATCGAAGAAACCGCGCTGATGACCAACCTGGAGGCCGCCGAGGAGATCGCGCGCCAACTGCGCCTGCGCGACCTGGGCGGGCTGATCGTCATCGACTTCATCGACATGATGCCCAACAAGAACCAGCGCGAGGTGGAAAACCGCCTGCGCGACGTGATGCGTCCGGACCGTGCGCGGGTACAGATCGGCCGCATCTCGCGCTTTGGGCTGCTTGAAATGTCGCGCCAGCGCCTGCAGCCCTCGCTCGGCGAATCGAGCCACGAGGTCTGCCCGCATTGTAAAGGGCACGGCACGATCCGCGGCGTCGAATCGATGGCGCTTTCCATCCTGCGCCTCGTGGAGGAAGAATCGCTCAAGGACAAGACCGGGCGCGTGCTCGCGCGGCTGCCGATCGACGTGGCCACCTACCTGCTCAACGAAAAGCGTGCGCAGATCGGCGAGATCGAGGCGCGCCACGGCGCCCAGATCATCGTCGTACCCGACCCCAACTACGAGCGCCCGAACTACCTCGTCGAGCGGATTCGCAGCGACGAATCACGACATGCCGCCGTCAACCTGCCGAGTCACGCGCTCGTAGAGAAGGCCGAGACCGAAGTGCGGATCACCGAGCGCGTGCCCACCGCGCCGCAGGCAGCGGTCCAGGCCATCATCCCGCCAGCGCCGGCGCCGGCCAGCCCGCCCCCGCCAGCCCAGGAGGTTACCCAGAGCGATGCGGCAGGTGCGCGCATCACGCCCGTTGCGCCAGCCGCGGTGGAGCAGCCCGGCATCATCACGCGAATCTGGAGAAAGCTGTTCGCAACCGGCAAACAGGCCAGCAGCGAGGCCGCTGCCCCGGCCGTGGAGGAAGGTCATCGCCGCGGCGGCGAGCGCGGCGGCCAGCGCCAGGACCGCAACCCGTCACAACGTGGCGCCAACCAGCGCGGGCGAGGTCAAGGCAACGCAGGCGGCAGGGGCCGTCCCCAGCAGCAAGGCAACCGAAGCGGCGGCCGGCCGCAGGAAGGCCAGTCACAGCGCGACGGGCGCAGAGGCAATCCCGCCGAGCAGGCAGCCCGCGCCCAAGGCGGCAACCCACCCCAGAACGCCCGCCCGCGTGAGGACGGCAGCCAGGAACGCCGGCGAGCCGAGGGCGCGCAGAACGGGCCACAGGAACGCCGCAACCCACCGCCGCCGGCAACCCCACGCCCGGAACGCCCCGCAACCGAGGACGCCCCGCCGCGGCCTACCCCGAGCGACGACCCCCGCAGTGCTGAAGTGGTGCACGAACCCGCGCCGAAGCCCAGAGACCGCGAACGCGCTGAGCCGCAGGAGCCCGCCGCCGCACGCGAACCGGTCGCCCAGGCCGAGCGCGCCGAAGCGCCGCCAGCTCGCGAGCGCGTCGCCCAGCCCGCGCCAGCCGAACGGGAAGTTCGTGTCGAGGATTGAGTAAGGGGGAGAGAAAGGATACGCATCCGTCACGGCCTGCGCCGGACGGATGCCTTTGAGGAGGAAGCAAAACCCGTCTGAAGCGGGTCGGAGAGCGATCTACTGTCGCGCCGGGAGGGAACGGCGACGATGGCGCCCGTTACGCGCGGGGCGTAGTGCAACGAGAACTCGAAGAAAGCAGGATTTGCATCCCCTCTCCAATTTGGAGAGGGGCATTGCTGAGGGAGAAATACCCCCGATTAAACCAATTACCCCATCACACGAACCCGCTTGAGGCAGAAAGGGAACGAATGACTCGGCGTTGTCGTGCGATGTGGCGGCAATTCACGACACCGGCTACGCCGCACCCACAACGGCTGGGTCCTCCGCCTTACCCTAACTGGATTGCACGACGCGCCGTGCGTCATGACGGTGGAGGCATTGCACCGCTGTATCTACACTTTGGGCGTGAATCCCGAGCCCGCGCAGCCGCGTTGCGATGAAACAATCCCTCTGGCAACAGCACTTCCCGCAACTCCTCGAGCGCGGTGACGCCGCGATCGCAGCACTCATCGAGGCATCGTCCCTCGTCTCGCTGCCCGCGGAGGTGACCGTGTTTCGACGCGGCGCCTCGTGCGCCAATTACCTGCTCGTCGTCTCCGGGCGCGTGCGCGTCGCACTCCTTGCGGAAAACGGCCGCGAAGTCACGCTCTACCACGTCCTCCCCGGCAGCTCCTGCGTGCTCACCACCGCCTGCCTGCTCGGCGCATCCCACTACCCGGCCGAGGGCGTCACCGAAACCCCCGTCGAGGCCCTGCTCATCCCGAGTGCCGCCTTCAACCAAGGCCTGCACGGCTCCGCCGCGTTTCGAGACTTCGTCTTCGACAACCTCGGACGACGCTTCGCCGAAGTACTCGCCCGCATGGAAGACCTCCACTTCGGCGACATCGACAAACGCCTCGCACGCTGCCTGCTCGCCCTACCCCGCACCGACGGCGGACTCAACATCACCCACCAGCAACTCGCCACGGAACTCGGCACCGCGCGCGAAGTCGTCTCCCGCCACCTGAAATACTTCGAAGAACGCGGGTGGGTCCGGCTCTCGCGCAACCGCATCGAGATTCGGGACGCCGGGGCGCTGGGTAGACTGTGAACAGTACGAATTGGCTGTTCAATTATTTCGCACGCAACAAGACCGCTGGCACGACTCACGAGGTTGGAACACCCCAACTTGCGGACAGACGGTGCGGAAAAAGCGTACGAATCTCAGCAGCCGGTTGGACCTTTCCCCGGAGGCCCCATCAATCCGGAATAAATCTTGGCAAATCTGGCGCAATACTCCGCGCGAAATCTTCCATCGCTTGGTCGGCTTCTTCCAACCCCAGCAGCGTCGGGATCGGCGTTGTCACGCGCACCAGTGCACCATCGGTGCGATTCCGAGTCACCGCGTCCCAAAATAGGTACCACTTGACCAAATACTCGTTAGTCATGTTACGGCCACGCTGCTGAAACCAGTAGTACACAAGGCTCCGCTGCTCGCCCATCGACATGACCACGCGGTTAACGCGTAAAGCACGGCCTCCCGTTCCCTCTCGCTCGATCGTCTTCTGAGACAGCGATTCGATACGCCACCCACCACCTGGGAGACAGCTACGGGGCGAATGTACCGAGGCACCTTTGCGTTGTGAGTCGTAGTACGCGATGTACAGGTTCACCACGGGCCCTCCCGAGCGCGAATAGTCGGCCAACAGATAATCATCAAACGCTAACGCATCGACATACTTCTGCTCCATCGCCTCCCGTCGCCCGCTCCAGCCGCCAACCTCCACCGGGAAATCTGCAAGAAATTCGCGGTCAGGAAGGACCTCCGTCCGATTCGGCATGTAGGACGAGAACACCAATACCGGCACCAATAAAGCCATCGCCGCTAACACCGGCGCAGGTAAGCCGTGTGAGAGCAGCGGGCCTGAGGTCTGGGCACGGCCGGACAAAAGCGCATCAGAGAAGTCGAGAATCTCCGCCATCGCAAGGCGCGGGCGCGAGAAATACGCAAGCAGCCACACCTCCAAGAGCAGAACGCCGAATGCAGCCATAAATACCACCCACCCCTCGAAGTCGTGCAGGAACCCCTCAGCCTGATCGTTCCCCCAAAACTCGACCAACACACCAATGACGCCGATGCGGAAGCTGTTCATCAGCACAGTAATTGGAACGCTCGAAAGGAAGATTAATACACGCTTCCACCAAACCCCACGGAAAAATATAGCCACGATGAAAGCCAGGGTCGCAAGCGGAAACAAATAGCGCAGCCCGCTGCACGCCTCCACCACCTGCAGTTTCATCGATCCAAGGTCAATCACGTTGCCTTCCAAGTACACACTGATACCGAAAAGTTTGATCACACCAACCCCGATCATCGAGGAGATCAACTGCAACTGACTAGACAAATTGTTGTACAGAAAGCTCGGCAACGGCACCGTAAAGAACAGGAGTAAAAACGCCACCCACACATGCCTAAACGCCCTCCATCCCAGCCAGGCGTAAGCGAGACCGGTCACCGCGACGATCACCCCGTATTGCAACAGCACATACAGGGTGCCCAATTCCCCAAGAAGATAAAGGAACAACCCGAATGCGAAGATCAACGAACCAACCCACGA
The DNA here is from genome assembly GCA_964430355.1 of uncultured Thiotrichales bacterium. GTDB lineage: Bacteria > Pseudomonadota > Gammaproteobacteria > UWMA-0217 > UWMA-0217 > CAYSFW01. The sequence goes on from CAYSFW010000001.1 coordinate 50,855, forward strand.
ACCCTGCACGGGCTCCACAGCTAGCACCGCGCGCCTCTGCCAAACCAGGTAAAGCGAGATGAGCGGGATCAAATACCCGTGACTGTACTCCTCCCTATTCCAGGCGTTGACGATCGTCAGCACGCCGTCGCGGAACAAAAATCCCAACGCCAGTAACAAGAATACCAGTAAACCCCACTTCCAAATATGCGAACTCTCGGTTTTTACCCCAATTCCCACGCTCATGTCCAACCCGATTTTAGCCCACTGATTCATTACAATGACCGCGCCGACCAACCAGGGGCCGACGTCGAGAGCAGTTACGCCTGTCGAGCCCTAGCACACCACACCACCAGTACCCATTGACCACCCGACGACATACGCAATACAAGAATAATCCCGAACGACCCTCCCAGTCCTATCCACGCCGCAACACCCAGGATTTCAAGATGGCGCTCGGGCGTCTCGCTGATCAGCGCCGCATGATTGTTCTGGCAACCAGCGGCCGGACACGTGGTGTGCGATCCTCATTCCAGCCGCGAGGGAAACCTACTCTCGATGCCAACACAAATGCAATGACGATCGCGATCGCAGGACTATCCAGAAGATTGTGAGAAAACATGCTTCCTACAGCATAAACCAGAGCAATGGCCCGGCCCGCAGGAGTACCGCTGTCCCACATGATCCAGATGAGTCCGGCAAAAAGCCCCAACCCGATCACACCCAACTCTGCCGCGAAGCGAAGGGCTTGGTTGTGAACCGACACCACCTTACCCCCGTACTGCGTCACTCCAAACCCAACCCCTACAATTGGATAGCTCAAGAACAAATCCCACCCACGTTTTGCAACTTCGGCACGCTCGATGCTCGAACCGTCCTCCCTCTCGAGAAATCCACTTTGGAGGCGATAGGTTGTATTTGAATCAAGCAGGTTATCCATCCCCGCGCTCTCCAGATAATCGGCCATTCGCCCGGTTACCAGCGAAAAACCGATGAACGAAACGATCAACCCCCCCGACACGATCCCCCATAGACCGCCAAGACCAAAACCTCGGTACCATACAACTGCGAGACACGCGAACATCCACATGATCATCGCACTTCTACTGAATGTAACAAGAATTCCAACGAATACAACCAGCAAGTATGGCAAACGGAAAACCCTGGGCAAGATCCACACAGATATCAAAGCGCCAAAGACAAGGTAGTACCCAGAATTGTTGGCGTTTTCGTAAAAACCCGCCGCACGTCCGGGAACGGTGGAGAGTTGTATTGCGCCGCGGGAAAAGAACTCGACCAGATTGACACATACCCCGAACAGGACCACGACCAGGATGGCCCCAGAGGCTATCTTCCAGGCATCCTTCCAGCAAAGCAGCAGGTAGAATACCAACACGAGCAAGAGAATCTCGCTCTGGGTCACGAGTGCCTGAAACTGGAATTCAGCATCGACTGCACCAATACTCGCCAGGGATGAGAAGCCTGCGAAACCCGTGAGGGCCACACCGAGCGCGATGAAGCGTTTGCCGGTCGATTCTATCTTGATTGCATCCCTGTTCGTAATGAACAGCACCATGCCCAGAGACAAAGTAATGATATACCAAATCACCGGACGTACGGGAACGACCCCCGTTTGCCATAGGTGCTGGTATACATAGGAATAGAACCACGCAATGTTGAGGCACAGAAAAACTGGAATAGGTTTCAACCACATAAAAAAGACTCGTGAAACGCGTTAATCGACTGAAACCGCAAACCAGGATGCCTCACAATGCGCGAACCAACGCTCACCACCTGGTTTTACTCTCGGGATTTGCTGCGCCTCGCGGCCTAAACACGACCAATAGGCATCCGCGAGAGGAGGCCGATTGTTATCATTGACACGCAAGTGGCCGCATTGCCGCTGAAAGCACTCAATCGTGATAGATATGAGATAAAAAACAGGGCCATTTCCATCCTGGCAGGAAAGCGCCGGCACGCTGGATCATTTCTGCCAATCGAAGCCCCAGCGAGGTGAAAGTCGCCAGTATCATGTTACCCGACGAATCGGGGGCCAGGCAGATTACCCGGCGTTGACTGGATCAGAGCTCCCACACCACGATGCACACCCGTCACAGCGATTTCATTCTGGCACCCAATGCTTCGACAGCCTCCACGTACCGATCGATGACCAAACGCTCGTCGAATTCCCTGATCATCTTCTCTCGGCCTCGGCGCCCCATCGCCAAACGGTCTTGGTATGACATCTCCATCATGGCAAGCATCTTCTCCCGCAAGTGTCCTGCGTCCTTTGGGCGGCAAAGCATCCCGGTTACTCCATCGTCCACTGTATCCCGGCAACCTGGTGCGTCCGTGGTGATGATGGGTGTGGCTGTAGCTGCCGCTTCCAACAGGCTGCGGGGCACACCTTCTCGATAAGAAGGAAGAACCACGCAATCTGCCGCCCGCAGGTGTGGCAGCACGTCATCACAGCCGCTCAGGTAACGCACCACCCCTTCAGCCTCCCATTGTTCGATCTGGTCACGTGGAATCGCGGAGGGATTTTGCACATCAACAAACCCGAGGAGCCAAAATTCGACATCGGCTCGCCGCTCCATGATCTGACGTGCGGCTTCTACGAATTCGCCAATGCCTTTATCCCAGAGCATACGGGCCACCAGCAAAAACACAAATTTGCGCTCTAGACGGCTACCCGCAGTAATTGCATCTGCGCACACACTTCCGCCAGGCGGCGGAGCGAATCGAGAAACATCGACTCCAGATCCGGGTATCCGCTCTGCCTTGTCCTGAGCGACGAGCCCCATCCCAACAAACGTCTGCATGTCGTCCAGGTTCTGAAAGAACACCCTTTGCGCACGTTGGAAGACGAGCTTGTAGGACCGCAGGACCAGAGGGGTCAATAGGCTTCGCCGGATGAAAACCCGTCCGAGGCCCGAGACATTGGGGATGATTGGAATGCCGAGATAAGCAGACGCGATCGCACTGTAGATATTTCCCTTGGGGGTATAGCTCAATACAGCCTGCGCACGCTCTTCGCGCAAAGACCTGAACAAGGTCCAGACAGATCCGAGTTCCCGCAGCGGGCTCACGCTAGCTGGATGCAACGCGAAGGCACGGTGGCGTATCCCTGCGTCTCGCAACTTCTCCTCATAGCCATCCAAGGGGCCAATCGCCACCACATCATGCCCCGCATCGAGGAGCGCGCGCATAAGATTCAGGCGAAAGTTGAATAAATACCACGACGTGTTGGCAACGACGGCGATTCGCATTAGTCAACGGCCGAGATCGGATTGTGATTGGTTTTCGAGCCACGCCTGAAACATCAACACATCCCAGAGGTGATACTGCCAGTTGCGCACGCCTTCCAGATGCTCTGCCCACTTTTGCCGAATCGGTGCCGGGTTTAATAGTCCCTCCTGCCGCAAACGCGATTCATCGAGCAGGGTTTCCGCCCAATCGCGCAAGGGCCCACGCAACCAGCTACCGATGGGAAGAGCAAAGCCCATCTTGGGCCGCTCGATCAGTTCTTTTGGCACATAGCGATACAACACCTGGCGCAAGGCCCACTTGCCGATCCCCGCCTGCACCTTGAGCGACCGCGGAATGCGCCAGGCAAACTCCACCACGCGGTGGTCCAGCAAAGGTACGCGGGTTTCCAGCGACACACCCATCGCTGCCCGGTCCAACTTGACCAGGATATCGTCCGGCAGATACGTGATGGCATCCAGCACCATTACGCGCTGGATGATATCCAGGCCAGCAAGCTCGGGAGTTGCGCCATTGACGAGAGTGGCCGGTTCCCGTCCGCCGAGCACCACACCATCCGGCAACCAATGCGTCACCAGCCCCAGATACAACGCATCAATACTCCCAGCATCCAAGAGCTCGGCTGCCTCGTGCAGCTTGTCGCCGATATTGGCGAGTCGCGCTGAGCGCGGCAGCGGTGCGAGCAGGATGTTCCAGACTCGGGGCGACAATGTGCGGATACCTGTTGCTCCCAGCGCACGCACCCAACGTGGCAGACGGGAAATCTTGCTCCAGAGTGTATTTGCCAGAGTGTAACGGCGATAGCCGCCGAACAATTCATCCCCAGCGTCCCCCGAGAGCGAGACGGTCACGTGCTTACGCGCCAATTGCGCAACCAAGAAGGTGGGAACCTGTGAGGAATCGGAAAACGGCTCGGAGTAGAGAACAGGCATCCGAGGAATCACTTCCCTCGCCTGTTCCGGGGTCACATACAGTTCGGTATGCTCGGTACCCAAATGTCGCGCCACGGCCTTGGCATACACCGCTTCGTTGTAGTTCTCTTCATTGAAGCCGATGGTAAAGGTCTTCACCGGGCGGCCTGACTGCGCCTGCATCAGCGCGACAACGGTCGAGGAATCGATACCCCCAGACAGAAAGGCGCCAAGCGGCACATCCGCCACCATCTGCTGGCGCACCGCCGATTTGAGCAAGGCTTCCAGCTCATCAGCAATGTCCTCTGGTGAACCAGTCACGGGACGGGCGGTGCCGGAAAGCGCTACTTCGACCAACGACCAGTATGGCTCAATCTGTGGGTCGCGCCGTGCCAGCGAAACCGTCAACAAGCAACCCGGTGGCAGCTTTCGGATATTGCGGTAGATTGAATGAGGCGAAGGAATACAGTTGTGGCGCATCAACAGACAAAGTGCATCGCGATCGATCTCCGCCGCGAATGCCGGGTGCGCGCGCAGGGCCTTGAGCTCCGAGCCGAAGAGAAAGACATTTCCCTGCCAGCCGTAATACAGCGGCTTTTCCCCCATCCGGTCGCGCCCCAGCGTCAGCGCACGCTCGTGTCTATCCCAGACGGCAAAGGCGAACATGCCGATTGATCGCTCCACCGTCGCCCGGATACCCCAGACATCAAAGCCCGCAAGCAAAGTCTCCGTATCCGAACGCCCGCGCCAGCCCCCCGACGCCGCACCGCCAGAGCCAACCTCGGCCAGGTCCCTACGCAAATCAATATGGTTGTAAATCTCACCGTTGAAGACAATTACATAGCGCCCGCTAGCACTTAGCATCGGCTGATGCCCGGCCGGCGAGAGATCCAGAATCGACAAGCGGCGATGCATAAACCCAATGCCGGCATCGAGATCGAACCAAACGCCGGCGTCATCTGGTCCGCGAGAGACGATAGCATCGCTCATACGACGAAGGCTTGCCGACGCATCCTCGCAACGCCAGCCCTCCTTTGCTGTCAACCACCCCCCTAACCCACACATAGATCAGCCTCCTGTTATTCTCGATTCAAGCAACTGCTTATATAGAGCCTCGTAGAGACGTACCACATGGCCAATCTCATAATTCGCCTCCACGCGTGCCCTCGCCGAGTGTCCCAATGCGATTTTCTGATCAGGCCCCCGTCTCAACAGCACTAGGATCTGCTCCGCCAACCCCACCATATCTCCCGAATGCACCACCCGCCCCGTGTTGCCAACAATTTCGGCTGAGTCGCCGACATCGGTCACCACGCAGGGCACGCCACAAGCCATCGCCTCGCCCAACACATTTGGGAAGGCTTCACCGTAAGAAGAAGAAGCCAGGACATCCAGCGCGGCCATCAGGCGCGGCACATCGTCGCGCCGCCCCAGAAGGTGAAAATGGGAAGCCAGCCCGCGGCGGGATGTAATTGCAGCAGTCAACACGGCATTGCGCTCGTCAATGCCCGTACCAGCAAGCAAAAAATGCACAGCCGGCAATTGGCGACGAATCTCGGCCGCCGCTTCGATGAAGCCCAGATGATTCTTCTGCGGATCAAAGCGCGCGATGAGTCCAACTAGGGGTGTATCTGCCGCAAGTCCCAGCTCTGACCGCACGGAAAGGCGGGCATCTTCATCCGGACGAAAACAGCTGAGATCGAACCCATTGGGTATCACTGTCATCTTATCAGCGCGGTAGCCCAAGGCCACATGGATCTCCGCAGCCCGCCGCGAGCAGGAAACAATGCGGCTCGGCACCCTGGACGAGAGCGCCGCGCAGACCTTGACGACCCACAGGGTCATCGCGCTCATCATCTTGGGGTCATGATTACTCTGGCGTATACCCCATACCACATTCCGGCACCCAGTGAGGCGCGCCGCCACCCCCCCGAGGAGATCGGCGTGATACATCCAAGTCTGCACCACATCGGGGCCGATGCGGCGCAGCAGATTGACCAGCGCCAAGGCCTTGAAGGGATTGGGAACCCCGGGCCTCATTCCGATGACATGTACCGGAACTCCAAGTGCTTCAATGCGGGGCAAAACTTCCATCTTCTCTCGCAACGAGATCACCACGGGGGTGAAACGGCTTCGATCCAAGCGTAGCAATAGCTTGTAGAGCATCATCTCCGCACCACCGGTGCCGAGGCCGGTGGTGATAAAGGTGACCTTCATGGATTCGATCCTTTCCAGCCTGTTACTTCCGGATTTGCCTTTCCATTCGGTCCTGTCACCTCCAAAACGGCAAGATACGCGTTCACCGCTTTCTCCTGCCCGAAGTCGGACGCCCGACGTCGCACCTCAGGAAGTTGCTCTCGTGTGGTGTCGAGAGTGGTTTCGATGGCCTCCACTAGCGCACCGACATCTCCTACCGGCACCAGCCAGCCCCAACGACCATCTTCCAGGATCTCCCGCGGACCGCTCGGGCAATCGGTGCTCACCACGGGCGTGCCGCAGGCCATAGCCTCGATCAATACGCCCGGCAACCCCTCCCAGCGGGAAGAGAGCACGAACAAAGCCGCACGCGCAAAATAAACATACGGGTTGCGCGCAAAGCCGGGCATTTGCACATCGTCACTCGTCAGCCCCAGCTGCCGTACGAGCGTCTCCAGCGCCCCACGCAGCTCACCTTCGCCAAGGATCAACAGACGCGCGGGTCGTTGCCTCCGCACCTTCGCAAACGCCCGCAGCAGCGTGGGGTAATCCTTTTCCTCCGTTAGGCGTCCGGCCGCCACGATCACCGGGTGCCCATCTGCTTGCAACCAAGGATGCTGCGGCGCTGGCTCCCGCGCCAACTGATCAATACGCGCCAGATCGAAGGGGTTGTAAATCACGCGCACCGAGCCTGCCGGCAGCCGGGCGAATCGTTCCAGATCCCGCGCGGCACCTTGGGAGACCGCCGACACCCCATCGGCCAGCCGGTACATCCACGGCACCAGCCCGTACACTAAACGTTGTGAAACCCCGTGCAACCGCGCCGCCGCGATTCCAATGGTCGTGTGCTCAGATACGACCAGACGCCCCGGTCGCCCGGCAAACCGATGAGCGGCCACGGCTACGACATTGGCATGGTTCATGAACGACAAGGTGGCCACTGGGCGCTCGCGGCGCAGGTAACGGGACAACGGCCACAGCGCTTTGCTTACGCGTCCGGCGCGCAAATCGATGATGCGCACTTCCGGCGCCACGTCGGGAAGATAGGAACCTGCCGCGTTGGCCAAGACCAAATCGACGGCTATTCCGCGCCGGGCCATGCCATTGACCAGGCTCACCGCCACCCGCTCGGCACCTCCGCCGTTCAAGGAGGGGAGGAACAGGGCGACGCGATCGTTGCCTATCTCAGCGCTTCTTGAAGACGAACTCATTGCAGCCAAGTCCTCCTGCACAGGTCTTGAGCTTTTCCAGAACAAATCCGCGTTGCCGATGGAAATCGAAAATTTCCTCGGGCTTTGCCACTTCGAATGGGTAGCCTCCGACCCAATCGATCACATCACGCCAAGAATCCATGCCACGTGTGCTTTGTTTGCCGTAGTCGCGCCAAGTCTCGAATGGCCTGCCGCGCAGAAAATCGCGCAAAGTTGTTGGCCCCCAAAGGCGAAATAAACTGGGATAGACAACCAACCAGCAAAGGGATGCAGGCAATGCGTTATAAGCTTTTTTGGCCGTTAGCCATATCTTGCTGGCTCGCCCCTGATCGTCATAAATCGCGATGAACAATCGCCCCCCCGGCGACGAGCTGGGCGACATTTTCCAGCGCCTGCCACATCGCGCCCGTGCGGTGCAGTACACCCCAGGAATACACGACATCGAATGGCCCACGTCCTTGCAAGTAATCGGTATCCAGCACCGAGCCCTCTTCCACGGTCCAGTTTGCATCCTCTGGAAAATACCGGCGCTTGAGTTCTGCGGTGCAGGCCACGGACTGAGGGTCATAGTCGAAAGAATGCACGCGCGAGCCCGGCCGCCGCGCCGCGAGACTAAATAACCCGCTGCCCGAACCGATGTCGAGAAAAGTCTTGCCTTTGAGGTCATCCATCTCAAGCATGCGCTTGAGAGATGTCTCTGCCATCTCAATCCGTTCGTCGTTCAGAACCGATAAAAAACGGGCCCAGTTCGCCCCAAACTCAAAACGCTCGCCCTGCAAGACTTCCGTTTGATGTCGCCTCATCGTGACCTCCTTCCATGCCTGCACCCAAAATCGGCACTGGCGCGACGGCGCGGGCTTAATATACGCTCCGTGCCATACGCAGTTCTTCAAACAATTTCTCCCACATTCCAGCCACCCGCGCTAAAGAAAACCGTTCGCGCACCTCGATGGCGCGGGCCGCATACTGTTTCCGCAGCTCCTCGTCCTGCATCAAACGGGCAAGGGCCTGGGCCAATGCATCGACGTCACCGGGAGGCACGAGCAAACCATCCACCTCGTGACGGATGATGTCGCGCGGGCCGGTGTCGCAATCGAAGCTCACCGCCGGCAGGCCATAAGCCATCGCCTCCACCAGCACGTTGGGGAAACCCTCGAATCGCGAGCTCATGACAAAAAGATCGGCCGCCTCGTACCATTCACACACGTTCCCTGCTCGCCCCGGCAGCATCACCCGCTCTTCCAGACCAGCCGTCATGATTTGGTGTGTCAGCTCCTCCCGCAGGGGGCCATCGCCCAGTATCACCAGCCGCCAGATGGGAAAGCGATGCGCCAGCTTTTCAAAAGCCGCCAACAACCGATCGAACCATTTTTCATCACTCAAGCGGCCAACGGATAGCAATAAACGGGATTGTCGAGGGGCTTTCGAAGGCGGTTCGACCCGTGGCGTCTGACTCAGCAGCGGGTAAGGAACGGCGTTGGGGATCACCGGCACATTTCGCGCCGAGGTGTGGAGCCGTAGCCAGGCGGCAGACTCCTCGGTGAGCGCCACCACGGCATCGAGGCGCACATAGAGATGACGGCGCAAGAATTTCCAAAGCTTTCCGAAAGGATATTGCGGGGGATGGGTACGCTCGGATCCGATGGTAACGAGGTTCGGCAGCCCCTGCGCGGCCAGCGCCAGCAGTATGTTGTTCTTGTCCATCATCGCCAGCGCGACGTCGGGGCTGATTTTCTTCAAGACGCGCCGCAGCGCCAAGACCCGTTTGAGCGTATTGAAAATCCCCAGCAAGACATTGGGGCTTTCGCGCAACAGCCCCAAGCCAATCCTCTGCACGGAGGGGGGGAGTCGATAGAAATCGGTATCCTCCCCGGCGAGTGTGACGACGGTCACCTGCCATCCCTTGCTCGCCCAATATGTCGCCAGATTCGCCGTAACTCGCTCCGCGCCGCCGGAGGAGAGGGAGGAGATGAAGATAGCCAACTTCATTGAGAGTATTCAGAGACGATGAAAATGAACGGAGAAAACAATTTGCTCTTCGGCAAATCGAAAAAATGGTACTCAAAAAAATGCGCGGCTTTTGAAATTCTTGTAAGCCACAAATAGAGTTTCCTGTCAAAATCGAGCTTGCTTTCAGGTCCGCTCATTGCCATAGAAAGCATTCCAAATTCAACTGACCCTACATACCCCTGACGAACAGGTCTCAGACCAGCCCCTAGGTGCCCTGCCAGAAATGTTTTCATTGTATGAGGAACGTGAGCCTTCCACACGCTTTCCGACCAACGCCGACAGAGACTTGCGTAAATTGGGCTCTCAAAGTTTGGGATCATTGTAAACATCCGCCCACCAGCCCTAATCAAACTTTTTTTGGCCCTCATAATTTCGGACAAGTTTTCAAAGTGTTCAACCACCCCAAGGCTGTACACGAAATCAAACGATCCCAACAATTGAGCCGGAGGATCGAAGACATCCGCACAATGAACACTTACGGATATTTGCTCGCGTTCTGCGCGAGCCCGCGCGATAGCACAGCCTCGCGGCGATATATCCAAAACCGAAAAACTTACATTAATGTTCTTTTTTGCCAGAAACGAAAGAATTGCAGCATCCCCCCCCCCAAGCTCGCACACACTTTTAACGTCGACGGCAATATTTTCATTCAGCACGCGCGCAACCTGCACCGATACGTAATTTCTCCAGTCTGAATCCGAGAATGGCGCAAGCTCCCTCCCCTCATAACATCCATCCCAAAAGCTGGCATCAGTCAAAGCCTGTGCGCTTCGAACCAAATCGTCAGTCTGACTGTCTTTCATGAGATCTTCCAAGGTTGATTGGCTACTTAAGTGGATATGCAATGATGTTTTGAAAATCAAACAGTTGCTCTGGCTGCACCGAACAAGTAACACCGCCAGTCATTATTCTTTCAATTCGGTAACCTTGGCCTATAATCCATTGCACAAAAATACTCGGCTGATATCCCGCAGACCGACAAGCTTCGCGTCCAATCTACAGAATAAGTACAGGACGGAACCTTGAAAGCGTATTCGTCGCACCGCGCAGAGCGTTCCATTCGGCCCCTTCGATATCCAGCCTGATTACATCGACACGCTTGACTGAGAGCTCAGTCAACACGTCGTCTAGTCGCCGACAACGAACGATCTCGCGAACTTCTGAACGGGATTCAGACATAAACGGCGTTGGCAAGCCTTCGTTTCGGGTTCCATCATGAAATTCTTGCCTTTGATCAAAAATGGGCAACTCGGCATCTACATCACCTAGAGCAAATGGCATTACCAGAACATTGCGGAATTTATTTGAATCGATGCTGGGTTTCAAACACCCCCCTAATTCAACAACCGGCTCAAATAAAATGATTTGGCTGGCCGGAATAATGCCGGCTGCAGTAATGGCAAATTCACCATGGCTGGCACCAATATCGATAAAGGCTGTATCGGTTCACGAAAAACGCGCTAATAACCGTAACTGATCATCAGAATATGCGCCACGAAAACCCTGCTCCCCATACGCTCGCGAAGATAGCAATCAAATTTCGCATATCCTTGGAAATCTTCGATTACGAAAGACTTGTGCAACCGCATTCCTGGCAGCATAACGCCTCACCATCTCGCACAACCGGCCAATGCCTATTCCCTTGATGCGGCAACCAAGCTTTGTAAAATACCAGAGAATGTAATATAAATTATCTATCGCGCACCCCTCATGGATCCCAGCACTAGAAAATTATCGTCCTGATGCAAACAGATATTCGACAAAATTCCCGGGATGAATCATTTCATCAATGCTCCCGACTGCCCGCTGGAATTTTATATGCAGACGATTTCAGCACGATCCAAGTGCCAAAATAACAAATAGTTATGCCGATACATACGGCTTCCGCCTCCCATTTCGCCCATACGATCAACCCAAGTGCAACCGCCAGCTTGGCCAGCGTGCCGGCCACTGCCGCCCACCAAAGTTTCCACCCCGCATCCGGTCGTGTCAGCACCCACTGCACCCAGACAGTGCCCCCTAAGTAGAACGGTAACTGCAGGGCCATCAGGCGCAGCAGGTGCGTCACGCGCGCGGTTTCCCCTGGGGTGAAGTTGCCGCGTTCGAGCAGCAAAGCCACGATAGGCTGGGCCGTGGCGATCAACAATAAAGCCGCCGCGGCACCCAAACTGATCAGACGACGCGCCCAGCGCCGGGTTAGCGCAAGGCGCACAGCCTCGTTGGCCTCACCAGCCAACACTGGGAGGAAGGCGCGCCCGATGACAGTGGCCGACAGCGTCAGCGCCAGCGCCATCAACCGATTCGCGTAGCCATAGGCTGCCAAATTACCGCTGGGCATGTGGGCCAGCAGTATTTGATCGACCACGCCGGCTGCGCCCATGATGAACTGCCCGGCCAGCAGCCAGCCGGCGCTGCCCAGCATGGTGCGTTGAATGGGATGGCTCGGCGGCCACGCGGGGCCAGCCGGGGCACCGGCCATGCGCACCACCCAAAGCAGCAGAATCGCCTGCACCGCAAAGCCGACGAGCGTGCCCCACAACAATGGGCTCACGCCAGCCCCCATCGGCCACGTCAGCACGGCCACGCCAATCGCCAGCGCAGGCATCGCTTCCAGTAAGCTGTTGGCGTAGCGCTGGCGGCTCATCAGTTGGCAGGCGTGCCAGCCCGCCACGATGCCCAGTGTGACCATACCCGCTAGCCACGGCAGCACGGCCTGCGCGGCCTCCAGCGCCGGCGGCCCCAGGCCTAGCCAACCCGTGGCCAATAGGGGCGGCAGGCCGGCGGCGACCCCCGCCCCCGCGGCAACCGCCAGCAGCCAGACCCACGTCGTCACCTGCCGCTGCCAGCGCACGGCGCCATCGGGGTCATCCCGCCACAGCGCCACCAGCCGCGGGATGAACACCGCCGACATCACCGAAAACAGCAGACTGACGGGCCAAGAGAGCAGGTTGAAGACGAACAGATAGCCCTCCACCGTGGCGGAGGTGCCGTAGCGATAGGCTACGGCCATTTCCTTGCCGGCTGCCACGAGTTTGGCCGCCAGCACGAACAGCACCAGCCAGAATGCACTGCGAACGATGGCTTTGTTGGCCGCGTGTGCGCTGCGCAGGCGGGCCTGCAGGACAGCGGGCAGCTGGCCCAGCACCTTGGACTCGCGCCCGCTCAATCGCGCCATCGCCGCCAGTCGCGGTCAGACACCATGATACTCTCTATACCACCGCACGAACCGCGCCACCCCCCCTCGCGAAACGGCGGGCGCGGCGCGTAGTCGGTCAGGCCGTCGTAGCCGTGCACCACGTGGCCTTCTGCCAACAGCGGCCGCGCCAGGTGAAAGCCGATGAAACCGGCGGTGCCGGTGATGAAGAGGCGCATTGGGCGTTCACAGGCGGGCATCGACGGAATCTTTGGGCAGCACGTGCTTGACGTCGTACAGCACGCCATGGGGTTTCAGCCAGGCACGGATGGCGGCGGGGCCGGCATCGCGGAACTGCCGGTGCGCCACCGTCAGCACAACGGCATCGTAGGCCGCCTGCGGCGGTTGGGCCAGCAGCTCCAGCCCGTATTCGTGGCGCGCTTCTTCGACGCTGACCCAAGGGTCGTACACATCCACCGCGCAGTTGTACTTTGATAATTCGGCAATGACATCCACCACTCGAGTGTTGCGCAGGTCCGGGCAGTTTTCCTTGAAGGTAAGGCCCATCACCAGCACTTTCGCACCAGCCGGGTTAATGCCCTTACGAATCATGCCCTTGATGGTTTGCTCAGCAACGTACACACCCATATTGTCGTTGATGCGTCGGCCTGCAAGAATGACTTCGGGGTGATAGCCGATGGCCTGGGCCTTGTGGGTAAGGTAATAGGGGTCGACGCCAATGCAGTGGCCGCCGACCAGGCCCGGCCGGAAGGGCAGGAAGTTCCATTTGGTGCCTGCCGCCTTGAGCACAGCCTCGGTGTCAATACCCATCCTGTTGAAGATGATTGCCAACTCGTTGATTAAGGCGATGTTGAGATCGCGCTGTGTGTTCTCGATGACTTTCGCAGCCTCTGCCACCTTGATTGAGTTGGCCTTGTAGGTACCAGCCGTGACAATGCTAGCGTAAAGCCTATCAACGAAGTCTGCGACCTCGGGCGTGGAACCGGAGGTCACCTTCTTGATAGTGACTAAGCGGTGTTCCTTGTCACCAGGGTTAATCCGCTCCGGGCTGTAGCCGGCAAAGAAATCTTTGTTGAACACGAGCCCGGATTCGCGTTCGAGTATCGGAACGCAAACTTCTTCCGTGGCGCCGGGGTAGACGGTGGATTCGTACACGACAATATCGCCTCGTTTGAGGACGCGACCAACAGTTTGACTAGCCTTTTCAAGCGGGGTGAGATCTGGGCGTTTGTAATTGTCAATCGGCGTAGGGACGGTGACGATATAGACTTTGCAATCAGCGAGTGCCGAAGGATCTGTGGAAAAAGTCAGGCACTCCGCCTTTCGGAGATCCTCCGGCCCCACTTCCAGTGTGCTGTCACGACCGGCCCTGAGCTCCTCTATGCGTTCGAGTCTGACGTCAAAACCTACGGTTGTATAGCGTTTACCGAACTCCACGGCTAGCGGGAGACCCACATATCCAAGACCGATGATACCAAGTTTTAGTTTATCGAGCTCCATTGATAACCTACCTAAAATTGTCAAGTTAAGAAACGTAAGTCGGGATGTCAAATGTCGTGGCTGTTGGGAGAAAGTAACTGGTATTGGGCGGTCGGACACACAAAACTCAAGCGGTATCGCCCCTACCCCACCACCTCGGGTGCAAGCTCATCGAAACTCTGGGATAGGCGACAAGGCACGCTTTGCATTCGAATTCACAACACCTATGGCGATCAGAACTATTTTTTTCTCACGGCACACACGAAGCAAAAAATATTGGTCAAATATTCTGTAATGCGATACCAGATCTTGTTTTAGCCTCGCTCCAGCTTGCCGTCACTCAGCCGCTGACGCCACCGGCTGCATTCGGAAGGAGGCAACGACCGGGTAATGGTCGGATCGGTCGATGTCGCTGCGCACGGCGATGGTCAACGTCTCCAAAGAAGGGCTTGTGAACATGTGGTCGATGCGCGCCAATCTCAGACCGTGCTTGTTCGAGGTGCCGCCCAAGCCGAGTCCTTTTCGCTCAAAGGCGTTCCGTAGTTCCGTGCGGATCAGTTGGTAAACGTAACCGGGTGGCAGCTCATTGAAATCCCCGCACACGATGACCGGGTGTGGTGCGTTCCGAATGCTCGTGAGCAGGTGTTGCGCCTGTGCGCGTTTGGCGTCGAAGTAGCGAAGGTTGGCCGACGGGAGATCTGCCGCTTGCATGTTGATCAACCTGTTGCGCTCTTCAAAGATTGGGTTCAAGGATGCAAGGTGCACGCTGTAAACCCGCAATGTGCCGCTCGGCGTGGCAAGGTCCGCATAGATCGATTTATTTGCATCGCCGGTGTACCGCGGTGTGTAAACCTCGCCGGTCCCGGTGATTGGGAAGCGGCTCAAGAGCGCGGGTGCAATTTGGTCGGGGTACGGGACAAAGGCGTTGTAGCCGCGCGGTTGAAAGTACGCGGCAATCGCTTCCTGCGTTGGTGTTACTCCGGGTGGGGTCGGGAACTTAAACTCCTGGAGGCACTGGATGTCGGCACCGAGGCCGAGGATGAAGTCCGCGTTGGCTTGAACGTCTTGTGGAGAGTTGGTCCGGTAGCGAAATGACATGACGTTGTAGCTCATCACTGTGAATGTGTCGTGCTCTTTCGTTGCCGCGTGCGGAAGGTTCAGCGCAACCAAGCCACTGATGTTGGGCCACCACGTGAGCACACTGACAGCGGTCAGGGCGATACAGGTCTTGTGCCGTTTACGGATACTGACACCGAGCAAAACGAGCGCGAGCACGAACACACCCGGCCCGAGATATTCGATGGGGACAAACAGCCAATGGTCCCAGTCGGTGGCCCATTTGAAGACGAGATAGACCGCCGTTGCGGAAAACAGGGCGATGCAGAACCCGGGCAGGCTTCGGAGCGGCAGGCGGGGGCCGGTGCGCCGCATACGCTTGCTTCTGACCTCTCGGGGGTGTGCACGTTGCCGATCGCGGCCGGAGGGATGCAAGCGGTCTCGGTTGGGGGCTACGTGTGCGCTGGACATCGCTGTCACTACTGCCTTTGTACCGTACTGTCGGTTACGCGGCTTTTTTTCGTCGCCTGGTCCTGGCGTGATACCCCTGCTTCGTGCGCGAGGAGCAGCTTGCGGATTGAGCGCCCCGATACTGCCTTGCATGGGACACCAGCGGCGCACCCACCGAAGGGTGTCAGGATGATGGTCCGTCGTGGATAGGTCGCGGAGACCGAGCGCTGGATCGAACCCGACCCATGTTGTATGGCGCCTGAAGCGTCAAGGTGGCCCGGGTCGCATGACTTTGCAAAGCCGAATATGCCGATGGCCGAGACTTCGGAACGGCCGCATCGGTTGCGACCTTCAGGCACGCTACCGCCATGCCGTGTCGGGTGGGGCGCACAGCTTCCCGGTTTACCGATTGTCAGACGTGCGGTTGCAGGCCTGCGTGGGGCAGGGCGGCAACTTCACGCTCAGGAACGCGCTAGGCGAGGGGGACGATCGCCAACGGCGTCAGGATACCGATGAGCGGTGAACCCCCGTCATCGGTTCTCGTTCACGCGGTGAATGGTACCAATCACCCGGGACAGGGGGGCGTGATGGGCTTCAAGAATCGAGGGACGCGTCCGAGAGAGGTTTGTACACCCTCTCTAGCGCGGGCGAGATGTGTGGGAATACGGCGCGCCTCACGCGGTGAGCCGGGTGTCAACCGGTGGCGGACGGCGCGTCAGACGACGGCTGATTGGCTCAAGCGTTTTTTCGACCCCCTACTCCGGCTCGCATCTGGGAGCGCAGCGCGAGGAGGTGGCAGCTGGAAGTGCCGGGGGTTTACCGCGCGTCCGGCGCGGTGAGCTGACGATGCGGGGTTGGATGTTGCCGTCATCATAAAGCGCCGGTTTCCCGTCGATACGCTGAACAGAGTTGTGTGCGTGTCGGGAGAACAGGCGTGTTCTGGCTAGGGTGGCGGCTGCGATCCGAGGGGGTGCGTCCTTTTGCCGAACTGGGCGCTGACGCAGGTTGAGTTATGGATATCTGCGTGGTTTTTCAGGCGCAGACCGCGCCGCTGAGGTGGTCCAATAGTCCGGCTTCGGTGACCTCGCGGCCAGCGTATCCCGGGCGATGACCACCCCCGGCAGGACGCTGACGGCCGTCTCGCCGCTGATTTCCTGCACATCCGGCTTGCCGTATTCGCCGGCAGTCAGCCGGTAGATGGTTACGACCCGGTCCATGGGATGCACAAGCCAGAACTC
>CAYSFW010000002.1:0-18890 GCA_964430355.1 uncultured Thiotrichales bacterium
GCGGTTCTCAGATGGCACCAGCATCGATTACGACCGCGCCACGCACAAACTGCGCGTCCACTGCGTCGGAGAAATAGAAATCGTATCCAATACGCACATCGCGCTGACGGCACCACGGATCGACCTCAACTAATGCCAGCCGCGCACCGTCTAGGCGATGTCTGCACCGGGCACGGATGCTTCCCTAGCCGCGCGAATACCGCCGGGAGCCCTGACGTGTTCGTCAATGGCCGACCTTGGCACCGCGTGGGCGACGGCTGGGCCGAGCACTGCTGCGGGGGTAATTGCCATGTCGGCACGCTTGCAGCTGGTAGCCCGACGGTCTACGCCAACGGTAAGGCGGCAGGGCGCGTCGGCGACCCGGTAACCTGCGGATCAACCGCCGCCAGCGGCAGCCCCGACGTTTTCTGCAACTAATCCTGAACGGCTTCGCCCTGCCCTGAGTGTCGCGCGCGCGCGATCATCCTCGCCATGAACGCCTCGCTCCCCACCTATCTGCACTGGCAGCCTGCCTTGGGCAGCGACGGCTTTGCCTGCGCATATGAGGATCTGCGCCAGGCCGTGCGGACGATCCTGACCACCCGTCTTGGCTCGGACCCTCTGCGCCCGGACTTCGGCAGCCGGGTGCCCGACTACATCGACTGGCCGATCGATCGCGCCCGTCCGCATATCGTGCGCGAGACGGTGGCCGCGATCCGCAAGTGGGAGCCGCGCGTCAAGATCAAGCGCGTGCGCGTCCTCCCGTCTGACGCGGCGCGGATCACCGTCTCATGCGAGCTCTCTGTGGCCGACGGCACGGAGATCACCGCCGAGGTCGTGGCGTGAGCGCGTTCGACGTCCTCCCCAATGACCCGCAGGCGATCACCGCCGAGATCGTGGCCGCCTACGAGGCCGCCACTGGCAAGACCCTCTATCCCGCGCAGGTAGAGCGCCTGCTCATCGACCTTATCGCCTACCGCGAGACGCTGCTGCGCGCCGCGATCAACGATGCCGCGCGGCAGAATCTGGTGCGCTTCGCCCGAGCGCCGATGCTCGACTATCTGGGCGAGCTGGTCGGCGTGCGCCGCCTGCCAGGCGAGGACGACGAGCGCCTGCGCGCACGCATTTTGGAGGCGCCGGAGTCTTTTTCCGTGGCCGGGCCGCGCCTGGCCTACCGGCACCCATGCCATGAGCGCCGACGCATCCATCGTCGATGTCGCAGTGGTCAGCCCATCGCCCGGCATCGTGCGCATCCATCCGCTCACGGCTGACGGTCTGCCCACGCCGGAGATCAAGGCCAAGATCCTGGCCGCGACATCCGCCGAGGATGTGCGCCCGCTGTGCGACTACGTCGAGGTGGTCGATCCGGACGACGTGCCATTTAACGTCGTCGCGCGCCTGACCGTGCTGTCTACCCATGATGCGGAGGCCGTCAGACAGCGCGCGCTGTCCGCCGTGCAGTCTTGCTGCGCGGCCATCGCCAGCCGCCTGGGGCGCGATGTGGCGCGCTCGGCCATCATCGCCGCCGCGCACGTCGATGGCGTGGCAAGCGTGCAGCTTGTCGCACCCAATGCGGACATCAGCGTGCCGGAGACGGCATGGGCGCATGCCGCATCGATCGACATCAGTGTTGAGGGGGTGACGCATGGCTGACCCGATCGCGCCGGACGTCATCGCCACGGACCCGCGCCTTGGCGCGCTGTCGGCGCTGACAACGCGCATCGAGGACATACCGCGCGATGGCCTGCTCACCTACCTGATCGATGCCGCGCCGTCCGCGTATCTCGACGAGCTGGTGCGGCAGTTCCATGTCGCAGGCATCGAAGGCGGCTTGCTGGCCGCCACAGATGATGAGCGCAGACGGCTGATCAAGGCGTCCATCGCGCTCCATCGCAAAAAAGGCACGCCATGGGCCATGCGCGAGATATTCAAAGCGCTTGGCTTCAATGGCTTAGACATTCAAGAGCGCCTGCCGTCCCACCGTTACGACGGCGCGATCACCTTCGACGGCGCTGAAGCCTATGCCGCCTATGGCTGGGCGCAGTTTCGCGTGACCGCGGATGCTGGCGATACACAGCCCATCACCGCCGAGCAGACTGCTCTGATCGTCAAGACCATCGAGGAGTGGAAGCCTGCTCGTAGTCACCTGGCGGACGTGCGATATCGTGCCAGCGTCAAAGAAACGCTGCGCAGCAGCGAAGCCACAACCGTGGCGGCTGAACTCTCGCAGGAAGAGTCGCACCTTTGGGGTCGCCGCCTGTACGACGGCAGCATCGCATTCAGCCAAGGGCGTCTGCACACCCATGATGGGTCACTCTTCTACAGCGGCGCTGCGGATTACGCAGGGTTTACCGCAGACGGCGAGCGTTTCGATTCGGAGCGGGAAGCCGACGAGATGGCTGGCATCCTGGCGCTCTCCGATGTGCAGTCGCGCGGACCGCTGTTTGATGGCTTCGGCGACTACGGTGGCGCCCTGGATTTCGGCGCATCGGCGCCGGTGGCGGAAGACCCGCCCATGGAAATCATCATGATACGGCGCCGTCGCTATGACGGACGCCATGCTTTTTCGGCGCATCGATACGACGGCGCCGGAGCCTATGTCGGCGAGTTCGCCTATTTCGGCAACATCCCTTATGCCGGCGACGTCTCAACCACGTTGGAGGCACGATGATTTTTACTGACAACCAACCCATGCGCGGAGATTTCTACCTCGAGGTCCGGCGCAACGGCGTGCTGGAGCAAGCGATCGAGGAGAAGAACCTGATCGTCAACGGCGCGAAGCAGCAGCTTGCGCGACTCGTCGGCGGCAACGGCGCAGGTCGGCACATCACGACGATCGGCTTCGGCGTGGGAACCGCCGCTGCCTCGCCAGGCAATACCGCGCTGACATCGGCGTATACCAAGCCGGTGTCATCTGTCGATTATCCAGTCGTCGGGCAGGTCCGCTTCAACTGGACGCTATCGACCGCCGAGGCCAACGGGTTGGCTATCACCGAGTTCGGATTGATATGTGCGGATGGCACATTGTTTTCGCGCAAGGTGCGCGCACCCATCCAGAAAGAGCCCGATCTGTCCCTTGCCGGCTCTTGGACGATTATTTTCTAAGGAGCAAATATGGCCAACGTGACTGAAAACCCGGTTTGGGAGTCTGGCATCTACCAAATCGAGACGACAGACCCCGTGCTCGGCGGCGCCAATGGCATCGCCAACGTGCAAGCAAAGCAGCTGGCAAACAGGACACGGTACCTCAAGCTGCGTGCCGACGAAGTTGACGCCGCCAGAGGCTCGTCGCCATCGCTGGCTGCGCGGATCACAGAAATCGCCAATACGGCTGAGGCGCTTGGGCCAGACATGCAGAACATGTCTGGCGCTGTCCTCAAATACGCGCTCGACCAGGCGGCGCTTGCCAACTACGGTGTGCGCGCCCTGCGCGAGCAGGCGCAGCAAGAGGGAACCATCACGATCGCCAACAAAGGTGTTGTAAGCGGTTGCGTGGTGACGAAGTCGACCACTGCAACCCGCAACCTCAACATCTCCACCGGTTCCTGCTTTGCCAATGGCCGTATCTACCCGGTCTCGGACGGAGCAAATGCAGCGTCCGTCCCGAGCAATCCCGGCTCCGGTTCGGTCACCGTCTACGCCTATCTGTACCAGGACGCCGCCGACCTGTGGCGCCTGGCGGTGACGCCGATTGGATCAGCGGTTCCAGATGGCGCCATCAAGATTTACAACGTCACGATCCCGGCCAACTCGACCGACGCGACCAACCCGTACCTCACCAACGTCACCTTGACCGATGCGCGCCGGATCGAGCCGCATTTCCCGAAACTGCTGGACAGCCCCGCGTCCGCATCTGTCTTGCTGCAGACCCTGTCGGCCAACGACTACCTGCTGAGCTTCGATGTTGTCTCCGCCGTAGGCGCGCCGTGCCATGCAGATCAGATCGTGGTTTCGAGTCGCGCCACTAACGGATTCACGGTGCTGCTCGCCAGCGCCGCCGATAGCGTCGTCGTCCGATGGAAAGCCAGCAAGCTCAACAACTGATAGGAGAATTCCATGCCACAAATCGTACTCAAGCAACCCGGCCAGCCCGTCGCGGATTTTTCCGTGAGCGGATGCATCGTCACCGTCGCCGGTGTCACCATCGACTGCGCAGCGCGTCAGCTTGACACCGCTGTCACGGTCGAACTCCGCGCCAACGAGACCGGCCCGAGCGAGGGCGGCAACGGCGCTTATTTGGCGCAGATCGATATCCCTGCACGTCGCTATATCGATGTGGATGGCGTCGATCCAGAAGGCGAGCCAACCGTCCTTCGTGAAGCTATTCCGCTCGACCCGAACGCCATCACCATCACCCTCTGGCCAGCCGTTTGATAGGGAGATATCGCAATGCCAACCATCTTTGTCAAAGACGACCTCCGCGCTTCGGTCGAGGCCGCAAGCGGCGGCAAGCAAACCGTTCTCTACACCGCGTCCGGTCAGCCTTGCATCATGAATGTGATCCCCAAGTTCCTGGTGCAGGATATCGACTCAAGTCTTGGCTCCGGCGTGCACCCAGCCTTCATCGTAGGCGGCGTCGAGAAAAGTGAGATTTTCATCGGCACCTATCAAGCCATCGAGAAAAATGGCGAGCTCCTTAGCCTGCCTGGTGTCGATCCGACGGTCAGCAAAACTCGCGACTATTTCGTCAGCCGAGCCCGAGCCAATGGGCCAGGTTGGCACGTCATGACCAACGCTGAGTGGGCTGCTTTAGCGCTTTGGTGCTGGAAGAATGGCTTCTTGCCGCGCGGCAACACCAACTATGGCAAGTCGAGCGACGCCCCATGGGAGACCGCCCGTCGTGTTGACGGCGGCACACCTGGCGATACCACTGGCACGCCGCGCACTCTGACCGGCTCCGGCCCTGCATCGTGGCGTCACGATAACAGCCACGGCGGTATTGCCGATCTCAATGGCAATGTTTGGGAGTTCTCTTCAGGAATGCGTCTTGTCGCCGGCGAAATCCAGATCATTCCGAACAACGACGCCGCGCTGGACACGACCGATTTTGGCACTACATCAACCGCTTGGAAGGCCATCGACGGCGCAACTGGCGCGCTGGTGACGCCGACTTTCACCGGCTCCATCGCCGGCGAAGACTACGTGGCAACCACGCCAAACTCGGTGCGCTACGCAACATTAGGCACCGCCGCCTACACGCTGGTGAGATATAGTGGCGCGACCTTCGAAGGCATGACCAACCCAGGCTCCCCGCCAGTCTCTAGCGCCGCGCTGAACGTCCTGAAACTGCACGGCTTGTTCCCAGTGGGGAATAGCGGCTTGGGGGCTGACGCTATCTATATGGATACAGCTGGCGAGCGTATAGCGCTACGCGGCGGCAGCATGAGCTTCTTTGATAGCTCCGGTCTGTTCTGCTTGTACGTCAGCCACACGCCTGCTTACGCGTCCTCCGGCGTCGGCTGCCGCCTGGCTAAGGTGTAATGAGTGACGCATGACGAGTCACGAGTCAAGCGCCGCGCCGACGCGCGGCGCGCCACCCTTCAACGATCGCATCGCCCATCATGCGGTGCGCGCGTGGGCCAAGAAGCAGCTTTTCGGAGCATCAACCCATGAACGTATCGCATCTTGAGCATGCGCTCTACGCGCTAGGCATGCAGCTCATCGTCGCTTTCGCGACGGGTAGCTTATGGATGGGCGCAATTTTTGCGTCAGCGTTCTTCCTCGGTCGCGAACATGCTCAGGCCGAGTCGCGCTATTTACGCGCAAGCACAGGGCGCAAGTGGCCCGAGTTGCATGCGCTCCACCCGCGCTGGTGGAATATAGATAGCGTCCTCGACTGGGTCGTGCCTGTGGTGGTCGTCGCTGCAATCGCATCACTCGCCCAGCTCGCGTCGCGTGGCTGACCCGTGCTCTGTGCGATCTTGACAGGCTACGCCAGCGCTATCCACGCCCGGCCTGAAGTCGAGTCCTCTCGCGCATTGCATGTATTGGATCGATCAGTCTTGCTCACATTGTATGAGACGCCGCGCGTCGCATGGAATGTGATCATGTCGCATGTAATGTGATCATTTGTCGCATTTAATTTGTGCACGCCCAACGGCAGAGCCCACCGCCGCCGGCCAGTGCGGCGATGGCCGCCAGCCGTGGGTGTCACGCACCAGCACGGCCGGGAACAACAACGTAAGGACGAACAAGACGTGATCGACACCGATCCAGATGTGCCAGATCCCTTCGCGAAGGTAGCTGACAAAGGTCGACCCCAGATTGCCGCGCGGCGCCGATATGTTCGCCTCCTCCCCCACGTCCAGCGTGTACTCCGCCGACTCCGGCGCGAACAAGTGCAGGCGCAGATTGGTTGCACGATCCATCAGGACTCCACGATGCGTGGGATCCTGATCAAAGAGCAGCCGGTAGGTCAGCGTCACCGCACGCGCGCAGCCGACCGCGAGGGGTAGCGAGACATAGGTTTCCCCGGCATAGCGGGCCAGCCGGTGCTCGAGGACGCGCAGCGCACAAGCCTCACCGCCCTGCGTGATTGTGAGCCGTTGCAGCGCGTAGCGGTCAATCTCCGCGCGGCGGGCCTTGACTTCGCCCCAGGTGAGGCCGCCATCGCCATCCGCGTCGAGACCGACCGCCACCTCCAGGTCACGGAGCGCGACGTCGAGCGTGAGCTGTGACCCTTCGCGTCCGGCTTCGATGAACAGATAGGCGTGGCTCGGGGCATGCGCCCAGCCAGTGCCGGCAGCCAGAAGCAGGGCCAAAAGGAGGATGGCTTTCATGGCATGACCGCCTCGATCTGCCGGATCAGCTCAGCGACGCGCACATCCTCGAGGCCAGAGCGCCGCAGCCACTCGATCGCGGGGCGCGCAGCAGCCGCATCACGGGCTGCCAGCGCTGCTTCCAGCACCAGGTGGGCATCCTCCGGCGCACGCTGTGTAGCCCAGTTCTCCAACGCGAGCTGCATGGCGCGTCGCCTATCCCCGTCGAAGGCAAGTAGGTAACGTGCCTCATCGGCACGGTGCAGCACGCTCCCCGACAGCCGTGCGGCCTCGAACCGCGCATCGAGCAGAGCGCAGAGCGCCGCCGCCCTCGGGTCGTTTTGCAACGAATACGCTTGTGCCAGACGCACCAGCAGGCCCTCATCGCGTGCTTCATCCGCAAGCAACGCGGCGACCTCGGCGGCACGGCCCTGGCCGAGCAGGAAGTCGGCCCACTGGCGCAGCAGGTAGGGATCGCGCCGCAACGCATCCAGCGCTGCGCGAAAGTGGCCCTCAGCGACTTCGTCGTGACCGAGACGCGCGGCGATTTCGGCGCTCAACGTCTCTGCCCACTGGCGCAAGTCCGGCGATGCCTTTGCGAACTGCGGACGCAGTACGCCGAGCAGCGACAAGGCGCGTTCGGCCTGGCCCGTAAGGCCAAGCACACTGGCCTCACACAACCATGCGACGGCGTCGGCCGCCGCGCGCATCAGCGCCCCACACTCGAGCCGTGCACCCGTGAGGTCACCCTGCACCTGCCGGATCATGGCCAACGCAAGCCGGGCCTGGCGGTGCCCAGGCGCGTGCCCGAGCAACCTTTCGAGGTCACGGATTGCAGGCTCGAAGTCGTGCATCCGCTGGCGCAAAAGCGCTCGTTGGAGCAGGACCTCGGCCGGCGGCTCGTCGGAATCCCACCATGCGGCGAGCGCGGCACGGGCATAGCCCAAGTAGCGCGGGTCGGATTCGGTGCGAGCTGCTTCGATCCAGCGCCTGGCCTCGACCGCCGCGGCGGCGGGATCGGTGAGCGGGGAATCGCTCCGCGAACGTGCCGCGCGCTCCACGCCGAAAGTCCGCGGCAGCGTTTCGACCACCTCGCCGTCATCAGTGGGGATGAAATTGCTGGCTTGGGCGCCGCACGGCAAGGCCATCATCAACGCGACCGGAAGGGTCATCAGCCACCCCGGCCGCGTGCCCGGGATCGGGGAGCGCGGCATCGCGCTACCCGCCGAGGCGCTGGATCAGTTGAGGCAGCGTCTCGGTGTCCTCGAACGCCACGGGCTCGCCATCCGCGGCGCCGAACAGCGCGGTGATGCCGGCGCGCAACGCCGCATCGTCGTCGGTCGCGCCCGGATCGGCATCCGCCAAGCGCGCGGCCAGACCGGCGACATTATCGACCGAGGCACCCGTGTTACCTGGGCTGCTGGCGCTGCCACCGCCGTTACCCGGGGTGGCGGTTCCCTCCGTGGTTCCCGGCATCGCGGCGGCCGCGTTGTCATTGGAGTCGTTACAACCCGCCAGCAGGCAGGCGGCGACGCTCATCGCGAGAAATAGGTTTCGCATCATGGCTGCGGTCCTCAGTTCGGCGAACCCGCGACCGGGGTCACGAGATAGGGGAAGTGCTCATCGAACTGCGCCGCGCTCTGCACCGCACCGTCGGTGTACGGGAGATTGCCGCTCGGGGCATCCGCGGGCTGGCACAGCCCCAGACCCAGGTGGCAGAGCGCGCCCATCGCTACCCGCAACTCGATGTCGACTACGTCATCCCCCGGCCGGCGGCCGTTGGGAAAGCCCGCGGCATCACCGGCGGCCACCCCCAGGTTCTTCTGATGGCCTTTGGCCGTCGGCGGAATCGTCACGTTGAGCCGCTGCATCTCGGCGGCCGACCCGTTCTTGTTGAGTCCATCGAGCCCAGTCAGAAACGCCGCGACCAGATCCGGCCGGTTCGCGACCGTGGGCGGCTGCACGCCGAACAGGACGTTGAGGATCGCCGGCAAGGTCGGGTGGGTCACATAGTCCAGGAACTGGGCGTCATCCTTCGGCTGGCTCGCGTTGAAGCGGTTCTTGTCCGGCAGGCCGATCACCACCTCGTTGACCAGTGGCATGCCGAGCCGCGAGACCTGCGTCCAGGCCCCACCGCTGACCTGCGGCTTGCTGAAGCTCGGCCTGGGATTGAGCACGCGTACCTGCGGCAGGCTGGCCGTGGTCCATCCGCCAATGACGCTCGCCGCGCCGTTGCGGGTCAGACAGGCGATCGGCACCTCGAGCGCGAAGGTGGTGATGTTCTTGTCGTCGATGATGTTCTTCTCACCGTCGACGGGGCCGACGGGGTTTGTGTTCACCAGGTCGAAGATCTCGCCTAAGTTCACCGCGAACGACTCCTTGCGCTGGCCGACGAACACCCGTCCGCTCTGCGCCCCGTGCGGGCAGGCGCCGAGGTGCACGTCGTGGATGAAGCTGCGCGCGTAGTCGGCGTAACGCTGGCCACTGAAGGTCTTGTTGCCAGCGTTGTCGTAGGGCTTGGCGAAGCTCGTCGAGCCGGTCACGGCGTGGGTCACCGGCGTGGCTGTCCCGCCCCGCCGCGGCCCCTGGATCAAGGTCAATGAGTAGGTCTCGCGGAAGTTCAACGCTGCATCGTCGCTGCTCGAAATCGGGCCTACGTGCTTGAGCGGCACCGCCACCTGCTTGCCGTTGACCGGCAGCTTGATGCCCTGCCCGTCGTTGGCGAGCACCTCTTTGAAGCGGAACTGGAATGTGAGGTCCTCACGCGCGTCACCGTCGTTGTCGATGTGGATCTCATAGAGCGCGTCCGGCGACAGGGCGAAGTAGTTCGGGCCGCCGTAGGCATCCTGTAACGGGTTGTAGTTGGCGATGAGGGTCACGTAACCCTCGCGTCCCGGCTCGTAGCTGCGGAACATGTAGAAATCCGTGCCATCCACCTTGGGGTGCTCGGTCACGAACGGCGCCTCGCGGTGGCTGGAGGCCAGCGTGGGCAAACCGATTCCGGCACTCGCGGCGGCAACCGCCAGCGCCAGCGCGGTACGGGGTGCAATAACCGGTGATCTCATGGATGCGTCCTCCTCGAATGCTCAGTGGGTACAAGGGAGGTACGCAGGAAGCGGGCAGACTGGATTGGCCTACCCGGTATGCCACCGCGCTACGACGATCCCGGCGTGCAAGCGGTTGCGCTTGAGATATTCCGCGAGCGGCACCCTGGACACCATCACCCGCCCGAACTCTGAAGAGGCATGCAGCAGGCAGATGCGCCCCGCGCAGCGCACCGCAAGGCCTTGATGGGCGATGTCGAGACCCGGTTTGGCGGAGGTGATGGCGATCAGGTCGCCTTCTCGTAGGAGGCGTTCGACCCCGGCGACGCGGTCTTTCGGGATGAAGTAGCGCGGCAGGCCAGAGAGTCTGACCTCGGCCGAGCGCACGGCGGCGAGCTGGCCGGGGTCGGCGAGTGACGGATAGTCGCCGAGGTGAGTGGACATGTAGCGGATCGGCCGGGTGTCCGCCTCAGCGCCGGGGAGCGTGGGGGTGATGTCGGTCAACAGGCCGGCCGCAGCGGCCTGGCGCAACCACTCGCTGAAGTAGTGCAGCCGGGACCCGTAGCCCGCCTGCTCACCGGCACGGTAGCGTAGGGCACGCAGACGCTTGCTAAACGCCTCCTCGTCGGGTCGCGCGTTGTTCACGGCGTTGAGGGCGATGGTAGTGGCGACCTCCACGAGGGTCCAGCAGTCGAAGGCATCGAAGCGCACGACGAGCTCCCGCTCGCCGGGGTTGGCCTCGAGCGTCCCGGACCGGTAGGGCTTGCCGACGAACGCCAAGGCCGCGGCAACGACGGCACTGCCGAGGTCGCCCGGATGGGCGCTTGCTTGTTGCCAAGCCGCGGCAAGACCCGAATCGACGTCTACAGCAAGCACTGGAGCGGTGCCGACGAGCCACGCCGCCAGCACAAGGGCGAGCCAGCGTTTCAAACCGGGACGGCGCCGCGCAGCAGGACGAGGGCGCCGGTCGCCGTGTGGAACTCGCCGTGTGCCACGCCCGCGGCGGCAAAGTGGTAATCGCCCGCGCGCAGCGTCAGGTTGCCGTGGGTGACTTCGCCTTCCAGCACCAGGCATTCCTCGCCCATCGTGTGCAGATGCCCCGGCAGGGTGAAGCCGGGTTGCAGCCGCGCGAGGTAGGTGAGCGCCCCGGTCTCGCGGTCGGTGTGCAAGATCTTGATCTCGCCGAGCGGCGCGGCCTGGATCCACTCGCCCTCATCAGCCCGAACGGTCTCGAAGCCCGGCTGCTCGCAGAGCAACTCGCGACTGATGTTCGCCATGACGCGGGCGCGCAGACGCGGTGCGCGCCTGGCCGGCACCTCCAGCGGGGTCTCTGCCTCGGCCAATAGCGCCAGGACATCCTCGTCGAGGACCTCGGTGGCGGGATATTCACCGTGCCTGGTCATAACGCCTCTCGATCGTCGATCCAAAATCCGAAAGCTCCTCTCGCAACAGCTCCTGCGCACGCCTTAACATGGATTTTATGGTGCCGAGCGGCTGCCCCGTAAATTCCGCGATTTCCTGGTGGCTCATGCCACGATAGAACGCGAGTGCCACGGCCTGACGCTGGCCATCGCTGAGCCGCGCGACGGCGCGCGCAACCCGCGTCCGTTGCTCGCCGTCCTCACACAGCTCGTCTGGGGATCGCTGGCGGCCATCGGCGAGCGGATGGTCGTCCAGGTCGTCGTGCTGGCCATCGACTCGACGGCGCCGGCGCCAGTCGATCGCCCGTGTACGGCACAACAGCAGCATCCATGCCATGGGCGAGGCGCGGCTCGCGTCGTAGGTTCCAGCCTGCCGCCAAATCTGCAGATAGACGTCGTTCACCACTTCCTCCGCGGCATCTTCATGCCCGGTCACCCGCCGCGCCAGCGCGTAGATCGCGTTGATCGTCAGGTCATATAGCCGCTCGATCGCGGCCTGCTCACCCCCCGCGATGCGCCGCAGCAGCTGCGCGAGGTCAGTCTGGTCGGACATGCCGGAAGGTTCCGCGGAAAGGACTGTACTCGCATGGAGTATAGCGATCTCCTGCATGACTCACCCGACCTCGCGCGAAAAACCGGGTGAGTCCCCCGGCCGACGCCGAGCGATGCGGCTAGTTTTGCCGACCGCCTGCGCCGCGGTGCGCTCACCTATGCGCGATGGATGCCGCCGTTGCATGTCGTCGATTGCCCCCGATTCTGTTTACCGCTGGTCAGATACACCTACGCAGGTGGCGCAGAGTTGGATGAGCTGCTGCGTGTCGTCCGCGTGCCTTGGGTAGCACAGCCCGGCGTGCCGCGCAGGGCGCGTACTGCGGCGGTCAGCACGTGGGCCGCGCGATCGACTTCATCCGTCGTCGTCATGCGGCCAACGCTTAAGCGCAGCGTGGAAGCCGCCCAACCCGGCGAGACGCCCATCGCGGCAAGCACATGCGAGGGCTCCGCACCACCGGAATGGCACGCCGCGCCGGCGGAAGCGGCGACCTCACCGGCAACCGCAGCCAGCACCGCCTGCGCGGCCAGGCCGGCAAAGGCGATGCTCAGGGTGTTCGGCAGGCCGTGGTCTGGGTCGCCGTGGATGCGGCTGTCGGGCGAGGCGGCGAGCAGCGTCGAGCCCAGACGGTCGCGCAGCGTGCGCAGACGCCGCTCACTGCCCGCCGGGTCACGGGCCGCGACCGCGCAAGCCTGCCCGAGGCCGACGATGCCGAGGACGTTCTCCGTACCGGCGCGCCAGCCGCGTTCCTGCCCCGCGCCATGCAGCAGCTTTGCGAGACGCAGCGGTGGGCGCACGTACAGTGCGCCAACGCCCTTCGGGGCGTAGAGCTTGTGGCCAGCGATGCTGAGCAGATCCACGCCCAGCTCATCGACACGCACCGGGATCTTGCCGACCGACTGGGCGGCGTCGGTATGCAGCACGATCCCGCGCGGACGCGTGAGCGCGGCGATCTCCGCCAGCGGCTGCACCGTGCCGACCTCGTTGTTGGCGTGCATGAGGCTGACGAGGGTGGTATCCGGGCACAGGGCATCGGCGACAGAAGCAACGGAGACGCGCCCGTGCCCGTCGACGGGTAGGTAGGTCACGTCGAACCCGAGCGTCTCCAGGTCGCGGCACACCTCGAGCACCGCGGGGTGTTCGATGGCACTGGTGACGATGTGCTTGCCCCGCCCACGCAGCGCGAGCGCCGCACCGCGAATGGCATGGTTGTTGGACTCCGTGCCACCGCTGGTGAAGATGATGTCCTCCGGTCGGCAGCCGAGCAGGTTCGCGACCTGGCCGCGGGCGGCGCGCACGGCCTCGCGCGGGGCCACACCGTAGGCATGGGCGCTGGAGGGGTTGCCGAACTCGGTTTCGAGGAACGGCCGCATCGCCGCGATGACCTCGGGGTCGTGCGGCGTGGTGGCGTTGTAGTCGAGATAGACTGGACGGCGCATGACAGCTCGCCGCCACGATCCTATTGCGCGAGGAAGGACTGCAGCAACCGGACGGCGTCGGAGAAGCCCATCTTCAAGTTCCGGTCGATCTCCTCCATCGTGATCTCGCCCTCTCCGCGACCCGCTGCGTAGTTCGCGACGACGGCGACAGCCGCGTAGCACAGGCCGATCTCCCGGGCGAGTGCGGCTTCGGGCATGCCGGTCATGCCGACGAGATCGCAGCCGTCATTCTCCAGGCGGTTGATCTCGGCGGCGCTCTCTAGACGTGGACCCTGCATGGCGGCATACGTCCCGCGCGTAACCGCATCGACGCCCGCGGCCTTGGCGGCTTCCAGCAGCTTCAGGCGCAGCGTCCGGCAGTAGGGCTCGGTGAAATCGATGTGGGTGACGTGCGTGAGGTCTTCCTCGAAGAACGTGTGCGGCCGCGAGTAGGTGTAGTCGACGATCTGGTCGGGGATGACGATGCGCCCCGGCGCCATCTCGGGCTTGATGCCACCGACCGCGGCGAACGCCACCAGCTCGCTCACCCCCAGGTGGTGCATGGCCCAGATGTTGGCGCGGTAGTTGATCCGATGCGGCGGAATGGTGTGGCTGTAACCGTGCCGCGCGAGGAAGATCACTTCGTGGCCGAACAGGCTGCCAGTGGTGAAGGGGCCGGAGGGCTCGCCGTAGGGCGTGTGCACGACCTCCCGGCGCACGATCTCTAGGTCCTTCAGCTTGGTCAGGCCGGTACCGCCAATGATGCCGATGCGACTCATGATGCACTCCTCGTTGCGTATTGCCGCGTCACGCCTCGTCGCGTATCGCGTAGATGCCGTTGGCGTTGCGCCAGCGGTGCTTGTAGTCCATGCCGAAACCGAACACGTAGCGATCCCCGACCTCCAGCCCGACGAAGTCCGGTGCATAGTCGGCCTTAGGGCGCGGGTGGTTCTTAACCGCAAGCACTGCAGTGAATACCCGATCCGCCCCCTGCGCCAGGCAGTGATCGTGCAGCGCCTTGAGCGTGTGACCCTCGTCGAAGATGTCGTCCAGCAACAGGACGGTACGCCCCGCAAGCGGGGTGCGTGGTAAGGCGAGCCAGTGCAGCTCGTTGCCGGTCGTCGCACCCCGGTAACGCGTGGCGTGGATGTAGTCCATCTCGACGGAGAAGGCGAGCCGCGTGAGCAGATGCCCCGCAAAAATCAGCCCCCCGTGCAGCACACAGAGCGCGAGCGGATGCGCATCACCCAGACGCGCCGTGACCTGCACGGCCATCTGGTCCAGCGCCCGCTCGATGGCCGCGCCGTCGTGCAGGCAGTCGTGCTGGGCGAGGAAATCGCGGGTTTCGTCAGGATTGGACATGCTGGCGCGCCGGCTCGTTCTTTATGACAGGGAACCGGCATTATAGGTTACTTCCGGAAATTCGCCGAAGCCGCAACGCCTCGCCGTCAGGCGTCGCGCGAAACGATCAGCTTGATCTGCTCCAGCTCGGCCCGGAAGCGCATGGCCTCAGCCTGCCCAAGCTCGATAGCCTCGCGGGCGCGGTGAAACTCCATCAGGGCGATATCGGCGACCTTGGGCGTCAACAGCAGCTCGGCCGGCTCTCCGGCGAGCCGGCTGCGGGCGATGCGCGCGGTCATGATGGTGAGGCTGCGCGTGGCAACATCCAGGATCGACGGCAGCGGGTCTTCCCCATTCGGGCGCTCACGGAAGCGCCCCAGCATGCCTTGAAACATCTGCAACATACGGTCACGCGCACCGACCGCCTCCCCCTCGCGCACCTTCAAATCAAACGCATCAGGCGAGGCGCCCCCCAGCTGCCGCATGATCACCGGCAAGGTGAGGTCCACCGCAATGACCACGTCCGCACCGAGCGCGCGGCACAGCGACACCGGCACGGGGTTGACCAGCCCCCCGTCGACCAGCCAGCGATCCTTGATCTTGATCGGCGTGAACAAGCCGGGCAGCGCGATGGAGGCGCGCACGGCATCGAGTATGGGTCCGTCGCGCAGCCAGAATTCATTGCCGTTGTCGAGGTCGGTGGCAACCGCCGCGAACGGCTGGCGCAGGCGCTCGATGCGGATGCCTTCGAGCTGGGCGCGCAAGCGGTTGATGACGCGGTCGCCCTTGATCAACCCGCCGCTCAGGCGGATGTCGAGCAGCGCGATGACGTCCGCCCAGCTCAGGCTCGTGACCCACTGCTCGAGCTCGTCCAGGTGGCCGGTGACGTAGGCCGCGCCGACCAGTGAGCCGATGGACGTGCCGGCCACGACGTCCGGCTCGAGCCCGAGCGATTGCAGCGCGCGCAGCACGCCGATGTGTGCCCATCCCTTGGCCGCGCCGCCGCCCAAGGCGAGGCCGAGTTTCGGCTTCATGTCTCAAGCGTCAGATAGGGGTTGTGCTTGTTCACGTTCACATTCACGTTGTGCGTGGGGCAGGCCATCTCGGCACCGTGCCGACCGACGATCTCCGCGATCGCGAGCAGGACATCCTGCCTCTGGGCATGGTAGACGGCCCAGTCTGCGGTGCGCACGAAGGCGTGGATCATAAAATCCACCGACGAGGCGCCAAACCCTGTGAAACTGACCACCACGCCCTTCTCCGCATCGATGCCGGGGTACGACTCGAGCAGGCGCCGCGTCTCGGCGACGATCTGCGGGACGAACTCCAGATCCTCATAGCGCAGGCGGATGGTTTCGTACAGCCGAAAATGCGCACGCCGCGTCAGATTTTCAACGCCTGCGGCCGTGAAAGTGGCATTGGGTACCACGAGCAAGGTCTGCTCCAGCGTGCGCACCCGGGTCGAGCGCCAGCCGATGTGCTCGACCACGCCCTCCAGCGCGCGGTCAGCCACACGAATCCAGTCGCCGTTGTAGAACGGGCGATCGAGATACAGCGTCACCCCGCCATAGACGTTCGCGAGCAGATCGCGTGCGGCGAAGCCGAGCGTGGCACCTGCGACCGCGAGCAACACCAGGATGCCGGCCACGGGAAACCCCAGGGCATGCAGCACCATGACCGACGAGGCGACGAACACCGCGACCCGGCCCAGCCGAAACAGCAGACGCTGGCGCGGCGCAGCCTGCTCCTGGGGCGGCAGCAGCGCGGTTTCGTAGCGGTCGAGCCAGCGCCAGAACAGCCAGCCGAGCAGGACGATCGCCACCGTGTGAGCCAGGGCCAGGGCCCAGGGCGGAACACCACCGGGTGCCTCGCTGAGCACCAGCGAAGCCGCGACCCACGCCCCAACACCCCAGATCAGCAGCAAAGCAGGCCCGCGCGAGGCAGAGCGCAGCGTCGTGAGCCAGGGGCGCGACGCGCTCGATGCCGCCCCCACCGGCTGCCCCAGCCACGCGCCTGCGGCCAGACTGGCCACCGCCGACAGCAGCAAAACCAGCAGGATACGGGGGTGCGCGCCGTCGGGCATCAGCGCGGCCGGCAGGCCGCTGAAACAGTGTTCCATGAATCGACTCCTCCCTGAGTCAAGAGCGAGTGCAGCGCCACCCGCAGCGGCCAGCACAACGACCAAGGCAAGCCGTGCGCGGGCGCACGGACCGGCGATCAGGCCATGCCCTCCAGCGCCGCGCGCCAGGCATCGCTCGCGTGCAGCGCGGCCCAGTCCCAGGTGGGGCGCCCGCGCATGCGTGCCAGGCGTTCCTGCGACTGCGCATCCCTGGGCCTGGCGGCGACCGCCTCGAGCACGACATCTGCCGCCTCCGGCCGGTTACACACGAGCAGCATGTCGCAGCCCGCATCCAGCGCAGCTTGGGCGCGTTCGGCTGCCCCCCCGGCCACGCCGGCCCCCGCCATGGACAGATCGTCGCTGAAAACGACCCCACGAAAACCCAGCCGCCGCCGCAGCACGTCCTGCAGCCAGAACCGCGAGAACCCCGCAGGATGCGGGTCACAGGCCGCGTAGATGACATGCGCCGGCATGACCGCATCAAGCCCGTTGCGCACCAGCTCGGCGAAGGGCCACAGATCCGCCCGCTCGATCTCGTCGAACCCGCGCTCGTCACGCGGGACGTCCGTGTGCGAGTCGGCGGCCACATAGCCATGCCCCGGAAAGTGCTTGCCGACCGCGGCCATGCCCGCACGATGCATCCCGCGCATGTAGGCTGTCGCAAGGTCCGCGACGACGGCCGGGTCGGCATGCAACGAACGGTCGCCGATCACCGCACTGGTGCCGTAGTCGAGATCAAGCACCGGCGCGAAGCTGAAGTCCACCCCCACGGCCAGGCATTCGCTGGCCATCAGCCAGCCGTACCGTTCGGCCTCGGCGCGCGCCCCCTGCGGCGACGCGGCGTAACCTTCGCCCAGCCGGCGCAGCGGCGGCAGCGTCAGAAACGCATCGCGGAACCGCTGCACCCGTCCACCCTCCTGGTCGACTGCGACCAGCAGCGCGGGATCCCGCAGCGCGCGGATCTCCGCCACGAGGGCCGCGACCTGCTCGGGGGACTCGTAGTTGCGCGCGAACAGAATCACGCCACCGCAGGTCGGGTGCCGCAGCCGGTCGCGGTCGGCCGGCTCGAGCGACATGCCCGCGACATCGACCATCACCGGACCCAGTGGCAAGCGGTGCGCTTCGGTCACAAACCCCTCTCGCGCGGGCCAGCGAACCGCCGGTCAGCCTGTGAACTCCTGGTGCTCATGCTAACAGCCTGGCAGAGCCGGGGCTGCGCAAACCGCAGCATATTCAGGTAAGCCGGTCCGCCTCCGCCGCGACATCGCCGCCTCACTCATCGTGCCGCTTGCGCTCCAGCAACCGATGCACGAGCGGCGTGCAGACGACTTCGAGGGCGAGACCGAGGTGACCGCCGGGTATCACGATGGTATTTGGCCGGGACATGAACGACTCCGGCAACTGCTTGAGCAGGCTCGGGAAATGAAACTTCTTCGCCTCACGGAAGCGAATCACGACAATGCTCTCATCCAGCGTCGGGATGTCCCGGGCGGTGAAGGGGTTGGATGTGTCGACCAGCGGCATGCGCTGGAAGTTGATGTCGGTGAGCGAGAACTGCGGCACGATGTATTTGATGTAGTCGGGCATCCGCCGCAGGATCGTGGTGATCACGGCGTCTGGCGATGCACCCTTGACGCGGCAGTCGCGCTGGATTTTCTGTATCCACTCCAGGTTGATCGCGGGCACGACGCCGATCAGCAAATCCACCCACTGCGCGATGTCCACGCCGTAGTCACCCCGCTCCATGAACTGCTGGCGCACCTTCACCAGTCGCGGGTTGCTGGAGGGGCTGAGGTTGCGCCGACTCCAGGTGTCCTCGGTGCACGCGCCGTGCAACCCCTCGTAGAGCAACAGATCGGTATTGGCCGGGATGTCACGCCAAGGCGTGAACGAACCGATCGGCAGGCCTTCCTCGTTCGACAGTGCCTCGCTGTCGATGTAACGGCGGTAGAGCCCGGTGCCGGTCCGCGAGTACTCGCGGAACAGGCCTTCGAGGCGGTCGAACAGGTTGGCTTCGGGTCCGAAATGCGAGATCGGCCGGCCGCGCTCGACCGACTCACGAAACGCACGCTTCATTCCGTCACGGTCGTAGCGACGGAAGCTGTTGCCCTCGATGTAAAACGCGTGGATCCCTTCGCGGCGGAAGATCTCCGCAAAGGCGTGCTTGACCGTGGTCGTGCCTGCACCGGACGAACCCGTGACCGCGACGATCGGATGCTTGATGGACATCGCAGGGCCTCCCCGCTGGTGGATTGCTTAT
>CAYSFW010000003.1:0-65059 GCA_964430355.1 uncultured Thiotrichales bacterium
GGCGGCGTCACGTGGGTGTAAGGGACAGCCCTGCGGCAGCGCCGCGATGAACGCCCGCGCGTGGGCAGCCCGGGAGGCTGCGCGCAGGGCCTCGGCGCTCGCCGCAGGTGCGCCCAGACGGAGGTTGTCGGCGACCGACCCCGGAAAGAGTTGCGGCCGCTGCGGCACCCACGCGAGTTGGCGCCGCCACACGTCGGGCGCCACCGCACCCAGCGGCACCTCACCGACGAGGATCTGCCCGCGCTGTGGATGCAGGAACCCGAGGAGCAGATTGATGAACGTGGTCTTGCCCGCACCACTGGGGCCCACGAGCGCCAGCGTCTCCCCAGGCCGGATGACCAGTGTGAGGTCCACCACGCCGAGGCGACCATCCGGGTAGTGGAAACTGACGGCATCGAAGCGGATGTCCGCGTGTCGAACGTCATCCAGCGTCGCGCCGGAATCGGCCGAGTCAGCAACGGGTGTGCCGAGGATTTCGACGATGCGCTCGGCGGCGCCGATCGCCTCCATGCGCGCATGGTATTGCGTGCCCAGGTTGCGCAGCGGGAGGTAGAACTCCGGCGCGAGCAATAGCACGAACAGGCCCGGGAAAAACGCCATCTCGCCCCAGTAGAGCCGAAACCCCACCAGCACCGCGACGATGGCGATGCTCACCGTCGAGAAAAACTCCAGCGTGAACGATGACAGAAAGGCGATGCGCAGCACCGACATCGTGCCGCGCCGGTAGTCGTCGGAGATCGCTGCCAGCGTCTCCGCCTCCCGGCGGCTCGCGTTGAACAGCTTGAGCGTCGTCAGCCCCTGGATCACGTCGAGGAAGTGCGCGCTCATCCACGCGAGCCGCCGCCACTGCCGCTGGTTGCGCCGCTCGGCGCCCTTGCCGATCAGGATCATGAACACCGGGATCAGCGGCGCGGTGATCATCATCACGACCGCGGAGACCCAATCCTGCGCGATGACGACCAGCAGAATCGTCAGCGGCACGAGCGCCATCAAGGTGACGGCGGGCAAATAGCGGGCGTAGTAGCCCTCGAGCGCCTCGACGCCGTCGGTGACCGCGTTGACGAGATCACCACTGCGCTCACCCACAGCCCAGGCCGGACCGAGCTTCTGGATGTGCCGGTAGAGCTGGTCGCGCACGGCGAGCTTCACCCGCGCAGCAGCCTGAAAGGCGGCCTGCTCGGCGCTCCACGCGAGCACGGCGCGGGCAACGAAAATCCCGAATAGGGCCCACAGCCATGGCATCACGGTCGGCAAGTCAGCCTTCGCGAAGGCGACCGAATCGATCGTGCGCGCCACCAGCCACGCTTGCCCAATGAGCAACACGCCAGAACAGAGCCCGATCGCCACGGCCACGCTGAGCCAGTGCCCGGCTTGGGTCTTCCAGGTTTTCAGCGCAGCGTTGATCGTGGCGTTCGGCTTGTCGGCCATCGTGAGCGTCTGGGGACGCAGGGCGGCAGCGAGCGGGATCGAGTCGGGCGCCGGAGCCTGTCGGCCTCCGGCGCCGCGCACTCAGCTCAGTGCTTCGGCTCGTCGTCCTCGAGCTGCGTGTCCATCAGCGCACCGCCCGCGGCCGAAACCAGCACGATCATGACGGTGCCGAGCAGCCAGGCAAAGTACCAAGGCCCGTAATCGCCCAGGATGATGCCCATGACGATCAGCAGCAAGGCAATGATGATAAATACGAGAATGCGCATAGACCTAACCCTCAGTATGCGTGATCGTCAGCCTGGACGCGCTCGAGCTTCACCTTGCCGCGCATGACCCAGAATGCCCAGCTGGTGTAAGCCAGAACGGCCGGCACGTAAACGAGTGTCCATGCCGTCATCCATTTCAAGGTGTGCTCGCTCGACGAGGCATTCCACACGGTGAGGCTCTGCGCTGGATAGGTCGACGACGGCATCATGAACGGGAACATCGCCGCGCCGACCGTGCCTAGGATACCGATCCAGCCCAGCGCGCCCAGCCACCACGCGAGGATGGGTTTGCCCCCGCGTGCGGCGAGCGTGCCGAGCGCCACGGCGACGAAGGTGAGCAACGGCAGGAGCCACAGCAGCGGCTGAGCCGCGAAGTTGGATAGCCAGCCGCCACTGCTGAGCGTGACAGAAACCGCCGGATCGAGCGGGTTGGGGTGACTGCCAGGTGTTGCCCCGGACAGCGTGTAGCCCTGCATGAAAAATACCCAGACACCACCGAGCGCGAAGAGCGCAAGCGCCGCCGGTCCCGCGATCGAGAGGACATAGCGACTGCGCTCGTAGAGAGCGCCCTCGCCGCGCATCATCAGCATCGCAGCACCCATGTAAACGGACATCGCCACCGACAGCAACCCGGCGAGAATCGCAAACGGATTGAACAGCGAGATGAAACTGCCGGTGTACACGCTGACCATGTTCCACTCGAAGTGGAACGGAAAGCCCTGCAGCGCATTGCCGATCGCTGCGCCGAACACAAGCATGGGCACGAAGCCGCTCACGAACAGCCCCCAATCCCAGGCATTGCGCCAGCGCGCGGAGGTGAGTTTGCTGCGGTATTCAAAGCCCAGGGGCCGAATGATCATGGTCCACAACAACAACAGCATGACCACGTAAAGCCCGGAGAATGCCGTCGCGTAGATCACCGGCCAAGCGGCAAAAATCGCGCCACCGCCCAGAATGAACCAAACCTGGTTACCGTCCCAGTGCGGGCCGATGATATTCAGCGCCACGCGGCGCTCGCCATCGGTGCGGCCTACATAGCGCAGGATCGTGCCCACGCCCATGTCCATCCCCACCATGATCGCAAGCCCCATGAGCAATACGCCTAGCAGCAGCCACCAGAGCACCTTCAAGGCAACATAGATTTCCATCGCTCACACCTCCGACCGGGAAACCGGGCCAGCCAGGACCGGACGCAAGCCGGCGTTACCCGAAGACACTGGCTGAGTGCCATGGCCTTGCGGGCCCTGCCGCACGAACTTCACCATCAGGAACATCTCGATGATGATGAAGGTCAGGTAAATCAGCGTGAAACCAACCAGCGAGAAATACATGTACGCCTCGCTGTGCGTGGACGCCGAAATCCAGGTGGGCAACTTTTCATAGACCGACCACGGCTGGCGCCCCACCTCCGCAGTAAGCCAGCCGAGCTCGCAGGCGAGGAACGGCAGCGGCAATAGCCAAATGGAGATCTTCAGCAGGAAGTTCTGGCCCAGACACTTCTTGCGCAGCGAGTAGGTCGCCATCGCCACGAGGTAGATGAGCATCAGGAAAGCGATGCCGACCATCAGACGAAACGACCAGAACGTCAGCCACACGTTGGGGATTGAATCTCTCGCCGCCTGCGCAATTTGCTCGGGCGTGGCCTTCGTCAGGTCCGGCGCGTAGCGCATCAGCAGCATCGCATAACCCAGATCCTTCTCGTGCGCCCTGACGGTTGTCAGCGCCTCCTGGTCGTTGGGATTGGCACGGTAGCGTTGCAGCGCGAGCATGCCA
Organism: uncultured Thiotrichales bacterium; assembly: GCA_964430355.1. Lineage (GTDB taxonomy): Bacteria > Pseudomonadota > Gammaproteobacteria > UWMA-0217 > UWMA-0217 > CAYSFW01. Next base: position 3,468 of record CAYSFW010000003.1, read on the forward strand.
GGAATGCCGTTCCGGATGCGCTCCACGGCCTGCGCCTCGATCTCTTTGATGCCCGGGAGCTGTTTATCGAGCGAGCGCGTGACCAGGATGCCTGCCAGCATCGGAATCTCCACGGTGGGCCCCACGTTGCGCTGCGCCTCGTTGTCCGGGAATGCAATCAACTTTAGCGGCGCGGGCGCAGGCTCGGTCTCCCACATCCCCTCCATCGCCGCCAGCTTCGACGGCTGCGCGCTACCGGCGATGAAGCCGAGCGCATCCCCCAAGGTGATCACGCCAATGACCGACAGCACGCCGAACAGCGAGCCCATGCGCAGCGACCGCCGTGCCATTTCCATATGACGACCCTTACTGAGGTACCACGCGCTGATCGTCACGACGAACATAGCGCCGGTCACGTAACCGGCTATCGAGGTGTGCACGAACTTCGACTGCGCGTCATGACTGAACATCAGGTCGAAGAAGCTAGCAAGCTCCATGCGACCCGTGACGGGGTTGAACGTCGCCCCCTCGGGAGCCTGCATGAAGCCGTTGGCGATCAGGATCCATAGCGCAGACAGGTTGGAACCGAAGGCGACCAGATAAGTCACTGCCAGGTGCGCACCCTTACTCAAACGGTCCCAACCGAGCAACATCAAACCGACGAACGTCGATTCCATGAAAAAGGCCATCAACCCTTCGATGGCCAAGGGCGCGCCGAAAATATCACCCACATAATGTGAGTAAAAAGACCAATTGGTGCCGAACTGGAACTCCATCGTCAGCCCAGTTGCGACGCCCAACGCAAAATTGATCGCGAACAATTTACCCCAGAACTGGGTCATTTCCTTGTAGATGACCTTGCCGGTGGTGACGTACACAGTCTCCATCGCGGCCAGGATGAAACTCAAACCCAAGGTCAGGGGGACGAATAAAAAGTGGTACAAGGCCGTCGCGGCAAATTGCCATCGCGACAGCTCGACCACGGTTTCACTGGGTACCATCATGCGCCGTTACCTCCAACAGAGTTGGTGTTTAATCAAAATACTGAAACATCCGTTCGCGAGGTGGTGACGTACGCTCCCCGCGCTTCAAGCCATGCGCTTCGTTCTTGCAACATCTCCATAACGCCAGCCACGCAACGTTCCGCCCTATCCTATTGATTCAACAGAAATCAAGCGCCACCACCCCACCGGTCGAGTGGCCCGACAAGCCACCGCTGAGCCGCCACAGATCGCCCGAGTCACGGGGCCCAGTCACACACCCAAAACCCCTAATGAACGTCAGGAAAATCGTTGCGGATGGCGTGGATCGTCGCGAACGGGATGAATCCATGCCGATGGCTTCTCAGATTAAAAGCGCGTTGCAAGTGTGCCAATGATTTCTGTCAATCGCATGAATCCGTCGGTCACCCAAGTGCGGAAACAAGGGAAATTCCAGCATGTCAGCATGGATAATTTCGCACGACCCATTTCGCCACTGTCCGAAAAAACCTCTATGTCATAACGGAATACCAACGGGATCCGCCGCGCAGATGACAGTGCTTTCTTTCCAGAAAGCAGCTGACAAAATACCCACGCCATGCGAGCCAGGCCACACATTCAGCCTGCAGAAAATCCTAATTCGACCGCGCGCGCCTGGCGATGTGACATAAAGTCGCACGCGTGCAAGGCGGTGGCTCCTGTGGATTTGCCAATCGGTGCCCATTTGATCCTAATCAAAATGAGCGACTGACTTCGCGCGTATCTTGATGACTCGTCATCCATGCTGGAGCTACGCGCTGGAGGATGCGTGTGCAGACGCCGGAGCGGCTCGTTGGCCCCTGTCGCGACTCGGTGGTGCACCCCGGGGTCGCGGCAACCGGCAGCCCAACGGTCATGCCTTTACACCAGATGTTGATTCGATCGCATTCGCGGATTGGCGCACTGCGCTACACTGCGCGCCCGTTGACCTACCAACCCACGTCGAGCGTGTCGTCGGGATCCAGGGACTGGGAGTGGCTCGCAGGTGTTCACCCGGGCTCGACCCGCTTCGGCGATCTCCGCCCCTGCCCTTCTGTCCCAGCAGGCTGCCGTTTGCGGTTCGCCTTGCTCGACCCGGGTTTTGAAACGTCGGGTCCGAAATTTGATATAACGATCAACAATTGAGCACTTGGGAACGCTCTCATAGCGGGTGCAGGTACAGGCTTTCTGCGCTCGGCGCCTCGCCATTGGCGGTGAAGCGAGTACGCGCTGAAGGTTCGGCCCAGCTTGTACGATCAACGTTTCCCAGCGTGCCACGCGCCTTATCGATTGCCCAAGAAAAGGAAAAAACCATGCCCCCGAAGAGACTCTTAATCGCCTTACTGTTCGCCAGCGGCGCCAGTTTCGCGTCGGACCCACCTGCCACACCGCCGATTGCCACCGGCCAGATGCTCGGTAACGTGTGCGCGGCCTGCCACGGCACGCACGGCAAGAGCGTCGATGAGTACATGCCGCAGCTCGCCGGCATCAACCGCCAGCAACTCATCCTGGCCATGAAGGACTATCGCGACGACAAGCGCCAGAGCGTGGTCATGAATCGCGTGGCGAAAGGATACAACGACGCCGAGATCGAGGCGCTCGCCGACTATTTTTCGAACATTCGCTAGGAGCGCATACGATGGGTTTCAGTAGACGTGAATTTCTCAAGGCGCTCGGTGCCGTTGGTGCAACAGGCGTGCTCGGCGCGCATCTGTCGGGATGCTCGACAGCGAAGGCGGCCCCCCACGTGGTCATCGTCGGTGGCGGCATCGGCGGTTCGACGGCGGCCAAGTACCTGCGCTTTGCCGATCCGAACGTGCAAATCACCCTCATCGATCCCGCGAAGGAGTACCTGACCTGCCTGCGCAGCAGCGACGTGATGGTCGGCCACGTGAAGATCGAGGAGATCACCTTCACGCACGATGCCCTGCGTGACAAGTACGGCGTGAAGTTCATCCAGGAAAAGGTCGTGGGGTTAGACCCGACCAAGCGCCAGGTAGTCACCGAGGGCGGCACCAAGCTCACCTATGACCGGCTGATCGTCTCCCCAGGGATCGATTTCAAGTTCGATGCCGTGGAGGGCTACAGCGCGGAGGCCGCGGAGACCACCATGCCGCACGGCTACAAGGCCGGTCCTCAGACGCTGTTGATGAAGCAGCAGCTTGAGTCGATGCCACAAGGCGGGCTGTACGTCCTCGTCGCGCCGCCCAACCCCTACCGCTGCCCGCCCGGACCCTACGAGCGCGCGTCGCTGGTCGCGGAGTATCTCCAGCGCCACAATCCGACTGGCAAGATCATCATCCTCGATTCCAAGGACGCCTTCACCAAGGAAGGCCCGTTCAAGAAGGGGTGGGAGCGTCTGTACGGCTACGGTACCGACAAGTCCCTGATCGAGTGGGTCAGCAGCGCGCAGGGCGGCAAGGTGCTCAGCGTCGATGCCAAGTCGAAGACGTTGAAGACCGATTTCGAAGACTTCAAGGCTGACGTCGTCAACTTCATCCCCCCCCAGAAGGCCGCCAAGCTCGCCTTCGACCTCGGTCTGACCGACGAGACGGGCTGGTGCCCGGTGGACCGGCGCACCTTCGAATCGACGAAGATTCCCGGTGTTCACGTCATCGGTGACTCGTGCATCGCCGATGCGATGCCCAAGTCCGGTTACTCGGCCAACTCGCAGGCCAAGGTCACCGCACAGGCCATCGCCGATCTGCTCGCCGGCCGCGAGCCGGGCGAGCCGTCCCTGCTCAACGTCTGCGTGAGCCTGGTTGGCGAGGATTACGGCATCTCGGTTGCATCGATCTACAAGGTCATGGACGGAAAGATCGGGGCGGTTGCCAAGTCGGGCGGTGTCTCTCCGATCACCGACTCGCCGGCCCAGCCGCTGCTCGAGTCCATCTACCAGCGCAACTGGCACCGCACCTTCACCAAGGACGTCTTCGCGTAGGCCCCAGGAGTAAAACCCCATGAAAGTCAAAACGCTAGCCATTATGCTCGCGCTTGCGTCCGTTACCACCGCGCAAGCCACCGAGGCACCCGCGCCCGCGGCCTCCAAAGAATGGGACCCCGCCCAGTTGCAAAAGTCGCTGGCCAACGCGGCGACCGGTAACGCCGAGGAGGGCAAGCGCCTCAACCACTACCTGTACTGCTCATCCTGTCACGGCGAGACCGGCGCCTCGGTCTCCCGCAACTGGCCGAGCCTGACGGGCCAAAAGCCGGACTACCTCGTCAAGACGCTGCACGACTACCGGCAGAACATGCGGCGCGACAACTACCGCAAGGCAGAGGTCATGCACCGCATCGCACAGCTGCTCTCCGACAAAGACATGGCCGATCTCGCTGCCTACTACTCGTCGCACCCCGCACCGCCGGTGCCGCCGCAAACCAACTTTGAGCTTGCGAAACAGGGCGAAAAACTCGCGAACGAGGGCGACGGCGCGCGCGGCGTCGCTGCCTGCGCAGGTTGCCACGGCGCCAAGGGTGAGTCGGGCGTCACACCCGATACGCCTGCGCTGGCAGGTCAGACCCCCGAGTATTTCGTGCAGGCGATGCAGATGTACCGGGCAGGCATGCGCAGCTCGGACGTCGGCGGGATGATGCGCACGTTCGCAAAGCCGCTGACGGACGCCGAGATCGAGGCACTCGCTCACTACTACGCATCACTCGGTCGGCCCGCGCCAAGCTCGGCCTCCGCCCAGTAGGCTGGTTGCACCCAACCGGCGCCGCGCACACGGCCATTTCAACAAGCGCCCCGTTCAGCGGGGCGCTCTTGCGTTCGGGCCACGCCCGTTCTGTGACGCACTGAAGCTACAGGCCGTGGCACCCGGTGCGACGTCGCATCTTTTTTACATTTTCCCGGTCGAAGCGTTGGAGCCGGCCCACGCGATGCTGCACGATGACCTGCGCGGGCCACCGAAAACCAGATCAGATCCGAGGGGAGTGTGCATCTTGAAACCGGCGTTTTTCACCGATCGTCGTACCTGGCTGGCCATTCTGGGCCTGCTGTGGGCCTGCTGTCTGCAGCCGGCCCAGGCGGCTAGTGGGGGCGTTGACAAACCCGCCGTGAACATCACCGAGGACATCCCTTCGGTAGAAATCGAACACCGCGGGATCCCCATCACGATCAAGCGCATCAGCGACGTTGAGAACCGCCTGGTCGATGACTTCACCAAGACCTCTCGGCCCTGCCCGCCGTTCTGCATCCACCCGATCGAGGCTGCACCGGGGGTGCGCACCGTCGGCGAGATCGAGTTGCTCGACTTTTTGCGCAACGACGTCCGCCGCGGCCAAGGTGTGCTGATCGATGCCCGGATGCCGGAGTGGTACAACGCCGAGACCATCCCCGGGTCGGTGAACATCCCATTCGTGGTTTTCTCGACGGCCACTCCGCAGCGCGACGAGATCTTCGAGCTGCTCGGCGCACGGCGTAAATCGGCGGGTAAGTTCGATTTCTCCAAGGCCAAGCGGCTCTGCCTGTTCTGCAATGGCCCTTGGTGTGACCAGTCGCCGCGCGCGATCCGCAACCTCATCGAGGCCGGCTATCCCGCGGAGAAGTTGCTCTACTACCGCGATGGCATGCAGATGTGGAAGCTCCTCGGGCTGACCACGGTGCTGCCCGCAAGCCAGACCGTCCGTAACGATTGACGTCATCCGAGGTAGATCGTGTCGAACAAACTCGTCACCGTACTCATCATCCTGAATGCGCTCATCCTGCTCGGTCTGGTCTGGCTCATCGGCGCGCTGACCGGGATCACCCTCAAGGACGAGGCCCTCTCGGAGAGCGGCCGCGTGCTCCGCGACCGCCTCCTGCCGCCCTCGGCGACGAACGAGCCTTTCGGCGAGGCGGCTCGCCCGCCGACAACTGTAGTCTACCGCAGCGAGATCTACACACCTGCCGGCGAGGTCGAAACCCTGCAGCCGGGCGGTGCGGGCCAGGTCACCGCGGGCAATGCCTCCACCGCCGCGACCACGGGCGGCCAGCCTACACCGTTGCCGGATATCCGGCCGGTTGCGCCGGTCACAGCCCAGGATGCCGCCTACGTCGCGGCACTGCAAAGCCTTAAACCCGCCGAACCGACCGCCCGTGCGGTACCGAAGGTCGATCCCGAGGTCGCGCGGACGCAAAAGGTCAAGCGCACATCCACCAAGGACGAGCACTACAACAAGGTGGACGTGAGCGCGACGCGGAACGCCACGCCGGATGGCGAGTCGGCGACGACAGCCCAGAAACTCGAGTTGCTCGCACTGCACTCCCTTGAGGAGAACGGGCAGGCACCAGGTCCGGGTGGCGAACCGGCGCACAACGATGCCTACTTGCGATCGCTGCGCGGCGAGTCGCGCGAGCGCGTCAATGAGAGCCGTACCGTGCTGGTCCAGCGTGGCGACACCCTCTTTGAAATCGCCCGCCGCGCTTACGGAGACGGCTTCCAGTACCCAAAGATCTTTGCCGCCAATCCACACCTGACCAGCCCCGACCTGATCGAGGTTGGCGATGTGCTGCGGGTTCCATGGTAGTGCGCACGCCCTGCACGTGCGCCATGAACCGCGCCCGCGCGGCGGAAAATCCGCCGCGGGGCGCCCAGGTGCTACGATAAGAGCCTCGGTTGCTCCGATGCGTGCGGGGCAGCCGACGTCATCGGCTTGCGTCACGTGCGATGCTCACAGATCGGACTTCCATCTACCGCGGATTGGGCGGGTTTTTCTTCGGCCTCGGCACGATCGGGATCGGCGTGCCATTGCTGCCAACCGTGCCGTTCTGGATACTCGCCGCCTTCTGCTACGCACGGTCCTCGCCAGATCTGCGCGACCTAATCTACGCGCACCCGAGCTTCGGCCCACCCGTGCGCGACTTCCTCGAGTACGGCGCACTGTCGCGGCGCGCGAAGGTCGGCGCCATCGGCGGCATGTGCGGCGGGGTGTTGCTGAGCGTGCTGGTCTTTGGCTTGCCCTGGCCGGTCGCCGGGATCATCGCCCTGGCGCTCGCTCCGGTGGCGTGGTGGCTCGCGCGCCGGCCCGAGCGTGCGGCCAGCGCAAACTGAGCGCGGTCGCGGCGTTCCGCCTGATGCACGGCACGGCTCCATGACAGAGCGACACTTGAACCCGGATCCCGCCGACGCGAATGCCACCATCGCCTGTGCCGACTCACACGGCGACCCACTGCGCCCAAAGCCCTCGTCCGCGCCCAGCGTTGGCCTGACCATGCGGGCTGCGCGGCACCACCGCGCGCCGTGACCAAGTCGGTCCTTGCCGTGCCACGAAAGACATCAGCGAAGCGCCGCGCCCCCAGCGGCTCCGCCCAGCCGACGTACCGGATCGTCTGCACCGGTCACGTGCAAGGGGTGGGATTTCGACCGTTCATCTACCGGCTTGCGCACGCCCACGGCCTCAGCGGCCACGTCCTGAACTGCGCTGGTCAGGTCGAGATCGTCGCCCAGGGCCATGAGACCCAGATTCAAGCGTTCATCGCCGCGATTGACGAGCGGCATCCGCCCTTGGCGCAGCCTGTGGTCGCGGAGATCACGCGCATCGATAGCCCGCCGCTCGCGCAGTTCCGCATCCTGCAAAGCGAGGCCGACGGCACCCCAGAGATTCATGTTCCGCCCGACTATTTCACCTGTGACGACTGTCTGGCGGAACTGGATGACCCCAGCGCGCGCCGCTACCGCTATCCGTTCATCAACTGCACCCAGTGCGGGCCGCGCTACACGATCATCACCGCGCTGCCCTACGACCGCCCGAACACGAGCCTGGCGGGTTTTCCGCTCTGCCGTGAGTGCCGCGCCGAGTATGGCGACCCGCTCGACAGGCGCTTTCACGCGGAGCCACTGGCCTGCGCCGCTTGCGGACCAAGGCTCAGCCTCCAGCGTGGCGGCGAGATCGTCACCGGCAACGACGCAGCGCTCGCCGAGACGCTCGTGGCCCTGCGCGGGGGCGAGATCGTCGCGGTGAAGGGTGTCGGTGGCTACCACCTTATGTGCGACGCGGAGAACGAGGCCAGCGTGCAACGCTTGCGCGCCCGCAAGCGGCGGCCGCACAAACCCTTGGCGGTAATGTTCCCTCTGCGCGGCGCCGACCGCCTGGACACAGCACGTTACTTTCTCGACGGCGAGCCTGCAGCCTTCGACCGGCTGCGGTCGCCCGAGCGGCCGATCGTGCTCATGCGCTGGCGCGAGGGGGCCGGGCTGGCGCCGGGCATCGCACCCGGTCTGCGCGAGGTTGGCGCCTTTCTGCCCTACAGCCCGCTCCACTACCTGCTGCTCAAGGGCTTCGGCGGGCCGCTGGTGGCGACCTCTGGCAACGTCAGCGGTGAGCCGGTCATCACAGACAACCGCGAGGCCGAGGCACGGCTCGCCGACGTGGCCGACGCCTTCCTCCATCACGACCGGCCGATCGTGCGCCCGGCCGATGACTCGGTGGTGCGCGTGATCGCGGGCCGGGCGCAACCGATCCGGATCGGACGCGGCCTGGGGCCGCTCGAACTGGACCTGCCCCGCCCCATCCACCAGCCCACCCTGGCTGTTGGCGGTCACATGAAGAACGCGGTAGCCATCGCCTGGGATTCTCGCATCGTGGTCTCGCCCCACATCGGCGAACTCGACAGTCCGCGCAGTCTCGACGTGTTCCAGCGCGTCATCGACGACCTGCAGAAGCTCTACCAGATCCGCGCGCAACAGATCGTGCATGACGCCCACCCTAGGTACGCAAGCACCCTGTGGGCTTTGCGGCAGACGGCGTTCGGTACGGTATCCGTCCTGCACCATCACGCCCACGCCTCCGGCCTCGCTGGCGAGCACCCGGACGTCGAGCGCTGGCTGGTGTTCACCTGGGACGGGACGGGCTACGGGGGCGACGGCACGCTGTGGGGCGGCGAGGCCCTGCTCGGGCGGCCCGGCGCGTGGCGCCGTGTGGCGAGTTTCAGGCCCTTTCGCCTGCCCGGCGGCGACAAGGCCGGCCGCGAGCCGTGGCGATCCGCCGCTGCGCTGTGCTGGGAGGCAGGCGTGCCCTTTCGACCGGAGACGGTCGGGCAGATCGAGCTCGCCCACCACGCCTGGCAGCGACAACTCAACACGCCGACCTCGAGTGCCGTCGGGCGGATCTTCGATGCCGCAAGCTGCCTGCTCGGGCTCGGTGAACGCGTGAGCTTCGAGGGGCAGGGGCCGATGTGGCTCGAGGCCACCGCTTGCGCTGCCAGCGGCGCAGCCAATCCACTGCCGCTCGAGCTTGACGAGGAGGGCATCCTGCGGGCCGACTGGGCGCCCCTGCTACCGGATTTGCTCGATCCCTTCGAGGACACGGCAACCCGGGCCGGGCTGTTCCACGCGCGACTGGCCGAGACACTCGCCGCGCAGGCCGCCTGGGTGCGTGAACACCATGGCCCGGTGACCATCGGCCTGACCGGCGGTGTGTTTCAGAACCGCCTCCTCACGGAGCTGGCGCTCACGGCGCTGGCGCGCCTCGGGATTGACGCCCGCCTGCCGCAACGCCTACCGTGCAACGATGGCGGACTTGCCTACGGACAAATCATCGAGGTCCTGCATGCAGCTCAGTGACGATCGCTACATCACGCTCGCCCACGGCAACGGCGGGCGTTTCATGCGTGAACTGATCGAAGGTCTGTTCCAGCGCTATCTCGGTAATGACCTGCTGAACACCCACGTGGATGCCTCCCGCGTGCCGCCGCTCGACGGCGACCTGCTCATTTCCACCGACGGCTTTACCGTCCAGCCGCTCGAATTTCCGGGCGGCAGCATCGGCTCGCTGGCCATTCACGGTACCGTCAACGACCTGGCCGTCTCTGGGGCGATTCCGCAATACCTCACGCTCAACGCCTTCATCGAGGAAGGGTTGGAAGTCGCGCGGCTCGAACGCATCCTTGCGGACATGGCGCGCGCCGGCACCGAAGCGGGCGTGCGCATCATCGCCGGCGACACGAAGGTCCTGCGTCGCGGCGAGGGGGGCGGGCTGTACCTCGCCACCACCGGACTCGGCGTCAAGCCACGCCACGTGGATCTGGGCCTGACCCACATCCGGCCGGGTGACTGCATCCTTGTCAGCGGCACGGTTGGCGACCACGGGACCGCCGTCATGCTCGCGCGCGAACAATTCGGGCTGAGCGGCGAGCTGCTGTCGGACTCGGCGAGCGTGCTGGCGCTCACCCTGTCCATACTGGACCTGCCCGGGTTGCGCTTCATGCGCGACCCGACCCGCGGCGGACTGGCCACCGTCGCCCACGAGATCGCCCAGGCCACGGGCCACACCGTGCACCTCCACGCAGCGGCCATCCCGGTTCAGGACGCCGTGCAGAGCGTGTGCGACATGCTCGGTTACGACCCTTACTACCTCGCCTGCGAGGGCCGCGTCGTCGCAGTAATCGCCCCCGAAACCGCACCCATCGCCCTGCAACGCTGGCAGGGTCTGCTCGAGGGCCACGCGGCCGCGATCATCGGCGAGGTCGGCGCCGGACAACCCCACGTCATCCTCCACACCGCGCTCGGCGGACAGCGCTTGCTGGAAGAGTTGGAAGACGATCCGCTGCCCCGGATTTGCTGAGCCCGCGGCGGTCCACGCGCAAGACGTAAGCCACTCGGGCACCGGCCGGCTGAACGAGCCAAGGCGGGAATACGCCCCCCCCGGACGATCGTTATACGACCTCTGGTGTATGGCCATTGGGCCGCACTTTCCGTTACGTTTTTCGCGTCGTCGCGCCGCTGGCTTCTCCCGCAGCACCGCGGGCCTTCCCCCAATTTTTCGCGGAATCGAACCATGCCCTTGAATATCATGCCAACCACCGGCCCTGTGAGAACTACCTCTCGGCCGGCGGCCGGGATGCGCCAACTCACGCCGACCTCAAGCGCGTTCGTGGGGAGACCGAGCAGCGCTGACAACCCCTGGCAACGGACGCTCGCCATGCTGCTGCCGATGATTCAGCAAGTGTTGGCACGGATGCTGGTTAACCGGCCCTACTCACCCTCGAGGGTCCAGGCGCAACCTCAACAGCCCTCGCAGCCCAGCTTGCCCTCACAGTCCAGCGTGCCCGCGCCACCACGACCGCAGGCGCTCGCACTGTCCGAACGCGAGTCTCGCATCCTCTCTGCCCTGTACTTGAGCGACGCGAGCGGCACGCCGAAGCCCGGTCTTGTGCTGTCCGCACTCGAGGGCACGACCGCCGACGGGCGGCTCGGCGCTGGGGATACGATTCGGGTGACCGATGCCGCTGGCGCTCTGGTGTTCACCCGGACGCTGACAGCGTCCGACGTGTATGCGCTGCGCTTCCGAGAGAACGTGTTGCGCTACGCCGAGCGGATGCACGATGGTGGCTGGGGCTTCTCCGAGCAGAACGTCGACCTGACCACCGGCACGCTGAGCCCTCCGCAAACACGCCGGTATGTGGATCCGTCCGGGGCATCTGGGACTGAGACGGTACTCAAGCGTAACGCCTACTGGGAGATCGTCGAGCGCGCCGGGCAGCGCTACATGCTGCAGCGGCCCACCGATGACCGCGGCGCGCCAGTGCTTCCATCGCAGGCGATCCGGGATGTTTTCGACAACCCGCAGCATTATCGCTTCGATTGCGCAACGCCCATACGGCTGCTGAACCTGGCCGCCACACTGGAGACCATCGGGGAGGACGACTTCAATCGGCGCGCCGAGCGCCTACAGATCAACTCGTGGTACGACCAGCACGACAGCAGCGCGTTTGACGGCGGGTTCGAGTACACCGGCCGAACGCTGCCTGCCGGGGCCTTCTCCGTTGGCGGGCGAGCCAACCTGCAAGGTGAGTTTGCCCCCTTCGATCCCGTTCAGAGCGACCGGCTGATCCCCGGCGACGCGTATTATTTCGAGCGCCCCGGGGACCGTTCCTCGCCGGCGCAGGGCTGGAACGCCGTTTACCTGGGCCGTCATGCCGATGGCACCTATCGCTTCTGGAGTTCGGAGCGCGGCATCGAGGAGGTGCGTTTCGTCGCGGGCACCTGGATTCCCGCCACGACCTTCAACGGCCACTACCTCAGCGCGGCGAGGGCCAGCCCCAACCTCACCCGGCTGGCCGCCTGGGACGCCGACCAGTCTGCGCTCGCCTGATCGATCTGCGGGTCGGCCGTTGGCTCCCCGAGGGCCGGGGCAAGCGACTCAGGTGTCGTAGTCGACATACTTGAAGCGAGGATCGTCAGGCAGCCCCTCCAGTGCACCGCCCTCCCTCTGGGGCTGCCAGGTCACCAGCTCTTCGATCTTGCGGGCGAGCTCGAAGTCTTTGTGGGTGACGCCTTGGGCCGAGTGGGTCTGGAGCTTAACGGTAACCTGGGCGTAGGAGACCACGAGATCCGGGTGGTGGAAGGCGGCTTCGGCCAGGTGTCCGACGGCGTTGACCACCATTAGCGTGGCCCTCCAGCCCGCCGTCCGGTATCTGCGGCAGATCCAGCCCTCTTCAAGAGACCAGCGCGGCAGCTCCTGCGCCAGCCGCTCGCGGATTTCCTCGCTCGGGTAGGCTTCGTCGGATTTGCGGTCTTGCCACGGCATCGCGCTGGACTCCTCGGCTTATGGGCCGGTTGGGAACGCACTCGGGTTTGGACGACGGTTTCGTCAGGGGCTTTTCGCATCCACGCCATCCGCGTACGAACTTGCGTGGGAGACGCCTTGGGGGCAAGAAAACCGGAGGCCGTCCACGCATTTGCTCGCGGCGGCGATCCGCCTACGGCGGCGGGTCGGATCGGCCCTTCAGACCAACAGCAGTTCGAGCAGCGCCTTCTGCGCGTGCAGGCGGTTTTCGGCCTCGTCCCAAACCACGCTTTGCGGGCCTTCGAGTACCTCCGCGGTGACTTCTTCGCCGCGGTGGGCCGGCAGGCAGTGCATGAACAGCGCATCGGCTTTGGCGCGCTGCATCAGGGCTGAGTTGACCTGGTAACCGGCGAAGGCCGCGGCGCGGATCTTTTGCTCCTCCTCCTGTCCCATGCTGGCCCAGACATCGGTGACCACGAGGTCGGCATTCTCGGCGGCCGCGAGCGGGTCGCGCAGCAGGGTCACGCGCTCCCGGGCCTCGGCGACCAGATCGGCATTCGGGTCGTAGCCTTCCGGCGTGGCGATGCGCAGCTGGAAACCAAACTGTAGGGCGGCCTCCATGTAGGAGTTGCACATGTTGTTGCCGTCACCGATCCAAGCGACCGTCTTGCCGGCAATGCTGCCCCGGTGCTCGACAAAGGTCATGATGTCCGCCAATAACTGGCAAGGGTGATGCTCGTCGGTCAGGCCGTTGATGACCGGAACCTGCGAGTAACGCGCGAAGTTCTCCACCGTCGAATGATGGAAGGTGCGGATCAGCACGCCATCGACCATGCGCGAGAGCACGCGCGCGGTATCCTCCACGGGCTCGCCGCGACCGAGCTGCGTGTCCCGCGATGACAGGAACAGCGCGCGACCACCGAGATGGGCCATACCGACCTCGAAGGATACCCGTGTGCGCGTGGAGGATTTGTCGAAGATCATCCCCAGCGTCTTGCCGTTGAGCACTTCGTGTCGCTCACCGCGGCGGTGCGCCGCCTTGAGCTCGATCGCGCGGGTGATGAGCCGGGCCAGAACTGAGGGACTGAGGTCGCGCAAGGTCAAGAAGTGTTGGGCGCTCATGGTCGAGATCACTTGTTCAGGCGGACAGAAAACGGCGCACGAGGACACCAAGCGTCCCGGCGATTTGACGCGCTTGATCGGCGGTGAGGATCAGCGGCGGCAGCAACCGGATGACGGTGTTTGCCGTCACGTTGATCAGCAGCCCCTCGGCCAGCGCCTCGGCAACCAGCGCGCCACAGGGCCGGTCGAGCTCGATGCCGACCATGAGCCCTCGGTTGCGGACCTCGCGCACACCCGCCACCCCGGAGAGCGACTCCCTGAGCTGCTCCGCCAGATCATCGCCGATGCGCGCCGCGTTGCCGGGCAGGTCACCTTCCTCGGCAACCGCCAGCACCGTGCTCGCAGCCACGCAGGCGAGCGGGTTTCCGCCGAAAGTCGAACCGTGATTGCCCGGCCCGAGCACCTCGCCCGCCTCACCGCGGGCCAGGCACGCGCCGATCGGAAAGCCATTGCCCAGCCCCTTGGCCAGCGCCATCACATCGGGCCGGATGTCGAAGTGCTGGAACGCAAACCAGCGGCCCGTGCGGCCGATGCCTGTCTGCACTTCATCGAGCATCAGCAGCCAGCCGTGCTCATCGCAGAGGGCACGAAGCCCCGGGAGGTAGTCATCCGCCGGGACGCGCACGCCGCCCTCGCCCTGCACGGGCTCCACCAGCACGGCCACGATGTCGGGGTACTGAGCGGCCGCGGCGCGCACGGCCGTGAGGTCATCGTAGGGCACGCGGACGAAGCCTTCGACCAAGGGCTCGAACCCGGCCTGGACCTTGGCGTTGCCGGTTGCGGTGAGCGTTGCCAGCGTGCGCCCGTGGAAGCTGCCCTCCATGACCAGGATGCGCGGCACGTCGATGCCGCGCCGGTGGCCGTACAGCCGCGCGAGCTTGATACTGGCCTCGTTGGCCTCGGCACCGGAATTGCAGAAAAACACTCGGTCCATGCCCGAGAGGGCGACGAGCTTTTCGCCGAGTGCGCGTTGCTCGGCGATCTGGTAGAGGTTGGAGACATGCACGAGGCGCCGGGCCTGGTTGCAAATAGCGTCCGCCAGCCTGGGGTGCGCGTGCCCGAGGCCACACACAGCCACTCCCGCAACGGCATCGAGGTAGCGCCGACCGGAGTCATCCCACAGATATACGCCCTCGCCATGGGTGAACTTCACGCTTTGCCGGGCGTAGGTGTTCATCAAAATGTCATGCATGATCAATGCCGCACCCCAAAAAGCAAGTGCGGCAGCAAGCGCTGCCGCAAGCGTTCCAAAATACAAAAAATGCGGGGTGGATGGAAGCAGGATTACGCGAAATGGTCATAGTTTCAAGGCAGGAGCAGCCAGTTCGGCACAAATGACGTTCGCTCAACCTCTGGCGCGACCTCGCCACTCCCGCTTGCGTTCGCGCTATGATGGCGACATGCACGATCCAGACCCCGTCAAACTTGGCCTGTTCGCCAGCCGTGTCGGCTCCGTGTGTGACGAAATGGGCGCCCGCCTGATGCGCTCGGCCTTCTCGCCGAACATCCGCGACCGGCTCGACTTTTCCTGCGCCGTTTTCGACGCAGAGGGCGGACTCATGGCTCAGGCGGCGCACATCCCGGTGCACCTCGGCAGCATGGCCTTTGCGATGCGCGACATCGTGCAAGCCGTGGACTGGGCCGATGGCGACCAGTTGATCCTGAACGATCCCTACCTCGGTGGCACGCACCTGCCGGACGTCACCCTGATCGCACCCGTGTTCGTCGGCACCGAACTCGTTGGGTTCGTTGCCAACCGCGCACACTACGCCGACATCGGCTCAGCGGCACCCGGCTCGATGCCACTGACCGACCGACTGGATCAGGAGGGGTTACTCATCCGGCCACAGCGCATCGTCACTGGCGGCGTGATCTCCCCGGCGGCGATCGCGGGAATCGCCCAGGCTACGCGCAATCCGCGCGACACCCTGGGCGACATCAACGCGCAGATCGGCTGCAATCTCTGGGGGCGTGACCGCCTCCAAGCGCTCGTCTCGACCCAGGGCGTGGCGCCTTTCCGAGCTGCCACGCGTGCACTTAACGACTACGCCGAGCGCTTGACGCGCGGGCTGCTGGCCAGCCTGCCAGCGGGCAACTACACGTTTGAGGATTACCTGGAGGACGATGGCTTCGGCAACGAAGATTTGCCGATCCGGGTCCAACTCCGTATCGACGCGGAAGGTGCGGTCGTGGACTTCACCGGCACGGCACAGCAAACGCGCGGCAACGTCAACTGCCCCCTCGCGGTGACGGCGGCCGGCGTGTGGTATGCGTTTCGCTGCCTGTTGCCCGCTCACACACCGGCGTGCGCCGGGGCGTTTCGCCCGCTCGAACTGCGCGTTCCCTCCGGCAGCGTGCTCAACGCCAACTACCCCGCCGCGGTTGCGGTCGGCAATGTCGAAACCAGCATGCGCGTGGTGGATGTGGTGCTCGGCGCGCTGGCGCAGGCGCTGACTGACCGCATCCCGGCCGCGAGCCAGGGGACGATGAACAATATGGCCTTCGGCGCCGATGACTGGGGCTACTACGAAACGGTCGGCGGCGGCATGGGTGGCGGGCCCGACCAGCGCGGCCTCACCGCGGTGCAGTCACACATGACCAATACCCGCAACACGCCCGTGGAGGTGCTGGAGATGCGCTACCCGGTGCGTGTCCGGCGTTATGCAGAGCGGCGCGGCTCGGGCGGGACGGGGTTGCATCCCGGCGGCGATGGGATCGTGCGGGAGCTCGAGTTCCTCAAGCCTGCCGTGGTCACATTCCTCACCGAAAGGCGGCGTCGTGCGCCCTGGGGCCTGCGCGGCGGCCAGCCCGGTCGCAGCGGCCGCAATGCGCTCAACGGATTGCCGCTGCCCGCCAAGTGCGAGGTCGCGGTGCGTGCGGGCGACCTGATTACCCTGGAGACGCCCGGCGGAGGCGGCTGGGGGAGTCCTCCCACGGAAACCGGACCGACATGAAGTACCTGCTCACGATTGCCCTGCTGGCGCTCGGATTCTGGTTCTGGATCAATAACTTGCGCGCACGCGAGATCGCCTTGCGGCACAGTGCGCAGACCTGTCGCTCGCTCGCTGTGCAGTTTCTCGACGATACGGTTTCGATCAGCCGCCTTGGCGTCGGCCGTGAGCGCGACGGAACACTCTCGCTGCAGCGCGTGTATCGCTTCGAATTCTCAGTTCACGGCAGCGAACGCCGCGAGGGACGCATCGCGATGCAGGGATTTACCGTCAAGGCGATCCACATGGATCACCCGGATGGGCCGATCGTGATTCAACCGCCGCACTAGCGGATATGGTAGGTCATTGAGCGCTGCCGACGTGAAAGGTGGGTCTCGCCTCCTTGGTTCATGGCAGGCGAGACCCCCGTTTCGCCTCGGCGTCAGAAAAGGAGGCGATCGAGGACGATCACGGCGGGGATGAAAAGCGTCCCCAGCAGCAGCACCTTCGACGGACAACGTGTAATGGAGATGCCTTTGAGCGGGACCAGCCCGCCCACCAAGCCGAATACCAGCATGATGAGAATGGGGCCTGCGTTGATGCCCTGATCCGCATATCCGTATAGCACCGCCGCAGCGACAACAGCGAGCACAACGGCATACACAATCCGGAACAGATTGTTCGGTAGCCAACACTCTCGCGGTTCACTTACAACCATGGGAATCACCTCTGTTCAGTGAATCAGTCCAGTCGCATATTAGCATGTTGTAAAATGCATACAAACAATCGTTTGAATCTTTGACAAAATTCACAATCCCGCCGCACGGCCGTGGACGGGTGGAATAACGCGCAGGCGTTCGGCCACGGAGTCACGTCGTTCCAACTCCAGTCCTTCGGAGAGCACGTTGATTCGTCAGCCCTTTTTAGAGTTGCCCTGCGTCATGTAAGCAGCCGCGCAACCCGCGTTTGCCTGCCGATTTCGGTGCACACCGACCGGTTGGCAGTACGGATGGCTAGCATCCTGACGGGCGCTTGAACCCGTAGCAACAAGGCCTGCTAACCCTTTGGTTCGGACAAAGAAACGTGATGACCCTCGCGGAATTCACGCGGACTTTCTGGTGTGATTGATCGCCGTCTGCCTGCACGCAGGATGAGGCCGTAAAATCCGGAAAGACCATCGGGATATGAAGGTGCGAGTTCACGAATCGAATTCTGGGCTACGTGTCGGCTGCGAAACCGGTTCGACGCCCGACCGATTCACTTCGGTCGCTCATTCGGCACGCAGTCCGGAAGTCGTCGCCTTGTCTCGCCTACAGGCCACTCTCGCAGCGTTCGTCGAGCGCGAGCAGACGGCTGGCACACCCTTGGTCGTCGATCTGCCCATCGGCAAATTCGGTGTCTACGAAGGGCTGCACCAAACCGATTACGCCCTGGAAGCGGTCGATTACCCACTCTGCCGACGGCTGACCTTCCGCTGTCGGCTGCAATCGCCCAACGTCGCCCGCTTTCAGGTTCCCCATGCGGGGCTGGACATGCGCTTTCTGAGCGATTTACGCGAACAAGGCGTGAAGGTCCTGAATTCCCGGCTCGTCGGGCTGAATACGCCCAGCCAGCGCGCGATGTTCGAGATTGCCGGCGACATTCCTGTGCAATTGGTGTTCGTGGCCTCCGCACATACGGGACAAATCGACTTGTGGGTGAACAATTTCCTGGAGTTGGGCGGCCGACGCTACGTCATCGAGCCTGACAGCCTCACGCCAGAATACCTGCGCCAACTGGAGGATCTGCTCTTGAGAAAGCACACGGGCTTCCTCGATCAGGCCCACTTCGTGGGTGAATCGGAGAATTACAATCAATTACAATTCCGGCTCGCAAACTCATCGCTGGCATCGGCCGGAGAAGCGGTCGGTGCCAAGATCCTGTCGTTCGAGGTCAACCCGTTGAGCCTGAGCCGGCGCATCGTACTTACTTTCCGCAGCCATCGCTCGGTGGTCGATGCCCAAAACACGATCTGCCGCATGGGGCGGCGCTCGCCAGCGGACATCCACGTGCGCTCACGCTTCGTATCCCGCGACCATTCGAGCCTCGTCTTCGAGCACAACGAGTTCATCCTTCGCGACCATTCCAGCAACGGCACGTTCGTGAAGCCCGAGGGCCAGCACATGGTTTTCGTCCACCAAGGGACGTTCAAACTGACGGGGCGCGGCTTCATCAGCCTAGGTGAGGAGATCTCGCCCGAAAACGCCAACGTGATCTTCTACGAAGTCGACTAAGTCGGGCCGACTCGGGCGCTTGGCTCGAGCGTCCAAGGCCACCCTCGATTAACCTGCATCCGGCTTCAGCCCGCGACTTGCTGCGACGGCAGCGAGGGTGTCTGCGCGGCAATCACCCGGCCAATCGCTCAAAGAGCCTCAAACCGGCAATGTAGGTGCCGCTGGCTGCGCCCAGCGAACTGAACAGAAACACGAGCAGCACCCGCGACACGCGATTTCGCCACCAACCGCGCCAATGCGCGGTGTCACTGCGCAGCCGGCCGAAATCGGCGACCACCGGACGCCGCATGATGAGCTCCACCAGCGCCGTCAGCATGCCGATACCAATCGCCGGGTGCAGCGTGGTCAGCGGGGCACCCAACAGGGCCGAGACGACCGTCAACGGATGCCCGCCAGCAATCAGCGTACCCAAACCGGCGAGCCCCCCGGTGATGACGACCCAGTCGAGCACCAGTTGCCAGCCGAGCTGCGGGCTGCGCGCGAAGCCGACCGCAAAACCGCCGACCACAGCAACGAGGATCAGCCACGGCAACAACCGCCACCAGCGGTTCGGCGGCGGCACCCGACTGAGCCGATCAAGTTCGAGCGCGACATTGGCCGGCGCCGGCGGCTGTGCAGCGAGCGCCTGCAGATGGCTTGCGATGCCCTTCAGGTGTCCCGCACCGACGACCGCGAGCAGGTGCGCGGGCTCGCGCTCCGCCACGATCTGCCACAGCCGCAGGGCCATGAAGCGGTCCCGCTCGGCGATCAGCGCGCGGTAGAGCTCCCCGGAATCCTCGGCAAACTGCTGGAAAGTGCTCTCGAGGAGGTCGCCCTGCTTGAGCCGTTCGATGTCGCTCTCCTGCACGTGCTCTCGCGTGAGCGTGCTCGCCACGAGCCCGGCAAGCAGGTTGGCACGCTTCCACCACGGTACCGAGTGGTAGGTGCGCTTGAGCGTCGCGCCAATGTCCCGGTCGATCAGGTGGAGCGGCAGGTCACGCGCCGCGCTCGCGTCGATCGCCGCACGCATCTCCGCGCCAGGCTCGATGCCAAACTGCTCGGCCAGCCGTTGCTGAAACGCCCCAAGCGCTAGGCTCGCCATGACCATCGCCGCCCGGCCTTCCCGCACGACCTTGAACAGGTCCATCTTCGCAATGCGGTCCGGATCGGCGAACTGCGCGTGGCGGTTCGCGCACAGTTCGATGGCGACGTGATCGTGCGCACCACTTTCGACGAGTTGCCGCACGGTCGCCGCACTGCTGCGCGAGACGTGCGCCGTGCCGAGCAGGGTCACGGGCCGACCGCGCACGGTGATGGTAATGACGGGTTCCGTGCCCGATGGCTCCGTCATGGCGCGGGATACTCGACTGGCCGGTATGCGCTCACCACATCAGGTCGTCGGGCACCTTGAACTGCGCGTAAGGGTCGTCCTCCGCGGTCGTATCCGAATCGGACTTGGGGATGATGACGATCTTCTTGGGATCGAGCGCGCGGATTTCATCGACGATCGTCGCGGGGATCAGGCAGCGCCGGCCGTCGAGGAAGGTGATGGCGAGCTCGCCGACGATGAGTGCCTGCCGTTGCGCCTCAGTCACGTACACCTTCTTGATCGTGGTGCCAACCTGGAACTGGTAGGGGAACTCGGCTTCGGGCGCATTCAGGGTGTTCTGTTCGATGAGCGCCGTCAGTTTCTGCTTGTTGGCCTTGCGCATCGCGGCCAGCTCGGCTTCACGCTGGGCGGCCTCCTGTTCGGCCTTGACCTTCGCCGCATACGCAGCTTTCAGGTCGACCTCGGACTTCTGCGGGGCGCTCGGGCGCCGCTGACTGGCCGCTTCACCCGGCTTGCCGCGCGGTCGTGGCTCCGGAGAGCGCTGCTTGGCGCCCTGCGGACGTGGGCGTGTGTCGGGCTGCGGGTTCGGCCGCGGCTTGGGCCGGTTGGACTGCTCGAGCTGCTCCTGCGTGATGAGCCCGGCCTTGAGCAGCTGTTCCTGGAGCGCGTTTTTCATCGTCATGCCCGTTACAGAGTTCCGTCGAGTCGCTGACGCCTCACCGCGCCATCGACCAACCGGTCGTGTGGCCATTTTCCACCACCGGGGCGACCGCAACAACCCGAGCTTGCTCGGCGCGTGATGGCCCTCGCGCTGGTGGCCCTAGCCTGCGCAGGGCTGCGCCATGCCGCCCCTTGCGGGTAGGCGCTGACGATCACACGGCCTCGGCGCACGTTTAGTCCCCCGAGGTGAGCGCACGCCGGTGGATCTGCACCAACTCGCCGGAGGCAGAGACATGGCAGGTGACCGCGACGCGCACTTCACCCCGCCCGGTCTGCATCTCGCCGACCACGAGATCGTCGATGTAGTGCCCGTCGGGCGTGGCGTGCGCGCTGCCGTGGTCGAGCAGCCTCGCGAAACCGGGCGATGCGCTTTGGCTCAACGCTGCCTCGCGGCAGAGGATCAACGCGCGCAGCGCCTCAGGCCGGGTCTGTCCCAGCACGAAGTCCCGAACCTGCGGCACCTCCTGATAGGCCACCAAACCGGCAATGAGCACCAGCATCAACAGTGGAATCACGCGCGACAGCACGCGACGCGGGCGCAGGGGGCGGCCCAACTCCGGCGGGCTGCGTTGGGGCTGGGTGGACTGCACGGGCAAACCTCGCTTCGGTGGGTGATTTCTCACAAGTTTATACCGCAAGTCGGGCGATCCGGTGCCGGCTTGTCGGTCGGGCACGCACCCAGTACGCTCGCCCAATACCCTGTGGAGAGGCCCATGGATTCCTACGACGAGATTCCCTACCAGAGCACGCCGTTTCCTGAAACACACCCCATGAATCTCGCCGTGCTCGGCCGCTTGTTCGGCATCGAGACCCCCGAGCCGGCGCGGTGCCGGGTTTTGGAATTAGGCTGCGCAGCGGGCGGCAATCTCATTCCGATCGCCTGGCAACTGCCGGGCGCCGAATGCGTGGGCATTGAGCTGTCACGTCGGCAGACCGAGGACGGGCAGCGCATGATTCACGATGCGGGCTTGCGCAACGTCACGATCGCGCAGGGTGATATCCTCGAACTCGATACCTCCCTCGGGCGCTTCGACTACATCATCACGCACGGCGTCTACTCCTGGGTGCCGCCCGCGGTCCGCGAAAAGCTCCTCTCACTCTGCGCCGAGCTGCTCACGCCCAACGGCATCGCCTACGTCAGCTACAACACCCTGCCTGGCTGGCGCTTGCGCGGGATGCTGCGCGACATGCTGCTCGAACACACGCGCCATGTGACCGGACCCAGGGCCAAGCTCGCCGCCGCGCACGAGCTGCTGGCGTTTATGGCCGAGGGCGTGAAGGATCTCGACGTGCTCTCGGCGCGACTGCTCCGGTTCGAAGTCGATTACCTGCGCAACGCGCACCCGAGCTACCTCTATCACGAGTACCTGGAAGCGGTGAATGAACCCTTCTGGCTGCGCCAGTTCGTGGGCGACGCAAACCGCCACGGCCTGCGCTACGTCTGCGATACCGACCTGCACACCCGCTATCCGTCCACGCTGGGGGATCACATCGAGGCATTGTTCGAAACGATCGAAGACCCCATCGAGCGCGAACAGCGCCTCGACTACCTGCGGGTTCGCGGCTTCCGCCAGAGCCTGCTCACTCATGCTGGCACGGCCGTGCGCCGCGACCCGGCGCTGCCCGTGTTCGAGACGCTCGCCTTCGCGGCGGACCTCACGCCCCCGAAGTCGCTCGACCTGCGGCGCGCGAAGGCGCAGTCGTTCACCAAGCAGGACGGCACCCCCGTGCCGGCGAGCCACCCGTTGACCAAGGCCGCGCTCGCCGAATTGCACCGCATGTTCCCCGACTCCGTGGCGTACGCCGATCTGCTCGCCGCGGCCCAGGCCGCCGTGACCAAGGGCGGTGGCGCCGCCTACGCCCAGCAGGGCGAGCACCTGAGCGGAGAGCTGTTTTCGCTCTACGCCCACCGCCACCTCGGCGCCGACCTCGCGCCCCGCACCTTGCGCTCGCCGCCGAGTGACCCGCCGCGCGCCACAGCGCTTGCGCGCCTGCAGGCTGCCGCCGGTCAAGTCGCAACCGTGCGCCACGCCACCATGGACCTCGATGCCTTCGGACAGGCCCTCCTCGGCCGGCTGGACGGTTCGCGCGAAGTCGCCCAGCTCGCCGCGGAGCTGACCGAGGCCTTGCAAAGCGGCGTGCTGCCACCACCGGGTCCGCTCGACAAAAATCCGGAAAAGCTCCGTCAGCAGGTACTTGCCAACACGCAACGCCTGCTCGGGCTGTTTGAGCGCCACGGCCTGTTGGCCCACGCGTGATTTCCGGGGAGCTCGACCTTGGGTACTCCGTAGCCGCGGTGGGCCACGCCATCGATTACTCAAGCCCTGGTGGCGTTGCCTCTAGCAGGCCTCTCGACATCGACCGATCGACCATGGACTCACCGCTGACCAACATCGTCCACGTCATCCAGCTCGCCGTGGCACCGGTGTTCCTGCTCACCGCGCTGGCCACGCTCATCAACACCCTGAACGGCCGACTGGGGAGGATCGTCGATCGGCGGCGCGAGATCCTGGGGCGCCCTGAGCATGAAGGGGATGCGGAGGCCGACGAGGAACTCGCGCGGCTCGCCCGGCGCGTGGAGCTGATCTACTTTGCGATTTTCTTCTCCGTGTTGAGCGCCCTGTTGGTCTGCCTCGTGGTTGCCGGGGCATTCATTGGTGCACTCATCCAGGTCGATCTCGCCGAGGCCGTGGCGTTACTTTTCGTGCTGGCCATGCTGGCGATGATCGTGGGGCTGACGCTGCTGTTGCGCGAAATCTTCCTCGCCGTGCGCACCCGCACGCACGTCAATCGCTAGGCGGCTGGCGCACTGCACGACGGGCCCAGTGGCTTGCGAGCAGCGACCCGCTCAGGTTGTGCCAGAACGAGAAAATCGCACCCGGCAGCGCCGCTGCCGGCGAGAAGTGCTTGAGCGCGAGCGCGACGGCAAGCCCCGAGTTCTGCATGCCGACCTCGATGGCCAGGGTTCGCGCCGTCGTCTCATCCTGCCCCAGCAACCGCGCCAGCCCGTACCCGGAGGCGAGCCCCGCCGCGTTGTGCAGCGCGACGGCGAGGAGCACGACAAAGCTCATGCGCGCAACCTGATCCGCGTTGAGGGCGACGATGACGGCGATGATGAGCAGGATGGCGAAGACCGACACCGCGGGCAGCACGTCGCGCAGCAGCGTCAAGCGGTCACCGATCCAGTGGTTGAGCGCCACGCCGAGCAGCACGGGCACAACTACGACCTTCAGAATGTCGAACACCATGGCGAGCGCGGGCACGTCGATGCTGGCGCCCGCGTAGGCCAGCGCGAGCGCGGGCGTAGCAACGACGCAAAGCAGCGTGGAGACCGTGGTCAGGGTCACCGACAGCGCCACATCCCCGCGGGCGAGGTAGGTGATGACGTTCGACGCAGTACCCCCCGGCGCGGAGCCAACCAGCACGACCCCGATCAGCAATTCCGGAGGCAGGCCGAGCCCGCGCGCCACGGCCCAGCCAAACAGCGGCATCAGGCCGTACTGCATCAGCGTGCCGAGCAGGATCGGCGCGGGCCGCTTGAGCACGCGCGTGAAGTCGGCACCCGTGAGCGCCAAACCCATGCCAAGCATGACCAGGCCGAGCAGCCAGGGAATCAGCGCCTTGAGGGGGATGAACGGCTCGGGGGCGAAGTAGGCGAGCAGTGCTGCCGCCAGGGCGAGCATCGGGAAGATCGCGGTCAGTCGGGTCATGGCAAATCCAGATGGATGGCATCACCTTCGATACGCACGGCGACGGGCTGCAGGCCGCGGCCACGACAGGGCCCGCCGAGACACCGGCCGTCCTCGATCCGGAACATCGCACCGTGCGTGGCGCAGAGGATGAATTCGCCGTTCTCGTCGAGGTAGTCGTCCTCGCGCCAGGCGAGCGGTGAACCCGCGTGCGGACAGCGATCGACGTAGCCGTGGATACTGCCCTGGGCACCCCGCACGAGGAAGATGTCCACTGCCCGGCCATCGACGTCGATCGTCAACCCCTTGGCGCCGGCCGCGTCGAGCGCATCGACCGCACACAGCCGTCGGCCGCTCACAGCCGCTCCTGCGCCGCAAGGTTGGCGAAGCCCGTTTGCGTCACCTTGCGTCCCGCCAGGCGACAGCCGAAGGCCAGCGCCTCTCCGAAATCTCGCCCGGAAACTAGCGCGTGCAAGAGCCCTGCGTTGAAGGTGTCACCGGCACCGAGGGTGTCGAGGGTTGGACCGCAGACGTAGGCCGCAGCGTCCAGCACCGTGGAGCTCGACTGTGGTAGCCCCCAGGCGCCGGCCTCGCCCGAAGTGAGCACCAGCAGCGCCGCCTGCGGCGCCCATTCGCGCGCCGCGCGCAAGAAGCGCTCGGGGTCGTCCGCGCCCAGGCTCGCCGCGTAGGCCCGCGAGAAGATCAACACGTCGACCAACCCAAAGAGCGCCTCGATGCCGGGACGCGCCTTCTCGATCTCCAGCGAGATGCCTTGATCGACCCGCTGGGCGCGAACGCGCTCGAGCATCGCGACCGTGGTCTCGACATTCCGGCCTTCGAAGTGAAACCAGTCGAACACGCTGAGCGGGACGGCATCGAGGTGCTCGGGCGCGAGCTCAGGCAGGTCGCGATAGTGGATGATGGTGCGCGAACCGTTGCGCGCGTTATGCGTCACGTAGGACGTGGGTGAGGTGCCCGCGCACACGGGGCAGTAGCGGATGCCGACCCCCTCGCGCTCGAGCTGCCGCCGCAGCCAGCCTGCCTCGCCATCGTCGGCCAGCGTCGCGAGCAGTTCGACTTCGTGCCGGAACTGCGCGAGCACCGCCGCCGTGTTGGCCGCGTTGCCGCCGCGCCGCCGCGCCTGCGCCGTGGCCCTGAGCTCCTCATCCTCGGCCGGGTAGTGCGGCACCGTGTTGATGATGTCGAGCGTGGCTACCCCGGTGCAAAGAATGCGGGACATACGTGGGCGAATCCGTCGATCGGTTGCGCCGTAACTTACCATACTCAACTCGACCGAACAGCGGCCCGAAGGAACGCCCCAGTATGAGCGAAACCGCACATCCCACCCACCACCTCGACACACCCGAGGCCGCCGAGGCGGCGTTCTACCGCGCCTTCTCGCAAGGCGATCTCGACGCGATGATGGCGGTGTGGAAGCCAGATGACTCGGTGGTCTGCCTGCATCCGGGTGACCGCCGCCGGGAGGGTTTCGAGGCAGTGCGCCACAGCTGGTCCGAGGTGCTGGAGCCCGGCGTGGGGCGATTTGCCGTCACCCCCGCGGACGTGTTGCAGACCCGCAGCGGCGATCTTTGCGTACATACCCTGCGCGAGCTGCTCTGGGTCGATGGCGAGCTGCGCGGCGTGATGCTCGCGACCAATGTGTACGTGCGCACGGATGCCGGCTGGCGCCTGTAGCTGCATCAAGGAACACCGGACCCGGCCGGCGGACGGGAATTCAGCGGTGGCGCGAAGGCGAAACGGCACCGACGGCGGCACGCCGCCAGAAGTAGAGCACCAGCAGGAGGGCGGGCAAGCCGAGCGCAGAGGTATACAAAAAAAACACCGGGTAGCCCACCGCCTCGACCACCTGACCGGAAAATCCGCCCAGAAACTTGCCGGGCAGCGTCATCAGCGAGCTGAACAGCGCATACTGCGTGGCCGTGTAGGCGGTGTTGGTCAGCCCCGATAGGTAGGCGATGAACGCCGAGCCAGCGAGCCCGCCGGCCAGGCTATCGGCGCCGATGACCACGCCGAGCCACCACAGGCTGGGTTCGCCTCGGGCCAACAGCGCGAACAGCAGGTTGCTCGCGATGACCAGCACACCGCCAACGATCAGCGACGGCAAGGCGCCGAAACGCGCGACGAGCAATCCGCCGATCACCGCGCCCGTCATGGTCAACAACACTCCCAAAACCTTCGCGATGCTGGCGATCTGCTCCAGCGTGAAACCGAGATCCAGATAAAAGGGATTCGCCATCACCCCCATGGTGATGTCGGTCATGCGAAACGTCGCAATGAACAACAGGATCAACAGCCCGTGACGGCCGTTGCGACGGAAGAAATCGACGAAGGGGTTGGCCACCGCATCGAAAAACCACTGCGCGAGGCGTTGCAGACGCGTGCCGCCCGTTGCGCCAGCGGCATCGACCGACTGCCGCGCCGGCTCGGCGATCAGCAGGACCGCGACCATGCCGACGGCCATGCAGCCCGCCATGGTTAGGTAGGCCGTAGGCCAAGAATGGCTCGCCGCGATGAACAAGGCCCCCGCGCCGGCCACCAGCAAGGCGATTCGATAGCCCATCTGGTAGGCGGCGGCCATCGCGCCTTGCCAGGACACATCGGCGGCCTCGATGCGCCAGGCGTCGATGGCGATGTCCTGCGTGGCCGAGGCAAACGCCACGAGCAAGCCGAGCCAGGCGATCTGCCGCAAGTCGGTCGCCGGATCGGTGAGCGCCATGCCAGCCAGACCCGCCGCGACGCCGACCTGCGCAAGCAACATCCAGCTGCGCCGCCGACCGAGCCAGGCCGTCAGCCCGGGCAGCGGCAGCCGGTCCACGACGGGCGCCCAGAAGACCTTGATCGAGTACGTGATGCCGATCCAGGAGAAGAACCCGATGGTCGCACGGCTCACCCCTGCCTGCGTGAGCCAGGCCGTCAACGTGGCGAACACCAGCAGAAACGGCAGCCCAGCCGAGAATCCGAGAAACAGCATGGCAATCACGCGCGGGCGCATGTAAAGCGCGAGCGCCTCGGCCCAGCTCCGCGTGGCGGTCACCTCAGCCGGGCTGGATGTCATAGTCCATGATCAGTGGAGCGTGGTCAGAGAAACGCTGATCCTTGTAGATCGAGGCGCCGCGCACCGTGCCCCGCAGGTTCGGTGAGAGAACCTGGTAGTCGATGCGCCACCCGACGTTCTTGGCCCACGCCTGGCCGCGGTTGGACCACCAGGTGTACTGATCGGGCTCCTGGTTGATCTCGCGAAAGGCATCGATGTAGCCCAGCTCGTCGAACAGCCGGTCGAGCCAGGCGCGCTCGTGAGGCAGGAAGCCGGAGTTCTTTTGATTGCTTCGCCAGTTCTTCAGGTCGATCGGCTTGTGCGCGATGTTCCAATCGCCACAGATCACATAGCGGCGTGGCGTGCGCCTGAGCGCGTCGAGAAACGGCAGGAAGAACTCGAGAAACCGGTCCTTCGAGGCCTGTCGCTCCGGCCCTGCCGACCCCGAGGGCACGTACAGCGAAATGACTGACAGATCGCCGAACCGCGCTTCGAGGTAGCGTCCCTCACGGTCGAACTCCTCGCAGCCCATGCGGGTGACGACCTCATCGGGCTCACGGCGGGCGTACACTGCGGTGCCGCTGTAGCCCTTGCGCTCTGCGTCCAGGTAGTAGCTGAAGTAGCCATCGGGCCGGAATACGCCATCACCAAGCTGATGCTCCTGCGCCTTGGTCTCCTGCAGGCAGACCACGTCGGCATTCTGCGTGGGCAGCCACGTGAACAGCCCTTTTGTGGCGGCGGAGCGTATGCCGTTGACGTTGAGCGTGATGATGCGCACGGGCAGTGATGGCTCGGGTGGGTAGCGGCGTATTGTGGGGCGTGCGCCGGCGTTTGTAAAAAGCCGCAACCGGTGCGGATCCGTGAAGCTAACCGCCGTTTTGATGGTCAAACGAAACGCTGCTGCCGGCGCTGGATCGGCATTCACGGCACGTGAGGACGAGATTTTACGATTCGAAGGGGCGGAACATGGCGGTTTTCCAATGGCGACCGGCGCAGTCGCGGCACTGTATCGACCAAGGTTGGCGCAGAAGCCTGCACACCTTTGCCTGCGAGGAATGGTGCGATCCGCGCCACTTGGGCGTGGGGGCGCTGCGCGGATTGAGCGAGGTCTATCTTGCGCCGGGCCCAACGAGCCTCGAGGTCGGACCGCGCCCGCTCGACCTGTTCGTGCTGCCGCTGGATGGCCCACTCGCCTGTCGCATCGAGCCCGGCGCTGAGCAGTTGGACGTCGATCCGTCCAGCTTGCTCTGGCTTCCCGCGCGGGACGCGGCGCGGGTATCGCTGGTGAATCCGACACGGCGCATCGTCCGTTTTGTCGAGTTGCGGCTGCGTGTTGCACCCCGGCCAGACGACGCCTCGCCGCTCGTCCTGCGCTGCGAGGCACCCGAACGCGCAGATCACTTCGCACAACTCGCGTGCGCGGCAGTCAAAGGTGAGGCGGACGGCAAACCCGATGCGGGCGGCGCGGTCCTCTACCGCACCGATCTGGGACCCGAGCGGACCCTGGCGCGCATCCTGCACACGCAGTCCCAATACTATCTGCAGGTCCTCAACGGCGAGGTACTGGTCAACCGTCAACCGCTCGCCACGGGCGATGGCATTTACCTGACGGGCCAGGGCCGGCTCGTCGCACGTAACTTGAGCTGGATGTATTCTGCCGATCTCCTGCTGGTGGAGCTGCCCATCGAGCGTTGAGGTAACGGGCGGTGTGGGAAAACCGTGCCAGGATGCGAGACCCGGGAGCCTAGCAAGAGACCGTTCGTCGGAAAATTTCGCAACGGGCTTTTTTCCGGCCATTCAAGAAACCAGTCAGACTCTGCGATTGAGGGGTCTTCACTCCCGTTAGGCGTGACGTGCGTCAACTTATCAATATCGTTGACAATTTTTCTTTTGTGACTGCGATCTCATGTGCACCAGTGGGTGTGGCGTAGGATCACAACGGACCGAGAAAGGTGTCTCGGTCTGGATCAAATCGGTATCGCAGCAAGGGATTTTCATCAATGCGTGTATCAGGGATGAAACGGCTCATCGTGTCAGGGTTCACGGCCCTGATCGTGATGATGGTGATCGTGGTCGGGATACTGATCGACCGCCTGTCGGTCACGATCGAGGAGCTGCGCGAGTCCGTAGATGTTTACAATCGCAAGACCTCGCTACTCACGGAGATGTACAACATCAAGCTGCGGCGCAGTCTGCTGCTCATACAGATGTACGCGGAGCCTGACGCCTTCGCGCGCGACGATCTCTTTAGCCAATACCTTAACCTTGGCAGTCACTTCCTCGCGCTTCGCGACACATACCTTGACCTGGACTTCACCCCTGCGGAAAGCGCTGCCTGGGAACATATTGCATCCCTCATCACCCGGCACGCCGAAGTGAACCACGCGCTCGCCCATCGTGCACTGGTCGGCGCGGATCTGGTCTCCGCGCAGACCGAACTGCAGGGTGTCGAACATAGCCAGGCGACGGAATCCACGGCCATCAGCGAACTGCTCAACGTGGTCCGCGAACAGGAACAATACATCCTGCTGCACGCCGAGGAGAAATACCATTCCGGCGTGGTATTGGCACTCGGGGTGCTTGCCATGGCCGTCGCGTTGGGCGTATGGATTGCCCGCCGGGTTGCGCGCGAGCTACAGGAAGTCACGGAAGATCTGCAGACACAGGTCTTCAGGGCCGAAGCCGTGTCACGGGAGCTCGCTTGGCACGCGAGCCACGATGCACTGACCAAACTGGCCAATCGGCGCGAGTTCAAGCGCCAGCTCGAACGGCTGTGTCGGCAAGCGGAGGCCGACAAGCTCTCCCACGGCCTGATCGTGCTCGACCTCGATCAGTTCAAGATCATCAACGATAGCTGTGGCCACACGGTCGGCGACACCCTGCTGCGGCAGCTTGCCACGAGCATGCGCAACACCCTCCCGCCGAACAGCATTCTCGCGCGCCTGGGCGGCGATGAATTCGGCGCCATCGTGCCGCAGGCCAACCTGCGCACGGCGCTAGAGACAGCAGAAAAGCTGCGCGACCTGATCCAGAACTACCGCTTCGCATGGCGTGGCCGCACCTTCGAACTCGCGTTGCGCATCGGGGTGGTCATGATCAACCGCGACAACAACAATCCTCAGGACGCCCTCACGGCCGCCGACAGCGCCAGCTTCCGCGCCAAGGCCGAGGGGCGCAACCGGATTCACGTCTTCAGCGCGAGGGACCGCTGGTGGTCGCGCGAACGCGAGCAGGTCAACTGGACGCAGCAGATCCCCCAGGCAATCCGCGATAACCGCCTCGTGCTGCACGCGCAGGAAATCCGCCGCGTGGACGGCCAGCCGATCGGCCGCAAGCACTACGAACTGCTGGTACGAATGCGCGACGACGCAGGTGGCCTGATAACGCCCGCAGCCTTCGTGCCGGTGGCAGAACGCTTCGGCCTGGCGCCGGAGCTCGACCGGGCGATCATCCGCCAGGCCTTCGAGTGGATCGGCCACCTCAACACACAGCTCCGGCGGATTCACCCCGATCTCGTCAACGAGGAACTGTGTTCCTTCTCGATCAACCTCTCGGGCCAGTCCCTGTCTGACTATGAACTGCTCGACGAAGTTTTGGAGCAGTTCGAGATCCACGGCGTGCTGCCGCGGCAGATCTGCTTTGAAATCACCGAAACGGCGGTGATCACCAACCTGCAGTCCGCCAGGGATTTCATCAGCCGCCTCAAGGGGATCGGCTGCCGATTAGCGCTGGATGACTTCGGCAGCGGCGTGTCTTCGTTCGGCTACCTCAAGGGGTTGGACGTGGACTACATCAAAATCGACGGCAAGATCGTGCGCCAGATGCAGAACGGCAGCGTGGAGTGCGCCATCGTTGAGGCCATCGCCCACGTCGCCCGCGAGATGCAGGTGCAGACGGTCGCCGAATTTGCCGAGAACGACTGGACCATGCTGGCCCTGCGCCGGCTCGGCATCGACTACGCCCAAGGTTATGGCGTCCACCGCCCCGAGCCACTGGAAAATCTCAATTTCGAGCCGAACCGCCAGCGCCCCTTGGTGGCGTGACCGGACGCCTGCCTACCCTGACGGATGCGGGATAGGCCCGTGGACAGCTCGGGACGTTCAGTGCTGTATCGACTCGGCCGGAAACAGGCCGCGCAGACCTTCCTCGCTTGCTGCGCAGATACCACGCTCGGTGATGAGCCCGGTGATCAGCCGCGCCGGGGTGACATCGAAGGCCGGATTGAAGCCGGGGCTACCGTCCGGCGGCAGCTGAACGAAGCGCAGCACGCCGTCCTCGTCGCGGCCCTGCACGTGCGTGACTTCGTACGGGCTGCGCTCCTCGATGGGGATCTCCCGTAGCCCATCCTGCACGCGCCAGTCGATGGTGGGGCTCGGTAGCGCCACGTAGAACGGTACGCCGTTGTCATGCGCAGCCAGCGCCTTGAGGTACGTGCCGATCTTGTTGCACACATCGCCGCGGGCTGTGGTGCGGTCCGTGCCGACGATGCACACGTCCACCTGGCCATGCTGCATCAGGTGGCCACCGGCATTGTCGACGATGACGTGATGGGGCACACCATGCGCGCCAAGCTCCCAGGCCGTGAGGCTCGCACCCTGGTTACGCGGCCGCGTCTCGTCGACCCAGACGTGAACGGGCAACCCCGCATCGTGCGCTTTATAGATCGGCGCGAGCGCCGTGCCCCAATCGACGGTGGCGATCCACCCCGCGTTGCAGTGGGTGAGGATGTTGAGCGTTCCCTGCCGACCCTTGCGCTCCCAAAGCTCGCGCAACATCGCCAGGCCGTGGTCGCCGATGCGGGTGTTGATGGCCACATCCTCATCGCACAGCTCGGCTGCCCTCCGGTATGAGGCGGCCACGCGCTCATCGGGGCGCAGGGGTAGCAGCACTGCCATCATTTCGTCGAGCGCCCAGCGCAGGTTGATCGCCGTCGGCCGGGTCTCGAGCAGCATTGCGTACGCTGCGTGGAGGTTAGCGTCTCCCGCGTCGGCGCGCAGCGCGAGGCACATGCCATAGGCCGCCGTGGCCCCGATCAGCGGCGCGCCGCGTACCCACATCTCGCGGATCGCCCGCGCGGCTTGCGCGACATCGTCCAGCTTTACGATGCGCAACTCGTGCGGCAGGCGGGTTTGATCGATGATCTCGACCGTGAAACCGTCGGCGCCCACCCAGATCGAGCGGTAGTGCTTGCCATGGATCTTCATCGAACGTGCCCTCGGTTAACGTGCCGCGAGATTAGTCGAGGCGACGCCGGTTGCCAAATTTGACTAAAGTCAACGCTTGCGCAGATGCGCAGCATTAGCGTCGCAATCGGGGTAGAATCGCCGAATTTTACGAGTATTGGAGAGAAGCCATGAATAAATTCATCCCCGTCGGCACCGCGATGGTCGCTACCCTTTTGATGTTTGGCTGCGCCAAACAGGACGAAGCGGTGAAACCGGTCAGCTTCAAGGATCAGGTCGCCCCGATACTCGCGGCCAATTGCCTCGAGTGCCACACGCCAGAGGGCAAGGGGTACAAGGCAAGCGGACTGCTGATGGTGGACCCGGCCACCCCCACCGTCGTGTCCTACGAGCATTTGATGAAAGGCACCAAGTTCGGCCCCATCATCGTACCGGGCAACAGCACATCGAGCACGCTGAACATGCTGGTGGAGGGCCGCGCCGACCCCAGCCTAAAAATGCCACACGGTAAGGACCCCTTGAAGCCGGAGCAGATCGCCACCCTGAAGCAGTGGGTCGATCAGGGCGCGAAGAACAACTGACAACCGGCCGACCGAGCCGCTGCGGACAACGGCAGCGGCTCGGCGCGCGAGGCGTTGGAGCGAATCAGTAAGCGCCGCTGGCGCGCGCCACCCGTGCGAGTTTTTCTGGATCGGCAATCCTGATCTTGCCGGATTGTTCGAATATCAAGCCGGTCTTTCGCCATTCGGAGAAGAAACGGCTCACCGTCTCGATCGTGAGCCCCAGAAGTTCCCCGATCTCCATCCGCGACAGCGGCAGCTCGCGCCACTCGTCGGGTGCAGCGCCGCTGCACCAGCTCAGCAGGTAGCTGGCCAAGCGTTCGGCCGCCTTCTTGGTTCCCAGCTCGACGGCGAGATCTTCGGTGGCACGCAGGCTTTTCGCCCAGCGCAACAGGATGGCGCGGTCGATGACGGGATCCTGTTGCCGGAGTGAGTCCAGATCCTTGAGAGGCAGACGGCAAACCTCGCTCGGCGTTATGGCAATGGCATTGTGGTGGTAATTGTCGCCCGCCAGGCAGTCCATGCCGAACAGGTCACCCGTAGACAGGACCAGAACGATCTGTGACCGCCCGTTCGCCAAGCTCTTCGTGAGCTTCACATAGCCCGAGCGCAGGGTGTAGGCGGCCGACGCGACTTCGCCCTCGCGAAAGAGCACTTCCCCCTCTTCGAAGACCATCATCGCGGGGCGAAAGCCGAGCTCGACAAGTTTATCCTGTGGCAGTTCAGCAAAAATGCTGAGGTCACGCATGTGGCAGGAGAAGCACTCTCCCTTGCCGGCAAGTTTGGACATGGTTTGCCGCGGATTCAGTAAGTTAGGTTTTCAACCGTAGCGGCATCCTTGTGAAAAATCAAATACTCCCGCACGCGTATCCACAGGCGGCGGAGTGTCGTCAGAAGGTCTGAACGACCACGAATGCCCCGCGCAGGTCGCCGGTGCTGTAGCCGGTGGCCTTGTCATTAGGGTACAGCTCCTTGAGCTTGGCCTGGACCTCTGGCTTGATCTCGGTGCCGTGGCAGCCGAGGCACATCGATCGCACCGGGATGCCCTGCATGTACCGAAACTCACGCCTGCCGTCGACCTGCACGATTTCGTGATACTCGAGCTTGTCTACTCCCTCACCCTTGGCTGCGCGCGCCTCGAAGTTGGCCATGACGCCTTTGGCCCAACCCTCGGCGGCGTTCTTGGGATTGCGGTTCTTGCCGCTGACGCGGCCGACCTTCATGCCCTTCTCGGCCGAGGTTTTTGCGGCGATTTCCGCGGCCTTGGTGTTACAGACGCTCAGTGCGTTGACCGGCCCACCCTGATCGGCGGCGGCTTCGAGCTCGGCCTTCAACCCCTGTGCCAGCGCCTGGATCGCCTCCTTGCTGCTGGCAATACGCCGGTCGATGTCGGCTTGGGTGATGTTGTTCGGATCAGACTTTGCGCCTGCCATACCCTGGGGGGCATCGGCGAGCGCGACGCCGGTAACGAGCGCGGCCAACGTCGCGCCAATGAGGACGATATAGCTTTTCATTCGAGGACAAGACTCCGCATGAACTGGGATGGGCTCTTTTCGACAGAGGGCACCCGCCGCACAAACGACCCGCAAGACTACTGTACCAGCTCGCCAGTGAGCAACCGCCAGACCATTGGGGACAACATCGCTTATGCGGGGAAGGGCGTTCCCGTCAGGCGGCGGTACGCCTCGCGGTATTTTTCGCCCGTCCTGCGAACCACCTCTTCCGGAAGCTCGGGGCCGGGGGGGCGCTTGTCCCAACCCAGCGTTTCGAGGTAATCCCGCACGTACTGCTTGTCGAAGGACGGCGGGGAGATGCCCGGCTGGTAGCTTTCGACGGGCCAGAAGCGCGACGAGTCGGGCGTGAGTACCTCGTCGATCAAGTACAGCTCGCCTTGATCATCAAGACCGAACTCGAACTTGGTGTCGGCGATGATGATGCCGCGCTCGAGCGCGTAGTCCGCGGCCTCCTGGTACAGACTCAGACTGACGTCACGCACGCGCGATGCCAGCTCCTGGCCCACCAGCGAAGCGGCGGTATGGAAATCGATATTGACATCGTGCGCACCGACAGCCGCCTTGGTTGATGGCGTGAACAGCGCGGTCGGCAGGCGGTCGGCGAGCTGCAGACCTGCTGGGAGCGTGATGCCACACACCGCCCCGCTCTCG
Source organism: uncultured Thiotrichales bacterium (assembly GCA_964430355.1). Lineage (GTDB taxonomy): Bacteria > Pseudomonadota > Gammaproteobacteria > UWMA-0217 > UWMA-0217 > CAYSFW01. The sequence goes on from CAYSFW010000003.1 coordinate 38,938, forward strand.
ACATAGTCTTTCCACCCGGAACCGATGAGATAACCGCGCACGATCGCCTCGATGGGCAGTGCCTTGAGCCGCTTGACGACGACGCTGCGCAGGGCCAGGCCCGCCCGCTCGGCCGCATCCGGCAGGACGGTTTCTAGAGGCTGGTCAACGAGGTGATTGCGGATCAGGTGGGCGCTTCGCCGGAACCAGAAGTTTGAGATCTGGGTGAGTATCTCGCCCTTGCCGGGAATGGGTGTCGGCAGCACGACGTCGAAAGCAGAGAGTCGATCCGTAGCCAAGATGAGCAGATGGCCCTCATCGACGGCGTACACGTCGCGGACCTTGCCGCGATGCACCAGAGGCAGAGAGTGAATCGGGAACTGCGTCGTAGGCATGGCCCCCCCCCCGTCAGTGGTCGTCGCCTTTGCCGTAAGGAAGTTTGACGTGGCCGAAGCGGAGCACGAGCACCGCGGCGGCGATGATCAGAATGCCAACCGCGGTGACCAGCAGTTGCGCATCGGTCATCTCTTTCATGTCCAGAATCATATGTCGTGCGAGCGCCACAATGGCGATGTACAGCGGCATACGCACCGGCAGCGAGCCGGAACTGTAGTACACGCCGACCATCGTCAGCACCTCGAGGTAAATGAACAGCAATAGCAGGTCCGCAAGCTGTACGGTGCGCTCGCCGACCATACGCGCCACTTCGTTACCACCGGCCACGACGGTGGCCAGCATGATGATGAACAGCCCCAAGCGCTCGACCCAAGCGAGCGTGACGCGGGCAAATTTGTCTACCGGGGTGGGTGTCTGCATGACGGCATCATAGCAAAGCCGCCGCTGATTGCGATGCGCACGCCCGCCCGCAGGGCGCGACGCCGCAAGGCTTGGCAACCCTCGATGCAATCGGTATAAGCATCTTTTTAGGTGGAGTGCTGCAGCAATGGCTCACGTTCAGGTTGGCGTCGTTATGGGCAGTCAGAGCGACTGGTCCGTGATGCGACACACGGCCGAGATGCTGGAACTCCTGGGCATCGAGCACGAATGCCGGGTGGTGTCGGCGCACCGCACGCCAGATGCCTTGTTCGACTACGCAGAAACCGCGCAGGATCGAGGTTTGCGCTGCATCATTGCGGGCGCGGGCGGGGCCGCTCACCTGCCCGGCATGCTTGCTGCCAAGACGCTGGTGCCCGTCCTCGGCGTTCCTGTGCCGAGTCGCTACCTGCAAGGTCAGGATTCGCTGCTCTCCATCGTGCAGATGCCCAAGGGCGTCCCTGTGGCGACCTTTGCCATCGGCGAGGCCGGGGCGACAAACGCCGCGCTGTTCGCCGCCGAGCTGCTTGCGGCGTCCGACGCCGACCTCGCCTTGCGCCTGGCGGCCTATCGCAAGGGCTTGCGCGAGCAGGTCGAGGGCATGCGGCTTCCGCCCGAGGCGACATGAAGCCGGCAGATTGCTCCGTCTTGCGCCGTCGCCAGCCACTCTCTGACAGGACGGCCACCCCATGATTCTACCCGGCGCGACTTTGGGCATGCTCGGCGGCGGCCAGTTGGGCCGCATGTTCACTGTGGCGGCGCGGACCATGGGGTATCGGGTGATCGTGCTGGACCCCGACCCCGACAGCCCCGCCGGTCGCATCGCCGATGAACACCTGCACGCCGCTTACGGCGACACCTGGGCGCTGGAGCAGCTCGCTGAGTCCTGCGCTGCAATCTCCACCGAATTCGAGAACATCCCCGCGCAAACCCTGCGGCGCCTCGCGGACCGCTGCCTCGTCCGCCCAGGGGCGTATGCAGTGGAGACGACACAGAACCGCATCCGCGAGAAGCGCTTCATCCGCGCCTCCGGGAACGCCAGTGCGCCGTTCGGCGTCGTGGAGAGCGAACGTGATCTGCCGGTGGCCGCGCAAGCGGTGAGCTTCCCGGCCCTGCTCAAGCGCGCCGAGTTGGGCTATGACGGCAAGGGGCAGGTCCTCGTGAATCGCGCCGAGGAGCTAGCCGATGCGTACGCGAGTCTCGGCGGCGTACCGTGCGTTCTCGAGCAACGCGTCGAACTGGCGCAGGAACTCTCGGTCGTCGTCGCCCGTAACGCAAAGGGTGAGACGCTTTGTTATCCGGTCGCTGAGAACATCCACCGCGTCGGCATACTGCATCGCAGCGTCGTCCCGGCGGCCATCAATGAATCGCTCGCCGCGCAGGCGCGTGCCACGGCCTGCGGCTTGGCGGTCGCCCTCGACTACACCGGCGTGCTCGCCGTTGAGTTCTTCGTCACCGCAACAGGCGAACTCCTCGTCAACGAAATTGCCCCGCGGCCCCACAACAGTGGCCACTACACGCTGGATGCCTGTGTCACCTCCCAGTTCGAGCAGCAGGTGCGCATGGTCTGCGGCCTGCCATTCGGCGACGTGCGGCTGCTCTCGCCCGTGGCGATGGTCAACCTGTTGGGGGATCTGTGGCGAGCCGGCGAACCGCGCTGGGATCGCCTGCTGGAGAATCCCAACGTCAAGCTGCACCTCTACGGCAAGCTCTCCGCACGGCCCGGCCGCAAGATGGGCCATTTCTGCCTGCTGCAGCCCGACAGCGAGGGCCTCGCGGACAACGCCGAACAGCTGTTCGCCAGACTGTTGTAACGGCCCGTGGACACCGCTGCGTATCTCGCCTCCCTGCGCCGCGACATTGAGTTCGAGGCCGAACTCGCCGGTCAAAGACTTCGTTTTCGCAGCACGTGGGGCCTGTTCTCGCCACGGGAGATCGATGACGGCACACGGCTGCTCCTAGACCGCATCGAGGTGGCCGATACGGACGATTGTCTCGATCTGGGTTGCGGTTACGGCCCGATTGGACTCACCCTCGCGCGGCTAGCCCCCCGCGGGCAAACCCTGATGGTCGACAAGGATTTCGTCGCGGTGGACTACGCCAACCGCAATGCCACGCTCAATGGCATCGGCAACGCGCGCGCCCAGCTCTCCAACGGCTTCGACCAGATCGACCCCGGGGCGCGATTTCATGTCATCGCTTCCAACGTGCCCGCCAAGGTCGGCAAGGAACTGCTCACCCTGCACCTGCACGACGCGCTCGCCCGGCTGCGCCCCGGTGGCCGGCTTTACGTCGTGACGATCAACGGCCTGCGCGACTTCATGAAGCGCTACCTGACAGAGATCTTCGGCAATTACGACAAACTCAAGCAAGGCAGTCACTACACGGTCGCCCTGGCGCAGAGGCGCTGAATCACGGCACCACCCTATCCCACCGGGGTCATCATATGCCGGTGTCGAACCGTTGGCGTTTCTGATGAGGTGCTATTTGCAAGTATCCAGTGATCTGGTAAAAATCAGGCGATCATAAAAACTATTGTGTTTTTGGCCAAAGGGTGACGACCTAACGTCATTTATTCGAGGAGAATGGTGAAATGAAGAGTTTGTTTGCTGTTGCCGCGGCATCTGTTCTGATGATCGCCTCGGGCTCCGCGGTGGCAGGCGATGCCGCTGCTGGTAAGACTAAATATGCCATGTGCCAAGGTTGCCACGGCGCCAACGGCGTGAGCGCCACACCGGCGAACCCTTCGCTCGCTGGTAAGGATGCGGCTTACATCAAAGAGCAGCTCGCGGCGTTCAAGTCCGGCAAGCGCGAGAACGCCACGATGAAGGCGATGTCGGCGGGCCTGAGCGATGCGGACATTGACAACCTGGCTGCCTACATCGCAAGTTTCCCGAAGCCCTGATCGCAGCGTCGAGGCACTTCGAGCTGCTGGGGCCCGCTTACGCGGGCCCTTCTCGTTTTTTCGATCATGCGGTGAGTGCGCCTAGGCCGCTTAAGGCGACTGCCCCACACGATTGTCGAACCGCGCGCCGAGCACTTGCTCCGAAAGAGGGCGGGCACTTTGAGGTTACGCCTCACGGAGGACCGGCATTCTGCCGCTTCCTGAGGCTTGAGCGGACCCTCCGCCCCCAGCAGCCTGCCGCCATACCCTGCCCAATGGGGTGGGTGGCTGAAAAGCGCGCGGCATTCGGGTACATTCCGACGACATTCCGATTGACTGACCAGCCCAGAGGTCCCCATGGCACCCGATTTCATTGCGCCTTCCATTCTCTCCGCCGATTTTGCGAGGCTCGGCGAGGAGGTCGACAACGTGCTGGCCGCAGGCGCGGACATCGTGCACTTCGATGTGATGGACAACCATTACGTCCCGAACCTGACCATCGGGCCGCTGGTGTGCGAGGCCCTGCGCAAGCACGGTGTCACCGCACCGATCGACGTGCATCTGATGGTGAAGCCCGTGGACCGTATCATCCCCGATTTCGCGAAGGCAGGTGCCACCTACATCACCTTTCACCCGGAAGCCTCCGAGCACATCGACCGTACCCTGCAACTGATCCGCAACGAGGGCTGCAAGGCCGGCCTCGTGTTCAACCCAGCAACGCCGCTGAGCTATCTCGAGTATGTCATCGACAAGATCGACATGGTGCTGCTGATGTCGGTGAACCCGGGCTTCGGTGGTCAGAGTTTCATCCCGAGCGCGCTGGGCAAGCTGCGTCAGGCGCGCCAGATCATCAATGCGAGCGGCCGCGACATCCGGCTGGAAATCGACGGCGGCGTGAAGGCGGACAACATCCGTCAAATCAAAGAGGCGGGAGCCGATACGTTCGTCGCCGGTTCGGCCATCTTCGGCGCGGCCAAGGCGAGCGACCCGCACCGCTACGACAGTATCATCGCGGCGATGCGTGCCGAGCTAGCGGCCGCCCGCAACGTCGCCTGAGCGGGAGCGACAGCGCGTGGCGTTGCGTCGTCCGTCGATGGTGTTGATCGACCTCGATGGCACGCTGGTCGACAGCGTGCCGGATCTGGCGTACTGCGTCGACGAGATGATGCGGCGCCTCGGGCTGCCCGAGCGGGGGGAAGCTGCCGTCCGGCAATGGGTGGGCAATGGGGTCGAGCGCCTGACCAAGCGCGCCCTGCTCAACCGACTGGACGGAGAGCCGGACGAGGCGGACTACCGGCGCGCCCTGCCGGTGTTCCTGGAGCTCTATGCCGAGAACACCTCCAAGCGCAGCCGGTTGTATCCCGGCGTGCTCGAGGGTCTGCAGTTCCTAAAGAATCAGGGCTACCGCCTAGCCTGCGTGACCAACAAGGCCGAGCAGTTCACCCTGCCGTTACTACGCGACCTCGGCGTGCTGGACTTCTTCGAGCTGGTGGTGTCTGGCGACACCTTAGCCCAGAAGAAGCCCGATCCGGCACCCCTGCTTCACGCTGCGCGGCAGTTTGGCGTCGATCCGTCGAACTGCCTGATGATCGGTGACTCGCAGAGTGACGTGAAGGCGGCCCGTGCAGCCGGCTTTCAAATCGTGTGTATGAGTTACGGCTACAATCACGGCGAGGATATCCGGGTTTACCATCCGGACGCCGTCATCGATTCGATGGCCGAGCTACCGGGCCTGCTCGCTGAAGCGGCCTGAGCAGGCATTTCCGACCCAGCGTTGTTCATGCGACAGTTACAGCTCGAACGATCAGGACAGCGGGTACGATGGCGTGCCAGTTAGCGCATGTCGTCCGACCCGTGTCTTTTTTCAGTCCTGAACGAAGTGTGAGCTGTCATGAACCTGTACTCCTCCCCCACCGGCGCTGAGCGTTTGCGCCGGACCCCCATGGTCCGCGAGGTACTCGCCGACCTCGACACCCCCTTGAGCACCTACCTCAAACTGGCCGACGGCCCGTACAGTTACCTGTTCGAGTCCGTGCAAGGCGGGGAGAAGTGGGGCCGGTACTCGATCATCGGGCTCCCTTGCCGCACCGTGTTAAAGGTTTCAGGCCATACGGTCACGATCGAGGAGCAGGGCGAGGTCGTTGAAACGCACACAGTGGAGGACCCGCTCGCGTGGATCGAGTCCTTCCAGCGGCGCTATGACGTCGCCCCGCTCGACGGGCTGCCGCGGTTTACGGGCGGACTGGTGGGTTACTTCGGCTACGACACAATACGCTACATCGAGCCCCGTCTGACCCGGCACGACCAGCGAGATACGCTCGGCACGCCCGACATCCTGCTGATGGTCTCTGAGGAGGTCGTCGTTTTCGACAACCTATCGGGTAAGCTCTACCTCATCGTCCACGTCGGACCGGGAGAAGAAGCACAGGGCGAGCGGCGCCTGGCCGAGCTCGAAGAGCGGCTTTACTCCGCAACCCCCGTCTACCGCGCGGCAACGCGCTCACGCGTGGTGCGCGAAACCGACTTCGTCTCGGGCTTCACCGAACAGGGCTTCAAGGATGCCGTAGCGCGGGCGCGACGCTACATCATCGATGGCGACATCATGCAGGTTGTGCTCTCGCAGCGGCTCACCGTGCCCTTTCAGGCGCTGGCGCTCGACCTCTACCGCGCGCTGCGCTGCCTTAACCCCTCGCCGTACATGTTCTTTCTCAACCTGGCGGCGTTCCAGGTCGTGGGCTCCTCACCCGAGATTCTCGTCCGGCTCGAAGACGGCCTGGTGACGGTGCGGCCCATCGCCGGCACGCGTCGGCGCGGGCATGACGAAGCAGAAGACCTCGCGCTGGAAGCCGAACTACTCGCCGACCCCAAGGAGCGTGCAGAGCATCTGATGCTGATCGACCTTGGGCGCAATGACGTCGGGCGTGTCTCGCGCACCGGCAGCGTGCAGGTCACCGAGCGCATGACCATCGAGCGCTACTCGCACGTCATGCACATCGTCTCGAACGTCACCGGCGTGCTCAGCCCGGGCATGGGCGCCATGGATGTGCTGCGCGCGACCTTCCCCGCAGGGACGGTCTCCGGCGCGCCGAAGATTCGCGCGATGGAGATCATCGACGAACTCGAGCCGGTTAAGCGGGGTATCTACGCGGGCGCGGTCGGCTATCTCGGCTGGCAGGGCAACATGGATACCGCAATCGCCATCCGCACCTCGGTCATCAAAGACGGACAGCTCTCCATCCAGGCCGGCGCGGGGGTGGTTTACGATTCCGTGCCCGAACTCGAGTGGAAGGAAACGATGAACAAGGCGCGCGCCACCTTCCGCGCGGTGGAACTGGCAGAGGCCGGGCTCTCCGGCAGCCGTCGGCAGGAGATCTAGCGATGCTGCTGATGATCGACAACTACGACTCGTTCACCTATAACCTCGTCCAGTATCTGGGGGAGCTCGGCGCAGAGGTGGTCGTCCGTCGCAACGATCAGGTTACGCTCGATGAGATCGAGGCCATGTCACCTGAGCGCATCGTGCTCTCGCCCGGCCCGTGCACACCGAACGAAGCGGGCGTATCGCTCGGGGTGATCGAGCGCTTCGCCGGGCGGCTGCCGCTGCTCGGTGTTTGCCTTGGCCATCAGAGCATCGGACAGGCCTTCGGCGGGTGCATCGTTCATGCCAAGACGATCATGCACGGCAAGACCTCGCCCATCCGGCATCGGGGCGAGGGTGTGTTTGCAGGGCTGCCCGATCCGTTCGAGGCCACGCGCTATCACTCGCTCGTCATTGAGCAGTCCAGCCTGCCTGACTGCCTCGAAATCACCGCCTGGACAGAGGATGCCACAGGCGGCGTGGAGGAGATCATGGGCGTGCGGCACCGCACCTGGAACGTCGAGGGCGTGCAGTTCCACCCGGAGTCGATCCTCACCGAGCATGGCCATGATCTGCTGCGGAATTTCCTGAACTTGAAAGGGGGCGTTCGAGCATGAACATGCAGGAAGCCATTCAGCGCATGTTTGACCATGCGCATCTGAGCGGCGCGGAGATGGCCGAGGTCATGCAGCTCATCATGTCCGGGCAAGCCACCCCGGCGCAGATCGGCGGCTTCCTCGTTGGCCTGCGCATGAAGGGCGAGACGGTGGAGGAGATCACCGCCGCCGCGCAGGTCATGCGCTCACTGGCGACCCCGGTCCATGTCGAGTCCGAGCACCTGATCGACACCTGCGGTACGGGCGGGGACGCCTCGAACACCTTCAACATCTCCACCGCCAGCGCGTTCGTTGCGGCCGCAGCAGGGGCCCACGTCGCGAAGCACGGCAACCGCAGCGTGTCCGGGAAGTCGGGTAGCGCCGACGTGCTCGAGGCCGCCGGCGCCAATCTGGACCTGACCCCCGATCAAGTCGCCGAGTGCATACGCGAGGTTGGCGTGGGCTTCCTGTTCGCGCCCCGTCACCACGCCGCGATGAAGCACGCCATCGGGCCGCGCCGCGAGATGGGCGTGCGCACGATCTTCAACCTGCTCGGCCCGCTCACCAACCCGGCAAATGCGCCGAACCAGGTGCTCGGCGTCTTTAGCAAGCACCTGCTGGAACCGATGGCCGCCGTGCTCAAGGCGCTGGGCACGAACCGCGCTCTGGTGGTCCACGCCGAGGACGGGCTCGATGAGATCAGCATCGAGGGCACGACGCATTGCATGCTCCTCGGCGGCGGCACGATCAAACCCATGAAGATCCGTCCGGAGGAATTCGGAATTACTGCAGCACCCCTCGATACGCTGCGCGTGGGCAGTCCGGCCGAGAGCCTGGTGATGCTGCGCACGGCGCTCTCGGGCGCCGACGGCCCCGCACGCGATATCGTGGCGCTGAACGCAGGAGCAGCAATCTATGTGTCCGGTGTCGAGGCGACGCTGGCCGACGGCATCGAGACGGCCCTGAGGCTGCTCAAGCGCGGCGAGGCCATGTCGCGTTTCGAAACCTTCATTGCAAAGACGCGCAGCTTCTCTGGCTCATGAGCACGCCGCCTGACATCCTCCAGCGCATCATTGAGCGCAAGCGCGAGGAGGTTGCCGAGCACGCACGGGCAGTGCCGCTCAACGCCCTCCGCGAGCGCGCTACGGCGGCCTCGCCGCCGCGGGGGTTCCGCGCATCGCTCGAGGCCCGGCTCGCAGCGGGGCGCCCCGCTGTCATAGCCGAGATCAAAAAGGCCTCACCCAGCAAGGGGCTGCTGCGCGACCCGTTCCATCCGGCAGATATCGCCCGAAGCTACGCCTCAGCCGGTGCCGCCTGCCTGTCGGTGCTCACCGATCGCGACTTCTTCCAGGGCAGCGAGGCGTATCTCGAGGAGGCCCGGGCCGCCTGCGCCCTGCCCGTGCTGCGCAAGGATTTCACTATCGATCCGTACCAGGTGATCGAGGCGCGGGCGATCGGCGCCGACTGCATCCTGCTCATCGCCGCGGCGCTCGACACAACCAGGCTTACCGATCTGTTCGGTCAAGCACGCGAGCTCGGCATGGACGTGCTGGTCGAAGTGCACGATGCCCAAGAGCTGCAGGCCGCCTTGCAGTTGGGCGAAGACGCCATTCTTGGCGTGAATAACCGCAATCTGCGCACCTTCGAGACGCGGCTCGAAACTACGCTCGAGCTGCTGGACTTGCTACCTGAAGGGCGGTGGCTGGTGACCGAGAGCGGTATTCTTCATGCCGCAGACGTGGCACGGATGCGAGCCGCGGGTGTGCACGCCTTTCTGGTCGGTGAGGCGTTCATGCGGGCGCCCGACCCTGGCCGGGCGTTAGTCGAGTTGTTCGGAGGGAACGAGTAAGGGGAGTCAGCGGGCGCCGAAGACGACGATCGTCTTGCCGTGCGCGGAGATCAATCCCTGATCTTCCAGTTCCTTCAATACGCGGCCAGCCATCTCGCGCGAGCAGCCGACGATCTTGGCGATCTCCTGCCGGGTGATGCGAATCTGCATGCCGTCGGGATGGGTCATGGCATCCGGCTGGTTGCACAACTCCATCAGGGTGTGGGCGATACGCCCGGTGACGTCGAGGAATGCGAGGTCGATGACCTTGCGGCTGGTCTCGCGCAGCCGGGTCGCCATCTGCGTCGCCAGCGAGAAGACGATTTCGGAGTCATCCGCCGCCAGTTTCTTGAATTGCGCATAGTGGATCTCGGCAACTTCGCACTCGCCGCGCGCCACGACCCAGGCGCTGCGCGCCTTCTCGTCGAACAGGCCCATCTCGCCGAAGAACGAACCCTTGTTGAGGTAGGCGAGCACCATTTCGTGCCCGTCCTTGTCCTCGATCATGACCGTGACGGACCCGCGGGTGATGAAGTACAGGGTCTCTGGCGGGTCGCCCGCGTGAATGATGACGGATCTCGGCGGGTAATGCTTGATGTGACAATGCTTCAAAAACCTGTCGATTACCGGGCTGAACTCCGGTATGGATCTAGCAATAGCGGGCATTCGTCAATCCTTAAAAAATGAAGTCCAAATCTTGTGACAAGCACAGAATCAGCATGTTAACCTTGTATCAATAAAATCATGGACATGCAATAGACGCATCATTTTTCCGATAAAGGGTAGCGCATGAAGGCTAAAGTCCGCTGGTTGGAGCCCATGTTGTTCGTTGGCGAGTCTGCCAGCGGTCACGCCCTCGTCATGGATGGTCCGCCGGAGATGGGGGGGCGCAACCTTGGCGTTCGCCCGATGGAGATGCTGCTGCTCGGCCTGGGCGGCTGCACCGGGTTCGACGTGGTGCATATTCTGAAAAAGGCGAGACAGCGCGTCACAGGCTGCGATGTGGAGCTCGAAGCCGAACGCGCCACCGAAGACCCCAAAGTGTTTACCCGCATCCACGTCCACTTTGTCGTGACGGGGGATCAGCTTTCGGAAAAGCAGGTCGAACGCGCCATCAAGCTGTCGGCGGAGAAATACTGCTCGGCTTCGATCATGCTCGGCCAGACGGCCCGCATCACCCATGATTTCGAAATCCGCAGCCCGAATGAAGGTGTGCTGGCAGCCGAAGGTTGAGCCAGCTCCCCTCGCCTCTCCCGAACGTGGCGAATATTGCACTGATATTTCAGACGATTTCCCCCGTTCTCAAAATCTAGTGCTGGGGGCAGGTTTGCTCTAAACTCCGCGCTCTGTCCCGCCCGTCCAGGGCGGTTCTGTAGGTGTTTTGCTGAGGACTGAGGAGTGATCGAATACGCGCGCGATTTGGTGAAGCTGCACGGGTTCAACAACCTGACCAAGTCGCTGAGTTTCAATATTTACGACATCGCCTACGCGGCCCTACCCTCGCACCGCGAGGAGTACATCGACTACATTGACGAAGTGTATAACGCAGAGCGCCTGACGCAGATCCTCACGGACGTGGCGGAGATCATCGGCGCGAACATCCTCGACATCTCCCGGCAGGACTATGACCCGCAAGGCGCGAGCGTGGTCATGCTGATTTCCGAGGAGCCCGTCGCCTCCGAGCACCTCAACAACGACGAAAAACCCGGTCCGCTGCCGGACACGATCGCTGCGCATCTCGACAAGAGCCACATCACCGTGCACACCTACCCGGAGTCGCATCCACAGCACGGGATCAGCACGTTTCGCGCCGACATCGACGTGTCCACCTGCGGGCGCATTTCACCGTTGCGGGCACTCAACTACCTCATCCACAGCTTCGAGTCAGACATCGTCATCATGGACTACCGGGTGCGTGGTTTCACGCGTGATGTCCTCGGTCGCAAGCACTTCATCGATCACGATATCAACTCGATCCAGAACTACATCGCCGACAGCACCCTGGAGCGCTACCAGACCATCGACGTCAACGTGTACCAGGAAAACATCTTCCACACGAAGATGATGCTCAAGCGGTTCGACCTCGATAACTATCTGTTCGGGCACGGCCGCGGGGACTACTCGGAACAAGAGCTCGTGCAGATTGAGCAGCAGCTAAGCCACGAGATCGCCGAGATCTTTTACGGGCGCAACATGCCAAAACTCAAGTTCAGCGCAGCCGTCTAGCGGCTCGTGAAGCGGCGGCCGGTCAGATCCAGTAGCTGGTCGTCGTCATCACCTTGGCCGTCGCCTTCATCAGCAATCTCACGGGCAACGGCAACTCCACACCCCCCGCCGCCACGGCGGCCTCGCCGTGGTGCGCCTCATCGTCGATCATCTGCTCGACGATCGCGCGGCTTTTGTGGTCCGCAGCGGGCAACGACTTGAGGTGCCCCTGCAGGTGCGCAATGACCTGGTCTTCAGTTTCTTTAACGAATCCCAGGCTCCACTTGTCTCCCGCAGCGCTCGCCGCGGCGCCTATCGCGAAAGAGCCCCAGTACCAGAACGGCCCGAGCAGACTGGTGCGTGAACCCAGCTCCTCCACCCGCTTGCGGCACCACGCCAGATGGTCAGCCTCCTCATCGGCCGAAATTTTGAGACGATCTCTCACCTCGGGCTGGCGCGCGAAGACGGCTTGGCCGTTGTAGAGCGCTTGGGCGGCGATCTCCCCCGCGTGGTTGACGCGCATCAGCCCGGCCACATGTCGCCGCTCCGCATCCGTCAAAGCGGGCTCCGGAATGCGCAGCGCAGGATCTTCGCGCCGAGTCCCCGACGGATTGACGAATACCGCGCTGAGACTCTTCTCAAACTGGATCAATAGACTATCGGCAAGCGAATAATGGCGCATGGCAGCTGGCTGGTTTGTAGACATCGCAGATCCTATGCTACACGATCGGCGAGTCGCGATGGGGTATGCAGCACCGTTACGGGGTCGATTGCGCGAAGACGAGCGCATCCCACAGACACCCGACATGGTTGAAGCACCCCTGCACACCATCCAACCTGAACAAACGGCAGCCAACCGAACGTCACTTGCAGTCTGTGCGCGCAAGCGCCGAGTGGCTAGCTGCTCAGCCGACTTGACCGAGGACCACTCGGGCGAAGCGCGCCCAACATACGACAGGCAACTTCATGAGCTACTTCAGATACCACGTATTTTTCTGCACGAACCAGCGCGAACCCGGCAAGGGCTGCTGTGAAAACTACAAAGCCCCCGAAGCCAGGGAATACGCCAAGCGGCGGGTCAAGGATCTCGGTATAGCAGGCAAGGGCGGCGTGCGGATCAACTCTGCCGGCTGCCTGGACCGATGCGAGGATGGCCCGGTGATCGTCGTGTACCCGGAAGGCATCTGGTATTCCTACGTCGATCAAGAAGATGTCGACGAGATCATCGAAGAGCACCTGATCAACGGCCGCCCCGTGGCGCGCCTGCAGATCTAGATAATAAAACACCCCAGACGGGATGCCGGCCGGGGTGTTGACAGCGGAACCCATATATTAGAAACTATTGATATTATTAATGAGCGATGACGCTCGTTAATTCGGTTCCTCCATCCTCCTTTGGTGGTACTTGGCGCGGGTGCAGCGATGCCTCGCGCTTTTTTTTCAAGGCGTAGTATAACGTTCAGCACACTGCGAAAGAAAGCGCTATCTCGTAATGCAGGCACCGTCCGGCCACCACGCGGCCAGCCCGCCACCCACGCCCACTAATTGATGGTGACCCCGTTGCGGGGCTTGGGGTTTTGGGCTATATTCCCGCGCCTTTGGTTCGCCAGAGAACCGCTTAGCCTTTTGGAGCAAGACAAGATGAAGACTTTCAGTGCCAAACCGGCTGAAGTCAAACGCGACTGGTACGTCGTCGACGCCACGGGAAAAACGCTCGGCCGTCTGGCGACCGAAATCGCGCGCCGGCTGCGCGGCAAGCATAAGCCCGTCTATACCCCGCACGTGGATACCGGCGATTACATCGTCGTCGTCAACGCCGATAAAGTCAGCGTTACCGGCAATAAGCTCAAGGACAAGGTTTACTATCACCACACGGGCTACATCGGTCACATGAAGTCGATCAGCCTGGAAAAGCAACTTCAGCGCGCGCCAGAACGTGTGCTGGCGACGGCAGTCAAAGGTATGCTGCCCAAAAACCCGCTGGGGCGCGCGATGTTCAAGAAGCTGAAGATTTACACGGGCGCAGAGCACAACCACGCAGCCCAGCAACCCAAGCCCCTCGAGATCTAAGCACAGCAGGTTCGCGCACATGGCAGTAGAGCAGTTTTATGGTACGGGCCGCCGGAAGACATCGTCTGCCCGGGTGTTCCTGCGTCCCGGCACCGGCGCAATCGTGGTCAACAACCGGTCGCTCGATCAGTTTTTCGGCCGCGAGACGGCGCGCATGGTGGTCCGCCAGCCGCTGGAGCTGACGAACACGCTCGACAAGTTCGACATCAAGGTGACCGTGGAGGGTGGTGGCCCCAGCGGCCAGGCCGGCGCCATCCGCCTCGGCATTGCGCGTGCGCTGATTGGTTACGATGAGGGGCTGCGCGGCGATCTCAAGCGCGTTGGGTTCCTGACCCGTGACGCACGGGAGGTCGAGCGGAAGAAAGTGGGTCTGCGCAAGGCACGCCGCGCTACCCAGTACTCGAAGCGCTGATCCCGCAGAGAGGATCTCTCTCACTCTCGAAAGAAGGCGGCCCCGGGCCGCCTTTTCTCGTTCTGGGCCCCTCCGGCGCTTGCTGACCCGATCGCCCTCGGATGCCCGACCCGCTTCCGTCCGGATCGACACCCCGCTGCTCTAGCAGGGTGTTGAAACACGTAGCGAGGGGTGCTCAGGCAAGGCGCAAATCGCCGAAAAAGCGTAGTTTACAGGGAGTAAATGAGCGTTTTGAGGCGATTTGCAGCCAAGCACCAGCACCCTGCGGTAGATTTTAAACACCCTGCTAGATCCGTCGTGGACGGGTCACCTGCGACAGGATGCTCTCATCGAGTTCGTTCTCGTCAGCGAGACGCTGCGCCAAGGCATCCCCCTTCTTCAACTCACTGACCAGCTCAGAGAGCTTCTCCTTGGCGCGGGTCGCATCGCGCGACGCTTGGCGGGCGCGGACCACGCCGTTACGCGTCGCGTCCAGCGCCTGCTCCGCCGCGGCCAGCGCTTGCGCTCGGGCGGATTCCTCCTGTTTCAGCAACTCGCACCGCGCCAAATATTCCATCAGGTCACGTGGCGTCGCCCGACTTTTCTGCAGGGCAGCAAACAAGGATTCCTCGTGTCCCTGACGCCAGGCGCGGAATTGCTCCAGCGCCTCACGCTGACGACGCACTTCCGCCTCGCAGGACTCGAGGTGGCGCTTCGCCTTGAACAGGTTGGACTGCTGGATGCGCTCCTTCTGGCTGCGCAGGTCCAGGACGCGGTTGACGGCGTCGTTCATAGGCCGGCCAACTCCCGAAGCTGAGCGATGGTGGTGTGGTAGTCCGCGTGGTGGTCGACGTGCTGCTGAAGCAGGGAACGGATTGCTCCGATCTTCTGGATGGCCTCATCGGCCTCCGGGTCTGACCCGCGGCGATACTCGCCGACGCGGATCAAAAGCTCGATCTCCTGGTACTTTGCCAGCAGATCGCGGATCTTGCCGGCTGCGGCAAGGTGCTCCCGCGGCACGATCGTTGCCATGACGCGGCTCAGGCTGTGCAGTACGTCGATGGCCGGGTAGTGATTTTTCGTCGACAGCGCCCGCGAGAGCACGATGTGCCCGTCGAGGATCGAGCGCGTCTCGTCAGCGACCGGCTCGTTCATGTCGTCACCTTCGACCAGCACCGTGTAGAACGCCGTGATCGAGCCGCGCGCGGAGTTGCCTGCCCGCTCCATGAGGCGGGGCAGCGCGGCAAATACCGAGGGCGGAAATCCACGCCGAGTCGGCACCTCGCCTGCAGCCAGACCAATCTCCCGCTGTGCACGGGCGAAGCGGGTCACCGAATCCATCAACAGGAGCACGCGCTGCCCCTGGTCGCGGAAGTACTCGGCGATCGCGGTGGCGACGTACGCGGCCTTGACGCGCTCCATCGCCGGGCGATCCGACGTTGCCACGACGATAACCGAACGGGCCATGCCCTCGGCACCGAGCGTGTGCTCGATGAACTCCCGCACCTCCCGACCCCGTTCGCCGACCAGCGCCACAACGTTGATGTCCACAGCCGCGTGGCGCACGAGCATGCCGAGCAGGGTGCTCTTGCCGGCCCCGGCCGCTGCGAAGATGCCAATGCGCTGCCCGACACCACAGGTCAGCAAGGCGTCGATGGCGCGGATACCTAGCGGCAGCGGCGCGCCTATCAGCTGGCGGGTCAGGGGATCGGGCGGATCGGCATTGACCGGGTAGCGCTCGGTCCCGGCGAGCGGCGGCTTGACGTCCAGATCGATGGGCTCACCGAGGCCGTTGAGCACGCGCCCGCGCAGCTCCGGGCCGACACTGACCTCGAGCTTGCGGCCTGTGACCTCTACCTGCGTGCTGGGGGAAATGCCGCTCATGTCGCCCAACGGTGTGAGCAGGACCACGTCCTTTTCGAAGCCGACCACTTCGGCGGCGATCCCGCCCGCCTCACCCGGATTGCTCAACCAGCAGGTCTCGCCGACACTGACTCGGGGCGCGGCCGCCTTGATGACCGTACCCGCCACCTGCAGCACTCGGCCGCGCGGCCGGTAGGGCGCGTAGTTGTCGAGTGCCTCACGCAAGGCGCGCTGGATGTAGCCCACACTCATCGCACGCCGCTCATGCGAACCCGATCTTGCCGAGCGGCTGCACGGTGATCTCGGGGGTGAGCTCTTGGTACGACAGCACTGGCAGGTGGTGGAAGTCCATCTCGATGAGCTTACGCACATGCCGGCGTAGATCCAGCGTCGTGAGCAGGACGGTGCGCTGTCGAGCGTCGCGCCCCGCGACGTGGCGGCGCAGGTTTTCGATCAGGTTGTAGGACGCTTGCGGGTCCAGCGCCATGAAGCTGCCCGTCGGCGTCTGCCGGATGCTGCCGCGCAGCGTGTCCTCGATGGCGGGGTCGATCAGGTACACCGGCAGGATGTTCTGCCCCGCGCTGAAACGGTAGCTGATCTGGCGTTTCAGGCTCACGCGGATGTACTCGCAAAGCTGCTCGGGATTCTGCTCCTGCGGCGCCCAGGTCACCACCGCCTCGAGGATCGCCCGCAGATCGCGGATGGAGACGTCCTCGGCAACCAGGCGCCGCAGCACATCCGCGATCTTGTTGAGCGGAAGCGCTCGCAGAGCCTCCTTGACGAGTTCCCCATACATCGGTTCGATCTGCGCGAGGAGCTGGTGCGTTTCCTGAATGCCGACGAACTGATGGGCCTGTTTGTGCAGGGCGTGCGCGAGGTGGTGACCCAGGATGGCGGGCGCTGAGAGCACCTCGATGCCATTTGCGCGGAGCTTCGCGGCGTGCTGCTCGGCGACCCAAACGGTCGGCAGGTTGGGCAGGAACGCCTCACCCTGCTCGAACGGTATGTTGAGCAGACCCAGATCCTCGGCACTGCGCGTGGTGAAAAGCTTGTGCATGCCAAGATGGCCCTGCGCGACCGGGATCTCATGCAGATAGATCACGTACCCATCGTCGTTGAGGTCCGGGCTGAATCGAAGCTGCACGCCGGGGAAGAGCACGCCGAGGTGCTGCTGGAGCGCGCGCTTGACCTTAGCCAGCTCGGCATTGAGCAGCTCTGGCCCGAGCGCTGGGCGTGCCGCCGCTGCCACCTCGATAATGACGGGCGCACCGAGCAACGCATCGCCCTTTGCCTCCCCATGCACGAGCGGAGCCTTGCCACCGGGGGCCGTCAGCGAGCTGGCGTCGTCCAACGTCGCCGCCTCACCGTCACGCGCGGTTCGGCTCATGGTCAGGCCGATCGCCCCGGTCACCAGCCCGAGCATGATGAAGATCGGGCTCGGGAAGCCAGGGATGAGCGCGAAGCCGAACATCACCGCCGCCCCAACGAGGATCGCGCTGGGCTGGGCGAGCACCTGTCTGCCGATGTCCGCACCCAGGTTGACGGAGTCATCACTCGCCACGCGTGTGACGATGATGCCCGAGGTGATGGCGATGAACAGCGCGGGAATTTGCGTCACCAACCCGTCGCCGACGGTGAGGATCGAATACAGGTGAGTGGCCTCGGAGGCATCCATGCCCTGCTGGAACACGCCGATCGAAATGCCGCCGACGATGTTGATGATGATGATGAGGATGCCCGCGATCGCGTCGCCCTTGACGAATTTCATCGCACCATCCATCGACCCGTAGAGCTGGCTTTCACGCTCCAGATCGGCCCGGCGCTTGCGGGCCTGGGCAATGGTTATCAGCCCGGCCCGCAGGTCACTGTCGATGCTCATCTGCTTGCCCGGCATCCCGTCCAGCGAGAACCGAGCACTGACCTCGGCAACCCGCTCGGAGCCCTTGGTGACCACGATGAACTGCACCAGCGTGATGATGAGGAACACCACCAAACCGACGATCAGATTGCCGCCGACCACGAACTCACCGAAGGTGTGGATGATCTCACCTGCGTCCGCTTGCAGCAGGATCAGGCGCGTGGTCGTGATGGAGAGCGCAAGCCGGAACAGCGTCGTCAGCAGAAGCACCGAGGGAAAGGCCGAGAAGGCCGTCGGCGACCGGATGTACACCGCAACCATCAACAGCACGACCGCCGTGCCGATGTTGATGGCGATCAGCACATCGATCAGCCACGTGGGCAGCGGCAGGATCATCATGAAGATGATCGCGACGAGCATCAGCGCGAGCGCTATGTCCATCCTTTGCGTCAACGCCATGATCGGCGATTGCAGGCGTTTGAGCATCAACGTGACCCCTTGGATTGCGAAAACACGAGCAGCGCTGCGCGTGCCTCGTCGGTCCGCCCCAGCCCGCTCAGGGCGCGTGCCCGGAGCAGATCGCACAGCGGCGGCGGTGGAACCGCGTCGTGCTGGCACCCATCGAGCAGCGCCAGCGCGGCGTCGAAGCGACCCTCGTGCAGCAGTGCATAGGCCAGTGAAGCCGCGATCTGCACATCCGCTGGCCAAAGCTCGTGCAGCGCTGAAAACAGTATCCGCGCCTTTGCGAACAGCCCGCTTTGCAAATACACGAAGCCCAACGCGCGCAGCGCGTCCACACGGGCCGCACTGAGCGCCGTGAGATCGGTGCTGCCGGATGCCTCTAGCGCACGCCGCGCCAGCGGGATCGCCGCACCCTGCACGTCACCTCCGCGCGATCAGGGCACGACGGCTCGCCACCAGATCCATCAACGCGAGCTCTGCATCGAGCAGCTGCGCGGCCTCGACGATGGCCCGTGACCCCCGCTCCGCACCGAGACGTGCGAGCACCGTTGCAGCCTCGGCCAATGAGGCCTGGTAGTGCACGGGCATGAGCGAGAGCTTGTCGCGTGCCACGGGCTTGAGCGCCTTGAGCACGAACCCATCCATACCGGTCGGCCTGGCCGTGAGCGCATCGACCGGCATCTCAACCAGCCTGTCGCACGGGGCGAGCGGCACCACACCCCGACCCAGCGGATCCTGGCTGGCAGCTGACGACCCGCGCGCATCGACCGCCGTTTGGCGTCCGGTGCGGCTCGACTGCGGTGGACTTGCCATTACGAGACTCCAACGGGTTGGCCAAAAGCGGCGAAGGCCGCGTCCTGGTCGCGACAGATGCTGACCAAAAGCGGAAGCCCCACGAACGCCAGCGCATCGCCCACGACCGGGTTCGGCGCAAACAACACCAGCTGCCCCTTGTCGCGCACCATCAGGAAGGCGTCGAAAAGAACCCGCAACCCGGCACTGGTCACGCGCGAGAGTTTCGACAGGTCCAGCGCGATACGCGGCTGCTCCTGCGCGCACAGTGCGGAGAGTTGCCGCGCCGCCGTCTGCGCGGCAGCACTGTCTAGCGCTCCCGCGAGCTTCACGACGGTAACTTGTTCCACTTGTGACAACGAGAGAGTCAGCATCGTTCTGCGATTTCCAGGTTCCCGGCAGCGCGTGGCGGCGTGCCCCAGCCGGGCGCTGCGCCGCGGCGACGACGAGCCTTGCGCCCCCGACCACCCGAAGAAGCACTGCTGTATAGACCGTACAAACGCGCAAAGTTCGCCGCACCGGCTCATCAGCAAGGCATGGAACCCAACGCACCTCCCCAGCCCCACGAGCGGCTGCGGCAGCACTCACGACCGGCCGCACCCCAGCCCTGGACAGCATTCGCCACCGCCAAAATGAACAGCGTCAACCCTTAGTAGTATGACCAATGGTCGATACCGGACCGGCCGTTGACTGAACTATCGTTAATTGGCCCGGTCAACGGTACGGAGCGTTGCCGGAGGGTTGTCATGTCAGCTCTTTCAAAATCGAGAAATCGAGTCGGGTGGCGTGCCGCGCTGGCAATCGGTGCGGCATGCCTCGTACCCGCGGGCCTTGGGCATGCGGGCTTAGTGCCATGGAGCAACCGCACCTACTCCCATTACGCAAACGCAGAGCCCCTCGCCAGTGTGGTCAAGAGCTTCATGGCGAGCCAAGGCATCCCGGTCGTGGTGAGCGAAAAGGTCAAGGACGTGGTCAGCCTGCGCTACGAAGATCTGGCCCCCGCGGCATTCATGGACAAGCTCGCCTCGGCCCACCGCTTGCTGTGGTACTACGACGGCAGCGTGATGTTCGTCTACAGCGGCGACGAGATTCAGACCGCGACACTGAAGCTGCAACACCTGTCGGTCGAGGACTTCACGCAAATGGCCTCCGACATGGGCATTCGCGACGCCCGCTTTGCGTGGCAGGGCTCGTCGAAGGACCGGGTCATCTACGTTTCAGGGCCACCCCGGTTCGTCGAACTAACGATGGAACTCGCGCGCGCCCAGGACAAGCCTGGCAAATCCCTGACCGGCCCCGTCGCCTACCGTTGGGTCGATGCGCGTGGCGTGACGCACCTGAGTTCATCGCCCCCGCCCCCCAAGGGTGTGCGCTACACCGTGGTTGACTTGCGTACCTTTGCGACCACGGAGGTCGCAGGCGTCAGCAAATAGGTACTTTCGAACACTGTAGGCCTGCCATGTCCACGCCATCGCAAGTCAACCCTCGCGCCCAATCGCGTCTGACCCTGCGGGTGATCGCTGGGCCCAACCGAGGGGCAGAAATGCACCTACGGCCGGGTGTCTACCTCGTTGGCAAGTCGCGGGATTGCGACGTCGTCCTGCACGACGAGGCACTCGCGGATCAGCACCTGCGCATCTGGGTCAAGGGTGGGAGTGCGCAGGTCGAGTCCCTCGCCGACCCGATCCGCGTCAACGGGATTCGCATTGACCGCAACCCGGTCGGCGTGCGCCCTTACCGGCGTATCCATGCCGGCAACACCGTCATGGCGCTAGGAGAGGCGGGAAAGCCTTGGCCGCCGGAACTGCTCAGTGAACCCACCGAGGAGGGCTTGGACGCAGCGGGCGCAGCATGGCTCGGCACGGGCGACGCTGCCACCCAACGGCGCTCACGCGTCGAACGGCAATTCGGCTACTGGGTGCCGCGCGTCGCCATGGCCCTGCTCATCCTGTTCCTCGCCGCGGTGTTCAACAACGCCTGGAACGGCGGCAGCCACCAGGGCTCCGTCAGCCAGGCCGACGTTCGGGATGCGCGCCAAGTCATCGAGGACACACCGAGCGCACGGCACCTGGGGCTGCGCTCCCGCCCGGACGGCCAACTCGAGATCGTCGGCTTCGTCAGTGACGCGGCAGAACTCAAGGCCCTGCGCCGCGACCTCCAACAAAGCGGCGTGAAGTACATCGATCGGATGCTCGATACCCAGGAACTCGCCAGCTCCGCCGAGACCATCCTGCGTGCGGTGGGCGTGCCGTACGTGAGCGTGGAGGCGGGCCAACCGGGTGAGCTCGTCATGCAAGGCTTCGTCGATCAGGAGTCCAACTGGCGGCGTGCGCTCGCCATCCTGCGCGAGGACCTGCCGGCTGGGACCACATTCAACGACGTCGGTGTCTCGACGCTCGCAGCCCGCGCGGAGGCGTTACGGCAGATGATCGCCAACAGCAGCCTCAAGACCAAGCTCGAAGTAACAATCAATGACAATCAACTCGAACTTTCCGGGGAACTATCGAGCGAAGAAACACCCCAAGTAAGAGCACTGCGCGAGGAATTTCGCAGCCGGTTTGGCGAATTTCCGCGCTTGGCGGAGAACATCCGACAGACTGGACGGACGCGGCTGGAGCTGCAAATCCGCAGCGTGAGCATGGGCCGGGAGCCGTATCTCGAGTTGAAGAGCGGCAAGCGACTGACCGTCGGCAGCATGCTGGACAACGGCATGCGCATCGAGTCGATCAGCACTCGGGAAATCGGCCTGAGCAAAGGCGACCTGAGAACCACCTACGTCATTGGAGAGAAGTGATGCAACAGGCAGATTCGGCCTATCTGAATATCGAGATTGAGCTGAAGAACGATCACTCGGGCCGGGTTCGCGACGAGCTTGTGGCGGCATTCACCAGCGAAATCGCCCGGACGCGGCACGCAATGAATCAAGGCGTGGTGCCGGAGGAGTTCCAGCGCTTGAGCAAAGTGGTCAAGTCGCTGGAGGCTGCAGTCAAAGTGACCAACGACATGTGGCGCCGCCTCCAGCAGGGCGCCTGAGGCACGGCGAACCGCAAGAGGCACCTCAGGTGAGGCTCGCGAGCCCGGGCGGAAGGGATCGCCAGTCGGTGCACGCGGCACCGCCATCGAGGCGGTGCGAGTGGCGGGCCGGAGCCGGGGCAGGTTGCAGTAATTCGCGTTTCCCCCTCGCGCGGGAGACGCTGAGACGATTGATGGACCGGATCGGCGCGATCCAACGAGTCAGGATGAGCAGAATCCCCGCCGACGCGCCAGAACAGATGGGACTACCGGGATGGTGATGTTCTTTTTGCGAGGGTTCGAATGACAAACGTTTGTTCAATCAGGAATCGAGGTGAAGACATGGGTAGTGACATTTCCAGCGTGCTGAATTCGGCCATCGGTCAGTTCGACCAGATGTTCGCGGTTCAGACCCAGATGCAGGAAGCTGCACAACAGTACGAAATGAAATCGACCGCGAAAAAGATGGAGTTCGATGCCATCAAGTCCGGCATCGAGCGCATCTCCAGCGTGGGCGAGGCCATCTCGCAGCTGACTCAGCAGCAGTCCCAGCAAATTGCCCAGTAACCCCGAGCATTAAGCGCCCGGGTGGACCCTGGCCAGGCTCGTCCTGGCGGGGTCTGTTTTCCGCACTGAGTACCAACAGAGCACGCCGCCGTGTACGAATTTGATGTCAATCTGGTACGAAAACTGTCCGAAGTGGGTTACATGGCCTGCTTCAAGGGCTACCCCAGCGAGGGAGAGGTGATCATGGAGGGCGTGCACGCCGCCAAGCCCAATCAGGTGCCCGTCATGATCGGGCTCGCGGTGGCCAAATTGACCGCCGGCAAATACCCCGATGCCATCACGATCCTGCGCGATCAGGTGGGCGCCATTGAGCCTGACAACCTGACCGCAAAGTGCTTTCTCGGCCTCGCACTGAAGGAATACGGGGAGTCTGACGAGGCCGATGCCGTGTTGCTGGAGGTGCAGCGCAACGGCGATGACAGCCAGCGCGCGGTCGCTGAGGTTTATTTGCAACCGAAGTAAAAGCGGGCGACGCGATGAAGGGCGGTCTCAGGCTCGGCAACGCGAAAGCCCCTACCGGTGGTGGTCGGATGAACCGCGCAGGCGAGCGAGAGGCCCTCACGCCCAGTCGCCCCATCTCGCCGAAGTCAACGACAGGTTTCTCGAGGTGACACCATGATCGAAGGTGTGGGCGCTGTCAGCGCCATCTCGCAAGCGTTTCTCGCCCCACAGACAACAACCGCGCAGCCCGTGGGCGACCCGGAGGCCGTCAAGGCCTTCAACTACAGTCTGCAGGTACGCGAGACCGAGTCGTCGGACTGGCAAGAGGTCAGGACGCCCGCTGCGGCCGAGTTCAACCGCAACGATGGCAGCATCGGCAGTGGGCTCATCCAGGCCATCACGGAGATGGATGCAAACTATCGGGATGCCATCTCGCGCATCCAGAACTGGCCGGGCTTCGGGGCTTATCTGGAGAAACACGGCGTCACGCTCGGCACCGAGGACACGCCGAAGTCATCAGCCTACCGACATGTGTCCAACGTGGCGGAGGTCGACGCCGCGCGCAGCGAGACCCGCGTTGACGCCGCGCAAATGCTCGAGCAGGGCATCAGCAAGATGAACGAGATCCAGGCGAAATCCCAGGCGTACTACAACGCCGGCATGGAGTATGAGTACGACTCCGCCAAGTGGTTTCTCACCACGGAGTTCTGGATGACCAAGGTCAAGATCCTCACCTCAGCAGTGACCCAGGTGAGCAACAGCCTCAGAACCCTGTTCAATAGCCAGTAGCTGCGTGCCGACGCGGTTTCTGCCTGTCGCGCCATGGCCTAGCGCGAAAGACATATTGTTCCATCCTCAGCAGCGTGGGACGATCAACTGGTATCCGGTGACCTAAGGTCGCGCATCATGAGCAACGTCATCAACCCGAACGACCTCACGCTCAAGCAGCTATTGAGCCTGTATGCTTCCCGCCCCAGAGCCGGTGAGCGGGCGTCTGATCTCGCATCGGGGAGTGCGGAAAAGACTCATGAGGCATTTTCCTCCCGGGGTCGTCATGGGCGCGGCGCGTCGGCCGTGATGTGCTCCCCGGGCGTCGAACCAAGTCTCAACAGCCTGCTGATCCGCGTGGTCGATCGGATCGAGTAGTACACCCCGCCCGCCTCGGGAGCGCAGCGGCGATTCGCCGGGTTGCTCCCTGACCTCTCCGTTTCCCGCGAGCCATTTGGTTCGCCCGGTCAGAACTTACCTCGCTGAGCACGGTCCAACTCGTGGTTCTTTCAGAATCGCGCGCCGAGTGTCTCGCCTCGGCGCGTTTATGGGTTCCTAACACCTCTGTTGTGTGCCGCTTAGCCGGTTATGACCATCACCCGCACCATCCTCGTGTTGCTGCTTGCGGTGCTCCTTTGGGGCTGCAAGGAAGAGTTGTACTCGGGCCTGCGCGAGAACGAGGTAAACGAGATGGTCTCCATCCTGCTCCGCGAGGGGATCAGTAGCAAAAAAAGAAGGACTTAAAGAGCGGGACCTACTCCGTCCTCGTGGACGGCGCGCAATTCCACACAGCCATGGAGCTGCTCAAGCGCAGCGGTTATCCCAAGGAGAAGTTCCTCCGCGTCAACGAGCTGTTCAAAAACGAGGGGTTGGTGTCCTCCCCGCTCGAGGAACGCGTTCGCTACATCTACGCCATCGCGCAGGACGTGCAGGAGACGCTCTCGCGCATTGATGGGGTGGTGACGGCGCGTGTGCACATCGTGCTGCCCGAGAACGATCCGTTCGTCGAGAAGGTCAAGCCCTCCTCCGCCTCCGTGTTCATCAAATATCTGCCGGACCGGCGCATCGACGATATCAAGGCCCAGATCAAGCTGATCGTGGAGAATAGCATCGAAGGGCTCAGTTATGACAAGGTTTCCGTCGTCATGCTGCCCGCCGACGATATGGCCACACCGAGCAGGCCGTCTCTCGCGTGGGTAGACCAGTGGGGCGTGCGCGTCGACGCGACCTCCGTTGGGCGGCTTCGACTGCTGGTGTGGTCTCTGGTTGCGACGATCGGCGTGCTGATTGTGGCACTGCTTATCCTCATCCGGCAGCCGCGCGCGCCCCGCGCGTCGGGTGGCGCCGAGGTCATGGACGGCGATGGCGGGGTGTCGGCAGGCTCAGCCGAACGCACGCTGGCGAGCCGCATCCTGGACTTCTTCAGACACAGTGCACGCCATGGCTGAGCCCGACCCAAGCGCGGTGGAACGGGACGCGTTGCAACGCCTGCTGGAATTCAATCATTTTCCAGCGCTCTATCTCCATGCACAGTGGCCGGAGCGGCTGCCGCACACCGATCTCGTGCGCAAGCTCATACGCTTGCGGGCTCGCTCCCAAGCACTCTCCCGCTACCTTTTTGGCTGTTTCGGCGTTACCGCGCCAGCACTGGTCAGGCTAGAGGATGCATTTCACCGCGTCCTGCTTATGGACCTGACCGGTCTGCAACGTACGCTGGCCGATGTCGGGGCTCTGCTCAAGCTCAACGAGGTGCGGGAAAGCATCGAGGGCAGCCTGATCCGGCGCAGGATCAAAGATGTCGACCCGGCATCGCTGGAGCGGGTCTCCGAGCGGATGGAGCCGCTCCGCGACGCGCTCAACGAAGTTACCCGCATCGGTGCGCTGCACCGCAGCGACCTGTCGCGACTGCGCGTTGCGACCGTGGGCCAGATCACCCTCGCCGCGGCGCTTGGCACCGAACCGCCCGCCATCGCGCGGCGAATGGGGATGAAACTCGGCCCCGCCTTCTGGCGGCTGCATGAATCGATCGAGGACCGCGCAAGCGCCCCGTCCTGCCGCCGGCTGGTCGCCGCGTTCGCCTAGCAGGAAGTCGCAAGACGCAGGAAGGGTGCGCGAATTGCCGAAAAAGCGCTGTCTACACAGGGCAACAGAGCGTTTCGAAGCAATTTTCAATGCAGCACCGGCAACTCTCTGTATGGCTGGCAGCTACGAGAGCGGGGGTGCACGGATAGCGGG
>CAYSFW010000004.1:0-19327 GCA_964430355.1 uncultured Thiotrichales bacterium
TGCGCGGCTGGGGCACAGGCCGCTTCTCGTTCAACGTCAGTGGCGGACGCTGCGAGGCCTGCGAAGGCCAAGGCGTGAAGACGCTCGAAATGAGCTTCCTGCCCGATGTCAAAGTCCCCTGCGAGGCGTGCCGCGGCACGCGCTTCAACGCCGAGACCCTGCTCGCCACCTACAAGGACAAACACATCGGAGCGATCCTCGCGCTAAGCGTGGACGAAGCCGTCGATTTCTTCGCCGCGCACCCCTCGATCCACCATGCCCTGCGCCTGCTGCAGGACGTCGGCCTGGGCTACCTCACCCTGGGCCAGCCGAGCCCGACCCTGTCCGGCGGCGAGGCGCAGCGCATCAAGCTCGTCGCCGAACTCGCCAAAGCCCGACCCGCGGACGACGCCCCGGGCGCACGCCGCGCCGTCAGGAAATCCTCGCTCTACCTCCTCGACGAACCCACCGTCGGCCTGCACATGGCCGACGTCGACAAGCTGACCGGCGTCCTGCACCGCCTGGTCGACGCCGGACACACGGTCGTCGTCATCGAGCACAACCTCGATCTGATCGCGGAGGCCGACTGGCTCATCGACCTCGGCCCCGAAGGCGGCGAAGGCGGCGGACGGATCATCGCCGCCGGCAACCCGCGGGCACTCATCCGCGAACCCGGGCAGTCGCAGACGCTGCGGTTTTTGCGCGAGATCTTCGCGCGCAAACGGTCTTGATGCCCAAGCCGCCCCCCAGCCGCTCGGCTCGGCGCCGGCGCGCGCCGGTATCTTGCCGTCAGTGCATCACGCGGGAGGCTTACGGGTCTGCCAGGCGTGCACCAGCGTGGTCCCGTGCGAGCCACACGTAGAACGCTGGCACCACGAACAGGGTGAACACGGTGCCGATCCCGAGCCCGGTGGCGATGACCAGACCGATGTGGAACCGGCTCACAGCCCCAGGGCCGACGGCAAGCAGCAGCGGCACGACGGCGACCAGCATCGACACCGTGGTCATCAGGATGGGCCTGAGCCGGATCGCCGCGGCGCGTTCCATGGCCTCGCGTTTGGCGAGCCCCTCGCGCGCCTGGAGCTGGTTGGCGAACTCGACGATGAGGATGCCGTTCTTGGCGATCAGCCCGATCAGTGTGATGAGGCCTACCTGGGTGTAGATATTGATCGAGGCAAATCCGAGCGCGATGAAGGCCATCGCACCCGCGATCGACATCGGCACCGAGACGAGGATGATGAGCGGGTCGCGCCAGCTCTCGAACTGGGCGGCAAGGACGAGGTAGATGACGAGCAGTGCCGTGAAAAAGGTGAGCAAGAGGGCACTGCCCTGCTGGCGGTACTGGCGCGATTGCCCCGCGTAGTCACTGGAGAAGTTGGCCGGGAACACCTCACGGGCGAGCCGCTCGAGCGCCGTGAGTGCGTCGCCCAGGCTGACACCGGGGGCGGGAATGCCCTGCAGCGTGAGCGAGTCGCGCTGCTGGAACTGCGTGCGGTTCGACGGCTCGACGCTGTCCTCGAAGCGCACGACGGCGCCGAGCGGCACCAGCTCGCCGCTGCCCGAACGCACGTAGTAGTCGTTGAGCGCCTGCGCGTTCTGCCGGAATTCGGGCTCGACTTCCGTGATGACCCTGTAGCCCCGGCCGTCGAGACTGAAGCGGTTGACGGTCTGCCCGCCGAGCAGCGCGGCCAGGGTGCGGCCAATGTCCTCGGCGCGCAAACCGAGATCGGCGGCGCGTTCACGGTCGATCACGACGTGGGTCATCGGCCGGTCGAAGGCCAGCGACCCCTGCAGGAACGCAAACTGTCCGCTCGCCATCGCCCGCTCCAGCAGCTCGTTGCCCACGGCATCGAGCGCGGCGTAGCCCGCATCGCTGGTGATGACGAATTCAACCGGCAGGCCGCCACCACCACCCGGCAGGCTCGGCAGCGCAAACACCCCGGTCTGAAAGCCAGCGACCTCGCCGAGCTTCTGCTGAAGCTCGGCCTGCACCTCGGACTGCGAGCGCGCGCGCAACGTTGGTGGGTCCATGCGAAAACCGCCGAAAACAGTGGCAGGGTCAAAGCTGCCGAGCAGGAAGAACCCATCCCGGTACTCCGGCACGGTCTCGAAGCGGTCCACGATCTGCCGCGTGAAGGTTTCGTGGTAGCGCACGGTCGCCGTCTGCGGCGCGGAGGCCGAGAAGAACAGCATGCTCTGATCTTCGGTCGGCACCAGTTCGCGCTGGCTTGCATGGAACAGGAAGGCGGTGCTCACGAGCACGACCGCCGCGAAGACGAGAATCACGGACGGGTGATCGAGCGCGCCGTGCAGGCGGCGGCGGTATGCTTCGGCAAGTCGGGCAAAAAAGTGCTCCACCGACCGCTCGAAGCGTCCCGATGTCGCGGGTGGCGCCAGCACCCGAGACGAGAGCATCGGCGAAAGGGTGAGCGCGACAACGCCCGAGACGAGCACCGCACCCGCCAGGGTGAAGGCGAACTCGCTGAACAAGGTGCCGACCAGTCCCCCCATGAACCCGATGGGGGCGTACACCGCCACCAGCGTCGTGGTCATCGCCACGATCGGCAGGCCCAACTCGCGGGCGCCATCGAGGGCGGCCTGAATGCGCGGTTTGCCAAGCGCGATGTGGCGGTGGGCGTTCTCCACGACGACGATGGCATCATCCACCACGAGACCGATCGCGAGCACCATCGCAAGCAGCGTCAGCAGGTTGATCGAGTACCCCAGCACGAGCATGACAAACCCTGCCCCCACCAGCGAGAGCGGCACGGCCACCGCAGGCACCAGTGCGGCACGCAGCGAGCCGAGCGACAGGTAAATCACCACGAGCACGATGAGCACGGCCTCACCGAGCGTCTTGAACACCTCGCGGATCGCCTCCTCGATGTAGAGGCTGGCGTCGTAGGGAATGGTCACCACGAGCCCGGGCGGGAGCTCAGCGCGGATGTCCGGCAGCGCCTCGCGCACCCGGCGCGCCACCGTCAGCGGGTTGACACCCGGCGCCTGCTCGACCGCCATGAGCAGCGCCGGTTGCCCCTTGTACCAGGAGGTGGAGTCATAATCCTCGGCACCCAGCTCGACCCGCGCGACGTCCCCGAGCCGCACCGCCGCCCCCGCCCGTTCACTGACCACCACTGCGCGGAATTCATCGACGGAGCGCAGATCGGTGCTCGCCGAGAGGTCCACGGCCACCAGTTCATCCTTGAGACGCCCCACGTTACCGAGGTGATTGTCCGCGCGCAGCGCCTGGGTCACGTCGAGCGCTGTCAGCCCGTGCGCCGCCAGACGCACGGGGTCGAGCCACACGCGCAGGGCGAACGCCTTGTCGCCGATCGAGCGCGCCTTGGCGACACCGGGCACGGCCTGCAGGCGCGGCTGCACGTTGCGGATGAGGTAATCGGAAATCTGCTCCGTGCTCAGGCTGGCGCTGTAGAACGCCAGATACATCAGCGCGGTGGCCTCGCCGGTGGTCGCCGAGATCACCGGATCATCGGCCGCTTCGGGCAGCGAGGCACGCTGGCTTGCCACCTTGGCCTGGATTTCCGCCACGGCATCGGCCGCCGGGTAGTCGAGCACCATCCGCGCCTCGATGATCGACACACCCTGCCGACTCGTGGAGACGAGATAGTCAATGCCGGCAGCCTCGGCGACCGCCTGCTGCAGTGGCGTGGTGACGAAGCCCTTGACCAGCTCGGAGGACGCACCCGGATAGGTCGTCGTTACCGTGACCACGGTGTCCTCCGTGCGCGGGTACTGCCGCACCTCCAGCGCCCCAAACGCGCGCAGACCGACCAGGAAGATCAGCAGGCTGACCACGCTGGCCAGCACCGGGCGCAACACGAACAGGTCGGTGAACCTCATGGCCTGACCGCGGCATCGGGATCGAGGCGAACCGACTCGTCGATCCGCACGGCCTGTTCGTTGCGCAGCTTCATGTGGCCGGCGCTCACCACCCGCTCGCCGGCCTTGAGCCCCTCCAGGATCTCGATGCGGCCGTCTCGCGCCTCGCCCACGCGCACCGGGCGACGCAGTGCCCGCGCCCCACCCACGCCGTCGGCCACGACGACGAACAGGGCGTCCCCATACGGATTGAAGGCGATGGCCGTGCGCGGCACGGTGAGCACGGTGCGGCGTCCCGGCAGCTCCAGCGTGACATCAGCGAACATGCCGGGCCGCAAGCGATCGCCAGGGTTGGGCAGACGCGCGCGAACCTTGACGGAGCGTGTCGCCGCGTCGATGGCCGGACTGACGGCCTCGACCTCGCCAGCAAAGACCTCGCCCGCAAAGGCCGCCGCGCGCACCCGCACGGCGAGGCCCGCGGCGAGCTGCCCGGCGTGGCGCTCGGGCACGGCGAAATCGACGTACACGGGCGCGAGCGTCTCCAGCGCAACGATGGCCGCACCGGCCTCGAGGTGTTGACCCGGCTCGATCTGGCGCAGGCCCAGCAGACCGCCGAATGGCGCCCGGATGCGTTTCTTGCCGATCAGCGCGCGCTTTGCCGCCACCTGCGCCTGCGCGACGTCCAGCTTCGCCCGCGCCTCATCGGCCTCGGCCTGCGCGAGCAGCCGCTCCTTGCTGAGCTTCGCCGTCCGCTCGACCTGCAGCTCCGCGAGCCGGATCTGCGCGAGCAAGCCTTTGAGCTCGGCCTGATCGACCGCGTCGTCGAGCTCGACCAGCACCTCACCCGCCGCCACCCGCTCGCCGGAGGCAAAGCGCACCGCCCGCACGATGCCCGCCACCTCGCTCGCCACCGTCACGCCCTGAAAAGCACGCACCGACCCGACCGCACGCAGGGTTTCACCCCAGACCTCTTGCCTTGCCACGTCGGCCGCAACCACGGCTGGCGGCGCCGCCTCCGCCGGTCCCGGCCCGGATGGGCGCCGGACGTAGTAGATGCCACCCAGCACGAGCCCAACGAGCGCGAGCAGGAGAATGAAACGCTGGATCACGGGGTGCTCTCCGGGAAGCTCGGGATTAACTAGCTGCGTACCGCGCCACAGGCGAGCCGCAGCAGTCTCGCGCACCCACTATACCGAAAGCGCCTGCACGCCCGCGTGATCCATGCACGGTGGGCGCAATACCCCAATCACGCACGCCGTTCGCGTTTACTTCGCAACCCCGGGCGATGTATTAGAATGCCTGAAGATCCAACCCGCCAATCAGATCAGAGGTGGCCGACACCCATGCTTGCCGAAGTCACAACCGCGGTAGCGCGAACCCGAGGACCGTTCGATCTCGACGACGAGGCCGCCTACCAGCGTTGGCGCGAGCGCAAGCTCGCATGGCTCGCGCAGCACCCCGACCCCGAGATCGTCGAGATCCGCGATCCGCACCGGCTCTCCAATGGCGAGTACGAGCGTCTCCACAACCAGATCCGCCACACGAACTGGGCCGTCTACCAGTTGCCGTCCGGGTTCGTCGCGGACAAGGCGTGGATCATCCGCCTGGGGCAGTGGCTCGGCCTGCACCGGCTCGACAGCAACCTCTGCGCGGACGAGGACAGCGTCACCTCGCTGCGCGTGGTCGGCGACGGCCGGCACGCAGGCTACATCCCCTACAGCAACCGCCCGATCAACTGGCACACTGACGGTTACTACAACGCCATTGGGCGCTACATCCGCGGCTTAATACTGCATTGCGCGACCCCCGCCGCTGAAGGCGGTGAAAACGAGCTGATGGATCACGAGGCGGCCTACATCGCGCTGCGCGATGCCAACCCGGCGTATATCGAGGCGCTGATGCACCCTCAGGCGATGAGCATCCCGCCGAATGCCGAGGGTGGCGAGGAGATCCGTCAGGAGGAGGTGGGTCCGGTGTTCTCTGTCGATTCGCAAACCGGCTGCCTGCACATGCGCTACACGGCGCGCAAGCGCAATGTCCGCTGGCGAGACGATGATGTCACCCGCGCAGCGGTCGCGCACCTCCAGTCACTGCTGGAGCGCAGCGAGTTTCCTGTGTTCGGCCACCGCCTGGCGCCCGGACAGGGTGTGCTCTGCAACAATGTGCTACACAACCGCAGCGGATTTACCGATCAACCGGGCCACGAGCGGCTCTACTACCGCGCGCGCTACTACGACCGGATCGCCGACACCTGTATCCACGACTGAATTCTGGAGTACGAGACTGCACCATGCTCTGGCTGAGTGAAATGCTGATGCGCGAGCACGACATCAGCTCCTTCGAGGAATTGAAAAAGGCCGTGCGCGCCCATGCCGAACAGGGCGAGCTGCACTTCGGCATGGACACCCGCCCGCCGTTCAAGGACACCCCACCCGACTGGGAAGACCAGCTGGAGGTGGCCTTCTACAGCAAACGCTGAGCGTCCATGGGCGTATATGCCTTGCGCGGCTGCGTTGCGTGGCTTGCGGCGCTCGCCCGCCTGTCTAACATGGCCCCACCCTGCGATCCATGCACGTAACCCCAAGGCCACTCGCCACGAATCACTGAAAGACTCTCACCAAACCCCGAGGCAGATAAACCATGTTCTGGCAAGAGGAAAAACAGGAACGCGAGACCTTCCGGGTGCCGGAGGATGTGGTCGACGTGTCCTTCAAGGTCGACTGCCGCTCACTGCCCATCGATCACGCGCTCGCCCTCTCGCAAGCCCTCCTTGATGCCTTGCCCTGGCTTGCGAACGAGTCGCAGGCAGCCATCCACACCATCCACGTCGCCGAGTCCGGTAACGGCTGGATACGCCCCGACGAGCAGGACGACATCCTGTACCTCTCGCGCCGCACGCGCATGACACTGCGCCTGCCCCGTCACCGGGTGGAAGATGCGCTGCAACTGATCGGCAGAACCCTCGACATCGGTGGCAACGCGCTGACCGTGGGCGAACACTCGATACGCAAACTCGCCGCGCTCGGCACAGTCTTCGCACGCTACGTCATCGCCGGCGACACGGACGACGAAACGGCCTTCCTGCAGGCTGCCTACCGCGAACTGCTGGCGCTGGACATCAAGCCGCGCAAGATGATGCCCGGCAAGACCCGCATCATCCGCACGGCGGAGGGTCCTCGAGCCACCCGTAGCCTGATGCTCGCGGAACTCCAGCTCGACGAATCGATCCGCCTGCAGGAACGCGGCATCGGCCCCGGCCGCAAGATCGGTTGTGGCATCTTCCTGCCACACAAGGGCATCGAGGCCGTCGCCAAGGCGCCCGTGGAGGGGTCATTGCCGCCCGCGCGTTGAGGTTGAGATCGGATGATGAGGCGCAGCAACGCCGAGCCGGGCACCTCCCCAGCTCAAGCAGCTAACCATTGGTCACCATACCGGTGACGCGCGACGATGGCTGCACCTGCCCCTACGCGAGGTGCCCGAATCCGCCCCTCCGGCAATCACCACAGCCTGCTAGGTCCGCTCACGTAACGTTCAGATCTTCAGGTACGCCCAGCCCTGCTGCAAGCGGTTGACGATCTGCCCGACGGCAGAGGGTACCATCTGGACCTCGGGCAACAGCTCTACCGTCTTTCCCTCGCGCTGGAAGCGTGCCACCGTCTGCCCGCAGGCCACAAAACTCAGGTGGTGATAACGCAAGGCGAGGTCGGAGACGCGGTTGGGGAATGGCGAGACCCCCGCGCGCAGCAGGTCGAGCCCGTTGCTGTTCGCAATGACCTCGAGCTCCGGGTCACGACCACGCGCCTTGGCCTCAGCCATGAGCTTCTCGATGCTGTCGAGCACGGTCTTGAGTTTCACCGCATCGTCCGTGTCGACATGAATGACAACCTTCCCTGTCTCAACGGCCTTGCTCAGGCTCATCGGTTGCAGCCCGGCAAACACCGGCTCGGGCTCCGTTGCCGGGCGGCCGCCGCTTGCCCACCAGCCGCCGCCAAACCCTACCATCACCGCGAGCACCGCCGCCACCGCTCGTCCGAGAATCCGGTCCCGACGCAACGTCGCCGCAGTGCGCTCGGACGGTGGCGGATGGTTGAAGGCCAGCCGTGTCATCCCCTTCATGCTGCGCAGCAGGCAAATCCGGCTGGCGAGCGCCTGGTCGGTCTGCAAGCGGTTGAAGATTTCTTCGGTCTCCTCGCGGTCAAGTTCGCCATCCACAAAGGCGTTGAGGATTTCGTCCGAGATGTCCTGATTCATCACTTCACTCTCCTCAGGCGCGACGCCGGCTGCCGGCTTTGCGCCTGCTCCAGACAATTCCTGAGCGCCGCCCGGGCTCGCGAGAGGCGGCTCATCACCGTGCCCACGGGAATCCCTAGCGTTTGCGCCACTTCGGCGTAGCTCATTTCCTCGAGATCCACGAGCGTCAGCACCTGCCGCTGCCCCGCGGGCAGCCGCGCGATCGCCGCGCGCACGCACTCCACGAGCTGCCCGCGACAGCAGGCATCCTCCGGGTTGATCTCCGGGTTGACCAGGTCCGATTGCACATCTTCGATGTCCTCGAAGTCGCCTTGACGGCGCAAATGATCGCGCCAGCAGTTGTTCAAGATTGCGATCAACCAGCCAGCAAAGGCCCGCTCATCGCGTAGCTGACTGCTGTGCGTGAGCGCCTTGGTCATGGCCTCCTGCACGAGGTCATCGGCCAGCGTGCTGTCGTGGCACCAGGCATAGGCCAACCGGTAGAGCCGCGGACGCTGGCGCTCGAACTCGGCATTGCCGAGCCCAAAGTTGAAAATCCTCATGGTGGTCGACCTATTTTTGTAGAAATTGGGATTCTTAAGTTGGACGCCACAACGTCTGATTTATTCCGCCGTGCCGTCCGGGCAATCTATGGAATAAAGCACGACACCGCCCCGTCTTTCAACGGCAGGCTGACACTTCAGTGGCCTTTGCGGCGTATCAAGTCTCCAGTACCCCCGCTTTGACCCCCCTCGTGGGGGGTCACTTTTTCCAACCTCCTGAAAGAGCGCCTGGGTGGCCCCAGGTCAGCCCGGCCCATCTCCACGGGGGTTGCGCGAGTTGCCCACCTCCGTGGCCTACGCCACCACCCCGTGATCGTCATTGACAGCCTTGTACCGCCGGCCGACTGCAAGCGAGGCTGTCTGCCGTTGATTTCGCATCGCACGCTTGCGGGGATTGGGAACGAATGAACCAGCGCTTCCATCGCGTCAGCCACCGGGCATTGAGTACGGCGTCATGGATTTTCGATGACCCGGGTCAATCCGGAATGTCCGCGGACCGCTGGGGGATTCATACCAGCGAGACGGGTGAGTCGCCCGGCCCGTTCGCAGGCTGCGGGCCGCGCGCAACGCAGCGCTACTGGCGGGTGTCTGCCCTGTCCCGTCGGACGTGCGGATGCGACCTCGGGCTATTGCCCTACACCCGAGCCCAGCGCGACACGCAGCACCTGCCGCCCAGCGCGCTCCGACAACTCGACCACTACCGCGCCATCGGCTGCCGGGCTGACCGGGGTGCCGTCGAGCCACGCCCCGACCACGTCTGCGGAACACCGCGTCGGGTTCTCGACCACAAGCTCCAGGGTCACGCCGAGCCCTGGCACGCGCCAGGTCAACCGGAACCCGTGCCACGCATCGGGTATGCAGGGCTTCACCCGCACCTGTCGGCCCCCCTCCCAGGTCAGGCCGAGGATGTTTTCCACGGCCACGCGTAACATCCAACCTGCCGATCCCGTGTACCAGGTCCAGCCGCCACGGCCGTTGTGCGGCGCAACGCCGTAGACGTCCGCGGCGACCACATACGGTTCGGTCATGTAGGTGCGTATCGCGTCCGCATCACGCGTATGGCTGACGGGGCTCAGCATCGCCAGCAGTGGCGCGGCCCGATCACGGCACCCCAACTCAGCCAGTGCGCGTACTACCCAGAGCGCGGCGTGCGTGTATTGTCCGCCATTCTCGCGCACACCCGGCACGTAGCCCTTGATGTAGCCTGGATCGTTCGGCGTACGGTCAAAGGCGGGCGTGAGCAACCGGATAATGCCCGCGTCCTCGTCCACGAGTCGCCGCTCGACGGCATCCATCGCCAGCGCCGCGCGTTCGGGCGGTGCCGCGCCGGAAATCACCGCCCATGATTGGGCAAGCGCGTCGATCTGGCACTCATCGCTGTCCTTGGAGCCGAGCACGGCGCCGTTGTCGTACCAGGCCCGCCGATACCATTCGCCATCCCACCCGTCGGCGTTGAGCGCGGTGCGCAGCGCGCTGCGATGGGCCGCATAGCGCCGGGCGCGGGCCAGGTCCCCGCGACGCTCACAGAGACCGATGAAGTCCCCGAGGATCACATACAGGAAGAACCCCACCCAGACACTCTCACCCCTGCCCTCGCGGCCAACACGGTTCATGCCGTCGTTCCAGTCGCCGGTGCCCATGAGGGGCAGGCCGTGAGCGCCAGTGGCAAGCGAGCGGTCCAGCGCGCGGCAACAGTGGTCGTAGACATCGCCCTCGACACCCGACGGCTCGGGCCGCAGGAAGGCCTCATCCTCGCCCGGCGCCAGCGTGCGGGCGTGCAGGTACGGCAGCACTTCGTCGAATACGCCCCAGTCGCCGGTGCACTTCGCATAGTGCAGCGCGAGGTAAGGCAGCCACAGCAGGTCGTCGGAGAAGCGCGTGCGGATGCCGCGGCTGAGGGGTGGGTGCCACCAGTGTAGCACGTCGCCCTCGACGAACTGGTGCGCGGCATTGAGCAGGATCTGCCGCTGCGTGATGGCCGGGTCGTGGTAAACGAGCGCGGCGGCGTCCTGCAACTGGTCTCGGAAGCCAAAGGCGCCCCCCGACTGGTAAAACGCCGAGCGTCCACGGATGCGGCAGCTCAAGTTCTGGTACGGCAGCCAGGCGTTGACCATGCGGTCCAGCGCGGGCTCAGGGGTCTCGATCTGGAGTCCCCCAACCAGATCCTCCCAGTAGGACCGTGCATGATCGAGGGCAGCACTCGACGCACCGGGCGTGCGATACCGCGACAGCAATTCCGCCACGCCCTCACGCGCCGTGTGCTCGCCGAGGAGGAAGGCGGCCTCCACTTCACCGCCTGGCGGCAGTTCGAGGGCGAGCTGCAGCGCGGCACAAGGATCGAGCCCCGCGCCACTGCGGCCTGCGAGCGGCGCTGGCGTGGTGAGCGCCCGTGGGCGGCGTAGGCTGCCGCCCCAGCCGATGAAATCGGCGCGATCCGCCGTGTAGTGCACGACGCACCCGGCGGGTGCCACGGCCGCGGCAAAGGCAACGCCGTCGGCGAAATCCCCCGCGGCGGGGTTTCGCGCGAGCAAGGCTGCGCTGGCGCTGTCCCACTCGGTCACGATCGAGGGCGCCGTGTCCTCGGGCGCGACACCCAGCACCCAGCGCGCATAGGCAAACAGCGACACGCGCCGGGGGCTCGCACCCAGGTTGCGAAGATGCACACGGGCCACCTTGAGCGGATCTTCGGTCGGCACGAACAGCGCGAGCGACTGCGCAAGCCCCGCGTGCTCCGACTCGAAGAGGCTGTAGCCCAGCCCGTGCCGGACCGTATACCGCGCGGGCGCGGGCGCAGGCCCCGGCGTCAATGACCAGAACACCCCCGAGTCCTCGTCGCGCACGAACCAGGCCTCACCGTGCGGATCGCACACCGGGTCGTTGTGCCAAGGCGTCAGGCGATGCTCGCGGCTGTTGCGCGCCCAGGTGTAGGCGGCGCCCGTCTCGCTCACGATGAAGCCGGCCCGCTCGTTGGCCACAACATTGGTCCACGGCAGCGGCGGAAGACTCAAGCGGCCCTCGGCATCCGGCGTGACATGCAGCACGTACGCCCGACCGTCATGCGAAAAGCCACCGCAGTCCCCAGCGCGTTCCACGGTAGCGACCGGCGCGGATGCGCGCTGGACCGCCCGTGGCTCGGCCCGCACGACGGCGGGACGCGCCGTGGCCACGGCACGCAGTAGAAACGGAAACGGCGCCAGTCCCTCTGCGTCAAATCGCCCGGCAGCGGCAACCGCTGCCGCCAGGGTCTCATCCCAGGCGCGGGCGCCGGCGGTGACGCGTGCCAGGCAGGATTCCCGTTGATCCCCCACGCCAAGGCAGAACACCACCGAGCGCACCTCACCCGGCGCCAGATCGAGCATCACGCGCTGCGCAAACACGGGATCGAGGACGTTGCCCACCGTGCCCGAAAGCGTCGCGCCCGCATCCAGTGCAGCAGGCCAGCCAAGATGGCGGCCGCGGCCGATGAAACGCATGCGGTCCGTCTCGACGCCCTCCACCGCAGCGCCGCTCACGGCAAGGCCGAGCCAGGGGTAGTGCTCGCCAGACGCCCGCGGACGGCGGCGTGCAAGCAGACACTGCGCGTCCGCCTCGTATTCGGTCTGCACGAACAACTTGGAAAAGCCGGGGTGGGCCAGGAAGGCGCCCGCCTGGTGCAGTACCACCTCCAGCGTGGCGGTGACCTCGATGCGCCGCGGGCGTGCCGTGAGGTTGCGCAGGGTGAGCCGCCGCAACTCGTAATCGTCACGTGGGCTCACGCACACCTGTAACTCGCTCTCGATGCCGTGCTGGCGCGTACGCACGGCCGCCACACCGGGCGAAGCACTTACGCTGTACGACTCTGGCACCTGCAGCTCGGGCAGCAGCCCCGCCGACCAGGCCTGACCGTCGGCGGCGTCGCGCAGGTAAAGGTGAAAGCCGCCAGCGTCCTCGACCGCATCGCCACTCCAGCGGTTCAGCAACAGGTCGCGCCACACCGACGCGCCTGCGCCGTTTCCCGCGAGCACGACGGCGTAGCGGCCGTTGCTGAGGATGACCGGGTTGCTGAGCGGGAATTCGCGCGGGATGTTGATCATCGGTGTCCTTGTCTGGTTGACGGTCGGTGTTGCAGGGGTAGCGCCGCAGGGGCGTCAGAACTCGATCTGGATCTTCGCCGGGACCGAGCGGATGACGATCCCACCTGCGCGGGACGGGGCGAAGTCCTTGCCGTTGACCAGCACCGACTTTACCGGTGCCGGCAGGGGCGGGTCGATAACGATGCCGCCCGGGGGAACGTCGAGATCGCCCGACACATCCATGGTCAGCCGGCCCGGCCCATCGACACGCAGGTGGTAGTCGAGCTTGCCGAACCAGGTTGGCAGTTTGCCTACCCTAACCCCCTCGCCTTCCGCGACCCACTTGAACGGCAGCCCGGCGGCGAGCACCAGGGCCTGGTCGTCCTCGCGCTCGTAGACAAAGAAACTGCGCAGCGCACGCAGGAAATCCGAGCCAACCCAGGTGTGCGGAATGTCCCCGACGAACAGCGGCGCGCGCTCGTCGCGGTGCACGACTTCCGCAAAGGCATTCCAGCCCGGCGGACGACGCCCCTCGAACAGATAATTCATCACGGCGAGCGCCCGATCGCGCTGACCGAGGTAAACCAGCGCCTCGGCGACGCGGAACTCGTAGGGCGCGTACGCCTGCCAGGTGGAGTCCGGCTTCAGGCGGTCGCGCAGGATCTCGTCATAGCGCTCAAATGTCCGCCGGAGCTGCGCGGCCGGCAGGCGGGCCTTGCCACCGAGCGGCGCGATGGCGGCGGCGATCGCCGAGGGATCGTAGTCACCGAGTTCGACCGAGGCTGGCAGGGTGTCGAGCTTGTGCTTGTCGACTGCCCAACCGATGGAGTTGTACAAGTCATCGGCAAAGTCGTCGCGCAGCGTGCGCCAGCGCACCGCGAGCACGGGGTCGTCGCGGTACTGCGCAAGAAAGGCCGCGTCCTTGAGACCGCGCAGGGTGAAAAAGGCGTCCCAGTAGGCGTGCACGGGTCCCGAGGCGTATCCCTCGTGACTGATGGACTCCGGCAGCATACCGAAGTAGGCCATGCGCTCCAGCGTGCGGTAGGCATCGTTCATGCGGCGCTGGCGCAGTCCGTCGATGTACTCGACCGTCTTTTCGATGCGCGGCCACTGCTCCGCGACCAGGGCGAGGTCGCGCGTGTACCGGAAGTACTCCGCGATCGCGTAAATGAACTGGCCGTGGCTGTCGTTTTCGGGCGTCAGGTCCGGGCCGCTGCCGTCCACGCAGCAGGGGATGCTCCCATCGGGCTGTTGGAACTGCGCGTACCAGCGAATAAAGTCGCGCACCTCGTCGGTAAAGCCCATCGACAGCAGCGCAGCCGAGGTGAGCGCGCCATCGCGGATCCAGGACCGTGCATACGCGCGGGACCCTGGCTGAATGGCCGCGTCGTCGCGGTTGATCAGCACGTAGGCCAGGGTGCTCTTGAGCGTCTGGATGAGCGCCTCGCCCTCCGGCGGCACCTGGATGTCGACGCGGCTGAGGCGCGCGCGCCAGGCCTCGCGCACCGCATCCAGGCGTCGGGCGGCGAACTCCGCCGTGAGCTCGTCACGGGGCGGGATGCCCGCGGCCTGGAATGGCGCAAGCAGGAACACGTCGCGTGTCTGCCCCGCGCCAAGCTCAAGGTCGAAGGCAAACGCGCCGGCCACGTAACAGTCGGGATCGCGCGCTTCGCTCGCGTGCGGCAGATCGCCTGCGCGCAGGTAGTCCACGAACTCGCGGGTGTTGAGCAAGGCCGCCGCGCCGAAGCGGTCCGGCCGGGTCAGCGGGACCACTGCCCGCT
Source organism: uncultured Thiotrichales bacterium (assembly GCA_964430355.1). GTDB lineage: Bacteria > Pseudomonadota > Gammaproteobacteria > UWMA-0217 > UWMA-0217 > CAYSFW01. The sequence goes on from CAYSFW010000004.1 coordinate 14,446, forward strand.
CACGGTTCACCGTCAGCATCCCGTCGGCGTAGCGCATGTCGAAGGTCATGGTGAGCCCCCCACGGCCGTTGAGCGATTGCCATGGCGGGTTGACCTGAAACGGTTGCACGGCCACGAACAGCCTGAGCTTGCGCGCCGCCCCGCCGTGGTTCGTCACCCGGTAGCGCACGAACAGCCGCGTCGCGCCCGGCACGCCGTCGGCATAGGCGGTGGTCGTCAGTTCCAGCGCATCGCGCTTCCAGCGTACGGACGGAATGGGCAGATAGCCGTCCTCCAGCGACTGGTCGAGCGTTACGTTGCCCCAGCTCACCAGCTCGCCGTCGGCGAACACAAAGGGCTGTAGCGAGAACTGCCCCTGCCCGACTTCGATCATCCCGTCCTCGTTGATCAGGGCTTCGTGCGTGTCATCGGGTTGCCCGACCACGGTCCAATAGCTCTGCTCACCGAGCAGGTAACGCGGATAGTTACCGCGGGGCGCCCCACGCGCCAGCATTTCCAGACGCGTCTGGAAGGCGAGCGAGGATTCCTCGGGCCGCACTTCGAGCGCCTTCAGCGCGAAGCCCTGGCCGCGGCTGCTGCGCAGCAGCTCGAAGCGCAGGTAGCGCGCCCGCCGGGGCGGGAAAAATATCAAATCTTGTCCGCCGTGCCCGGCCATCACGGTGTGCACGAGGGACCAGGTTTCGCCGTCCTCGGAGGCGCGCAGTCGGTAATCGACGGGGTAATCCTCCGCGTCCCAGTCCAGGGTGATGCCGTCGTAGGGGCGTGAGTCCTTCAGATCGATCAACAGCCACTCGGCGTTGGTGCCGGCGGCGCTGCGCCAGCCGGTGGCCGCATCGTCGTCCAGCAAGCGCTCGGGCGTCTGCCCGTTCACGGCGCTGGAGGCCTTGATCGTCGCCTTGTCGAAGCCGCTGCGCGGAATCGGTACGAACTGCAGGTCGTCGATCCAGATGCTGCCTTGCCGGCTGGTGGCACCGGGCACGCCGATCTCGATGGCGCTGATGGCAAGCGGGGTACTCGCCTGGCCACTGCCCCAGGCGTGCGAGAAATGTCGCCGTTTCAGCGTGACCATCTGCCAGTCGCTGGGATTTGCACCCATCACGACCGGAAACTTGGCCCAAGAGACGTTGTGCTTGCCCTTATCGATGAGCTTGAACTCAAGCTCGGAGAGCGGGCGATCGGAGCGGATGCGCAGCGTGAAGACGAAATTCTCAGGCAACTCCAGCCGCACGGGCTTCTGCGCAATGACGAAATCGTGGCGATGCGGCAAAGCATAGTCGAGCCGCAGGCCCTGGCCGGTCGCGCCCGCATCAGTCGACAGGCTGGCCTCGACGCCCTCCGGGGCGAGGATCGTCCAGTTCCCCTTGCCGGCCTCGAAGTCATCGAGCACCTGGGCGCAGAGCGGCGCCGCGAGGGTCATCAGCCACGCGAGGGTAGCCAGCCACAGTACCTTGCGCATCACTCCTTCAACCCTCCGAGCACGAGTCCCTCGATGTAGTAACGCTGCAGAACCAGAAACAGGAGCATCACCGGCAGCACGGTGACGACCGCACCCGCCATCACCAGCTCAATGTCCTGCACGTGCTCGCCGACGAGGTTCGCGAGCGCGACGGGCAGCGTGTGCAGGCGGTTGTCGGTCAGCACGATCAGCGGCCACATGAAGTCGTTCCAGGTGCCCATGAACGTGAAGATCGCCAGCGTCACGAGAATCGGCCGACACAGCGGCAGCGCAACCGACCAGAAGATGCGTAGCTCCCCGGCGCCGTCGATGCGCGCGGCATCGAGCAGCGTCTCCGGGATGGACTGGGCGTACTGGCGGACCAGAAAGATCCCGTAGATGCTTGCCATGCCGGGGATGATCACCCCGGCATAGGTGTTGATCAGGCCAAGCTGCTTGAGCAGCAGGAACAACGGCAGCATCGCCACCTGCGCCGGAATGACCATCGCCGCGAGCAGGCCATTGAAGATCCGCTCACGGTGCGCAAAGCGCAGCTTGGCGAAGGCGTAGCCCGCCAGCGCATTGATCGCGAGCGAGATCATCGTGACGAGCGCGGCGAGCAACGCACTGTTGAACGCGTAGCGCAGCACGTCGAGCCGGCCGACCAGTGCCGCGTAGTGTTCCAGAGTCGGGCGCGACGGCAGCAGGCGCAACGGCAGCGAGGTCGCCTCACCGGAGGGCATCAGCGACGCGGAGACCATCCACACCAGCGGCAGACTGGTCAGCACGGCCAGCGCGATCAACGCCGCGTGCACCCACACCGACTGCCAGCGCAGGCTCATGTGCCCCCCCGACGCAGTCGCAGCTGCAGGGCCGTGGCGGCGAGGATGACGAGAAACAGCACGAAGGCGATGGCCGAGGCATAACCGATGTTCCACCAACGGAAGCCCTCCTGGTACATCAACAGCACCACGCTCAGGGTCGCGTTTTCGGGACCACCCTGCGTCATCACGTACGGCTCGGCGAACAGCTGGAAGTAGCCGATCATGGTCATCACCGACACGAACAGAAACGTCGGTCCGAGCATCGGCAGCGTGATGTGGCGAAACTGTTGCCAGGCCGGGGCGCCATCGATACGCGCTGCCTCGTAGAGGCGCTCCGGGATGCTCTGCAGGCCGGCGATGAAAATCACCATGTTGAAGCCGAAATTCTTCCAGATCGCCATCAGGATGATGGCCGGCATCGCCCAGGCGGGATCGCCGAGCCAGTCCACCGGGCCGAGCCCGATGCTGCCGAGCAAGTGGTTGAACAGCCCGAAGCGCGGGTGGTAGAGGTAGCGCCAGACCACCGCCACGGCCACCAGCGTGGTGATCACCGGCAGGAACAGCGCGGTACGGAATACGGGCTTGAAGCGCACGAGCCGCGCGTTGACCAGCAGCGCGGCAGCGAGCGAGACACCCACCGACAGCGGCCCGCCGACCAACACGAAGTAGGCCGTGTTGCCCAGCGCAGTCCAGAACAGGGGCTCCTGCAGCAGCCGCAGGTAGTTGTCGAGGCCGACGAAGCGCAGCGTGGACAGGTCCCCGATCGCGTAGATGTCGAAATCGGTGAAGCTGAGCAGCAATGCACCCAGCACAGGCAGGAAGAAGAACACCGCGAGCAGCGCCAGGGCCGGCGCCACGAACCAGACCGCCGGCTGTGTCTGCCGCACCCACGCGGGCGTGGCCGAACTCATCGACCCGCCTCCCGCGTGAGCAGCCAGCGACGCTTTTCGAGCACACGATCCGTATCGCGGTCTAGGTCGGCCAGGGCCTCATCTACCGACACGCTGCCGCGGATCGCCCGCTCGGCATGGCGGGCGATGAGGTCGCTGATGCGCTCCCACTCGGGAATCTTGGGGGTCGAGGCCACCGACTGCAGTTGCAGCCAGAACGCCCGTGCGTACTTGTCCTGATCGAGTGTAGCGGCGCGCCAGGCGCTCATGCGCGACGGCAGGTCGCCGCTCAACCGGTAGAACTCGATCTGCTGTTGGGGTTCGCTCAAGAATTCGATTAGCCGCCAGGCGGCCTCAGGGTGGGCGCTGCCCTTGAACAGCGCGAGGCTGGCGCCGCCTGCCAGCGACCGGCCGGGGTAGACCTCACCCGACCCCGGAAGGGGCGCGGTACTCCATTCTGTCGCCAGGGTCGCGGGCAAGCGGCGCGCAAATTCTGCGATATTCCAGGGTCCGGAAATGTAAACATTGATGAATCCGCGCGCGAACTCCTGATACAGGTTCGCGACCTGCGCATCACCCGGCGGCGGCGCCAGTCCGTCGCGGAACAGCTCAAGGTAGCTCTCGAAGGCCCGTCGGAAGGCCTCGCCGCGAAAATCCCCATAACGGTCACCGTCGCGAAGGAGCGTCGAGCCGGCCTGCAGCGCCAGGATCACCGGTACCTGCCATTCGTTGACCGGGAGCAGGATCGCGTAACGACCAGGCCCCGCAGCGGCCTTCATCCCCCGCAGGGCCTCGAGCCAGTCTCGCCAGGTGCGTGGTGGCGCGGCGTACCCCGCCTTCTCCAGCATGTCCTTGCGATAGAACAGGACCCGGGTATCGACGTACCAGGGCATCGCCCAGGTGCGCCCGACGAGGACGTTGGTTTCCAGCACGCCGGGGAACAGATCCGCGCGGGCCGACTCGATGTGCTCGTCGAGCGGTGCGAGCGCGCCGAGCGCGACGAACTCGGGAATCCAGGTGTTGCCGAGCTGGAAGACATCGGGCATGTGCTCGCCGACGAAGGCGGTGAGCAGCTTCTCGTGCGCGGCACTCCACGGGATCTGCTGGACTTCGACGCGAATGTCGGGGTGGCGCCGGTGGAAATCCGGCAGGAGCCGCTGAACGAGCTCGCCCTCCCGCCCCATGGCCCAAAAACGCACGACGGCCGGCCCGTCGCCCGCACGCTGGCAACCCGACAGCACGATCACCAGCCCCAGCGTGGCGAATGCCAGCAACCACAAGCGCCAGGGGTACGGTAGAAGGTGGGGCAGCGTCACGCGGGCAGGATCGGTACATTCGCCGGGATGCGCAGGATTGTACCCGCAACCGGCAGCGCGAACCGTAAACACTTCGCGAAAGCGCACCTGCCGCGTCAGGGAGACATTGATCGATTCATGCCCTCTCCCCCGCAAGCGGGGAAGAGGACATGACTGTATGAATGTGTACCTGGCGCAGCAGATTAGCTTTCGCGACGTGTATACGGTCCGAGCGGCCGGTTGCATCTACAATCCCGCGCTGCGCGGCGAATGTACCGGTCATGCGTGCGTGGTGCTGCCCCCCCTTTTACGGTACCCCCAGCGCTTGTGGTTGCGTGCATTCGCCACGCTCGGGCTGGCGCTCGTGCTGTCGGGTTCCCAGCGCGCGGGCGACGGGCCGGCGGTCGCCCGCACGCTGGCAACCCGACAGCACGATCA
>CAYSFW010000005.1:0-78763 GCA_964430355.1 uncultured Thiotrichales bacterium
GCCTGGCTGGAGGACAGCCGCTACCTCAACATGAGCCTGCTCGCAGAACAGAGAAAGGAACTGCCAAGAGCCGTCGCCTAGCCGGCCAGTGAGACAACCTCGACCATGCCACCCTTTTTGCACAACTTGACGGACACAACCCTTGGTTGGCAACGTCGGATCAGCCACTGATCGCAGAGGAGAGCTCCATGACAAAGCCGACCGGCACACCAGCAGATCAGGCGTGTTCACGGGTGGGGGAGCCGACCGCGCGTCAATCGGTGCTCGAGCCTCGCGAGGAGGAGCTGCTCAAGTTGCTCCAGGCATTGCGGCGCGATTGCCTCGCGCTACCGCCGTCTCCGAGGCGTGTCGTGCTCGAGCACGCGATGCACGTGTGTCAATCGATTCTCAACAACCAGCTGGGACTCGCGTGGCATCGCCGGCTTTGTGAGCAGGCGCAAGTGAACAACCAGTGCCTCGCAGAGCAGTTGACCTTGGCGCTGAATCTGCTGGAAATCTGCGGTCCGTCGGACCCTCACCGGGGCGGTTGGGGGCCGGCGGGGCAGTCCGGAAGCAGCCACGACGAGGTGACCGTCATCCGACGTTGCTGGAGGCGTCTGGAGCGCTGGCTCACATCATCACTGACCGACAGCGCGACGCAGGATCAGGTCACGAATCGAGGCGTCGGGCCCTATTCCGAGTTGGCGGCACAGTCGTCGAAGCAGCCACGTCAGTCCGCCCCAGCCAAAGCTGTTGGGGAAGAGGGCGAGCCTGATCGCCGCCCGGTTGCCAAGTTGGATGTTTACTGCTTCGGGGCGTTTCGCATCTACCAGGACCAGGAACCGATCCTGTCGTGGCCCAAGGGGCGAGCCAAGCAGTTGCTCAAATACCTCATCGTCAACCGCACCGCGCCGGTGCCCAAGGAGGTCCTGATGGACCGCTTCTGGCCGGATCTCGAAGAAGGCAATGCGCGCAATAACCTCAACGTGGCGGTTTACGGACTGCGCCAGTCGCTCAAGAGGGAAGGCGCGAAGTTCCTTCACGTGTTGTTTCAGGACGGATGCTACCTGTTGAATCCCGATCTCGATATCTGGGTCGACATCGAAGCGTTCGACCGCTGCCTGAAAACCGCCGCGCGGTATGAGTCGCTCGATCAGATCGACGCGGCGATAGAACAGTTATCCCTGGCTGAACAGCTCTATCAGGGAGATTTCCTTGCGGAGGATTTGTACGAAGAATGGACATCCGATCTGCGCGAGAATTTCCGCGCGCGCCAACTCGAGGCGCTGCGCAAGCTCAGCGATTGCCAATTCCGCAGGGGATCTTATGAGGCGTGCGTTGAGTCCAACCGCAAGATCCTGGCGGCAGATGTTGCTGATGAGCTCGCCCACCGGCGTTTGATGGAATGTTTTTCGCGCATGGGTCAGAGGCATCTCGCACTGCGTCAGTATCAGGTCTGCGCGGAGGTACTGCAAAAGGAATTCGGGCTCAAGCCGGCGGCGGAAACCAGTGCGCTTTTCGAGCGGATCAAGAATCTCCATGATGCGATAGCCAACAGCCAGTCTACTGCAAGTAATACCCCGCTCAGACTGCGCAACGCCTGAGGCGAAGGACGCGCCTGCCTGACGAATATCGCCTGCTTAGCCGAAAAGCGGTGGAGTTCAAGACGGGGATGGCAGGCAGTCACGAACGTAGCCCTGTGGGTTAGCCTGCGAAGCCCGTCGCCTGTCTGCGCGGTTACGTCTTGGTACATTGTTTCTACTGCAGCATGTCCATCTCAGATGCGCTCATCGAACCAACGTGCGCATTTCGCGCGCCACCGATTTACACCTGCCGCTAATCGAAACCTAACCATGCCCTAATTTGCGTTTTGGAGAATGAATCTACTAAAGGTTGCGAATACCGCTGAACATTCGATTGGCGAGGGGCGTCATGAACGATGATCTGACTCGTATCAAGGACATAGGTCCAGCGCGTGAACGCTGGCTCAACGGCCACGGCATCCGCACGTACGCTGATCTTGCCGCCGCCAATGCCGACTGGTTGTGCGAGCAGTTAAAAAACGATGGCAGGCCGGTACCTTTAGCCCTGATCGATGCGTGGATCAAGGCGGCGGCCGATAAGGTACAATTCTTGTCCGTGCCAACGCAGCCTCGGGGTGCGACCAACGTGATACCGTTCCAGCGGCACCCTAGTAATTCAAGAACGGAAGACGGATGGGAGGAGTTCGCATCGTTTTACGTCTCATTCCAGCACAAGCAGGAATTGGACGAAGACTTCACTCGAACGCGCATTTCTTACCGGACGTATGCTGACCATATCGAGGCAAACGAGACCCAGGAATGGCCCGGCATCGAAGGCGACGGTCTGTGTCGGTGGGTATTGAATCACGTGCATGACATTCTCGGCGATTTTGCCGCCTCGGCAGGCACGGTCGGCGCAGTGGAGGAGGCCCTGGGCCGGCCACCTGAAGCCGAGCCAATTGAGACGCGGCCGCCCGCCCTGGCGGTACAGCGCGTCGAGGTGACCGACGACTCTGGCAACCGCACGGTCGGCTATCCGGAACAGCGCTTTGATGATTCGGTGCTGAGTGACCGGCCGCTGACCGTCGAATTCGACGTATGGCTCCGTACCCCGGAGCGTGAGGGATACACCCCGCCGGGCTGGCCCGTCCAGGTGACGCTCGCCATACACGACCTCGCCACGAACCGCTGCGTCACAGACAACGTGTCGCTCGAATTGTGGTTTTCGGAGTCTGGAATCCAGCGAGGACGGGTCAACATCAGCCCCCCTCGCTAAGCCCCGGCTTGTACCGGGTCCGCCTATTTGCCCACGTCGCGGGCGACCCCACCGCGTTGACAGTGGCGGACATTCCGCTGTTGCAGGTGGTCTGAGCGTAAGGACGCCCATTCACCAAGAGACACCGTAAGTCAATTAATACGCCGTACCGGCGAAGCGCTGGCTTGCACCGTGCGCTGTTTCATTTTCGCATCTCAACATTAACTTACGGCTCATCGCTGAGATCGCTGCGCGTTGCGAGCGTCATCTCTAGCGTCCGTCCTGTTCTTAGCGCCTCGCTGCCCACCGTGTCGCCTCTACCCGATCGAAGACGTGTTGGTGGATCTGCACCGCAAGGGGTTTGAAGGTTGTAGTCTATGCATCCGCGCGGTCCGGATTTAGACTTTCCGTCCGACGTTCTCAGTTACTCGGTTTTCCGAGTAGTGGACCTCCCGTCCGGATGGCCAGTGGCGGCCTATGCCCGGGTTAATCCATCTCGATTCGTCAATCTCCTTCCCTTCGCCAATTGTCGCTTTCACAAGATTGACGCTCGTCCAAGCAGCGCTCATCATGAGCTTTTTTTGGGGATTCTTGTCCCGGTTAACCGTTTGCTTCATCGCGTCCTAATTCGCGCCCAACGTGCCGTTAATTGCGCTTCGGTAATTTGTCACTCAAGCAAATGCCGATATCCGGCGTGAGCGAAGAAGGACCCGACGCAGTGCATTACCGAGTCGGGTTCCGAAAAAGTGGTCTAACCGGAGACAATCAAGATGAGCTACGAGTGCACTGTTGAAGTACCAAGGCGGTTTTGTGATGCGCTGACCGCAACCATGAGTGTGGACCTTTTCGAGTTGCCGGCACATGAGCCGACGACAGTCATCAACCGCGACCAAAAATACGTGGTCGAGGTTTGTGTGGAACTGGGCGCTGCGATCAAGAAACTGCTGTGCGGAAAGTGGTGCGTGTCCGTTGCAGCCGAGGGCGTGGGGCCGGCGAGTGAAAAGAAGATGACCAAGATCATCCCGATGGACAACTGCGACCCCCAACCAGACTGCGTCACTTTCGATCTCCCCGGTGACTGGTTCGAAGGTGGCGGAGGCGGCTGTGGTGATGTGTTTTACCTCGTCGTCACGGTCGTCGCCCTGGACAGCTGCGAAGGCAAGCCGATTGGCATCGCCGGCTATTGCAAGATCGGCCCGGTGATGGTCTACGGCTGACCGGCTCCTGACCGCCAGAGTGGCCCCACGGTTTGCCGTGGGGTTACTCTTGTCAACGGTGGTGTAGCGCTCGATGATCTCGTGCGCCGCGGCGCGGTAACGATGCACCCACCTCGAGCGCTGAAACAAAAATGCGTGTCCCTACCGATCGTCCAGTGCCCCGCGGCGCCAGGAGACGGTTCCGTCTCAAAGAGAGCGATCCAGCTCACGCATTGGCCAAGAACTTCTCGCTCCAGCGCTCAGACTGTCCTAGATATTGGATTTTGCTCGCGACAGGCGGTCTGCTCGCCTTGTTGAGGCGGGTCGCAAGCAATGGAGCAGGTTCATGCCCGTTCGTACTGATATTCCACTCTGGCAACGCCTCCTCATGGGCGGCTGCTCGCTCCTTGCAGCGGGTTGCGAACCCTCCATCCTCGGCCAATTCAGGCCGTGCGAAGCCATCACGGAAGCGCAGTACCAAGCAGCGATCGACGCAGGTGCGGCCAACGTGGTTGTGCAGGAACAAGGGGACGGAACCGTGAGCTACTCCGAATCCCTGGGCGGCTGGAAGCAGTGTTCGACCCACAAAGGCGCGCCTAAGGTATGCCGCAGGCAACGCGACCTCGTCGTGCGCTTCACGACTGCGGATGCCACCGTTCACCACGTCCTCGTGCCACAGGGCAAGCGCTACCGATTCCGGCTGCAGGCAAAACCGACAACGTGCGAACTGGCGGATGACTGAGTTGGGTTCGCAGGCGAGACGGACTTGTGAAAGCGCCGACATCGAGGGGATCCGCCTGAAAACCGCCACAGCGGCTCGGATGGATTCGGGCAGCTTTACGGATGCAACACAGGGACGGTAGGGGTGGCGGAGAGGGAGGGATTCGAACCCTCGGTACGGCAAGCCGTACAACGGTTTTCGAGACCGTCCCGATCGACCACTCCGGCACCTCTCCGACTCGACACTCGCATGCCTGACCAGGCATCGCGAGCGACAGAGCGCGGATTCTAGCGGTTTGCGCGCCACGTTTTCCAGTGTCGTGTAAAGTTTCCGCGTGAGGTAAAGGTCAGGCGCGCATGCGTGTGGTGGGCAGACGAATGAAAGAGGTGATGACATGGCCAGATTGTCACGCGGTGTGATTCTGGATCGCGATACCTTTGATCGGGGCGACATCGACTATGCCTCGCTCGACCGCGTGGTAGAGCGTTGGGAGGCGTTTGCGGTGACGCGGCCGGAGGAGGTTGCGCCGCGCATCGTCGATGCCGAGGTGGTGGTGACGAACAAGGTGGTACTCGATCGCAGGGCACTGGAGGGGGCACGTTCACTGGCGCTGGTCTGCATCGCCGCGACCGGGACCAACAATGTGGACCTCGTGGCCGCGGCGGAGCTCGGCATACCGGTTTGCAATGTACGCGGCTATTCGACACGTGCGGTGTCGCAGCACGTCTATTCGCTGATCCTATCGCTCGCGCATCGCGTGTGTGATTACCGGGATCTCGTCCGGGCGGGCGCGTGGTCGCGTTCAGATAGCTTCTGTCTGCTGGATTTTCCGGTTGCGGATCTGGCGAGCAGGTCGCTCGGCATCGTCGGCTACGGGGATCTGGGGCGGGCGGTCGCTGCGATCGCGCCGGCCTTCGGGCTGGAGGTGCTCATCGCCGAGCGCAAGGGACAGGCGCCGCGCCCGGGCAGACTGCCGTTGGAAGAGGTCTTTGCGCGTGCGGATATCTTGAGCCTGCATTGCCCGCTGACCCCGGATACGGCGCGGTTGATCAATGCTGAGACGCTTTCCCGCATGAAGCGCACGGCATGGCTCATCAACACGGCGCGCGGCGGCCTGCTGGACGAGGCGGCACTCGCCGAGGCTCTCGATCAGGGCGTCATCGAGGCCGCGGCGCTCGATGTGCTGAGCGTCGAGCCTCCGCCCCCGGATCACGTCCTGCTCGCGCGGCCCCGCCGCAACCTGCTCATCACGCCACACATGGCGTGGGCAACGCTAACGTCCCGGCAGAAGCTCGTCGAGGAAATCGCGCTGAACATAGCCGCGTTTCTCGACGGTGTGCCGCGCAACCGTGTCATGCCGTGAGTGTCGTGTTCGCGCGCGGGTCACAAACGAGGGGAGCGGGGTGCATCCATCTACCCCTGCAAAGTTCTAAAGCGGATCGTTGAGGATCCGGCACCCGGTGAGGGGTGCCGGCCCTCAGGGTGGGCGTTCAGCGGGCAGGCGCTGGCGCTTGTTGTTGTTTTTGCTGTTGCATCTGCTGCATCTGCTGGATGGGGTCGAACTTCTGGTAACCGTCTCCGGGCAGGAAGTCTTTGGCGTTCAGCGAGGCAGACTCCACCGCGGTAATGGTCATCGTGAAGTTGTTCTGGATGTCCTTCAGCTCCATGGGCAGGCCCTCGAGGCTGGGGAACAGCTCCTTGGGCATGTTGGAACCGCCGCCACCCATCGCCACGGATTTCTTCATCATGGTCTGCGAAAAGGCCTGCATCTTTTTCAGCGTCGCGTAGTCGCTGACGTTGATCTTCGCCGCCTCGGGCGTGGCCATGCAGGCTTCCATGCTTTTTTTGCCGTCGGTCATGACTTCGTGGATTTCACACGGGACTCCGCTGACCGTCTTTGTCTGCCCGGTTGCCTTGATGGTGACTTCGGGTGGCTTGGGCGGGGTGGCCGCGATGCCCATCTGCTGCTCGACGGCCTTGCGCTGCTCAGGTGGGAGGTTCTGGAGCTGCGACATCATCTGCTGGCGCATCTGGTTCATGAGATTGGCGCTTTGCTCCATGTACTTCTCGTCCATTTCCATGAACTTCTTATCCTTGTCGTTGATCATGACCATCTTTTGCGCGCCGGTGTCCATCACGATGCGCCCGGGGCTTTGCGAAGACGAGATCAGCACCTTGCCGTCCTTGATCGCCATCTGTTCCAGTGCGCCTTTCTGGCTGCTGTTGAACTTGATCACCGTGTCCGCGGCGGCTGGCCCGGCGATACAGAGCGACAGGGCACAGCAGGTGGAGAGCAGCCGTTTTTGCATGAGGATTCTCCTGGGCTTGTGTGGATTTCGAAAATGGATGACTTGAAGATTACAACGATTTCAGCCGGTCGCGGATGATCTCAGGCAATGAGACCGTGTTTGCGGCCTGTTCCGGGCCGAGAACCACGTGGGGCTCGTCGTCACCCAATGGCTCACTGTGAGCCAGCTGGTAGTCTAGCACCGTCGCGTTGGCATCCGAGACGTCGCTCCCGCGTGCGGCGCGTTCTGCGATGCGGTGACGCAGGGTCTCCGGTGGTGCCGTGCAGCTGACGATCAGGCAGGGGATTTGGTTGGCAGCGGCCAGCGCCTGGAACGGTTGGCGTTGAGAGCGCTTGAGGAAGGTCGCATCCACGATCACCGAGTGTCCAGCCGCCAACAGCGCCCGCGAGAGATCAAGCAGTCGCGCGTAAGTCGCCGCCGTTGCATCGGCGCCATACAGACCGCTGTTGAGCGCGCCCGTGGCGTCGGCGTCGGGAAACAGTCGCTTGCGCTCGCGGTCCGAGCGGATGCGCAGCGCCGGCAGCGCTTCGACGAGCGCCTCGCTGACGTGCGACTTGCCGCTGCCGGACACCCCATGCATCAGCAGCAGGCAGGACGATTGCACTTGCGTGAAGCGCTCGGCGAGGTCCGCATAGCTCTGGTAGGCGCGCAGGATGGCGTCGCGCTCGCTGGCAGGCAGCCCGCTCTGATGCAGGCGGATGCTCGACACCTTGGCGCGCACCATCGCCCGGTAAACTTGATAGAAGCGCAGCAGCGCGACACCCGCGTAGTCGCCGGTCGTCTCCAGGTAGCGGTTGAGCAGCCGCTGCGCGAGTTGGGCCGCACCGCGGTCGGCCAGGTCCATGGTGAGAAAGGCGATCTCGCTCACGATGTCGATCCAGCGCAGGTGCGGGTTGAACTCGATGCCGTCGAAGATCGCGATTTCGCCTTCGAACAGCGTCATGTTGCCGAGGTGCATGTCGCCGTGACACTCGCGGATGTAGCCACCTTGCTTGCGTTCGGCCAGTAGCGGGCTGAGTGACGCGTAGCGCGCCCGGGTCCAGGCGGCAAGCCGTTCCAGTTGCGCGAGCTGCGCGGGGTCGTCGAGCAGCGGCCGGATCTGATCGAAGTTTTGCGCCATGGGGAAGTAGGCGACTTCCGGTGTGCCGAAGTCGCTGTCATCCGGCGCGACGGCAATCTCTGCGTGGAAGCGGGCGATGCGCTCGGCGAGCGCGTCGATCATAGTTGAGTCAACCGCGCCCTCGGCGAGCAGGCGCGAGAGCAGCTGCGACTGGTCGAACTGGCGCATTCGCACGGCGTATTCCAGCGCCTCACCCTCACCGCCGATGCGCGGGTCGTCGAGCGTACCCGTCACGGCCACGGTGTCGAGGTAGATGCGGGGTGCGAGCCGGCGGTTGAGTCGCACCTCCTCCTCGCAGCAGTGCCTGCGCTTCTCGAGCGTCGAGAAGTCGAGGAAGCCAAGGTCGAGCGGCTTCTTGAACTTGTAGGCGTAGTCACCCGTGAGCAGCACGGAGGAGATGTGCGTCTCGACGAGCTGGACGTCGCGCACTGCATGGGGAAAGGGCCGGCGTTCGCACAGCGACCGAATAAGTTGTTGATGCTGTTCAGGGTTCACGGCTATGTCGATGATCACTTTTGCGCTGAAGTTGTGTCATGATAGGGCACCGTCGTCACCTTGGATAGCAACGCGCTTCCCCACCCATTTCGTAGTCTGTCTCGTCCCCGCCTATGACTTCACCCGATCCCCCTTCGCGGCCCGCTGCGAGGCCGCGGCGCCGACTGTGGGCCTTGCTTGCCGGAATGCTGCTGATTGGCATCGTGCTGGTCGCAGCGACGGTGCCCTACATCATGGATCTGGACAGGCAGATCACCCTGCAGTTCGAGGGCAAGCGCTGGGAGTTGCCGGCGCGGGTCTATGCGAGGCCGTTGGAGCTGTTCGTCGGCAAGCCGATGACCGCGAAGGCACTCGAGGACGAGCTGCGGATGCTGAATTACACCAAGACCGCCACCCCCCAGCGGCCTGGCGAGTACGCAGTTCAATCGGGCCGCTTCACCGTGCATGCACGCGGCTTTCGGTTTCCGGACGAGGAGCAGCCGCCGCACCTGCTGTCGATCGGCATCGCCAACAGGGCCGTGGTGGAGATCAAGAGCCTGGAGGGGGGAGGCGAGGTGTCGCTCGCGCGCTTCGACCCGCTGCACATCGCCAATATCTACCCCAAGCACAACGAAGACCGGGTACTCGTCAAGCTGGACGAGGTGCCACCCCTGCTTGTCGAGGCGCTGCTCGCGATGGAAGACCGCAACTTCTACGAGCACCGCGGGGTCAGCCCCAGGTCGATCTTCCGCGCCTTCTGGGCCAACCTGCGTGCGGGTCGCACCGTGCAGGGCGGGAGCACCCTGACCCAACAGCTCGTCAAGAACTACTTCCTGAGCAACGAGCGCACCGTTCGGCGCAAGCTCAACGAGGCGATCATGTCGCTGCTGCTCGAGCGGCGTTACCCGAAGGACGAAATCCTCGAGGTCTACCTCAATGAGGTCTATCTGGGGCAGGACGGGCAACGTGCGATCCACGGTTTCGGTCTCGCCAGCCAGTTCTATTTCCAGCGGCGTCTCAATGAACTCGAGCCTGAGCAGCTCGCACTGCTCGTCGCCATGGTCAAGGGGGCAATCTACTATTCCCCGCGGCGGCATCCGGAACGGGCGCTGACGCGGCGCAACCTGGTCATTGACACGCTCGCGCAGGGCGGGTCACTCGCGCCCGAGCAGGCCGAGGCGCTCAAGGCGCGCCCGCTCGGCGTCACGGAGACGCCTCCGTCCGGCGTCACGCCGTTCCCGGGATTCCTCGAGCTCGTGCGGCGTCAGCTCAAGCGCGACTACCGTGACGAAGACCTGCGCAGCGAAGGGCTGCGCATCTTCACCACGCTGGACCCGCAGATCCAGGAGCAGGCCGAAAAGGCGGTCGTGGACCAGCTCGCCAAGCTCGAAAAGGAGCGGCGCATGAAGCCCGAAACGCTGCAGGGCGCGCTTGTCGTGGCATCCGTCGAACAGGGCGAGATCAAAGCGGTGGTTGCCGCGCGCGACGTGCGCTATGCCGGCTTCAACCGGATCACCGACATGCGCCGCCCGATCGGCTCGCTGGTCAAGCCCGCCGTTTATCTGACAGCGCTGGCACGACCTGACCAGTTCTCACTGGTCTCCCTGCTCGATGACTCGGAGCTCGTGATCCCGCAGCGGGTGGGTGAGCCCTGGGCACCCAAGAACTACGACAAGCGCTTCCACGGCGTCGTGCCGCTCATCAAGGCCCTGGCCCAGTCTTACAATGTGGCGACGGTTCGCCTCGGGCTGCAGGTGGGCGTGGGCAACGTGATCGAAACGCTGCGTGCACTCGGCGTGGACGGCGAGCTCAATCCTTACCCGTCGTTATTCCTCGGTGCAGCGGAGCTGCCGCCTATCGAAGTGCTGCAGATGTACCAGTCGATCGCCGCCGGTGGATACCGTTCGCAGCTGCGCGCCATCCTCGCGGTGGTCAATCAGGCGGGCGAGATCCTCCAGCGCTATCCACTGCAGGTGGAGCAGGCCGTCCCGGTCGACGCGGACTTTCTCTTGAACTACGCCCTGCGCGAAGTTGCGACCTCCGGTACGGCCAAGGAACTGCCCAAGCTGCTGCCGGCCGGGCTGACTGTCGCCGGCAAGACGGGGACCACGGACGACTTGCGCGACAGCTGGTTCGCCGGCTTCAGCGGTGAGCATGTCGGCGTGGCCTGGATCGGACGTGATGACAACCAACCCATCGGCATGTCCGGTGCCGCCGGGGCCATGCGCCTGTGGGCGGCGCTGTGGAAGGACATGCAGACCGGGCCGCTTCAACTGAGCGAACCCGATGGCATAAAATGGGCCAAGGCCGACCCTTCGAGCGGAGTGTTTCTCGCCGAAAACTGCCACTATGGCACCACGTTGCCGGTGTCCGTCGCGACCTTGGCAGCGGAGCGCAGACGCGATTGCAGCGCAGTCACTGAGGAAGCCAGCGCGCCAGTCACACCGACGGAAGACACCCCCGTCTACTGATCAAACGAACCACAGGACGACATGTCAACGCAGGAAACAGGGCATAGAGCCCACGGGGAAAGGCAGTTAACCGGACTGGCCGGCTGCTGGCATGCGATTGCACGGACGACGCTCGTCGGGTCCCTGGCCTTGGCGGGGTGCGCCACGGCACCGCCCGCGAAGCCGCCGGCACCCGTCGAACGGACGCTGCCGCCCGTGGTCCAGGCGCCCAAACCCGAGGAGCCGCAGGTCATTCCGCTCGGGGAATCGCGCATCGGGCGCCCCGAGCGGCTGCCGGAGCGCTTGTCGGCACCGCAGCCATTGCCGCCGGTCGAGGGTATCACGACCCTGCCGGGCATCCCGGACGGGCGTTCCGCGATCCCACCCGCGCCCCCTGGCGCAGCGGGGAGCGCCGTCACACCGTCTGCCCCGGCCATCCAGGCACCGCCCGTGGCGGCCCCTACCAATCCAGTGGTGGTCAGCATGCTGACGGCCGCCGATCAGTACCAGCAGCAGGGCGACCTCGACCGCGCCGCGAGCAGCGTCGAGCGCGGCCTGCGCGCCGCGCCGCATGATGCCCACCTGTGGCATCGGCTGTCGCGCATCCGCCTGCAGCAGGGACGCTATCAGCAGGCAGAGGAAATGGCCAAGAAGTCCAACAGCTTTGCCAAAGGCGAGAAAGGGCTCATCGTGCAGAACTGGCTGCTGATCGCCGAGGCCCGGCAGAAGATGGGCGATGCGGCGGGTGCGTCCGACGCACGGCAGCGGGCATCCAGTGTGTCCGGTGGGCTGTGAACCGCCGCGCCGGTGGTCTCAACCGCCCGGGCGTCGAGCCCAGCCGTTGCGTGTGTTTGATGGCAGACCGTGCGGCTCACGGGTGATGCTGCGCCTGCCGTCCTTCCGGTCGTCGCCGCTGCTTCCACTCGCCTCGGCAGCCGGGCAGAGCATCTCAGCAACGCGCTCTGCCGTCTTTTTGTTTTGAACACCCGGCGTTTTTGGGATCGCACAATCCGCTGGGTGCTGCCTTGTGCCCGCCGGCCGCCGTCTGCACCGCACGCATCTCTGCCGGGGAGGTTGGGGCGTGGTAAGTCGAACCCTGCCGACCAGTGTTGCGACGGGCTAACTGATGGCCCCACGCGCCTGCGGCTTCAGCCGAGGGCGTCGGTTTGACGACGGATTTGGAAGGTTCTGCGGACCTCGCCGAGATCCTCGGTGTCGGCGGGGCGCTGGCCCGCGCCTTGCCCGGCTTCGCGCCACGAGCGGCGCAGATCGAGCTGGCCGAGGCTGTTGCACAGGCACTATCCCGGCGCGAGGTGCTCGTCGCCGAGGCTGGCACCGGCACCGGCAAGACCTTCGCCTACCTGACGCCGGCGCTGCTCAGTGGCGGGCGCGTCGTCGTGTCAACCGCCACCAAGCATCTGCAGGACCAGCTGTTCAAGAAAGATCTGCCCACGCTCGCGCACGCGCTGGGTGTCGGCCGCAAGGCCGTCCTGCTCAAGGGTCGCGCGAACTACGTGTGCTGGCACCGTCTGCTGCGTGCCGAGGCCGAGGCGCTCCAGCGGGGTCAGCCGGACGCGCCCATGCTGCGTCGGGTCAGCGACTGGTGTGCCGTGACCGCTACGGGCGACCGCGCAGAGTTCACCGATCTGCCCGAGGATCACCGGTTATGGTTCCGGGTGACCTCCACCACGGACAACTGCCTGGGCCAGGAGTGCGAGCACTACGCAAGCTGCTTCGTGGTCAAGGCACGCCGCGCCGCGCTCGATGCCGATGTGGTGGTCATCAACCACCACGTGTTCTGCGCAGACCTCGCCCTCAAGGAGACGGGCTTCGGGGAGCTCTTGCCCAAGGTTGACGGGATTATTCTCGACGAGGCGCATCAGTTGCCGGAGATCGCCACGCGCTTTTTCGGCGAGTCACTCAGCAGCCGCAGCCTGCTGGACTTGTTCGAGGATGTCATCGCCGAGACGCTGGCCGGGGCACCGGACATGCGGGGGCTGATTGAGCTGGCCGAGCGCCTGCCGGCTGAAGTGCTGAACCTGCGGGGGGCTATGGGCAGTGATCCGCACCGTGCAGCCTGGCCACCTGGTCGTGGTGCGCGCGAGGTGACCGATGCGTGCGGGTCGCTGGCGACGGGGCTCGCAGCACTGGTCGAGTGGCTCGATGAGGCCAGCACACGCAGCACCGGCCTGCAGACCTGCCACCGCCGTGCGGCTAGCGCGCAAGGCTTGCTGGCGACGCTCGATGCGCCGGGTGAGAATCTGGTCCACTGGTACGAGACGACCGGGCAGGGCTTTCACCTGCACGCCTCGCCTCTGGAAATCGCGCCCGTATTTCGGAAATACCTCGACCGACTTCCGGTCGGCTGGGTGTTCACGTCGGCAACGCTCGCCGTGGGTGAGGACTTCTCTCACTTCACGACGCGTTTGGGCATTGGCGAGGTGGTCACGCGGCGCTGGGACAGCCCGTTTGACTATGCCCACCATGCGTTGCTGTATCTGCCGGCCGGTCTGCCGAATCCTGACCACGCTGCTTACACGCAGGCTGTCGTCGCGTGCGTGCAGCCGCTGATCGAAGCCAACCCCGGGGGGACGTTCCTCCTGTTCACGAGCTTCCGGGCGATGGAGATCGCCGCGAGCGAACTCGAGGGCCGCATCGCGCGGCGCGTGCTCGTGCAGGGCACTGCGCCGCGTCACGAGCTGCTGACGCTGTTCAGGGAAGCAGGTGACGCGGTGCTGTTGGGCACCAGCAGCTTCTGGGAGGGAGTGGATGTGCGCGGGAGGGCGCTCTCCTGCGTGGTCATCGACAAACTGCCCTTTGCTGCCCCGGGTGATCCCGTGCTTGAGGCGCGCAGTGCAGCCCTGCGCGCGCAGGGGCGCAACCCATTCATCGACCATCAAGTGCCGCAGGCCGTCATTGCGCTCAAGCAGGGCGCGGGCCGGCTGATCCGCGACGTCGAGGATCGCGGTGTGCTGGTGTTGTGCGATCCGCGTGTCACCAGCCGGTCCTACGGCCGGTACTTCCTCGACAGCCTGCCGCCCATGCCCGTCACGCGCGACGGCGCGGAGGCGGAAGCCTTCTTACGCAGCCTGTAAACTTTACCGCATGCGCCTGCTCGCCCTCGAAACCTCTACCGACGCCTGCTCCGCCGCGCTCTACCTCGATGGAGAGGTGACGGAGCGCTTCGCGATCGCGCCGCAGCGCCACGCCGCGCTGATCCTGCCAATGATCGACAGTCTGCTCCGTGAGGGCGGGCTGCGCCTGCCTGACATTGACGCGATCGCATTCGGTCGCGGACCCGGGTCGTTCACAGGCGTGCGCATCGGCACAGCCGCAGCACAGGGGTTAGCGCTCGCCACCGGATTGCCGCTGCTGCCGGTCTCTACGTTGGCCGCGCTGGCGCAGCAAGCCATGCAGGAAGCGAGTGCGGATGCGGTCGCGGCAGCGCTCGATGCCCGCATGGGCGAGGTCTATGCCGGGCTCTACCGGCGGGGTGAGAGCGGGCTAGCCGAAGCCGAGTGTGAGGAGTGCGTTTGCGCGCCGAGTGCCGCGCCGATGCCGGGGGGTGGGCTGTGGCTTGGTGCGGGCTCCGGCTGGCTTGCGTATGCGGATGCGCTCACTGAACGCTTTGGCGCGCGTCTCGCTGGCACGCTGCCCGACTGTCATCCCCGCGCCGGTGCGGTAGCCCGTCTGGCTGCCGTTCGATTCGCGCGCGGAGAATGCGTGGATGTCGAAGCGGCTCAGCCCGTCTACTTGCGGGATCGGGTGGTACAGTCGCCTCGGGGATGAGCAGAGCGGGGATACCCGTCGTCACGGGATTCACGATTTCGGCCCAGACGGTCAAGACGACGACGCGAGCGCAGCCGGGGTGACGTAGGAAAACTTGAGTAGTTCGATGTCCCAGTTTTTCTCAGCGTCGATGCGGAGAATAGCGCAACTCGGGCCGCCATGCGTGCGCGTGTTGCCCGCGGCACCCGGGTTGAGCACCCAAGGGGTCTGCTCCGTGTCCAGCACCTGGATGTGCGTATGCCCGTAGATGATCAGGCGTGCGTCACGGTAACTCTCGCGCAGCCGGTGGTGCGGCGGGTGGTTGCCGAAGCGATGGCCGTGTTCCACGCAGACCAGCCCCCCGGGCAGCGGGATGGCGGCCGCCTGGGGCAGCGTCTCGAGCCAGTCGTGCTCATCGTCTGACCACACATCGGGTCTGTCGTTGTTGCCCGCTACGGCGATGACCCGGCGCCCACGCTGCCCAAGTTGCCGTAGGACCTCTGCTTCGAACAGGTCGCCGGCGTGGATGATGAGGTCCGCGCCGGTGGCCGCGGACGCCACGCGGGGGTCGAGAAAGCGGTGCGTGTCGGAGAGGATGCAGACCCGCATGGGCGTGTGTGCCGGGCCAGGGTCGTAGCGCTTCACGTCAGTTCCCCTGTGTCACGGTTGCCGTGAGCCCGAGTAACCGCAGGGGCTCTCACAAGAAGCGTGGAGCTACGGCGGCGACCGCCGTCGGCGGCCGTGGTATCGATGGGAGCGGGCAAGATGCGAGGCAACATGGCGTAATTATGGGGGGGTGAACCATCAACGCGCAAAGACAATGAGGATATCGGCGTACCCAGGTCAGCGGCAAGCGATCGCGGTGCGCTCGCAGAACGCTCAGCGGCCTGCGCAGGCATCGTGATCCCGAGCGCCCTGTTCCCATGTCCCCCTCAACCCACTTCCCCCGGCCACCTCCCAGAGACGAAGCGCTTGACGCTACGCCGCTGGTTCGTGCAACAACGCCAGTAGGTGCGACGGCTTTCAGTCCTCACCTTTTTCCCGCTGGCAGGCAATCTTCGCCGTCCGCCGACAAGAGATCGGTCGATCGAGTGGAAGATCCGCCCAGTTCGATCTGCGCGCCTCTCCCGACGTGTTCATAAATAAGCTGAAGTCATCAATCAAATATTCTTATGGGGGAATAAGCGCATTCGACTTCACGCCTCAACCCGATTCAGCTACATTCCGTGCGTTTTTTCCGAGGGGGAGGACGTGCGCGTATCAGTCGCGTCTCGGCGGACCTCCAACACGCAGCACCGCATACCAGCCTGTTTTCGAGCCCGAAATCCTGTAGGAGGGATAATCAATGATCAAGCCTCATGGATCAGACACCCTGAATCCACTGTTTGTATATGACTCCGAGGAACATCATGCCCTTAGCCACGAAGCCGAGAGTCTGCCCTCGCTACTGCTGAATTCCGCGGCCGCTGCCAATGCAGTCATGCTCGGCGCCGGCTACTTCAACCCGCTCACCGGCTACATGAATCTTGCCGATGCCATCAGCGTCGCCGAGAACCTCAAGACCACCGATGGTCTATTCTGGCCGACGCCGGTCCTCAACATGACCAACGACATCGACGCGGTGAAAGGTAAAAAACGCCTCGCGCTGCGCGATCCGAACGTCGAAGGGCACCCGGTCCTGGCGGTGATGGACGTCGAGGATGTCGAGGAGATCTCCGACGACGAGCTGAACCTGATCGCCGAGAACGTCTACGGCACGCTGGACATGGAGCACCCGGGCGTTGCCACGTTCATGAACAATGGCCGCTATGCCGTGTCCGGCAAGATCAAAGTCCTGAACTTCTCATACTTCCAGCAGGACTTCCCGGACACCTTCCGTACCGCGGTCGAGATCCGCAACGAGATCCAAGAGCGCGGCTGGAAAAGGGTCGTCGCGTTCCAGACGCGCAACCCGATGCACCGGGCCCATGAGGAGCTGTGCCACATGGCGATGGAACGACTGCAAGCGGACGGTCTGGTGATCCACATGCTCCTAGGCAAGCTGAAAAAGGGTGACATCCCCGCGCCGGTGCGCGATGCCTGCATTCGCAAGATGGTTGAGCTGTACTTCAAGCCCAACAGCGTGATGGTCACCGGCTACGGTTTTGACATGCTCTACGCCGGTCCGCGTGAGGCCGTGCTGCACGCCGTATTCCGCCAGAACATGGGAGCGACGCACTTCATCATCGGGCGTGACCACGCGGGCGTGGGTGATTACTACGGTCCGTTCGACGCGCAGACCATCTTTGAAACCAAGGTGCCCAGAGGTGCCCTCGCGATTGAGTTGTTCATGGCTGACAACACGGCCTGGTCGAAAAAGCTCGGACGCGTGGTCATGATGCGCGAGGCCCCAGACCACACCAAGGATGACTTCATTACGCTGTCCGGCACTAAGGTGCGCGAGATGCTTAGCCGCGGCGAAGCGCCGCCGCCCGAGTTCTCGCGTCCCGAAGTGGCCAAGATCCTGATGGACTACTACCAAAGCCTGGGCGGCTGATCTTCGTCACCTACTGACGCGAAGGGCCCGGTTTATCTGGGTCCTTCGCTTATCGAGTAGCGAGGCGGATCGAGGATAATACGGTGACACCTAGCGGGGTGGGCGTCTTCGACGGAGCGACCACACCCGAGATTCAAGGATCGATCGAAACTGCGTCGCCTGGCGCTTGAGCCGGTCGGTGTGCCGGGTATCTCGCCGAAAGTGCCCGCGCCGCGCTGAATCTCACGGCGGTTTTCCGCAACGTCGCGGCAAAACCTCAGCTGGATTGCGACGGCTTCTCCAGCCGCAGCAGTCTGGACTCGAAATCCCGTTTCATAGACAGAAAATCTTCTGGCGTCAGATACCTGCGGGCCTCGTCGATCGCCGAGTCGGCCAGCAGTCCGTAGGTCCTGGCTTCTTCGTGGCGCTGCTGACGGCTCAGGCAGATAGCCTTGGCGAGATGTCGCTCGGCGTTGACGCGGAGCTTTCGGCTGAGCGAGTCACAGAGCGTGCCGAGGTAGTTGTTCGCGAGAAATCGTGTGCCGAGGTGGCTGTGTTCTGGCGGTGTTCCGGTCGAGGTATCCGTGCCCCGCACTGCCTCACCGCTGGCCATCTCCTCGGCCGAGCGCTCGCAGTCAATGAGGAGGGGGGGCACACTGGCAAAGGGTGCTTTGTGCGCGTCCAGTGTCGCCGTGATGCTCGGAAATTCGATAAGGCGATTGTGTGCATCGTGCAGTCTCAGCCGTTGGCGCAATCTTTCATGAAACAGGCGATGATACAGGTCCCAGATCGCTGCGATCAGGCTGCCCAGTTCCTGACGTGATCCAGGCAAGTCTTGCAAGTTTTGAGCGTGAGCGTGATGCTTTGGCTCAGTGATTGGCATTGCGATTCCTCCTTATGATGTCAGCAGGCTGGGTGGTTTGTGCCTCGGCCTCTCGGTATCGACCCATTTACCCTTGGGGACGCGGCGTCGGGCCGGTGGACGTTTCCCTCGGCGGGTAGGTTGCGGCATGGTCCGTGGCAAACGTCGTATCGGCGGATTTTTCCAAAACCTCAGGAAAAGCTGACGGAATGGCCGTGCGGGCCGAGGGGGCGTTGCGTGGTGCTTGCTTCTCGTCTGCCAGCTCGAGCTGCTCCGTCGCCGTGCATAACAGTTCCATGGTTGCTTGGCTTTAACCCGGGTTTGGTCATCGCCGGTCCTGCGTAGCGGTCCCGGCATTCGATCAAGCGCGCTCCCTCATTGGTAGACCATCCGGGTGTCAACGGTGCGTTAAAAATCACTTGGCGAAGTTTGGGGCGGAGAAACTGCAGGGTTCGGAAAGAGCGAACCGTGTTCCTCCACGAGCCTCGTGAGGTGATTCAATACGCAGCATTGGCAGTCCGCAGCGGGATTCCGAGGCACAATGGGGCGCTCAAATCGGCGGGCTTGTTATGCTGTGTTGCAGGCAGCGCAGATCGGGGTGCCCTCTGCGGCAGCAGGGGCCTCGCTCAGGGCTCTATGAATTCTTTATCGATCCTTACTGACCGCCGCGAGTATGCCCTGAAGAATTGCGATGGGGGCAGGTGGGCAACCCGGCACTTCGACGTCTACGGGAATCACATCCGAGACTTTCCCGCATGTCGCGTAGTTTTTTCCAAACAGGGCGCCAATTTCGCCCGTTCCGCAACCGCAGTCACCCATGGCGACGACCCATTTCGGTTCGGGTGTCGCCTCGTAAGTGCGCTTGAGCGCGACTTCTAGGTTACGGGATACCGGCCCGGTGACTAAGAGCATGTCGGCGTGACGAGGACTAGCGGCGAACTTCACGCCCACGCCTTCGATGTTGTAGTGGGGTCCATTGAGGGCATGGATCTCCAGTTCGCAGCCGTTACAGGAGCCCGCGTCGACGTGGCGAATGGTAATGGCCTGACCGAAAATCTTGAGAATTTCTTCCTGCAGGGTTTGAACCCGAGTGCGCAGCGTCAGGTCAGGATTGGGAGGCGGTTCGGAAACAATCCCTGTAGAGAGAATTTTCTGCAGTATTCGTCGAGTCGCCATGCTACAAATCCTGCCCGCTGTAGCTGAGGTTGAAAGACTTGTTGATGAGTGGGAAGTCCGGCACGATATTACCCAGGACCCCAACTTCCATCACGGGCCAGTTCTGCCACGAAGGGTCGTGCGGATGCGCATAATCCAGTCGCCCGTTCGCGCCGATTCGCACAGCAATGATCACGGGACCCCTCCAGCCCTCAACCCAACCCAAGCCCTCGCAGTGAGCGGCCGGCACCGGCAGCGGCTGGAGGATTTCTCCTGTGGGTAGCTGCTTGAGGATTGCCCTTATCAGCCTCAGGGACTCGAAGACTTCCCCGAATCGTACCGCGGCGCGCGCTTGGACATCACCTTGACGTTCAAGCGTCATGTTGACATCCAGCTTGTCGTAGGGTGGATGCGGAAACTGAACGCGCAGATCCCAGGCTTGACTGCTGGCGCGGCCCGCTAGGCCAACCAACCCGAGGCGGGCGGCAAGCTCTGGTTGTACGATGCCGGAATGGGTGAATCGATCCTGCACACCGGCATGTTCGTCATAAATCTCTTTGAGATCAGAGACTTCAGCTTCTATCCGGTCGCATAGCTCGACAAGCCGACCCGCCCCACCCTCCGGGATGTCGGACGCTACGCCGCCGGGTACGATTCGGTCAAACAAGTAGCGGTGACCAAATACTTCCGCGGACAATCTGAGCCAGTTTTCCTTGAGGCGCCAGAATTGCATGAAACCGAAAGACAATGCCACGTCGTTGCCGAGGTAGCCGAGGTCGCCGAGGTGATTGGCGACACGCTCCATCTCGAGGAACAGCCCTCGCAACCATGAGGCACGTTCGGGCACTTGGCTGCCTGTCGCACTCTCCACCGCCATGCAATATGCCCAGGCGTAAGCGATGTGGGAATCGCCCGACACGCGGCCCGCGAGCTTGGCACCCAAACCAAGATCGATACCGCGAAAGCGCTGTTCGATACCCTTGTGGGTGTAGCCCAAGCGCTCCTCGAGTTTGAGGATTCGATCGCCGATGATGGAAAAACGGAAATGGCCTGGCTCGATAGTCCCGGCGTGAATTGGCCCAACGGGTATCTCATGGACGCCATCGCCCTCGACCCGAATGAAAGGATAGGCATCCGTCTCGCTTGTGGGCGGCGTTGCCGGATCGAAGTCGACACGCAGCGGGTATACCATGCGGGGCCATGCGCCGTGACGCAACCACTTGCGGTCGTCGACTGCGCCATCTGCGCGAATGCCGAGGAGGTCGAACGTCGCGCGCTGCATACGATCCGCCTGTGGAAAGGTTGATGCGAGATCAGGGTAGACCGGCGTATTCCCATCGAGTGAACTCGTTGTCCAGATCAGGCCGACGCGGCAGAGAAATGCCACATGAATTGAAAAGCCACGGCCAAACTGCCGGTCGTCGGACCCCCAGAGGGCGAGCAAAGTGCCTCCCTCATCCCTTACACCCAAGGCAAAGGAGGGGAGACGATTGGGATCGAGCGAAAACCGCCATATGGTTCCCCACTGCTGAGGAATGAGGTTGAGGTCGATGCTTCCCATCTGATGTTCCATGTCAGCCCCCTAACAACTGCGCCGCTTGACGGTACCAGGTAGCCAGGTAGGGCGGAATGAACAACCCGAGCATCAGCACCAGGACCAAGTGCACGAAAACTGGAGTCAAGGCAGGCTGATGGGGCAATCGCGGGAGTTGCGTCTCACCAAAAACCATTGGCTGCACCTTGCCGAAAATCGAGGCGAACGCAACACCTAGGGCGACGAGCAGAAACGGCGTCGCCCAAGGATGCTCGTGCATCGCGGTGGTAATGATCAGAAATTCACTCGCAAAGACACCGAACGGAGGAATACCCAAAATGGCTACCGTGCCGAGCATGAGACCCCAGCCGATGGTCGGATTGGTCTTGATCAGGCCGCGGATACTCTCCATGCGCTGAGTGCCTGCGCTTTGGGTGGCGTGTCCCACCGCGAAAAAAATGGCCGATTTCGTCAAAGAATGCATCGTCATATGCAGCAGACCCGCGAAAGTTGCAACCGCGCCGCCCATGCCAAAAGCAAAGGTGATCAGTCCCATGTGCTCGATCGACGAGTAGGCAAACATTCGCTTGATGTCCGTCTGGCGCTTGAGCAAAAAAGCTGCAACCACAACCGATAGCAGACCAAAACCCATCATCAGATTGCCTGCGATCTCGGTGTTGAGAGCACCGTCTACGAGCACCTTGGAACGCATGACCGCATAGAGTGCTACGTTGAGTAGCAGCCCCGAAAGGACCGCGGATATCGGTGTCGGCCCCTCAGCGTGGGCATCCGGGAGCCAGTTGTGCAGGGGCGCCAACCCAACCTTCGTCCCGTATCCTACAAGCAGGAACACGAACGCCAGCTGCAGAACGGTAGGCTCAAGCTGACCCTTCACGCCGTTGAGGTGAGTCCACAGCAGAGCAGCCCCCCCCTCCCCGAGAACCTTTTCGGATGCAAAGTAGAGCAGGATGGTTCCGAACAAGGCGAGCGCGATGCCTACGCCACAAAGTATGAAGTACTTCCATGCAGCCTCCAGCGCCGCAGGGGTTCGGTAGATGGACACCAGCAACACCGTGGCGAGCGTCGCCGCCTCCATCGACACCCAAAGTATGCCCATGTTGTTTGTGGTTAAAGCCAGCAGCATCATGCTGATGAAAATCTGATAGCTGGAATGATACAGGCGCAGTCGCCTGTCGTTGAGACGACCGTGCGCCTTCTCGATGCGCATGTAAGGCCGCGAGAACAGCGCAGTGGTAAACGCTACGAAAGCAGTCAATGAGACGAGGAACACGTTGAATGAGTCTATGAAGAACCAGCCCTCACCGACCATGACAGGACCGTTTTCGATGATTTTCTCGGTGAGTACGGCCGACGCGACAAATGTCAGAAAGCTTAATAACGCATTGATTTCCGGCGCGGAATCACGATTTCCCCACAGCGCCAAAAATATCCCCCCAGCCAACGGAAGCCCAATAACCCAGTAGATTTCCATGGCTCAGTATTCCTTGAGTTTTTCCATGTGTTTCAGGTCGAGCGACTCGAACGTGTCGCGGATCTGGAAGAAGAATATGCCCAGCACGAAAACGCCAACGAGCACATCTAGCGCCACGCCCAGTTCGACGACCATAGGCATCCCGTAGGTCGCAGAAGTGGCCGCGAAAAAAAGCCCGTTTTCGATCGACAGAAAGCCGATCACCTGCGGAATCGCCTTGCTGCGCGTGATCATCATCAGGAACGAGAGCAGCACACTGGCCATGGCGATCCCAAGCGTAGAGCGCGTTATGGTTCCGGCAAACTGCACGATCGGTGCTGCAAGTTTGAACGCGAAGATCACCAGAGCGATGCCAATGAGCATCGTCGTCGGTATGTTTATCATCGGCTCCGTCTCGCGGCTCACGTTCAGTTTTTTGATGATGCGGTAAAAAAACCACGGCATGGCAATGACTTTCAGGATCAGCGTCAATGCTGCTGAGTAATACAAATGGTGCTGATGCGTGGACCAGCCGACGATAGCGGTGGATAGGGCGAGCGCTGCGCCCTGCCAACCGAATAGCGTCACCAGCCCAACGATGCGACGTTGCGACAGCATTGCGAAAGAAATCAGCAGCAGAATAGCCGCTAGCAGATTGACGATCTGGAGGTGGAAACTCAGTTCCATTTCAAACCTCGAGGAGAAAATGCGTTAGCATGCCGAGCACGGCTAGCAGGAATGCCGTGCCGAGGAATTCAGGGGCACGGAACAGCCGCAGCTTGGCCAAAACGGCTTCGATCAGTGCCAGCGCAGCTCCGCCAATGATCATCTTCGACACAAGGGCGAGCATTGCCAAAGGGATGTCGGCCAGCTCACCCCGGGGCGCGATGCCCCATGGCACGAACAGCGCGATCCCCAATGTCGAATAGGTGAACAGTTTCAGCGCGACCGTCCACTCGAGAAGTGCGAGATGGCGGCCGGAATACTCAAGAATGGCAGCCTCGTGGATCATCGTTAGCTCCAAGTGTGTCGTGGGGTTGTCCACCGGGATGCGAGCATTTTCCGCCACCGAGATCATCCAGAAGGACACGGCCGCAAACGCGAGGCTTGGATAGATGACAAATTGCTTGTGCGCAAGCGTCTCGACGATCGTGGGTAATTCCGTCGACGCCGATATGAGGCTGGCAGTGAAGAACACCATCAGCAATGCAGGTTCAGCCAAAAACGCGATGAGCATTTCGCGGCGTGCCCCGAGCGTTCCGAATGATGTTCCGATGTCCATCGCTGCAAGCGCAAGGAACATTCGCGCCAGCGCAAAAAGCCCAACGAGGGCGATAGCGTCGGCGGCAGGAGAAAATGGCAGATCGTTCGCAATGGTCGGGACGATGCCAGCCGCGAGTGCCATGCACGCAAATTTTACGTATGGGGCAAAACGGAACAGGGGCGAAGCGTCGTGCGCTATGACTGCATCCTTGTGAAACAGCTTGCGGAGAGTGCGGTAGGACTGCGTCAAGGGCGGCGGCGTACGCCCTTGGAGTAGTGCCCGGCATTGATTGACCCAGCCCATCAACAGCGGGGCCAGAGCAATAGCAATGAGTGTCTGAAATACTTGAAGGAGGATGCCGGTGGTCATGCGTTCACCGTGAGACGAATGCAAGTAGGAACAGCAGCGTGGCAAAGCTGTAAATCAGATACCACTGGATGCGCCCATGTTGTAATCGACCGGCCAGCTCGGAAAGCGACTCAGCCAGTTTGGCGATCGGCAGGTAGATGAAAAACCAAATCTTGTCGAGTGATGCGCCTCTATAGCGGGGGTGGCGATCAAAGGGGTCGGGCCGCTCGCGCTCCACTTTCATGAACGGCTCAAAGATGTGCCGGATGGGTTGTCCAAAGCCTTCAGCAGTATCCTGCATACGCGCATCCTGCTCCGGGTATCCGCAATCCCAGGGATCACTGCGCCTGACACGACCGTGATAGAAATGCCGTACACCGAGGAAAGTCAACAGCAGCACGATCGCAACGACTGCGAGGAAAACCAAGGGGGCATAACTTGCGCGCTCGGCCGACACCGGTGCCAGCAGGATCCAGCTCGTGGTCTGGGGTAGGGTGTGCCCCGTCAGCAACCGGGCGACCGGATTCAGCCAGGAAATGACGACAGTGGGAAACAAGCCAAGCAGTACGCAGCCCGCCGCGAACCAGAGCATGCCTACACGCTCCCGCCAGCTTGCCTCGTGCGCGTGCCGCAGCGCGGGGTGTCTGGGCTGACCGAGAAAGATCACGCCGTAGAATTTCACCATCACATAGGCCGCCAGTGCCGCGGCCAGGATGACGGACGCTGTGGCGACGGGAATGACCATGTTCAGATACGATTGGGACAGTCCAGGGGTCATGAGGAACGCCTGGAGCAGCAGCCATTCGGAGACGAAGCCGTTTAGCGGTGGTAGCCCGGCGATGGCAAAGATACCAATAAGAACGAGCCAAGCTGTCCATGGCATGGCGCGCATCAAGCCGCCAAGCTGCCCCATGCGGCGCTCGCCCGTGGCGTGCAGCACAGAGCCCGTGCCAACGAATAGCAGACTCTTGAAAAAGGCATGATTCAACGTGTGGTAGAGAAGCGCCGTCAAACTCAACGCCGCGAGCGTTCCTTTGCCGTCGGTGTGGAAGATGAGCGTCAGGCCCAGCGCGGCGATCAGAACGCCTATGTTCTCGATCGACGACCATGCCAGCAGCCGTTTCATGTCGGATTGGACAGCCGCAAAAATCACACCGTAGAGGGCCGTGACCAGGCCCACCGTCAATGTCAATGTGCCCCACCAGGTGAGCTGCACGTTCAGGAGATCGAACGTTACCCGCAGGAGGCCGTAGATCGCGGTCTTGAGCATGACCCCCGACATCAATGCCGAGACCGGCGAGGGTGCAGCTGGGTGCGCTTCCGGCAGCCAGATGTGCAGTGGAACGAGACCGGCTTTCGCACCGAAACCAAACAGCGCGAGCAAGTACGCGATAGACGCCCAGAATGGCGAAAGCTCGGCAAACCGAATGTGTTCGAACGTGTAGGCGCCATGACCGCCCTGTAGAACACCAAAGCAGAGCAGGAGAGATACGGCACCGACGTGCGCGATCAGCAGATAAAGGAAGCCGGCCCGCCTGATTTCGGCGATTTGGTGATCGGATGTGACCAGGAAATACGACGACAACGCCATCAACTCCCATGAAACCATAAAGGCGTAGGCGTCATCGGCTAGCAAAACGAGGACCATGCCAGCCAGGAACAGGAAATACCAAGTGGACAGCAGTGCGAAAGGTTGATCCGCCATCGAGCGGAAGTACCCGTACCCGAAGACCGTCGTGCCGAAGGCGGCCGCACCAAGCAAGGTCAGGAAGAAAGCGGAGAGCGCGTCCAGGCGTAAGTGAAAC
Organism: uncultured Thiotrichales bacterium; assembly: GCA_964430355.1. Taxonomy (GTDB): domain Bacteria; phylum Pseudomonadota; class Gammaproteobacteria; order UWMA-0217; family UWMA-0217; genus CAYSFW01. The sequence continues at coordinate 25,750 of CAYSFW010000005.1, forward strand.
GGCAGCTCAGGCAACCCAAGGGGGAGCACCAGTGTCGTCGCCGGACTCATCAGCCCGAGGACGCCAACGCTGGCGATGAAGAGCGCGCCAAGGCCCCCAAGCGGAAATATCAAACGTCTGGCCACAGTGATGCGCTGAGTCAAGACGGCGGTGGCCGCGAGGAGCAGCCAGAACAAGACGCCCAAGGCCGCGAGGTTTACCGTGCCCAATCCCAGAGACTGCATAGTTGCCATCACTTCTGCTCGATCGCTTTGATTCGGTGGCTATTAGCCACCACGCTTCCGTATCCGTCAGATGCTTGCAAAACCGCTAACTGTGTTGGGTCCAGCGGACCGGGAAAGTCCCTCCGCGGCCGGCGCAGCCATTCGGAGCTCGGCAAGCCTTGCACGCGATCGTGGTTATTGTATCCCCAGCGCAACGGTCCTGTCTGGGCCAGAGTCGCCTCGGTACACCTTGATCGCCCGCGTCTTGCATCACTGGGCTCAAGCGTCGCACGGGACCAATGACCTGCCCTAGGTGGACCCGGGTTGCGCGTGACTGCGGTGGCTGAACAGCGGACGCTCATGCTCCTCGACGCCGAGGCGGCGGTAGATGTCCTCCAGTGCCATGTCCTCGGTCGCGAAGATGTTCTCCTCACCGATGAGATCGCGCAGGTGCGTATTGCGCATGACCTCCAGGACCTGGCGCTTCAGTCCGCTCATCAGCAGCGTGATGCCGTTGCTGCGAAGCCGTTCGGTCAGGTGGTGCAGCACCTCTTCGCCGGAGGCGTCGAGCTGGTTGATGCCGTCGCCGACGATAAGCACGAACTTGGCATTCGGTTTATCCGCGACCGCAGTCAGAATCGAGTCTTCGAAGTACGAGACGTTGGCGAAGTAGAGTGAGCCGTCGAACCGGATAATGATGATGCGCGGATCGGTTGGCAGCGTCGGGTGCACGGCCAGGTCGCGCAGCGTGCCGTCGTTGAAGCGGCCGAGATGCGCTACCCGGGGTTTCATGGTGCGGTAGAGGAATAGACCGATGGCGAGCCCAGCGCCGACCAGGATCCCGTTGTCGAGGTGCGGGGCGAAGGCCAGCGTCGCAATGAAGGTGATGACCGATGCGATGCCGTCGTGCTTGCTCGCCTGCCAGGCGTGCTTGATCGCTTTGAAGTTCACCAGACCAATGACCGCCATCATGATCACGGCGGCCAACACCGCCTGGGGCAGGTGGTAGAGCAACGGCGTCAAGAACAGGAGCGTCAAGAGTACGAGCAGCGCCGTGAATACCGAGGACATCCCGGTCTTGGCGCCTGCATTCAGGTTCACCGCCGAGCGAGAGAACGATCCGGAGACTGGATAAGCCTGCGTGAAGCTGCCGACGATGTTGGCAAGCCCTTGCCCAACGAGCTCCTGATTGGGATCGATACGATCCCGGGTCTTGGCGGCCATGGCCTTGGCGATCGAGATGGCCTCCATGAATCCGACCAGCGAGATGACAAAAGCCGAGGAGATCAACTGCATGATCACTGCCAGGTCAAAGGTCGGTAGCGCAAACGAGGGCAACCCCTTGGGGATGTCGCCCACCACGGCGCCGCCGAGCTGCTTGTAGCCGATCGCCCAGCTTACGGCGGTGGTCAAGGCAACGGCAATGAGCACGCCGGGCAGTTTGGGTGCGAACCTCTTCAGGCCCCACATGATCGCAAAGGCCGCCACGCCGAACACCAACGTCAGCAGGTGGGTGTTTCCGATCTGCTGCAGCACGCCCCAGATGTCGACCATGAAGTGCTCGCTGCGGCCCATCTTCACGCCAAAGATCTTCGACAGCTGCGACAGCCCGATGATGATCGCTGCGGCGTTGGTGAAGCCGACTATCACCGGGTGTGAGAGAAAGTTCACCACCACGCCAAGCCTGAACACGCCGAGCAGCAGTTGGATAATGCCGACCAGGAGCGCCAGCAGGATCGCGAGCGCAACGAACTGCTCGGAACCGGCTGCGGCGAGCGGCGCTAGCGCCGAGGCGGTCAACAGCGACACGACGGCAACCGGACCGGTCGCAAGCTGGTGCGACGAACCGAACATGGCCGCAACGGCGACGGGCAGGAAGGCGGCGTAAAGCCCATAGAACGCAGGCAGGCCAGCGAGCTGTGCATAGGCCATTGACTGCGGGATTAGTACCAGCGCGACGGTGATGCCAGCGATCAGATCGCTGCGCACCGTTTCGGCGCGCAAGGGAAACCAGCGCAGGAATGGGATGAAGCGGGCAAGGTCGTTCATGATGGCCTAAAGTTCTTTGGGTAAATCAGGATGGTCGGACGCCGCAACCAATGGGCACTCCAGCTTAGCCCACGGGTCGCCGCCGTCTGTAGCCCAGGCAGCGGGGCGCCCCACGACCACTGTCGTAACACACTCGTGCAGTCGCGCGTGTTCGACCACGTAACGGGCATCAAGCCCTTCGATGGGTGTCAGGTGGCACTGCACGCCACCCTCCTCGAGGGCGGCGAGTCTGGATTCAATAACCGACCAGTCGGTGCGGGCAGGATCGGCCAGCACTTCGAGATCGGCATCCATGCGCCTGCAGAGCGCAGCGCCAACCGATAGCAGCCGATCCACGGGTGAGATCGGGCGCAAGGCGACGACGACTCGGCGTTTCACCGGTTTCATGCCGACCGTGCAACCGGGGTCAGTCCAGCACGAACCGCCGCAGCGCCATCGAGTGTCGCGGGGACATGAAAGCACCCCGACGCAAGGCGGGTCTGCCCAGCCGCGATCGCTGAGGCATTGTACCCGGTGCGTCGAGGGGTCTGGGTGCGGAATGTCATGTTTGACCTATACGGCAAAGCAGTTTTGTCGATGGGACCGCCATTAGCAGTTTGCGTGCCAAGTAAGGGCACTGGCCTACATCATTGAAATGGCACATGGATGATGCCCAGCCATACCGGCTTCGTATTGCGATATGCAACATCCCTGTTACACTGCGCGACACTGGTCGGTCGCCGCATGAAACGAGTGGGCCAGAGGCGGCATCCATGGTAGCCGGGGATGGATCGTCACCGGAGGGGCCGTCGGTGTTCAGGGGATTGGCACGTCAGCCCTGTGAGCCGCACCTCCAGCCGCGTGCATACGGGACCGTGCCGTGACTTTGCGTTTTCGTCGCGGCTACGCAGGTACTGGCCCAGCGACTGCGCCGGACGCTCGACGTTGCAGAAACCCATGACCCAAGGATCACCCATGACCGGCCGACTACTTCTGGTCGACGCCGAGCGCGTCCCGCTCGACCGGCTCGAAAGCTCCCTGACTGCTGCAGGCCACAGGGTCACGGCGGTGCGCAGTGGCCGTCATGCCCTCGCGCTGATCGATACCGAGCCTTTCGACGTGGTGATCGCCGACTTGTCGGGTGAGGATCTGGACGGTATGCAGTTACTGCGGCGCTCCAAGGCGCTGCAGCCCGACCTGGAGGTGATCCTGTTCGCGGCCAATGCCAGGCTGGAGGTGGCGGTGGAGGCCATGAGGGAAGGAGCTTTTCATTTCCTGGCAGGACCCGTCCAGCCCAATGCGGTGCGCGCCGCCGTCTCTGAGGCGTTGGAGCGCGTCCGCCGCAAACAGGAGCGGCAAGCCCTGCGCGCGCAACTGCGCGCGGTCGCCGGACAGACCCGGGTCATCACGCGCGATGGCGGGATGCAGAAGCTCCTCGAGATGGCGCGCCAGGTAGCCCCGACTGGCTGCAACGTCCTCATCACGGGCGAGTCCGGCACCGGCAAAGAGCTGTTTGCCCGCTATCTGCACGAGCACGGTTGTTGCGGATCAGGCCCTTTCGTGGCGGTCAACTGCGGGGCATTCAATGAAGAACTGCTCGCCAACGAGCTATTCGGGCACGAAAAGGGCGCCTTCACGGGGGCCGTGGGCAAGACGGGCCTGCTGGTTGCCGCCAGCGGCGGCACCTTGTTTCTCGATGAGGTCACCGAGATGTCGCCGGCGATGCAAGTCAAGCTACTTCGCGCGATCCAGGAGCGGGAGGTGTTGCCGCTGGGCTCCACCACCCCGGTCAAGGTCGACGTACGCTTCATCGCGGCCAGCAACCGAAACATGAAAGAGTGGGTTGCGGAGGGCCGCTTCCGGCAGGATCTGTATTTCCGAATCAATGTCGTCAATCTGCACATTCCCCCACTCTCACAACGTCGTGAAGATATCCCCCTACTCGCGCAGCACTTCCTGGAGCGCGCCGCGCGGGTGATGGGCAAAGGCGTGCACGCGATAGCCGAGGACGCGCTCGCGCTGCTCTCAGCCTATGACTTTCCGGGCAATGTGAGAGAGCTGGAAAACATCATTGAGCGGGGCGTCGCCCTGTGTCTCGGCGACACGCTACAGGCCGCCCATCTGCCGGACGACCTGCGCGATCTCAGCATCCGCGCCTTCCGCCGACGCGATGGCCGCGTGGTCCCGCTCGAAGAGTGGGAACGCGAGTACATCTTGTGGGTGCTTGACCAGGCGCACGGTAACCAGACGCTCGCCGCGCAGATGCTCGGTATCGACCGCGTCTCGCTATGGCGCAAGCTCAAGCGCTACGATGGTGGGAGGGACTAGGGGCCATGCTGATGGAATGACTGATCGGGCGGAACGCTGCATCGCGAGGTGCTCGCTGCGTGTATGTCAACAGGATGTGTGTCGTCGCCGAGCCGTGTGCCAGGTGTTCCATCCCGTTCGTCCCAGCAGTCCGCGTTACCTTGGTTCGCAGGGTGCGACCCTGCCTCACCCCGCCGCGCCCGCACGCCCGGCGCCTTCGATAGACCGCTTGGCCGGCTGGCATCCACCCGTGATAGTGATCGTCACAATCAAGGTTTATATTGCAGTGCAATATGTATGTCGGTGTTTGCCCCATTCGGCTCGAGGCCGGATGGATACCCGGCGGCAGGTAGTAAGCGGCCGATGGTTTCAATCGGCGCAGCAACCGGGCAATCGTGGCATAGGGTAACGCCACCGCGTGACGGGAAGCCGCCCCAAAACGTCTCAGGGACCTGTCTATGACGACGCTAAATCTCGATTATCTGTTCCGTCCCAGCTCCGTGGCCTTGATCGGGGCATCGAACCGGCCGCGCAGTGTCGGCGCGGTGGTGATGCGCAACCTGCTAGCTGGCGGATTCTTGGGGCCGGTGATGCCCGTCAATCCTCGGCATCAGGCGGTTTCGGGCGTCTTGGCTTACCCCGAGGCCGGGGCGCTGCCTGTCGTGCCGGAGCTGGCCGTGATTGCCACGCCGCCGAAGAGTGTGCCCGGGCTGATCGATGAATTGGGCGCGCGCGGTACCCGAGCGGCCATCGTCATGACCGCGGCGCTCGGTCAGCACCGCGACGAGCAGGGCCGGACCATGCTGGAGCTCATGCTTGAGGCCGGGCGCCGGCACGGCGTGCGCATTCTCGGACCGAACTGCCTGGGGCTCATTGTGCCAGGGATCGGTCTGAATGCGAGCTTCTCTCACACCGGCATCCTGCCGGGCAGGATTGCGTTCCTGTCGCAGTCTGGCGCGCTGTGCACAACGGTGCTCGATTGGGCGAAGTCGCGCGGGATCGGGTTCTCGCACTTCGTTTCGCTCGGTGACAACGCCGATGTGGATTTCGGTGACCTGCTCGACTACCTCGGCTCCGACCCGAGTACCGAAGCGATCCTGCTCTACATCGAGTCCATCAAGGATGCGCGCAAGTTTATGTCGGCAGCGCGCGCCGCGGCGCGCAACAAGCCGGTGCTCGCGATCAAGTCAGGCCGGGTGGCCGAAGGCGCCAAGGCAGCAGCCTCGCACACCGGCGCACTGGCCGGCGCGGACGATGTGTATGACGCCGCCTTTGCCCGCGCGGGCATGCTACGGGTCTTTGAGATCGACGAGCTGTTCGACGCGGTGGAGACGCTGGCGCGGGCCCGGCCGCTGGCCGGCGACCGGCTGGCCATCCTTACCAACGGCGGGGGGCCAGGGGTGATGGCGGTCGACTACCTCATCTCGAGCGGGGGTCGACTGGCGGAGCTCAACGAAAGGACCATCGCCGCGCTTGATGCGGCATTGCCCGCCTCGTGGTCGCGCGCCAATCCGGTGGACATCATCGGGGATGCGCCGGATTCCCGGTATGCGGATGGGGTGCGCACGCTGCTGAAGTGCGAGCAGATCGACGCGCTGCTGGTGATGCACGCGCCGACTGCGATCGCGCCGAGTGAGGAATCGGCCAGGGCCGTGGTCGAGGCGGTCGCCGGCACGCGGCGCAACGTCCTCACCTGCTGGCTGGGGCAGCAGGGCGTGCAGCTGGCGCGCGACATTTTCCGGCAGGCCGGGATTCCCACCTACGACACGCCGGAGAGCGCGGTGCGCGCCTTCATGCACATGGTGCGTTACCGGCGCAATCAGGAACTGCTGATGGAGACGCCCGCATCCGTGCCGAGCGAATTCACGCCGGCCACGACCACGGCGCGGCTGGTGCTGGAGAATGCCATCGCGGAGGGCCGCGAGCAGCTCAGCGAGCCCGAGGCCAAGGCGGTGCTGGCGGCCTACGGCATTCCGGTGGTCGAGACGCACATCGCCAGCACGCCGGAGTCGGCTGCGCACCTTGCGCTGGAAATCGGCTTTCCCGTGGCGCTCAAGATCCTCTCGCCGGACATCATCCACAAGTCCGATGTCGGCGGCGTGGTGCTCGATCTCGAGGGCCCCGAGGACGTGGTGCGGGCGGCGCAGGGGATGCTCAACCGGGTGCGCGAAATCCACCCGGAGGCCAAGCTGCGAGGCTTTTCAATCCAGAAGATGGCGCGCCGGCCGGGTGCATACGAGTTGATCATTGGCGCGGCCACCGACCCGATTTTCGGACCCGTCTTGCTGTTCGGTCAGGGCGGGGTAGCCGTCGAGGTGATCAAGGACCGTGCCGTCGCGCTGCCACCCCTGAACATGAACCTCGCGCGCGAGCTCATTGGGCGCACGCGCGTCTCGCGTCTGTTGGCCGGGTACCGCGGACGGCCCGCCGCCGATCTCGATGCCGTCAAACTCACCCTGATTCAGGTTTCGCAGATTATCGTCGACCTGCCGGAGATCGTCGAACTCGACATCAACCCCTTGTTTGCCGACCACGAGGGCGTGCTCGCACTCGATGCACGCATCCGCGTGCAACCGGTGACGCGGCCGGGCGACGTGCGGCTGGCGATCCGCCCATACCCCAAACACCTCGAGGAGAAGGTGACGCTGCCCAACGGCAAGAAGCTGCTGATCCGGCCGATCCGGCCCGAGGACGAGCCGGCCCATCACGTGTTCATTTCCAAGCTAACGCCCGAGGACATCCGGTTCCGCTTCTTTGGCCTGCTGCGCGAGATTCCGCACTCGCAGATGGCGCGCTTTACGCAGATCGACTACGACCGCGAAATGGCCTTCATTGCCACCGCGCCAGATGAGCACGGACAGCCTGAGACCCTGGGCGTGGTGCGTACGGTCACTGATCCCGACAACGTTCGCACGGAGTTTGCGATCATCGTGCGTTCCGACTTCCAGGGTCAGAAGCTCGGTCGCGTGCTCATGGAAAAAATGATCCGCTACTGCCGGGAGCGCGGCACGCGGGAGATCTTCATGCTCACCCTGTTCGACAATCGGGCCATGCAGGCGCTCGCGGCACGCTTCGGCTTCGAGAGCCGGATGTCCGACGACGGCGAGACCGTGGAGCTCAAGCTGCGGCTGGCTTGATCACGAACACCCGCAGCGAACGCCGCAAGAGCGGCGTTTAGCTCATCCGCTATTGCAAGCAGAACGCAGATGAGTCCACCGGCAACGCAATCAGGGGGGTTCGAAGGCGGCCACGCGGCTCGTCGTGACCTCGGTGCTCATCCCGGCACGGCGCTTGAGCTCTGCCAGCACTGCCTCGCTGTCGCGCTGCATCGCCGATACCCTGTCCCTCTCGGCCTGTGCTTCGAGTAGCGCTCGGGCCTGTGTCTGCCACTCCAGGAATTGAGCGGAGTGATGATTATGGAGATGCGCTCGGCGATGCTGGGTAAACCACTCGTGTGCGCGCTTTGCATCAGCAGGGACACCTTCGCCCTTGAGGTACATCATGCCGAGCTCATACTGCGAGGCGCGATCGCCACCCTTGGCGGCCATTTCGTACCAGCGCATAGCTTCGGCAGCGTCGTAGGGAACACCGCTGGCGTAGTGGTAGACCGTCCCGAGATTGTAAGCGGCGTTGACATCACCTTGCTGCGCCCAGTGTTTCCACAACTTGATGGCGCTGGCCGAATCACCCTTGTAGTAGTGTTGCGCGGCCCGATACAGATCCTCGTCGAACGTCTCCTGCGCGACCAGCGCGATGGGGCTGACACCAATCATCAAGGCGGTTGCCAATGCGAGTTTGCGTGCTGTCATGGTGCGCTCCGCGGTAATGGATGCGTCATCATAGCCATGCGCAAGGGCCGGAAGAATGAGACAAATCGACGCGCGACAAACCGTCGCACCTGGGGCACGGCAGCGGGAACACCGGGTTGGGGGCGAAGGATGGCGCAAGCTAGAGCCCCAGCAGCCATTGAATCACACCCTTCGCTGCGAAGCCGAGGATGCCAAAGGCCAGCACGAAAAACAGCACGAAGGTGCCGAACCGTCCTGCTTTGGACGCCTTGGCCAAGTCCCAGATGATGTAGAGCATGAGCAGGATGAAGCCGCCAATGCCGTAGGTCAGGCCAAAATCGGCGATTTGCGCCTCGGTGAGTCCGAACAGGGGTTGCATGGGGCCGATTCCGTATCAGCTGCGCCGCGGTAGGGACGAGGCGTCCACCAGATCGCGATAGGCGTGCCAGGTCGCATGGCCGACAACGGGGATGATGACGATGAACCCGAGCATGAGCGTGGCCAGCCCGATGACGGTCGCGAGCATGATGATCACCGCCCAGAGCGCGAGCGCAAAGGGGTTCTCGGCGACGGCGCGCAGGCTGGTCTCCACGGCGGTCAGGAGCGAGACGTCGCGGTCGAGCAGCAACGGCGCCGAGACCACGGAGGCGGCAAACACCAGCGATGCCATGACACCACCCAGCGTCATCCAGATCGGAAACAGGTGCGAGCCCTCCGACAGCACGACATGCCGCACGAAGTCGTCGAAGCCCGTGATGGAATCCTGCACGAACAGGGCAACCAGCACGGCCGAGATCAGTACCCAGAGGGTGGCGACCAGGGCCAGCGCGAGTCCGAGCCACACCAGGTGACACGCGCCGCAGCGCCAGGCCGCGATCACGTGGTCCCAGTGCGGCCGTTCGCCGAGTTCGCGGCGACGGCTCAGCTCGTACAGCCCGGTGGCGAGTATCGGCCCGATAAGCAGAAACCCCGAGACCGCGCCAGGCAGCAAGTACCAGACGACCAAGGCCACGGTGACGATGACTTGTCCGCCGACGGCCAGCAGCAGGCCATGTACGACACTCGGCCAGCCGATGCACAGCAGGTCGAGCCACCCAGCGCGCAGCCACCGCAAGGGTTGCAGCAACGAGACGCTGCGCACGCTGGGCAAGGCTGTTTCGGCGATCGGTTCCAGTGCTGGCATGGTCCTGCGCCCGTGGCGTCGGGCAACGAGATGGGCGTTGTCGGAGTATAGCGACGAACGCCCTGGGTAGTGGGTCGCTACGCGTCGCGAGACGGGTACAAGGCGCCGCTACTCGGCCTCGTGTTGCCTGGCGGGTGGGTAGATTCGGCTTCGGGCCAGGTGGAGCAGCCTGAGCTGACCGCCGGGTTCACTCTTGCAGGCCCGCGGCAAGCATCGTTTGATCAGGTCAGCGCGGTGCTGGAATACGACCTCGTCGCAGTAATCGCCGCCCAAAGCCGCAGCGCGCTCGATCGACCGCGCGAGCGCCTCTCGATCCGCATGCAAGCGGATGACTCGCTTCGCCAGCGCGTCGGCGTCGCCGCGGGGGGCCAGCATCGCCTCACCGTCCCCCTGCAGCAGGTCGCGCGGATAGGGACTGTCGTAACCGAGCAGCGGGGTGCCGGCCATCAGGCTCTCTATAAGGCAGCGCGGTGACTCGGGCGTATGGTGACAGAACAGAAACATATCGGCATCGCGTAAGTGATCGAGCAGGGTCGCGCGATCGCTGACGTGTCCCGGAAAGCTCACCGCCGCGCCGAGGCCGAGCCGCTGCACCTCCGCGCGCGCGTCCTCAAGCAGTGGGCCGTCACCCAGCCATTGCGCGCGGAACGCCACGCCGGCCTCGCGCAAACGGGCGAGCACGCGGATCCAGTCGAAGGGCCCTTTCATTGCCACGACCCGACCGGCGTACGCGATGCGCAGCGGCTCATGGCGGCGCAGTCGGGCGATCTTGGCGGCCAGGGCGTCGGGCGTGATGCGATCCTCGGCCTTGAGATGGATGTCATGCACCAGATGGGGTGATCCGTTCCAGCGTGCGTAGAAATCATACGTGTCGCGACCGTGGAACAGCCCGAGCGCGGCGCGCTGGATGATGTAGCGTTCGAGCCGGAACATCAGGGGCGATCTGAAGAGCCGGTTGCGCGTCCACTGATAAGCGCGGCGCAGTCCCGCAAAGTCCAGGTGTTCCCGGCAAGTCACAGCGTGTTCGACACGGTCGGTCCACACGGCGAACGCTCGGCGTTGCGAAATCGCTTCAAGTGCGGCAACCGATGCCCAGTCGCCGATCAGGCCACCGACGGCGAAGCACAGATACTCAGATCTCGCGATCTGCAGGGCCAGCAGGCGGCGTGTCGCTGGCAGCGTCGGGATGAAAGTGCGGGTCTGGTAGGCCCAGGGCAACGGCACGCATTCGATGCGCTCGTGTGCCCCGATGTGCGCCACGGGCAGATAAGTGCTGGTCGAACCCGGCCCGCGACGAGTGTGCGTGCCAGCGTCGAGGGGCGCTGCGACGATGACTTTGCGGAAGTGCCGCGCCCACAGATCGAGCCCGTTGCACGCTTGCGCCTCGAACAGAAGCTCCCCGCCGGCAGCGCGACGGAATGGCACGGGCAGGACCAGCAGTATCGAGTCTCGCTCGAAGGCGTTCATGTGCAACCTTGTCATTCGTCGCCGGCTCCGGTTGATCGATGCGCTGAATCACCCACCGCGACACCCGTGTTGCGCTGTCGGTGATACGCGCCACGCCGCGCGAGCCAAGCCTGATCGGCTTGGCTCTGACTCCATGGCCGCGCGACCGCGAGGCAGCGCTTTGCTGCCTCGCGATTGGACAAGGTTAGGGCGTAATTGTTTCGATTAGTTCTCGTTTTGAGTGAAAGAAACAATTGTTAACTGTTGTTATGCTGTGTTTTGTTGCTGTCGGTGGGGCGTGGCAGCGGGTCGGCGACCGGAACGTGATGGGGCGGTGAGGCCGCGGTCAAGGTGGCCGGTCTCGGTGCCGGTGGGCACGGCCGCGCTGCGAGCGCGCAAGATCTAGAACGCGACGCGGTCTACCTTAAGAAACACTGATGAATTTCTCTGTTGCCCCAAGGGAGGGGTAAGCATGCAAGGGAAAGTCCGTTGATTCAGCAAGTTGCCGTCTCCCCCGCTAGCGCGGGGAGGAAGCGAAATGGTCAGAATTTGCTTCGTTGGGCAACAGCGACGGCTCGGGCTGTCATTTGCGCGGGCCGGGCGGGGACTGGATCTGGTAGGCTTGATGGCAGGCCACGCAGCGGCCGAGCGTCTCGCCGAGTTGCGCCAGGGTGTGTTGCGTATCCCCGAGCGTGTCTGCATCGAGCGCGATGCGGTCGAAATCGGCGTGTACCGAGAATCCGAGATTGCGGAACTCGGGCGGGAGTTGCCGCTTGAGTGACTCCGGCACTTCGTGCGTCATCGCTGCCCCCAGCGATTTCGCGGTCGCGGCGACGGACTTGAAGTCGCCTTTCGCGAGCGCCTGGGTCATCCGTTGCAGGCCGGCGAGGAAGGCGCGCATTTCGGCGAGCACATGGGCTCGATCGGTCGCGCTGAGGGTGATGACCGTGCGCTTGTCGGCTAGTTCCGCAGGGTGATCCGGAGCGGCTACCGCAGGCAGGGCGTGGATCAGGAGCAGGGATGCAATCAGCGTTCGCATGGCGTCAGTCTCCGTTTTCGATGCGTTGCCACGAGTTTTCATTGAGCTGGACTTCGTAGGCCGCCCAGCGCGAAAACTCCGCGCGGGTGGCGATCCCGCTGTCGCGGCGACGCAGCCCTGCCACGACCCGGTAGATCACCGTGCCACCGTCAGGCTCGTTGTCGCCCGATTCGTCGATCACCCGTCGAATCTCCCACTCGTCACCGTACTTGCCGTTGCTGTAGTAGTGGCCGAGCCGGATCGAGCGCGGATGCAGTGTTTCGCGGGTGTGCCGGTGCATCGCGATGTCGTAGATGCGCAGCAGATCCTGTTCGCTGACGTCGACGAAGGAGCCGATCTCGCTGAGGGCGTAGACGAAATCCGCGTGGCTGATCGCGGGCTCGCTCGTGGGTTCGGCCTCTGGCGCCCGCAGGCGCGGCTTGAGCGCGGCCGGATAGCGCCGCCAGGCAAGCGGGTAGTTGAACGCGATGGCGACGACGAGCAGGACGATGAGGTTCTCCAAGACGGGCGTGAGCACAAACCCGTATCCGAGGGACTGGATCTGTGGTCCGCCCACGGCCGCGACGAGCGCAGTGCCTCCGCCGGGCGGATGGATGCAACGCAGGTAGTGCATCGCACCAATGCTGAGCCCGACCGCAAGCGCCCCGGCCAGCGCGGGCTCTGCGACCGTCTTCGCGCAGGTCACACCGATCAGTGCGGCGATGAGGTGCCCCCCGGCGAGCGGCCAGGGTTGCGAAAACGGGCCGTGCGGGGCGGCGAAGAGCAGGACCGCGCTCGCACCCATGGAGGCGACGACCAGCATAGCGCCGGTGTCGCCCACGAACGCGCGGGCCACCCAGAACGTGGCCAGTATGCCGATGAACCCGCCGAGTGCCGAGAGCGAGCGCTCCGTGTGACTGACAGGCGCCCCGGCCACGCCGAGCCACTGCACGAGCCGGGCGGCGATGGGGTGGTTCAATGCGCGATTCCGGTAGCGAGCGCGGGACGTTCGTCAGCCTGGCCGTACCCGCCAGCTGCCACACACACGTTCGGGATTCTTCGCTCAGTCATGGCCTTGCGCACCGAAGCAGGGGTTCACTCGTCATTAGGGGCGCGCTGACTATTGCACCCGGAATGCCTGAGAGCAAGCTAGGGCCCGCACCACCTCGCGGCGGTTACTTCGGCGAAGCACGAATGAAACGCCCGCTCCCTTGGGGCGAGGGGCAGGCGAGAGAGAGGGAACGGGTCGCTCAGCATGGCCCTCGCGTGCTGGCCGGCGACGGCCGAGTCAGCGCCTGACATCGGCCCCAAACGTCCAGAAGTGGTTGGCGGAGAAGTTCCAGAGCAGCACGAGCGCAGTGGTGATCGCCTGCGCCAACAGGTAATAAATCCCCAACCTCACGGCCAACACCTCCATGCCAAGCGCGTTGAGGACGAAGCCGACGCCAGCGACCGCAAGAAACCGGGTCAGCGCAACCCGGTGCTCGGCCTGCGATCGGTAGTTCCAGCGATAGTTGAGCGCGTAGTTGACCAGTGCGCCGGCGATCGCACCCAGGCTCGACCCCGCCACCGGCCCCATACCGAGCACGTCCACGCCCAGCGCGAGCACCGCAAAGTGACACAGCGTGCCGAGGACGCCGAACGCGGCGAAGGTCAGGAAATGTCGAACCGTGCTGGCCACGTCGGGTGTGCCTATGCCGTGATCCCGTCGCGGACGGGATCCGCCGGTGGCAACGCGGGTTGCCCGGTGCACCGGCTACAATCGTCGTGCATGATGACCACCGAGCATCCCCTCATGTCCGCAAGCCCCGCATCCGCCCAGTCCACCGCGCCGGCACAGCCCGAACTGAGCCTCGTTGCGCCGGCCTACCGTGAGTCCGCCCACCTTGCCACATTCGTGAGCGAGGTTGAACGACAACTCGCGCCGTGCGGCGTGGACTTTGAGCTGATCGTCGTAGACGACGGCAGCCCGGACGACACCTTCGAGGTTCTCACCCGGCTGGCTGCCCGGCGCCCGTGGCTGCGTGGGTTGCGGCTGTCGCGCAATTTCGGCAAGGAGGCGGCGCTGCACGCGGGCCTGGCCGAAGCGCGCGGCCGCGCAGTGGTCACGCTGGATGCCGACCTCCAGCATCCACTCGCGCTCGTACCGGCCATGCTCGAGGCCTGGCGGAGGGGTGCTGAGGTTGTGCACGCCGTCAAGACCGAACGCGCCGCGCACGGGCGGGCCTACTCGCTCGCGGCCAACGCCTTCACCGCGTTGTTGTCGCGCTTGTCCGGCGTCGCCCTGCGTGATGCGTCGGACTACAAGCTGCTCGACCGCGGGGTGGTGGACATCCTGGTGCGCGACCTGCCCGAGCGGGAAAGGTTCTTTCGCGGACTGGCGCAGTGGGTCGGCTTCCGGCAAGTGGAGATCCCGTTCGACGTCGCACCCGGCACGCGGGACGAGCGGCGCTGGACGCTGCAGGGCCTGGTCAAGCTCGCGGTATCGGCCCTTGTCTCCTTCACCAACCTGCCGATGCAGCTCGTGACGTTGTTTGGTTTTATCACCCTGCTGCTGTCAATCGGACTCGGTGGCGAGGCCCTGGTCTCGTGGGTGCGAGGCGAGGCCGTCGCGGGCTTTCTCACCATCATTTCCGTCCTGCTCATCCTCGGCAGCTTCATCATGATCAGCCTCGGCATCATCGGCGTCTACATCGCCAAGATCTACGAGGAGGTGAAACGCCGGCCGATGTTCATCGTGCACCGGCGGCTGCCGGGCGGCGACGAGGTTGCCGGGGGGCGTGATGGTGACTGACGCGGTACCCGGACCTTGGGGTATCGCACGGGGGAACCGTCCGGCATGGGTGGGTACGGCGGAAGCGAGCCTATGCCGAGCGGCATGGCGCGAAGGCAAGGGGTGTGCCCGCAGACGCTGCGCTCACGGTGCGGCTGGCCTCGCGGTGGTTGAAGCCGCGTCCGTACCGTGCAGCGTGAGGTCGAAGGCGAGGGGTCGCCCCCCGGGGTCGTGCAGCTGCAACTCCACGCGCCGGTTGATCGCGTGGGCGGTCGCGGGCTCACCTGCGGGGAGCGGCAACGCCGCGCCGATCGGCGCGGCGATCAGGCGCTCACGACCGATGCCTCTCTCAACGAGCGACTCCACAACGAACGAGGTTCGGCGCCGGGCGAGGTAAAGGTTGTATTCGTTGCTGCCACGGGGGTCGGTGAAGCCCTGGATGCCAAGCTTGAGCTCCGGGTACGCACGCAGCACGGCGACGACGCGATCTAGCCGCGCGGCTTCCGTGGGCTGGAGCTCGGCGCGGTCGTAGGCGAAGTACACCGCCGGTTCCCAGGGCAGACCTGCTGCCGTCGGACGACCGCTGATGACCGGTTTCTCGTCGACGAGGGTGACGACCTGCGGCTTGCAAATGTGCTGATCATACTCAGCGTAGAGCGCCTCGGTGGTGGCGCAGCCTAGCAGCGCGGCGGTGCCGGCCAAGGCGAACGCTAGTTCCAGTTTGATCGTGGGCTTCATTCGTCACTCCCTTCGTACAGCCTGGCCCATCTCGCGCACATTGCCCGGGCTCGATAGGGCGCGGTATTCGACGAAAGCCGGTCGCCGCCGCGGGCGGTCAGTGCGCATCGCTCAGCCATCCGAGCAGGTCCTCGTCGAACTTGAATTGGAAATCGAGCTGGAAGCCACGGGCGTTGTAGCCCTGCGGGTCGAGCTCGCGATCGCGGAACCCGGCGAGGTTGTAGGCCGACCCAACCCGCAGGTTGCGGTTGAGCAGGTAATGCACGCCAAAGCCCGCCGCGTGTCGCAGCGACTTGCCGCCATCGGTGGCAAGCAAACCCGCACGCAGGTCGATATCCCAGCGGCGGTCGACGTCCCAGGTGACGCGCCCGTCAAGGAGCCACGCATCGCCTGTCGTCTCGAGGCCATCGGCGAGTTCGCTGGTGACGTGCTTGTGGCCCAGGCGGCCGAAGAGCGTCAGCGCCGAGCTTAGTTCGTAGTTGTGGTGCGTGGCGAACAGGTGCACATGGCGCTTGTTGGCGTCCATGCCGAAAAACTCCTCGATCCACTTGTACATCACCAGCAGGTGGTAGCGGTTGTCGAGCTTGGGGCGGCGGGTGACGCCGATGGCGAGTTCGCTGCGGTATTTGCGCGCGCCTTCGTCCGGGACCTGCAAGGTGAGCTGCTCGCGCACCATGCCGCTCCAGTCGCGGTCGAGCCGGGTGGCGAAGCTGCCGCGCACGCCGTAGTAGTCGCTCGCATCGGCCTGTCGAGTCTCGATCTGTGCGGTAAGGCGGCGGTTGGGGTCGCGCGCATCCTTGATGGCGATTGAGGTGGCCACGCCGTCGGCTAGCTCCGCGCTGCCCTTGCCCTCGGTGCGCAGGGTGTCGACGACCTCTACGCGCGGGACGACGGTAAGGTTGGGCACCGGCTCGAAATTGCCGCGCACCCCGTTGGCGGTGGCGAAGTCGCGGCCGTCCGTCACGCCGCGCACGCGGTATTCGCTGTAAAGCTGGGTACCCGGCAGCAGATCGGTCTTCACCCCGGCGGAGAGCGTCCGGCGGGATTCGGTGTCGCTGACTCCTGCAACGCCGGCCAGGCTGTCGATGTGCTCGAAATCCGCGTAGACGGACGCCTTCGGCAGCACCTTGACCTCGCCGGAGAGCAGCACGCGCTTGCGTTCGGCGTCGGCGAAGGCCCGCTCGAACTCCACCCCGACCGTGCCCTGGCGCCCCAGCAGCTCAAAGCCCTTGCTCACGCCGAGCACGAACGTGGAGAAGTGCTCGCGCTCCTCCTTGTGCTCCTGCGCGATCTGGCGCACGCCGACGCGCAGCTTCACGCCGGCCTTCGGCAGCGTGGTGTCGATCAGCGCGCCGACGGCACTGCGGCTGTCTCGCTCGCCGCTGAGTGCGCGGCTGTGCGTGCCCTCGACGGTAAGTATCTGTCGCTCGTTGAGGCGTTGGCTGTGGGCGAGGCGCGCCTCCTCGCGACCGGCGAGCACGCCACTCCCGGGGTTATTGAAACCGGCTTCGGCGCGTGCGGCCTTGACCTGGGTACGGGCATCGGCGTTCCAGCGTTGTTCGAGCTGGACATCCCAGGCCTTGCCCTCGCTGCCATTGGTGTCCTGCGTCATGCGCCCGACGCTCGCCGCGATGCGGGTGCGGTCATCATCACTGCGATACTCGACGAAGCTGCCGGTGAGCTTGCTGCCTTCGGTGGGATGGGCGTTGTTGGTGTGACTTACGCCGGCCGTGAGGCCCTTGCAAATGCGCTGCACGAGGCGCCAGCCGGTCACGGTGTAGGGCGCGCCTTTGCCAGCGAGGTCGTAGGTCACGCGCAGGAACATCGGATTGCGTTCCTCGTCGAAGGCCGGGATGGTGCGGAAGAAGGTCAGATTGCCGGTCAGGTGGTCGAGTTGATAGTCGCCGAAGCGCGTGAGCGTTTCGGCGGACAGGATGAGACCCGGGTTGTCGCGCCCGCGCACGATCAACTCGATGACCTCGCTGTTCTGCACGATCGGCGCCCGAGACAGGCGGTAGAACATCGCCGTGCCGTTGCCCCGCAGCTCCTCGGTGAAGCGCAACGCCTCGGTTTCTGCCCGGAGTGCCTGAAGGCGCGTGCCGCCCGTGTCGAACAGGGCATTGGCGCCGGTCAGTGTGTACTGGGTGCGCGCGACGTTGGAGAGCGGCGTCTGGGCATCGGTGAGGAAGTCGCCCCACATCAGGCTGTGCTTGCCGCGTTCGAGCTTGGCGTAGAGCTTGCTGCGGCTCTGTGCCTCGTAGCCGCGTACCGAGGCGTCACCGAGGATGGGGTAGGTCTCGGCCGGATCGATGTCGCGCAGGAGGGTCTCCTCGCCGCGCTTGTCGGTATCGTAGGAGAGGGTGAGGTGCAAGTCGCCGCGCACGCGGCCTTTCATGAACACCGCGCTGCGGCCCTGCGCCCGCGTGCCGTCGGCGAGCCCCTCGCGCTGGCGGGTCGGCGCCTCGATGCGGGTATCGAGCGCGTTCCGGCGCACAGTACCGTCGACGACGCCGATGGCGACGAGCGGTCGCATCGGCGCAACCTGGGTGAGGCGGACCTCCTCCCGCAGCCTGCCCTCGGCGGCGCGGATCGTGAGCTGCCCGGTGAACTCCGAGCTTCGCAGGTGCACGGTGCGCTCGCCGCCGCGGATGCGGATCTGATGGCCAGGCTCGCGGTCCTGGATGTCGGGCTCGACCCACTGGCCGTCGCTCGCCTGGAGCGTTACGAAGTAAACGCCGTGCGCCGGCTGGCCGAAGCGGTCGAGCAGCCGCACGCGCACCGGCAGGGTGGAGCGCCCGCCATCGGCCTCCAGCGTGTCGCGCTCGGGCTTGAGTTCGATGCGCTCGGCCACGCCCGGCCGGCGCAGCGCGCGCTGTGTGAGCACGCGGCGGTTGCCGAAGGGGTCCGTCGCCACGACCTCGACCGCGTTTTCGCCTTCGCGCAGATTGACGCCGTACCACGCGAGGACCTGGGCCTGCTCGGCCTTATTCACGATCTGCTCGCCGAGTTGGCTTCTCGGGACTTCCTCGCCGTTGACGGTGAGCCTTGGTTCGATGTTCGCTGGCAGCACGATCATCAAGCGGCCATCGTCGCTGAGCTCGCCAGGTGGCCATAGCCATTCCGCGGCCTTGGCCTGCGCGCGGGTCACGCTTTTCACGATCTCGCTCGCCTTGGGCGGTTGCGGTTCGGGCGGCTCGCGCGTGTTGGCCGGCTGGGGCGATGGTGCGGACGGCCGGGCATCGGGTGGGCGTGGCGCCGTCTGCGCCTGCCGTGGGTCGCGCTGACTGCGCGAGCCGTTGAGGATGCCTTGGGACAGGTCGCCATCGGCTGACCCCACTGTGCCCAGCCGGTTCCGGTCGCGTTGGGTCCGATCTCCAGCCAAGTTGGCGCCGGGTTCCGGCGCGAGGCGCGCTGCCTCATCCAGCGCCCAGGCGCCGTTGAGCAGGGCGTTGCGGGCTTTAATCTGGGCCAGCACACGGTCGACCTGGTCGGACGGGGGGCAGGCTGCGGCGAAATCGGCGCGGTGGAACTCGCCGGGCACGAGGTCGAGCAACCGGCTGTCACCATCGGCCAAATGGCGGTTGCCGAGTGGCTTCAGGCGCAGCCCTTCGATCAGGGTCAAGGGGTCCACCTTGATCGCGTGCAGGCCCGGCTTGAGTCCGTAGAGGCTGTATTGGCCGTGCTCGTCGGTGATGGCGAAGCTGCCGTTTTCCAGATACAGCTTCACCCCGCCGATCGGCCACTCGCCACGGCTCTGGATGCGGTTGCAGTCCGCATCGAGATACACCTTGCCGAAGACGATGGCGTTGTCGGAGAGGACACCCTCTGGCCGTACCTGGACTTTGACGCGCGCCTCGGTCGAGCGCAGCGTGCGGTCGGACGCGGTGCGGCCCTCGGCGCTCGCGCGGTTCAACCCGTCGCCGTCCACTGCACCGGCGCTGGTGCGCAGCGCATAGCTGACAGTAGTCCGCGCGCCGGGGGCCAGGGTGCCGAGCGCGAACTCGAGTTCCGGCGTGAACCGTAGTGGACCGTCTATGGGTTTACCGTCCCAGCGCGCGGAGCGCTCGACGTACTTGAAGCCGTAAGGTGGCTGGTCGCGCAGCCGTACGTCACGCAGCGCTTGAGTACTGCGGTTGCTCACCACGACCTCGTAGGCCACGACGTCGGCCAGCCCCACAGCCGGTCGCGAGGCGCGCTTCTCCACCGTGAGGTTGCCGGTCACCGCGGGGTCGAGCGGCACGTCGATGCGCGGCAGGTCGCCATCCGCATCGAGCTGGAACACGCTGCTCGCGCCGCCGCCCGGTGGACCATCGCGCCCGTAGGAATACGCGCCGACTTGGCGTCCAAACTGCGCGCGCAGGGCATCCGGCGCGACGGTCGAGGGGAAGTCGTGGGAGGGTGGTGGCTCGACACGCAGGTAGTAGGCGCCGCTGCCGAGGCGGGGGAAGCGGAACTGACCGTCGGCGCGGGTGGTTGACGCGGCGCTCTCCGCTTCCCCCGCGTCGGGGTCGTGCGCCGGGGCACCGTCCGCGGTGTGGAAATACACTGTGGCGCCGGCGACCGGCTGACCGCTCTGACTGTCGAACACCGTGCCGAGCGGATCCACGACGGCCGCGTCGAGCAACACCGGGCCAAGGCGGGACTCGCGGAAGGTCACGCGCAGGGTATCGTTGCCGCGGGTCAGCAGCACGCAGGCGCCGTCCGGGGTTGCCGTGTAGCTCGGCAGGGGTGTGGCATCCGGCGCGAGGCGGGCGGCGCGGGCCGGACAGACGCTGCCATTGCCGCGCAGGCGGTCACTGGTGACGACGGGCTCGATGCTGCGGTAGACGCCCGAAAAGGGCTGGGTCTCGAGCATCACCACGTCGATCCAGTCGCCGGTTCCGGTCGATTCCAGCCGCACACGGATCACGGTCGGCTTGCCGTCCGCCCATTGGGCGATGGGTCGGAAGCTCTCCATCTGGACCTCGATGTAGATGCCGTCGCGCAGCGCGTTGTAGGTTGTCTCACCGGAGGCGATGCGGTACTGGCGTGCGTCTTCGAAGTCCGCGTCGCGCCAGAAGTCGGGGGCAGCTGTCGTGCGGCGCAGCGCTGCGACAGGCTGAAGGAAGCGGATCTTCGCCGTCGGTGGTGGTCCGTTGACCGCGTTGCACACCGGGTTGCTCTGGAACTCGGCCCGTCCGTCGCCGTCGAGGTCCGCCTCGGCCACGCTCTGCAGTCGTTCGTCCGCGTACGGCGCACGGTCGACGCGCATGGCCCAGGCAAGCGCACCGCTCTGGTTGGGGCGCAGGTGTTCGGGCGGGACCAGCAGGCCAATGCGTGCCAGACGGTCCGTGCCGTTCCATTGCGCCAGTGTGTGCCAGACGTCGGCAGGGTCCTGGCTGCGGTGCACGAGGGTCACCCCCTGCACCGGCGCATGGCGGAAGAACGACGGCTGAGGCTTGAGCAGGGCGGCGTAGGGCGACAGCGTGGCCGTCACCAGCGCGCCCTGTCGGGCTGCGCCGTCTACCAGGATCACGCGCGGTGGCGGCGGGCGGTCGCCAATGTTCGTGAACTCCAGCGTGTAGCGCAGCTCCGCACCGCGCTCGAGCGGAAATTCGCAGGGCGAGGAAGCGGTCAGCTTGAGGTCCAGGAAGGCCGTGTCGGCGAGCAGGCTCGCGGTATCCGTGACCTCGGCTAGGGCCTCTGCGTGCGCCTGTGATTGCGCAGTGAGCCGCAACGCAAGCCGGTGGCTGGCGCCCGCGCTGCCCGGCACCGTCCCCGTGACCACCAGATCCAGCGCGCCGCCCGGTGGCAGGGGGGCAGTCTGGCTGACGCGAGGTTCCCCGGGATCGGCCACGCCGTTGCCATTTCGATCCTCGATGACCCGAATGTCGAGAAAATCGGCGTCGTCGCCGGTCAGGTTGGCCGCGGTGAGCTGGAAGCTGTCCGCGACATTGCCCGTGTTGACCAGCCGGTGGCCTAGGTTGACCGTCTGCCCGGCGCGCACGTTCAGCGTACGCGGGTTGTGCAGCGCGACCGCGAAGCCCTGGCCAACGACGACCGAAGCGATGTTGGAAACCACGCGCACCGCCTTGCCGGCCTCCTCGTCGAAATACGTCGCCTCGGCGACGTTGATGATCTGCGTGCCGGCCGGTGTCGCCGCCAGGACGCGGAGCGGGAGTAGCACGAGGGACAGAAACGCGCAGAGCACCCAGAGCCAGCAGGCTTTGGGCGCTCGGGAAATGCGGACGTTCCGGTCCGCGATGTTCACCGTCCCTGGTTGCAATGCTCCTCCCGTGCCGGTTTCGACCGCGGGTTTGGCTGGCCGCCGGAGAACCACCGCAGTGGCCGTTTCCGCACTGACCTGTCGGGCCTGAGTCGCCCGCTCTTTTGTTGGCCGCCTGTATGGCGATGTGTTCTCGCCGCGTCTTGCCGGTCATCACGCCGGTGGCATGACGGAAGCGCCGCGGGCATCCGCGCCAATCCGTCTCACCGGCCGGTCGCCGTTCCCTTGCCGATTCCGAGTGCGGCGTGCCTACTGCACACGTACACAGAACGCACCGGTCGCTTCGTCCCCGGCAGCCACGTCGCCTGCCGAGAAGGTGACGTTGGATCCCGACACACTGCCCTTGTCCGCATCGGCCGCGTCAGTCACCGCAGCGAGGGTGCAGCCGAGGTGTTCGCAGTACCGGAGCCTGCCGGCTTCGAGGGTGGTGAAGGCCGGCGCCTGGTCCTGGATCGTCACGTTCCTCGCGACGGTAGCCCCTTCGTTAACGGCCCGAAGCTGCCAAACGATGCACTCGTCCGGCTTGACCCGGGTCGATGGCATCTCGCTGAAGCTCGTTGCCGTGCAGGCGCAGGTGGCATCGACGGCGGCCTTCTTGTAGAGCCGAACCTGGCTGGTGATGACCTCGCTCAGGTCGGCCACGCTCGAGGCGCCGCAGCTGTCAGAATCTGCGTCGGTGGCACTGACCGTGCTGGTGTCGACCAGACCGGCCGTCGCGCTGGAGGGTGCAAATACACGCAGCTTCATGGGTAGCGAGTAACCCGGCGGCAGGGTAATGGTCGGTCCCGCACCGAGAGTCACCGCCACGGCTGCACCGCTGCCGTTGAGCGCATACACGGTGCTGCCCCCGCTGAGCGTCGACCAGGGCGCGAGCGTGGTCATCCCGGCGTTGGTGTAGAGCTCGAGCTGGCCAGCCCAGCTCTGCGAGCTTCCGAGCGTGAGGCCGAAGGTCTGCGGCTTGTTGCCGGCGTTGGTCAGGGTGTGCAGGTAGTCTACCGTGCCACCCGGCTGGATCTGGTTCTGCCCCGGCGGAGTCAGGGCGACCGAGCACAGGCCGGCGACATCCACCGCATCGTGCACCACGTCGCTCGCACCGGTTGCGGAGGACACGGCGCGGAAGAACAGCAGGTAGTCGTTGTCCCCGTCGGCGTTGCCGTCCACTGTGCTGTTGCCGTTCGCGAGCGCGAGCACCGGGTCATTGGGGATCCTGACCTCGGCCTTCAGCCACATGACCGCGCCGCCGGGCAGCACGGGCGTGCTGGTGATCGCGGCGTTGGTTGCAGCGATGTCGAAGCTGCCATTGCCGTCGCTGTCGATGCCATGGTGGCGGAATATGACCTGCCAGCCGGCGTGCAGCGCCCCGAGCGTCGTACCGTCCCAACTACCGCCTGCATACAGCGCGTAGGCATCAGGACTACCCGCCTCGTTGGCGACGTAGAGGTCGAAGGTCACGGTGGCACCGACGTTACCGGTCTGGGTCTGGGTCGGGTTGCCGGCGCTGTAGGCGTGGATGTCCGTGCCCGTGCCGAGGCCGGTGGCGGTGTTGGCAATATCGACCGCCGTGCCGGCGATGCTCGTCAGAACCTCGAGAACGGTGTCGCTCGCGGGTGTGGCAGCGGGATCACCGGCGGACGTTGCCTTGGCCGTGGCAACGAAGGGCCCGGCCCCGCTTGCGCCGGAGGGCAGCTTGGCCTTGATCACCAGCGAGTAGCTCGCGCCCGGCGCGACCGGTCCCGTGTCGACCACGCCATCACCGTTGGTATCCGTGAGCTGGACCGCTCCTGTTGAGTCCCACACCGAGAACATAGTCCCAGCCGGGAATGCCACTGCACCACCGGGCACCGTGCCACTGCCCACGTAACTCGCGCCCGCATCGTTGCTCACGGTGATGTTGAAGGTATCGTTTCCGTTTGCGCCGTTCACGACAACGTGACTGAACAACACGAAGGCGCCCGCCGACGCGGTGTCGACGATCTGCTCGTCGTCCAGCGTCGCGTCGTCGTCGCCGCCGTTGTTCACGCCGGCGCCGGCGTTGGTGCCGGTGTCCCGGAACGTCAAACCGAAGGCGGAGGTCAGCGGAACGATGACCTTGTTTGAGCGGGTCGCGGGGGTGTTGGTGCCATCAGCGTAAGCGACGTTAGCGATGACGTCATCGGCGATCTGGCCGTTGCCGTTGCGATCGAGGGCGGTGCTCGTGGGCGAGTAGCTCACGGTAAAGCTCATTGTCACGGTGTTGTTGGGAGGTAGCGCGGCGTCCGTGCCGGTCACCGTGTAAAACCCGGAAGTCGTCAAAGCGCCGTCACCGTCTACGTCCTTGCCGAGCGTCGCCTCGCTGGTGGTAGAGCCGGAAACGGCGGGCAGGGTGTCGCCGTTGCCCACGAGCAGACCGGAGGCACTTGCCGAGGAGAACGTCGTGCCGACCGGCACCCAGTCGAGGATTTCGACGTCGGTGGCGGTCTGTCCGCCCACGTTCTTGACCGTCACGGTGTAGGTGACGGTGTGCGCGGCCGTGTCGTGCGTCGCGCTCTTCGTGACCACCAGTACGGGGCCGTTGGTCACGGTGACCACCCCTTGTACGGCGCCCTCGGCGGCGTCCAGGCCGTTGCCCGTGGAGAGATCATCCACGGTGATGTGCGTCGAAGAGACAGCGAGGTTGACGGCGATGACCTGGCTCGCCGAGGCCGTGCCGGGGACTTCTGCCGCGACGACGACGCTTTCCCGTTGGGAGGCCAGCACGGTCAGGGCGCCGGTGATCTGCGGCTCACCCGGGTCCGGCTGGCCGTTGCCGTTGAGGTCGTGGTAGATCGCGAGCGACGAAGCATCCTGGTTGTCGCCATAGGTGCCAGTGCCGACGTTGCTGGCGGTCAAGGTGTAGCTGTCGGTCGCGTTGCCGGTGTTGCTGAGCACGAAGGGCAGGTAGACGGTCTGGCCCGGTGCGGCCTCCAGCGCCACATCGCGTTCGATGGTCGCAGCGTAGACCTCGGCAACCGTAACGATGGCCTCGTTGGACTGCGCGGAGTAGGTGTTGCCAGCCTCGTCCTGGTAAGTCACGGTGGCCAGGTTCTTGATCTGGGTGCCCGCCGGGGTCATGCCCCAGGCAACGCCCGCGACCAGCAGGGCGAGCAGGGCAGCGCCCCTGCACAGCCACGGTTTTGTCCTCTTGCGCGTGTTCACTGCGTGACGCTCCCTTTCGTCGGTTCAGCCCGGCCCGTCTTGTCGCGGGCCTCGTGGGTAATGGTGGTGGAGGATCTAGTCGACCTTGACCCGGTAGCGAAACCGCTTTTCAGCGCCTGCGGCCAGTGCTCCACCCAGCCGCCAGCGCAGGTGGGTGTATTCCTCGGGTGGGACGACGTAGGTCTCCTCACGGCCGTTGGGCAACCGGCGCACGCGTTTGACCGGCTCGGGTTCGAAGGTCTTGCCGCCGTCGATGCTGACCAAGACCTCACGGGCGCCCTCTGGCCTCGCCGAGCCAGGAACGAACTGCGTCTTGGCGGGTACGGGGCCCGTGACCTCGATACCGTTCAGCGCCTGCTTGCCGGCGTTGCGGTACACCAACTGGTACTCGAGCACATCGCCCGGCACGACGGCCGCACCGGGCTTGAGCGTCTCCTTGCCGTCCTTGTCGCGCTTGACGACAAAGGCATCCATGCGGCTTTCCAGCGGCGCGGCAGCGAGCGGCTGGACGGCGAGTAGTGCCAGACAGAGCAACACTGCGAACCGGACGAGGCAATGTCCTGTGATTTCCATGTCTCTCCCCTTGCAATCCGTCGCTTGGCAGGCGCTGGTTAAGCGCGTGCGCAGTTCGAACATCAAACACCTGGCCGGATTTTAGGCGCCCGACCCAGTCGGTTCGGCGACACAGCGCACAGCCGGCCCGCTATCGAAAGGGACGTTCACACAATAATTGAGCAACCTGGGGAATCGGGATTCGCTCGGCACACAGCGAACCTAGGGCTTGCGGCGAGCGGGAGTGCGCTGCACAAGACGAGTATCAGCGGGGTGGACACGGTAGAGAGGCGGAGCCGTCGCAGAGGCTTCCTCGCAAAACCGTGAAGTCCGACTAAACTCGAAACAATTATTTTCATCGTGTGGCTGGTGTTGTTTCCGCGTGTGGGAACGGTGTCGCGGCTCACGCCGCGTCGTGTTGTGTATCGATGGATTTCCGAGGGAGGTGGGCCATGAGCAAACGGGCGCTTTGCATCGGCATTAATGACTATCCAGGCACCGCGAACGATCTCGCCGGTTGCGTGAATGACGCGCGCGACTGGGCGGATGTGCTGGATAAGCGGGGGTTCTCCGTCACGACGCTGCTCGACGGCGCCGCGACCAAGGCGGGTATGGTCGCGGCGATCCAGGATCTGATCGGTAGTGCAGTGCGGGGCGACAGCCTCGTGATCACCTATTCCGGTCACGGCACCTTCGTGCCCGATGCCAGCGGCGACGAGCCCGACGGGCAGGATGAGGGCCTGTGCCCCTATGACATCGGCCAAGGCGCAGTGCTGCTCGATGACGAGATCCACGCGTTATTTGCCGCCCGCGGCCCGGGCGTGAAGATCGTGCTGATCTCGGACAGCTGCCACTCGGGCACCGTTATCCGCTGGGGCGGACCCGATCCGGACAGCGATGCGCCCCGTGCGCGGTTTCTGCCGCCCGCTGCCTGGATGCCGGCGGAGCGCCTGCCGAGGAGTGCCTCGGGCGGTAGCCTAACGCGGGTACATCCCGGGCGCCCGGTGCAGAGCGCCTGGACCAACGCGCTGTCACTCGGGGAGGGTGATCTGCTCATGGCCGGCTGCCGGGATACCGAGTACAGCTACGACGCGCGCTTTGCGGGCCGCCCGAACGGGGCGTTCACCTACTACGCGCTGAAGACCCTCAGGACGCTGCCAGCCGGTGCGACCTACGGCAATTGGTACACCGCCATCCGCAACTACCTGCCGGCGGCCAGTTACCCGCAAACGCCGCAGATCCTGGGCGGCAAGGCGCAGCGGCGCTTCAAGGTCCTGGCGTAAGCACCAGCCGGCAGTGCGTCCGTCCCGCACCGGGCGGACCCGTACCTGGCCCCTCTGCCGCGGGTGACGCGGCGGGTCCCGTGGGGGCCAGTAGGCTCTGTGGCCGGATCACAGATCGATAGACCCATCGGAACCTCGAATGGCAACAACACGTTCCCCCGTCCGCTTGCAAATCCAGGGCGTTGCCCTCGCGGCCGGGACGCTGCCCAGCCTTCTGCAGGCGGGAAGCCGCTCGGTGAGCGACGCGGACAATCGATTCCTCCCGCCTGGCTTCGTGCAATCCACACAGGCCTATGACCTGTCGCGCTCAGCGCGCGCGACGGTGGTGCAGGCAGCACACCCCGACGTAGAGCCCGACGCAGTCCTGTCGCTCGAGCTCGAGGAGGGCGTCACCGTCTTCGTGCGTGCGGATCAGTTCCGTGAGGACCTCGAGCGCAGCGACCCGGATGCCATTCGCGACGGCGAGGTGATCCTCGACGAGGCGGTGCGCGATCGCGGCGTGAGCCAGCGCGGGCTGTTCGGCGACGTCGTCAGGCATGTGTTCGTGCTCAAGCTGGGCACTGATGAGATCATCGCCGACGCGAAGGCGCAGCTCCTGGAATGGCTCGGTGAGCAGGCCGGCGCGGAGCTCGGCCGCCTGGGTGTCTCCTGGTGGGGCACCAAGGCGCTAATGTGGGCGATCGAACGCCAGCTCGGCCACGAGCCTGGCCTGTACCGATGGGGAGATGACGGAGCCTTGCGGGAGCGCCTCACCGAGGGGGACGCACGGCTCGCGCAGGCGGCGCAGCAGGGGCCGCTGCTCGTGTTCATCCACGGCACGGGCTCGAGTGCGGCAGGGAGCTTTGGTGATCTGCGCAGTGCGGACGCCGCCGCCGACTGGCGCGCGCTCGAGGCCCGGTATGGCGACCGGATCTATGCCTTCGAGCATCGCACCTTGTCGGAAAGCCCTGTGGAGAACGCGCTTGCCTTGGCGCGCGTGTTGCCCGCTGGGGCGCGCCTGCATCTCGTCACGCACTCCCGCGGTGGGCTGGTGGGCGACTTGCTGGGCCTCGACGGGCTGGATGCGGAAGCGCTGCAGGGTTTCAAGCGCCGGAAGCTGGGTGATCCCGAGCTCGATGCCGAGCTGGAGCGCGCCGATGCGGCGGACCGGGAGCGCCTGCGCGAGCTCGCGGCGGTGCTCGCGCTGCGCCGGTTCCACATCGAGCGGTACGTGCGCGTGGCCTGTCCGGCACGCGGCACGCGGCTGGCGAGCGCCAATTTCGACGTGTTCATGTCGGGTTTGCTGTCGCTGATTGGCCTGGTGCCGACGCTGGCAGGAAGCCCGTTCTACGCCGCGTTCAAGCGTGTGGTGCTGGAGGTGGCGCGCAACCGAACCCGGCCCGAGTGCGTCCCGGGTATCGAGGCGATGTTGCCGGACGCACCACTCGGACGGCTGCTGCTCGCGGCGCGGCCCGTCAAGGATCTACGGCTAGCAGTGATCGCGGGCGACATCGAGGGCGGGGGGCTCCTCAAGCGGCTCGGTGTGCTGTTCACGGACTACGTGTTTTTCGACGCGGTCAACAACGACCTCGTGGTCGACACCGACTCGATGTATGCCGGCCTTGCGCGGCCTGGCGCCGCCCGCCAACGCTTCGAGCAGGGCGCGGACGTGAGCCACTTCCGCTACTTCGCCAACCGCGGCTCGCGCGCGGCGCTACGCCAGTGGCTCACGGCCCCGGAGCCCGATGCGCTGGCCGAATTCGAACCGCTGGCGCCGGGCTTCGACGAGCCGAAGGTCGGCGCGGAGCCGGTCGCGGGCGCGCCCGCCCGCGGCGGCGCGGCCGACCGGCCGATCGTCGTGCTGCTCCCCGGGATCATGGGCTCCCACCTCACCGCCGACGGCGGCCGGGACCGCATCTGGTTCGACCCGCTCGACATCGCCGCGGGCAAGATCGAGCGGCTGCGCTGGGGCTCAGGCGGCATCGCGGCCGAGCGCCCGTTCGACCTGTTCTACGGCGATCTGATGCGGTACCTGGCCAGGTCGCAGCGCGTGGAACCGTTCGCCTACGACTGGCGCCAGCCGCTCGAGGTGCTCGGCGAGGCGCTGGCGGCGCGCGTGCGGGACTGGCTTGCTCAGACCGCCCAGCCCATCCGCTTCCTCGCCCACAACATGGGCGGTCTGGTGGTGCGGGCGATGATCGCGCGGCATCCCGACCTCTGGGATGAGGTCATGGCCCGCGACGGCGCGCGGTTCGTGATGCTCGGCACCCCCAACCGCGGCTCGCATAGGATGGTCGAGACGCTGCTCGGCAAGTCCGAGCTAATCCGGCGGCTCGCGCGCATCGATCTCGGGCATAGCCTGCACCTGCAGGAGCTGCTGGACCTCGTCGCGGCGTTTCCGGGCGCGCTGCAGCTCCTGCCGCAGCCCGGCTTCGTGGACGAATCGGGCGAGGCCGGGGCGGACTACTATGCCGAACCGGTGTGGCACGAACTCAAGGCGGCGTGCCGCGACCTGTGGTTTGGGGACCGCGTTGCCGCCACGCCGGCGCAGGCGGCCCTCGACGCAGTGCACGCCCAGTGGGACGAGCCGAATTTCAAGGCTGCTCGCCTGCCCGAGCGCCACCGGCAGCGCACGATCTATGTTTATGGGATGGCTGACAACACGCCCTGCGGTCTCTCCCGTCGCGGTGGCGTGGTGAAGATGCTCGGCACCCCACGAGGCGATGGCGCGGTGACCTGGAAGTCTGGCGCGCTCGAGGGCGTCGGGGCGTACTACTACATGCCTGTGCCACACGGCGAATTGCCGGACACGCCGGCCTACTTCCCCGCGCTCGAGGCACTGCTCGAGCGCGGTGCGACTGACGCTCTGCCGACCGCGGCACCCACCCTGCGCGGTGTCGCACCGGTTCGGTCCTACGACGCCGGACCGACACCGTATCCCACCGCCGAGGAGGTCGCGCGCGGCCTGCTCGACGCCCGTCCGCGCACGCGCGCGCGCCGGCGGGCCGTGCCCACCCTGGCCGTGCAGTGCACGGCGATGGATCTGCGCTGCGTCACGCAGCCGATCATGGTCGGACACTACGAGCAGGACACCATCGCGGGCGCCGAGGCGCTGATCGACCGCGAGCTCGTCAATCACGAGCTGACTCTGCGCAAACACCTGGGGCTCTATCCCGAGGCCATTGGCACGGCCACTGTCGTGCTGCAGGCTCGCAACGAGCAGGAGCAGCGTCGGGGGAGTTACCGCGGCGCGGTGGTGATCGGGTTGGGCAAGCTCGGTGAGCTGACCGGCGCGGGCCTCACCGAGGCGGTGCGCACCGGGACGCTGCGCTACCTGCTACAACTCACCGACATCCGGGCCGGGCGCGGCGAGGCGCACGATGCGGACATCTGCCTCGCGAGCCTACTGGTGGGCTCCAATTCCACGACGAACCTCACCATTGAGGATTCCGTCAGCGCCATCGTGCGCGGGGTGCTGGAGGCCAACCGCCAGTTCGTGGAGACCATGACGCCGGCATCACCCACGCCGCCACGCGTCACGCGCCTGCAATTCGTGGAAATCTTCCTCGAGAACGCGATCGCTGCAGCCAAGGCCATCCGTACGCTGGCTGCCCAGATCAACGAGCGCGACAGTGCGCGCTACGGTATGCGCGTG
Source organism: uncultured Thiotrichales bacterium (assembly GCA_964430355.1). Classification (GTDB taxonomy): domain Bacteria; phylum Pseudomonadota; class Gammaproteobacteria; order UWMA-0217; family UWMA-0217; genus CAYSFW01. The sequence continues at coordinate 56,142 of CAYSFW010000005.1, forward strand.
GAGGCCGCAAGCGAGCTCTGTCAGGGCGACGGCATGCGCCAGCGTCTGGACGTGGGCGGGGTGCAGTCGTTTTGGCCGCGGCTGATCATTGCCGATGCCGATCGCGAGCCCGACGACGAGACCCCGCGCGACGCCCAACAGCCGGCCACGCGGCTGCGTTTCGTCTTCCTCGGCCAGCGGGCCAGGGCCGAGATGGTGGTGCATCAACGCCAGCCAGGGCTCGTGGAAAAACTCGTCGACAAGTCGGTGAACCAGCCGCGGTTTCGCAAGGAGCTGTCGCGCTCGCTGTTCCAGCTCATGGTGCCCAACGACTTCAAGGACGCCGCGCGGCAGGTCGAGCGCATGATGCTGGTGGTCGATGGCTACACCGCCAACCTGCCCTGGGAGCTGATGCTGGCCGATGACCAACCGCTCGCCGTCCAGACCGCGTTGGTGCGCCAGCTTCGCTCGACGCGGTTCCGTCAGCGCGTCCGCACCACCCTGGATGCGCTCGCCTATGTAGTGGGCAACCCCTCAACGCAGGGCTTTGCCGCCAGCTTTCCCCGCGCCTCGCGCGACCCGGAGCCGCTCGCCGGCGCCGAGGAGGAGGCCTGCGCGGTGCGCAGCCTGCTTGCCCAGCAGGGCTTTCAGGTCACCGAGGCGATTGGCAGGGATCAGGAGGCGCTCGACGTCATTAACAAGCTCTACCTGCAGCCGTATCGCATCATCCACATCGCCGCGCATGGCGTGTACGCAGAGCCCGACGGCCACGGTCTCGCGCGCAGCGGCGTGGTGCTCTCCGATGGCCTGCTGCTCGGCGCTGCGGAGATCGGACAGATGGAGGTGGTGCCCGATCTCGTGTTCCTCAACTGCTGCCACCTCGGCAAAACGGACACCTTGCCAGTGGCGTTCAACCGGCTGGCCTACAGTGTGGCGCGCGAGCTTATCGAGATCGGCGTGCGCGCCGTGGTGGTGGCCGGCTGGGCGGTGGATGACCAGGCCGCGCGCCTGTTCGCGGAGACCTTCTACGGCGCGCTGATCGGCGGCGACCGGCCCTTTGGCGAGGCGGTGTTCACGGCGCGCAAGAAGGTTTATGAGCGTTATCCGGAGAGCAATACCTGGGGCGCCTACCAGGCTTATGGCGACCCGGGATTCCTCATCCGTCCGGGTGTGGTGCGGGCGAACGGCGGCGCATCCGCCGCCTGGCAGCCGGTGACCATTGAGGAGCTGATCGAGCGGCTGACGGCGGCGCGCAATGACATCCGGCGCATGGCCAAAGCACTCGATACGCGCGAGGCCCGGCGGCGGGCCGCCGAGTGTGGGCGCCTGCTCAAGGCTTGCCCGGCGCGCTGGTTGTCGGCGCCGTCGGTTAACGCGGAGCTCGGCCGATACTTCGCCGAGCTCGGCCCAGCCTATTTCGGCAAGGCGCGCAGGCATCTGGAACAGGCCGTTCAGGCCGAAGACCGGCTGGCCCGGGTACCCATCACCGCGCTCGAGCTACTCGCGAACCTGGAGGCGCGACAAGGCGAGATCGACGCCGATCTGCCGCTCGTCGATCGTGCGATCCAGCGTCTCCTCGCCCTCGTGGAAGGGACGGGCGCCGGCACCGTCAATCCGGAGCGTTGCGCGTTGCTCGGCAGCGCCTACAAGCGGCGCGCGGTCGTGCTCGCGCGCGGCGAGGCGGGCGCGAACGGCTCGCGCAAGCTGCGCGGGCAGGTCAGTGAGGCGTTGAGCGCCAGCATCACGTGGTACCAGCGTGCCGAGGGCGCGCCTGGCGAGGGTAACTTCCGGCCTTACCATGCGCTCAACCGTCTGGCGCTGCAGGCCGTGGTTGATTTCGAGCGGCCGGAGGTGGACGGCGATCGGGTCGCGCTGGCGCGATTTTGCGCTGAGGCGGCGACTGAGCGCTTCCGCCGTGAGCCCAATTTCTGGGATGCGATCGGCGTCGCCGATGCCCAACTCACCCAAAGCCTGCTCGACCGGACGCTGGAAGACCCGGGTGCGCCCGGCGATCTCGCGCTCGAGACGGTGCGGCGTGCCTATCGGGAAGGGCTCGTGGGCACCCTCGTCCAGCCGAAGCATCTCGATTCGGTCGTCGCGCAGATCCGTCAGATAGCCGAGCTGTACCGCGCACTCGTGAAGTTCGCGCAGCGCGACCGGCGCGAGGCCGCACAGCGCACGGCGCTGAGACTCGACACGCTGGCCGGTGATCTGGCTCCTCGGGTCGCTCAACCGCCGTTGCTGGCAGAGTCGCAGGACGCGGAACGTTGAGGTGGGGCAGCCGCCGTGGCGAAGCCGTGCGCCGGTTGATGCGCTGCCTAGGATTTGGGTTCGCGATGTCCGCAGAGATGGCGAAGCTCGTCTGCCCTCGCGGGCCCGCGAGGGCCGCAGATCCCGTTCGTTGATCTCATCGCTGTCGGAGGAGGATGACGTGCAGTTCGATCGCAAGCAGTTTTTCGATGCCTACCGGGGCGTGTTTGGTCGGCTCAGCCAGAAGCAGGTGGTGGGTCTGGGCTTTCTGCTCGAGTCGCTGGAGGCGGACGCTCGCGTCACCGACCTACGCTGGATGGCCTACATGCTCGCCACCGTGAAACACGAATGCGCCGACACCTGGCGGCCGATCGAGGAATACGGCAAGGGCAGGGACTGGCCCTACGGGAAGCGGGTCAAGGTGCAAAGGCCGGACGGCAGCAGCGCGTTCGTCGCCTACTACGGGCGGGGCTACGTGCAACTGACCTGGCCCGAGAATTACTCACGGCTCGGCCAGGCGCTCGGCCTGGGCGAAACACTCGCGCTCTATCCCGAGCGCGCGCTCGAGCCGCAGATCGCCTACCGCATCATGTCCTACGGGATGCGGCGTGGTGCGTTCACCGCGAGGAAACTCGCCGACTACATCAACGATGCCGACTGTGACTACAAGAACGCCCGCCGCATCATCAACGGCCTGGATCAGGCAAGCCTGATCCAGGGCTACGCCGAGAATTTTGAGCGTTTCCTCGGCTTGAGCCGCATCGATGCGCCTCCGCGCAGCCCCTACGTACCGGTGCTCAAGCCGCGGGGGCTCGATCTGCCGGAGCCGGAGCCCGAGACCGATTGAGTGTGTGCCCGGCGCGTAACTGCCGGCGGGCAGTCGATCCACCGCGTAGGGCTCTGCCGCAAACGCACCGGGCTCGGTGAGCTGGGCAGCTACAGCTTCCTGCCAAACCGTGCGTGGAGCGCCCACGGGGGCGCTTCCATGCTCAACAGGAAAATCCCGATTCATTCGTTGCCCCTCGACGCGAAGGGTAGCGAGGGGACTCATTCAGGGCATCCAAAGGCATCGCGTGGCCAGCGCCGTCCCCACCACGACGAGGGATTTTTCAAAGCAGGGCTGATTCGATCTTCCCGCGCAGCCGCTCGATGCGGCGCAGGGTTTGCGGGGAGCGATCCAGACGCGCACCGAGCGAGAGCGCTGTAGCGTAGTCCTTAAGGTGATGCTCGTGGTATTTCGCGAGGTGCTCCAGCGAGGTCTGACAGCCCTCGGCTGCGAGCCGGTGCCAGATCGCAACGGCGGCTCGCCAGTCACCCGCGCGACGGTGCAAGCGCGCGAGCAGGCCAAGGGCGCGTGCATCGAGTGCCTGCGCGCGGCTGGCGAGCAAGGAACGAGCGCGTTCCGGGTCACTGCCGCTGATCCAGGACGCAAGGGCGTGCAGATCGAGATCGGGGTGCGTGGGGGCTCTGCAGGCGTGACCCAAGGCAACGTGAGACGCCGCCAGCGACACAAGATCCTCGCAGTTGTGCTGGGTGACCTGCACGAGCCGATCTATAGCACCGAGGTTCAACCAATCGAACCAGGCCTGCGGCACTTCGGACCCCGGCAGATCGTCACGGCGGCGGTAGCCGAGCAGGCGGGCTTCGACGCTCGTCAATCGACAGTCGGGCCAGCTCGCGGCAAACAGCCTGCGCATTGGGTGCAGCAGGTCGAGATGCCCGAGTGCGGGTAGGGGATCGCGCAGGCCGTGCATGCGCAAGCGCGTGGCGAGCAGCGGGGCATCGAAGCTCCGACCGTTGTAGGTCACGAGGTGGTCCGCTGGTTCGAGCGCGCTGGTGAGCTCGGCGAGCAGGGTGGCCTCACCGACGAAGCGGGTGAGCAGCCATTGCGTGACCCGCAGCCGTTCGCCTCGCACGCGCGCCAGCCCGACAAGGAAGGCGAGGGTGCCGCTGCCGCCGCTGAGTCCCGTGGTTTCGGTGTCGAGGTAGACGTGTTGCTCGGGCTTGATGTCTGGCCCGCCCGGCAGCGGCACGGGATGCCGGAGGTTGGCCAGCGGGATCCCGCCCCGCTGACTGTCGAGCGGAACGTCGCGTTCAATGCGAATGAGACCGTCGGCGATGAGTTCACCACCCGCGCGCGCGGCGAGTTCCGCGGATGTCGCACGCGCCGTGCTGGCGGGCGCAAGGCCGCGGGCGCGCGCGCCCGACAGTCGGGCGAGCCGGTCGCGGAGGGTGCTCGTGGGGTTGCCGCTGGCCTGCGCATCGGGCGGGGATGCGCCCGGCGCCGGCGGTCGCGCGCCGGCCTGCCTTTGTAGCTCAGCGAGTCTATCGCGCAGGTTCATGGCGTTGGCGTCGCGTCGGTCAGCAGGCCCAGCACGGTGAGTGCTGCGGCCCTCGGCGAGTAGCCACGGTCGGCATCCGAGGCGAGGATGGGGCCGATGCAGCTGGGGCAGCCGTCCTCGCACTCGCAGCGCTCGATGAGGCGCAGGGCGTCCATGACGATGCGGGCACGCTGTTCGTACAGCGGCTCGCTGAGGCCGATGCCGCCGGGATAGTTGTCGTAGAGGAACAGCGTCGGCACGAACTGTGCGAGCGCCGCGGGATCGACGGCTTGCCCGTCCATACCTCGCATCTGCCCGCGCCCTTGGCTGCCAGTAGTCGCGAACCAGGTCGCGTTACCGTCGCCCACGGCGCGGCCCAGATCCCGGGGTTCGGCGAGCATGCGCATCGCGGCGACGTGGTGCATGGCATAGGCCGCGCCGAGAAAGCCGTCGAGTGCCTGCTGCCGACTGGGGAAGGCGCAGTCGAGCGCGCCGGGCTCGACCTGCCACCACACCGCGGTGGTGTGCATCTCCTGGTCGGGCAGGTGGATGTCGCCGTAGCCGATGTTCTCGTGGGTGTAGTAACGGATCTTCTTGTACCCGGCGATGCGGCGCACGAGATGCACCTCGCCGTGCGCGCTTGCCTGCGTCGCCCCGGGGACATGTGCGAAGGACTCGAGGATCTTGAGCTTCGTGTAGTCGATGGCGTCGGTGTAGTAGTCGGCGCGGGTGCGGGTGACGAAGGCCTTGCGCCCGGTCCAGTCGAGCCGTTCCACCTGCCAGGGTTGGGCCTGGATCATGTAGATTGCGCCTTCGTAGAGCGTCATCGGTGCGGCGCTGTAGTCCACCTCGGCGATGATCTTCTGCTGGCCGTCCGTCGTGTCCATCACCACGAAATTCCCCTCGGCGACGGAACGCAGGCTGACGGCATTGGCTGGATAGCTGTCCGCCGACCAGTGCCACTGGGCACCCTCGCGGTGCAGCACGCCAGCTTCCTCAAGATAGGCCAGCAGGTCCGGGAGGCTCGGGGCGTTGCCGAAGCGCTCGCCGTCGCGGAACGGCAGTTCGAAGGCCGCGCAGCGCACGTGGTCGAGCAGGATCAGGAGTTGATCCGGGTCGATGCGTGCCGTCTCCGGCGAGGCGCCGAGGAAGAACTCCGGGTTGCGTACGATGTACTGATCGAGCGGCTGCGAGGTGGCGACCAGTACGCCGAGCGACGTGCGCTGCCTTCGCCCCGCGCGGCCCAGGCGCTGCCAGGTCGCCGCGATGGTGCCGGGATAGCCGTTCAACACGCAGACATCGAGCGCGCCGATGTCCACCCCGAGTTCGAGCGCGGAGGTGCTCACCACGCAGTCGATCTGACCCTCGCGCAGCTTGCGTTCCATCGCACGGCGCTCGGTCGGCAGGTACCCGCCCCGGTAGGCGGCGATGCGGGCCGGCTTGCGGGGGTCGTGGTCGAACACGTCCTTCAGGTACTTCGTCAGCACCTCGACCATCAGCCGCGACTGGGCGAACAGGATGCTTTGCAGGCCGAGCTTGACCGCCAGGCGGGCGATGCGCGTGGTCTGCGAGCGGGCCGAGGCGCGGATGCCGAGATCGGGATTGATCACCGGCGGGTTCCACAGCAGCAGGTGCTTCGCGCCCTGCGGCGCGCCGCTCTCGGTGATCGCGCGCACCGGGGCCTCGATGAGGCGGCTCGCGAGTTCCGCCGGGTTGGCAATCGTTGCCGAACACAGGATGAATTGCGGGGAGGTGCCGTAGAACCGGCAAATGCGCTGCAAGCGCCGCAGCACGTTCGCCACGTGGGCGCCGAACACGCCGCGGTAGGTGTGCATCTCGTCAATCACCACGTAACACAGCGACTCGAAGAACTGCGCCCACTTGGTGTGGTGCGGCAGGATGCCCTGATGCAGCATGTCCGGGTTGGAGACCACGATATCGCCGCGGGTGCGCACCGCCTTGCGCGCATCGCCCGGGGTGTCGCCGTCGAAGGTAAAGGCGCGCACGCCGAGGCGGCCCGCCTCATTGAGCTCGAGCAACTCGGCGACCTGATCCTGCGCGAGCGCCTTGGTGGGAAACAGGTACAGCGCCTTGGCCTGCTCGCGCATCGCGGCCTGCAGCACGGGCAGGTTGTAGCAGAGCGTCTTGCCTGAGGCCGTGGGGGTGACGATGACGACGTGCTCGCCGCCGTGCACGGCCTCCCACGCCTGGGCCTGGTGTGAGTAGAGCCGGGCGATGCCGCGTGCCTGCAACGCCCCGGCGAGCCGGTCGTCCAGGTCCGCCGGGAGGGGCGCGAACCGTGCGGCGCGCGCCGGAATCTGCAGTTCACCCGTGATATGCGACTTGTATTTCTTACGCAGACGATCGGCCAGCTCTGCAACGGGGTCTGACGGGCCCTCGGCGACGGTGCGCAGCGCTGCGGTCATGGCGTTCTCCATTCGTTCTCCTGCTAGACTATAGAGAACGAATGGAGAACGGGCAACCATGCAACTGACGCGGCGGCAACGCGAAATCCTCGACTGGCTGCGGGCTCACGCCGACGCCTTCGCGCAGCCGCCCACGCTGGATGAACTCTGTCAGGCGCTGGGGATGGCCTCGCGCGGCTCCCTGCACAAGCATATCCAGGCGCTGGTGGAGGCGGGGCTCGTCGAACCGCTGGAGGGCAAGCGGCGCGGCGTGCGGCTGCGGGAGGAGAGCGATGCACCAGAGCCCGGGATTCCGCTCCTTGGGAGCATCGCCGCAGGGCGGCCCATCGAAGCGGTTCCGCAGCCCGTTTATATGCCGGTGCCGCCGGAGCTTCTGACCGGGGGTGACTGTTACGTGCTCAAGGTGCGCGGGGATTCGATGATCGACGAGGGCATCCTCGACGGTGACTGGGTGGTGATCGAACGACGCGATCACGCGCGCAACGGCGAGATCGTCGTTGCCCTCGTGCGCGAGGCCGAGGCCACCCTCAAGCGCATCGAGCAGCGGCCGGGCGAGGTGCTGCTGCACGCGGCAAACCCGGCGATGCCGACGCTGCGCTACCACCCGGACGAAGTCCGCATCCAGGGCGTGCTGGTCGGCTTGATGCGCCGCTACCGATGAAGGCAGCATTTTGCGCGCGCGGTACTCTCGGTTGGCAACCACTGGCCGTATGATCGCAGGTCCCACGCAAACCCGGGCGATTGACGCCATGCCGCTGTCCGACCTCTATCTCGATCTCAAGGATCTGCTGTTCCCGACCCGGGTCGAGCAGGTGTCGCCACGCTCCGAAGGGCAATTCGTCCGCGGCATCAACCTCGGCGGCGACGCAGTCACCATCGACGGCCTCCGCTGGGAGGGCTACCGGCAGGCCCTCGGCAACGGCTTGGCCACCCCCGGTGCCACTGCCGCGCGGACGTCCGTCAAGCCCGAGCCCTACCTGGGCGGGGATCTGCGACGCATGTTCAATACCGTCGTCTACCGCCCGCGAACGCTCGATCTGTCGGTCAGCCTTGGCAACGGCGCGTACAAAGTCTACCTGTGGGTCATGGAAAACCACCAATCCGGCTGGCACGGCATGGAGCTGCGCATCGACGGCAAGCCGGTTGATCGTGAAATCGGCCGTCTGCCGCTGGGCGGCTGGAAGAATTACGGACCCTATCCCGCTGAGGTGGGCGGCGGTGAGCTTTCCATCACGCTCGACACCGGCAGCGACCAGGTCGACGCGCACCTGATGGGCCTGAGCATCTACCGCATGCGCTGAGTCATTCCGCACATGGAGGAATTGGCGTCACGCTTCTCGCCATCCACACAGACCTTACGGCGGCGCAGCGCTGGCAACCCGTCGCCACGCTGGGTACAATCGGCGACTCACGGAGAGGTGGCTGAGCGGTCGAAAGCGGCGGTCTTGAAAACCGTTGAAGGGCAACCTTCCGGGGGTTCGAATCCCTCCCTCTCCGCCATCGAATCAACGGGTTGCGGGCTCTTTGGCGTGAAGCTGTGAGAGTGCGCGACTCGTGTCCCAGACACCCCTTCCATACCCACTGATGCCCTGGGCCCACCGCAGCAGCCTGTAGAACAAGCTGCGCGGTCGAATCGCGAGTTCGCTAACGCCTTCATCCCCGTACGGGCCGCTCAGGCCACACCGCTGCCGGTTTCGGCCAGCGCGATTGTGACGACGGGCAGCGTCGGCGCGTCACAAACTGAATGTCGTCGTCTACCGCCCGGGCGGCGCCCACCTCTATCCTTGAATCGCGATCGTGACTGACAAGCTGCCCGATGCGCCGGGTTGCTCCCCTGGGGTGTCCGGGCGTGCACAGGGACCTGAACGACGGGCTGCGAACGGCGGGGCGTCAACGCCAGAGGGCGCACTACCACGCGGGAGCATGGGGGCGTACGTCGATGCGCTGTCCGCGTAACTTACGCCATAGAAACCACGAAAATGAGGGGGGTCAGATGCGAAAAAACCACTTTGCTGTGCGTGGAGGTCGTTGTTTCCCCGGCGGGCGTTGGCGGGCCTGGTTGCTCGCGATGTTCGCGACACTGATGGTGGGAGGTCCCGCCCAGGCGGCCATTCCGGATGCGCTCGAACCCTTGGTGGTCGAGGCGCCGTTCAGCGTCACCGGCCGGGTTTTCGACCTGACTGACGCATTCCAGCGTGCCGCCGTGGAGAACAAGCCCGTGTTCATCTACCTCGGCGCCAAGGACTGTTCCTCGTGCGCCGCGTACTCGAATTTCCTCGAACTCAACGCGAGCCTGCTCAAGCCGAGCTTCGAACGGCTCGTCGTCGTTGACATCCGCACCCGCATGGGTGGCCTGCCGATGGTGTTCAAGATCGGCGAGAAACGCTACTCGTTCGAGGCGTTCAAGCGCCTCGTAGGCGACCAGAACAAGTTTCTGACGTTTCCGTATTTCTGGCTGGTCGGCCCCGACCTCAAGCAACTCCGCCAGCTGCCGATGGGCGCCTTCGAGGAGACGCGTGTTGAGCGCCACATCGAGCTCATGCGCGTTCCCTGACCGCGAGTCAAACGGATACCGCTGAACCGGTGCATTGGGGCGTTTGCCGAACGCTGTCGTCTCACCGCACCACAGAGCGCCAGCCGAGAGGCTCGACGAAGGGATCGAAATCCCGGTCGCTACACAGCGGCGGCAGTCCATCTTCGGTTCAGCGGGTTGCGATGAGGGTGTCGAGGGTCTTTCTGACCGCCGCGCCGCGCGCGCATAGCGTTCGGTCGTTTCTGGCAACCTGAAGCGCGGTGTATTCACCGCCAAGGCTAGAGACTTCCAATGCCGCGACCAGCCTTTTGGCCGCGTTGGGGAAACACGGATTGAGCCCCTTGTATGTTGCAGGGGTGAGGAAGAAGTTGCGCTGATTCAGCAGATGACCACTCACCCGAACCCTGTCCCCCGCAAGCGGGGGACACGGATTGACTGGATCGCTGTCACCCCAACTCGCGGTCAGGGTGACACTGCGGGGTCGCTCAGTGCAGCAGCGCGAACATCTTGCGACGGTAGGTAGCAACGGCCGGGTCGTCGCCGAGCATGTCGAAGAGCTTGAGCAGCGTCTTGCGGGCGAGGTCGTCCTTGAAGGAGCGTGCGCGCTGCATCAGGGTCAGCAGGTTGTCCATCGCGCCGGTGTAGTCGCCTTCAACGATTCGCGCAACGGCAAGGTTGTATAGCGCCTGATAGTCCTTCGGGTCGGCGGCTACGGCGGCCTCCAACTCGGCGGTTTCAGGCAGCGCGCTCGCTTCGCGGTAGAACTCGAGCTGTGCGAGCAATCCGGCGACTTCCGCCGAGGTTCGCGCCGATTCCGGCAGTGCGTTGAGAATGCCCTCGGCGCGCTCGGTCTGGCCCTGCTCGGCGAGCAGCCGCGCCAGATCGAGCGCAATCGGCGCCCGTTGCGGGTCCATGGCATGGGCCTGTTCCAGCAACGCGAGTGCCCGGCTGACGTCGCCAGTCTCGAGTGCCTGCAGCGCGGACTGGTGCACGCGGTCGGATTCGCGGACGATGTGCCGTTCGAGCAGTGCGCGGATCGTCCCTTCGCCCTGTGCGCCCACGAACTCGTCGACGACCTGTCCGTTGCGGAACACCTTGACGGTCGGCAGGCTGCGCACGCCGTACTGCTGGGCGAGCTGCTGCTGTTCGTCGGAGTTCACCTTGGCGACGATGAACTGTCCCTGGTACTCGTTGGCGAGTTTCTCCAGCAACGGCATCAGCATCCGGCAGGGTGCGCACCAGGCGGCCCAGAAGTCAACCAGCACCGGCCGCGACTGCGATCCGCGCAGCACGACTTCGGCAAAGTTCTGGGCGGTGACGGTGATCACGTAAGGGGATTCGCTCATGAGTGGATTCCTTATCGTCGCAATTGAATTGTGCGTTTATGGTGGTCGGGGGTTGGGTTTTCAACCCACGGTCGGGCGCATCCGTGGCCGGGGTGGTACAGCACTGCGGTCGTACGTCACTTGCTCCTTGCCGTGTTGTTCCCTCCCGTTTCCCTTCACGGTACGTCTAGGGTTTATTCCCAGACGCTCGATCCGTCGGCGATTCCCTCGCACGGCTGCCACGTCCCGGTGTGCGTGAACAGCAGGCCTGCCTCGAGTTCCTGCCGCGGCCAGATGCGGCGGACGCCGGCGGCATAGAGCCCGAGCTGGGCTCGATACTGTTGTGCGATGGCAGCCAACCGCTGGGGGTCGGACTCGCGGTGGGTCTTGTAGTCGATAAGCAGGATGTGCCGCGGGGTGACCACCAGGCGGTCGATCACGCCGTAAACCATGCGCTCATCTACCCGATAGACGATCGGCAGCTCGTTGTAGGCCACGGCGCCGGGTTCCAGCCGAAACGCCCGCGGGAATGCTGCGAGCGCGTGCCGGGCCTCCTCCAGCCACTCACGCAAGTCCGGGTCGTCGGCCCCAACGCCGAGGTCGCCGCCGATGCGGGCCAGCAGTTCCTCATCGCGCCAACGTGGTGCCGGGCGGGACAGATGATCCAGAAAGGCGTGGATGGCCTGGCCGCGCACGCGGCCATCCTCATCCTCGGTGACCGCGCTGCTCGCAGCGGCGCTTGGCACCGCGGCCCGGCTGGGCGTGACGGAGCGGGGGTGCTGGCCCGCCGGAAACGGCTTATCGAGTCCTATGGGGGCGACGGTTGGCGGCTCGACAGCGTCTGCGCTGGCACAGGGGGTGACTGTCGGGATTGTACCCGACTGCATCGCCCAGGCCTTGGCGAAATCCAAGCCCTCGCCCTGGAGCGCAAGGCGCAGGCGGCCGTAAAGCGTCGACCCAATCTTCGTTTGCCGGTTCCCAGCGGCGCTCAGCACCAGCATCTGGCGCGCGCGGGTCAGGGCGACGTAGAGCAGGTTCGCGGATTCCCGCGCCTGCAGACGCGCAATCTCGGCCTGCAAGCCGTCGGAGTATGCGTCCCGATGCTCCTTCTTCTGCAGAAGAAGGAAGGTCGTAGGCCGGGGCTCGGTGGCTGGCCACAATACCAGCGCATCGCCCCCACGGGCGGGTTTGTCCTGCTGCGCGCCCAGGCCGGCGTAGAAGATCACTGGCGCCTCCAGGCCCTTGGCCGCGTGGATGGTGAGGATCTCCACGGGCGCGGCGTCGTGCTCCGGCACGGGCTCAGAAGGACTGTCCTCATCGCTGCCTTCGAGGTCGGTCAGCCGCTCGAGAAAGCGCTCGAGGCTCGGGTAGCGTCCGCTGTCCAGTTCGAGCGCCAACTCCACCAGTCGCTGCAGATTGGCGCCCACCTGGGCGCGCTGCCAGGGTTGCACGGCCGCGCGATAGCGCGCGAGCACGTCGCCTTCGTGGAAGACGCGGTCGAGCAGGTCGTGCAGGGGGAGAGTGGCGGTGAGCTTGCGCCAGTGCTTGAGCCAGTGCGCCGCGCGCGCCAGCGGGTGATCGGTGGCAAGGTCGGGCGCGAGCCGCAGGAGCGCGTCATACCAGCGCCGGTGGTTGCTGATCGGCTGCGCGAGCCGGGCGAGGTCGTCGTCTCCCGCGGCGAAGAGCGGTGAACGCAGCACCTGCGCAAGGGCGAGGTTGTCGTGCGGGGTGGCGAGCACGGTGAGCAGCGCCCGCACGTCGCGCACCTCGAGCCGTTGCAGCAGTCCGCCGCGCCGCGTGCCGCGAAAAGGGATATGTGCCGCGCGCAGGGCCGCCTCGATCGCCTCCGCATGGGTGCGCTGGCGCAGCAGGATCTTGATGTCGCCGTAGCGAATGGGGCGCTCTGCGCCGGGCTCGCCGATGCACCAACCCGAGGTGACGAGCGCCTGAATGCGCGCTGCGATCAGGCTGGCCTCGGCGGCCTGGGCGCGCCGTGGGGTGGGGCGGGGTGTGGTGAGCGGGTTGCGCAGCGTCCCTGTGTCTTGAGCCTCTTTGGGGGCATCGTCCTCGTCGATGGTGGCCACCGGCAGGCACTCCACGCGACCCCACAGCGCGGTCTTGTGCGTGCCGTGGTGATGAAACGCGGTAATTTGCTCGATAAACCCCGGGGCGATGAACACACGGTTCACGGCATTGATGATCGCGGGTGCCGAGCGTCGCGACTGATCGAGCGACGCCCGCGCACTGCCGAGGTGCTTCTCCAGCCATTCGGCGGCGGCCTCCTGCAGTTCCGGGTTGGCGCGGCGGAAGCCGTAGATCGACTGTTTGGCATCGCCGACCAGGAACACGCTGCGCTGGCGGTCCGAGGCGGCGGCGAATTCCTCGAGCAGTGGCAGGAGCAGCCGCCACTGCGTGGGGTTGGTGTCCTGGAATTCATCGATGAGCAGATGCTCGATCTGGCGGTCGAGTTTGTACTGTACCCAGTGGCAGTCGTCGGCACGGTTCAGCAGCCGGTAGGCAAGCCATTCGAGGTCGGCGAAGTCGAGCTGACGGCGCTGGCGCTTGATGTGCTGGAAGAGTTCGAGGTAGCGCGCCCCGGCGAGATACCAGGCGCGGTTGACCGCGACCGCGCGTTGCCGACGGAGCTGGTCGCGCAGCGCGAGCATCTCCTCACCCAGTGCTTGGTGCTGGTCGAGGAGCCGCCGTGCGCGATCGGGTCCGAGGGCCTTGTCGAGCGTTTTGCTCGGCTTCGGGTCCTTGCGCAGCGTGCCTTCCTGGGTGAGGAAGGCAGCGGCAGCGCCCTCGAGCAGCAAGACCGGATCGTCGTGACCTAAAACGCGCTTGAGCTTTGCGGCGTTGCTACGCAGCGTGTTGCTGTTGCGCTCGTCCCCGAGCAACTCGGCGTATGCGCGGAGTTCCTCCCGCTTGCCGACGTCGAAGAAACGTGCGGCGTAGTCGATGGTGGGATCGACGTCGAACTGGCGCTGCATCGCACTGGTCGCGGCGGCGACCGGATCACGCTCACCCTCCGTATAGGCCCACCAGTCCGCCCGGTGTGCGAGGAACTGCTTTAGCACCTCCCGCGTGCCGACGAGTCCACCGCACGTGTCGAACAGCGTGGACAACGCGTGAGCGAGGGGACTCTCCTGTGCGGCAGTCGCTTCGGCAAACAGCGTATCGAGCGCCGCATCGCTCTGCTCCTGATGCGATTCGAGCAGCTCAAAGCCGGGGGGGACGCCCGCCTCGAGCGGGAAACGCGCGAGCAAGTCCTGGCAGAAGGCATGGAAGGTGCTGATGCGCGGCGGAAAATCCGCCCACAGCAAGGTCTCGTACAGACTGCGCGCCCGGCTGCGCAGCGAGGCATCCGCGGCGCAGCCGATCTGCTGCAGCGCCGCATCCAGTTCCGCATCGTCCGCGAGCGCCCACATCCTGAGCCGGTCGAGCAGCCGCTCGCGCATCTCCCCGGCCGCCTTGCGGGTGAAGGTGATGGCCAGCAGCGAACCGGGGTCCGCGCCGTCGAGCAGCAGGCGCAGGATGCGGGAGACGAGCAGCCAGGTCTTGCCCGTGCCCGCGGAGGCGAAAACGGTGCAGGAGCGCTGCGGCGACAAGGCGGCGGATGGGACTGCGGTCATGCCAGTTCGGGATTGGAAATTTGCCAAAGCCTAACAAGCCGGACGCCCGGTGGTCGAATCGTTGGGGTGCGTTCGAGGGGCTGCCGCGCGTAGTTTGGTGTGCTCGCGCGGTAGGGTCACGTGGCCTGTGATGTCACACCGCGCGTACGGCCAACGTGCAGGTCTTGGAAGCGCACGAGCTGTTCGCGCTAAGCGCTTGAACAGGCTATGCTTCAAGCCAGAGACTACGGTTGCTCGCGGGCCGACCATCGAGTGTGCAAGGCGTGTTTCGAATCGCATGGCCGCAAGCGATGACTGTCGGTGTGTGGAGCGCCATCCGTGGGTGGGCTGGCGCTGATTCGGCAACGGGCATCGGTGGTCCGTCGCGAACGGACGACGGCGCTCGTTGATGTGTCCGCCAGCGACTGGATGTTTGAGTTTTGACCCGAATCGGTGCGAATCACCGGTTTGCATTTTCCCGTCCAACTGTCAGGAGTGTTCATGAAAGCCATCATCAGAAAATCCGATGCCGCCGAGCCGTTCACCTTCGTCTTCGAGGACGACGGCAAGACGGTGATCCGCAGCGAGAACTACAAAGAAAAGCGAGCCGCCGTGAACGGCGTGGAATCGGTGAAGAAGAACTGCGACAACGACGCCCGCTATGAGCTGAAAACGGCCAGCAATGGCAAGTTCTTCTTCAACCTGAAGGCGTCGAACGGGCAGGTGCTGGGTACGAGCCCGATGTACGCCACCGAGGCCGATCGCGCTGCGGCGATCGCGGCGCTGAAGGGCGCGGCCAACGCAGAGGTCGAGGACACCACCGGCTAGCCGGGCGCGAACTGCAAGCCCGCGCGGATGACCGCGGTCTCGTCGCCGCGGCCCGCGTCGAATCCGTGAACAATCGCCGCGCGCCGATGAGTTCCCGCTCCGACGGTCTGGACACGTCCGCGAGGTGGAGCCGCGCCGTGACTCACGCCCCCCGCGCGAGGTGTCGAATCAGTCGACGGCATTGCGTTCGATGACCTCTCGGTAGAACCCCGCACTGCGCTTGGGCTGGCGCTCGAGCGTGCCCGGCGCGATCCGCACCAGACCGAAGCGGCGGGCGTAGCCAAACGTCCACTCGAAGTTGTCCATCAGCGACCAGGCGAAATAACCCCGCAGGTCGACACCGGCTGCGATGGCGGCATGGCAGGCGCGCAGGTGCTCGCGCAGATAGGCGATGCGCGGCCGGTCATCAATTTGGCCGTTGACGGGTTCGGGGTCCGGAAAGGCCGCGCCGTTCTCCGTGACGTACAGCGGAGTGTCGCCATACCGCTGCTTGAACCAGACCAGGATGTCTGTGAGGCCCGCCGGAAAGACCTCCCAACCCATATCCGTGTGGGGCGCGCCGGTCTGCGGCACGCGCCCGGCGTCCACGGGTGCTTCGCCCGGGTTGTCGCGCACGACGGCGCGCGAATAGTAGTTGATGCCGATGAAATCGACGGCGCGCCGGAGGGGCTCAGCGCTGTCAAACTCGAACTCCGGCGCCCAGCGCGCGAAGTAGGGACGCAGCGCTTCGGGCCAGCGGCCGAAGAACACCGGGTCGAGGAACAGGCGGTTCATCACCGCCTCGGCCCGCTCCGTTGCGGCGAGGTCCTCCGCCCGGTCGCTGGCCGGGTACTTCGGCTCCAGGTTGACCACCAGTCCAATGCGGTGCCGACCGAGGGCGCGGTAAGCCTGCACGGCGTAGTCGTGGGCCTGCGCGAGATGGCGCGCGACGTACGGCAGCAGCGCGGGGTTCTGCAGGCCCGGCGGCTGCGTGCCGGTGCGGAAGCTGCATTCCCAGACGACCCATGGCTCATTCAGCGTGAACCAGGTCTTCACGCGGTCATCCAGCGCGCGCAACACGATTTCGGCGTAGTCGCCGAACCGCTTGGGCATGTCCGGATTCGCCCAGCTCCCGGCGTCGTCCAACGCCTGCGGGTGGTCCCAGTGGTAAAGGGTGGCGCAAGGCTCGATGCCTTTGGCGAGCAGGGCATCCACGAGCCGTTCGTAGAAGCCCAGGCCCGGTGGGTTGACCGCGCCACGGCCTGCCGGCTGGATCCGGCTCCAGCTCAGGCTGAAGCGGTAAGCGCGCAGGCCGAGATCGGCCATCAGTGCCACATCCTCGCGCCAGCGCCGGTAGTGGTCGCAGGCATCATCGCCGTTGTCACCGCCCAGAATCTTGCCGGACAGGTGGGTGAAGTGGTGCCAGTTGCTGACCCCGGCGCCATCGGCGAGCGGCGAGCCCTCGATCTGATAGGCCGACGTGGCGGCACCCCACAGGAAGTGTTCGGGAAATGACAGCGGCATGACGTGAATTCCTTGTTTCGCGTGGTGTTCAGGCTTCTCGCCCGGGCTTGGGGTTCAGGACGGCTCAGCCTTTTCCGGCGCTTCGACCATCGGCAGCGCGCTGCCGTCCTCATCGAACAGCCGCAGTGCCTCGGTGTGCATGCCGAGCTGCAGTTCGGAACCGGGGCCAAACTCATGCCGGCCAGGCAGTCGTGCGACGATCGGGCTGTCGATACCGGGCAGCCGCAGGTGCACGAGGCTTTCGTGGCCGAGGAATTCCGCGTACTCGACCACGCCAAAGAAACCCGTGTTCACGGTCGCGACACACAGGCTCTCCGGCCGCACGCCGAGCGTGAGCTGCTGGCCCTCGTGCAACAGCGGCGCAAAGCGCGGCTCGAGCGCAAGGCTGGTGAGCGACTGCGTGCCGAGTTTCAGCGCAGGTTTGGGCAGCCGGGTGAATTCGAAGGGCAGGAGGTTCATCGGCGGGCTGCCGATGAACGAAGCGACGAACGTGTTGCACGGGCGCTCGTAGAGCTCGCGCGGACTTGCGACCTGCTGCAGGCGCCCTTGGTGCAATACCGCGACCCGTTGCCCCAGGGTCATGGCCTCCACCTGATCGTGGGTGACATAGATCATCGTCGTGCCGGTGCGCCGCTGCAGGTCGGCGATCTCGGTGCGCACCTGGCCGCGCAGCTTGGCGTCGAGGTTGGATAGCGGCTCATCGAGCAGGAACACCGACGGCTCGCGCACCAGGGCCCGGCCCATCGCCACGCGCTGGCGCTGACCGCCGGACAACTGCCGGGGCAGGCGGTCGAGCAGGGCGCCCAGCTCGAGCATCTCCGCCACCCGCGCCACGCGCCGCGCGATCTCGGCCGGGGCCATCCGCCGCATGCGCAGCGGAAAGTCGAGATTCTCGCGGACGGTCATCGTGGGGTAGAGCGCGTAGTCCTGAAACACCATCGCGACGTTGCGCGCCTGCGGCGAAAGGTCGTTGACCACGGCATCGCCGATGCGGATCGTGCCCGAGGAGATCGACTCCAGCCCGGCGAGCATCCGCAGCAGCGTGGACTTGCCACACCCCGAGGGGCCGACGATGACCATCAGCTCACCGTCGGCGATCTCCAGCGACACCTCGTGTACCGCCGTCGCGCCTCCGGGGAACGTCTTGGACACACGCTTGAAAACGACCCTCGCCATGCGTCAGCCGTCCTTCCAGAAATCCTCGCGCGCGAGCATCGGCAGCGCGCGCTGGATGATCGGGTCGGATTCGAAGTAGCGCTGCACGCTGCGCTGTGCGAGGTGATTCGCTAGCGCGAGGAACAGCATCGCCTGATCCAGCGCCAGGTACTTGTAAGCGACCTGACCGGAACGAGGGTCCACCGCGTCGTAGAAGCCGTATTCGCCGTAGATCGGGTAGCGCCGCGCCAGCTCGCGCAGGTTGCGCGTGGCCTCCTCGGGCAGGGATGCGATCGCGAGCGCAGCCGCATGTGGCGTGACCGCGCCCGGCTTGTAGCCCTTGGCGCCGAGGGCCTTGACGCCGAACTCGCTGTAATCATCGCCTGCGGGCGTGGCGCTCGGCGACAGGCCCCACACCGGATAACCGAGCTCGTCCCGCGCGAAATCGCGCTGCACACGAGCGTGGATTTCGCCGTTGCGCCCCAGGCTGTGCGGCGCGTGGCGGCGCTCGTCGAGCACCAGCGCCGGCATCAGCGCCTCGAACATGCTGCCGCCCCAGGATGGTATGTAGCGCTCGTTGCCGTAGCGATAAAGCCCGCCGACGACCTCGTGGCCAGCGACCTTGTGCAGCACCTTGCCCTGGGGCCGCTGCGTCTGCCAGCCGTACGACGGGGGAAAACTGCGCACCATGCGGTACCAGTGCTCCTCGGGCACGTCGCCCTTGCCAATGGCGATCACGCTGCCGAGGCGCGCCTCGGTGAACAACAGTCCATAGTGATACTCCGCGTAGCCCGGCAGGTGGACATAGAACCCGTGGGACATGAGCTGCTCGACGGGGTCGTAGAAAAACCCGTAGTCCTCGCGCTCGATCAGCCGGGTGATGCGCTCAGCGAGCGCCGAAAACGCCTGCCTCGTGACGATGAGCCCGGCGGTGAGCCACGCCGAATCGACGAACGAGATGAAGTGGCTGCTGTGTTCGAGCGATGTGGTGTCGTAGTAGTTGTAAAAAAAGCCGCGGTAGGTATCGAGCCGCTCCAGGGTGTCGAGCAGCTGGCGAATGCGCGCCGTGGCGGCCTCGCTGTCGATGAAGCCGAGATCGCGCGCGGCCGCTACCGCCATCAGGTACAGCCCAATGTTGGTGACGTTGGTGTAATCGCCGATGCGCGAGGCCTCGAGCGCGGTGGACGAGTCGCCGAAGCGGATCGTATCGAGCGGCAGGCCGTTCTCGCGATCGCGCAAGCTGTCGAGCCCCCGCCAGGTATCGCGGGCGACGCGCAGCAGAAAGGCGCGGTCCTCGGCGGGGAGGCTCGCGGGATCGACGAGCAATTTCTGTGGCCAGTCGATCAGCCGCTTCTGCAGCAGGGCGCGCGCGGCCTGCTTGCCGCCCGCGGCCTCTTCCCAAGCCTTTTTGCGCACCGGTTCGAGCCGCTCGTGAACGCTCGGTCCGGGTTGGCCCGTCTTGACCAGCATGACCTCATCCACACAGTAAGCCCCTTCGCGCACCGGGGAACGCCGGGACTGGAAGGTGAACACGAGCGCCGTGAGCGGCTTGCGCTCGCGCAGTCCGGTCATCTGGTTCAAGGGCACAGAGATTTGCTGCCAGTCGCCGGTGATACCATCGACGACGACGCTGCCGCGCTCGAATGCACCGTCGATCTCCGGATCAGGCCGCTGTAGTTCCAGCCGAAAGCGTGGGGCAAAGCCGATGGTCTCGTCACCGCGTACCCAGAAGCTCAGGTGATCGAATTCGCTGGCGTCGATCTGCGCGAGGTGCGCCCGATAGCCCATCTGCGCAGGGCGCGGATCGACGAACCGGTAGTGCAGGTGCAGGGACTTACCGGGCGCTGGCCGCCGGGGTGCGCAGCTCAACACCGCGCGCATCCGGTTGCCTTGCCGGACCGGCCAGCCTTGCCAGCTCTCGCCGAGGTCGTCGGCAATCGCGCCGTCCGTGAGCCCTGCATAGTCGAGTAGCGGCTTGGTCCGCTGCGACTCCCCGGCGGGTGCCACGGGCAGCGCGAGCAGGGCGAGCAGGAATGGGACGCTGGGTGGCAATCGCATGGCTTTGGTGTAGTACGGGGGCGGTCGGGGTGGCGAGACGCTATCGTACACAGGATGGTTGATCTTGAGCCGCTTCGGAGCCGCGGACGAACGACGACCCCAACGGGTACGGGGCATCGCACGGCCGCGAGGTCGGCCCGTTTTGAGCGCTTGGAAACGTTGCTTGACGGCTAGTACGCAAAGTTTACCTTCATCCGACTGCCGAAATCAGTGCATCGCACGCGTGCTCAACGCAGTCCCAGACCCTGATTCACCTTTGCGCTGCGCCGGCGGACCCAACGCCAGAATGTCCCGCCCGGGTACGCTTCGCCCGTCACGATGTAGCGCAAGAGATTCACGTTGAACAGTGCGGCCGCCTGCTGGTGGCGGCTCCTACGATTGCCGCAGAACAAGATCACATCCCCGTGGCGCAGGACGAGCTCGTCGTCGGGGAGCAGCGTCTCCTCCAGACCGCGCTGCAGCAGCAGCGGCAGGCAGCCGATGCGCCTTTGTGCCGGACCCGGCTCACGTTGCAGGTGGGCCAGTTGCACCGGGATGCCGGCGGCGGTGAGTTGCGTGACGGAGGCCGCCATCTCCTCGCTGATCTGCAGGTCCCACAGTTCGGGGACTGTGTCTCCCACCACGGCGCTGATGCGGCTGATCAGTTCGTTCGCCCATTCGTTGCTGTGGTGACGGGAGAGAAGGAAAAAGCGCGAGAGCAGGGGCGTGGTGAGCTGTTCCAGAAACTCGTGGGCGAGGATGTGGCTGGGCTGCATGGTGATGTCGGCGCCAAAGCTGTCGAACAGGGCGTCGTGCGCACGCAGGTTCTTGCGCAGCACGACGAACAGGTCGGGCTTGAGTTCGCGCGCGGTCATCACGATGGAGAGATTGTCGATGTCACGGTTCGTGCCGGCGACGATCCCCACGGCATCCTCGATGCCGGCTGCGCGCAAGGTGGCCGCATCGGTCCCCTTGCCGATGATGCAGTCGGGGCACTTGGTGAGCGCGGGGTCGGCTTCGACGATCACGATCTCCATGCCTTCCTTCGTTAGGTTGGCCACCACTGCCTTGCCGAAGCGCCCATAGCCGCAAACGATCCAGCGGCCGTGGGGCGGACGGGTGGGCAGTTCCAGCGGCGTGTCGGGAACCCCCGTCAGCCACTCATAGAGCAGGTAGTGGCTTGGTGCGTGCACCGCCATCGCCAGCAGCTCGCCGAAAACCTCGAAGGGATTGACGATGGCGTCCGTGCCGAAAGAGGCCATGTTACTCGCGATCTCATGACTTTCGGCCCGGCACAACACCGGGACATGCGGACGCAGCAGCTTGGTGGTTACCCCCACCGCGAGATTGACTTCATCCACATTGGTCAGCGCGATGACGGCCTCCAGCCGGGGCACTTTCAGCCCCGCCTGCAGCAGCGACTCCGGCAAGCGCGCGTCGGCGGTGAGCGCAGGGACATCGAGGTGGTAGTCACGCAGGCGGACCTCCTGGATGCGGTCGGGGTTGATGTCGATCACCACCGCCTGCCGGTTACGCGCCTCCAGTGCATCCAGCAACAGCCCGCCCGTTTCGCCACACCCGGCGATCAAGTAAAACCGCGAGCGTAGGGAGCGCACCTGGCGCACGAACCGGTTGAGCTCGAGCACCCCACGCAGCGCCGGGTCCTGCATCAGCGTGAGCAACTTGCCGATGCTGTAAAGCCAGCCGATCACCGTGAGGTACACCGTGAAGGTCACCCAGGCACGCTGCGCGTCGGTGAATGCGTAAGGGAGCTCACCAAAGCCGATGGTCGTCGCTGTGTAGCTCAGCACGTAGAAGGCGTGGAAGAAGCCCATCCGCCACGGGTTGCCCTGCGCATCGGCACCCGGAATCAGCACGAGACCGAGCAGGCCGACCGCGTAGCTGAGAATCAGCGCGATCAGCGGCACACGCATGCGCCGCAGGATGATGAACAGCGCGCTGTATTGACGGGCGTATTCCATCAGCGGTGGAACATGATCGTCTCGACCGTCAGCAGGACCACCGACATGATGTTGGCCATCAAGGCGCCGCCCGCAAGGGAGACGATCGCTGTCATAACCGAACCCTCCAGCGGCGTGTGCGTGATGTACACGGCCGCACCCCAGGTGATGGCGGCTGCCAGCAATTGGATGTCGGCGACCAGGCTTGTTGCCAAGTGCACGGCGCCGATTTGCGTGCGATCGCCAAACTTCAGCACCGTGGCGATCAGGTTGACCACGATCGCCGCGAACAACTCATAGACGCTGTGGTGGGCCGGGTTGTCTATCTCGCCGATGAAAAAACCGAAGTTCAGAGTCATCGCGAAGACGATGAAAAAGCCGAAGATCACCTTTTCGAGATTCATGACGGTGCCTGTCAGGAACGGGTGTGGTCCGGGCCAGAGTCTCGGGCATCGGGCCAGCCGTGACAAGCCGGTGCGTCGGCCCGGGCGCATCCCGAGCGTCCTGGGGTCATTTAGCCCGAGAGGTTCCTTGTACGGGCGGCGCAGAAGCGGTAGTGTCCCGATTTATGTGCAAAAACGTTTCTGTATGGGAACGCTGGGGGGTGGTCATGGTAAGAGGTTGATTGTGCGATCGACCTTGAACCCTAAGGAGGGCAAACCATGACCGTGAAAGAGCATAAGACGAAGTTGT
>CAYSFW010000006.1:0-11730 GCA_964430355.1 uncultured Thiotrichales bacterium
ATTTCGGACCCTCCGGTTTGCCTGTGAAGATCATCCAATCTTCCACATTGGGCACTTGTGATGCCGTCGGCCCGTGAGGGTCCGCCTCCTCGCTTCCGCTCAACTTCCCTCACGGGGGGAGGCGTCCATACCATTTCTCCGTCTGGTCTTTTGTGACCGTGTGCGCAACTGGAGGGTGCTCGGCTGCCGCTAGGTTTTCGCGGTGAATTGGCGTGGTCTGTGGCCTGATGCGTCCCGGATCAGCCGGTGTGGCTGGTCATGAACCGTCTGCAACGCGGGTGATATGGTAAGCCTCGAGCCGGGCGCCGAAGCGGTCCAGGTCCGCCGCCGAGAGCTCGCGCCCCCGCGCTTCCGGCGGCAACGTCAGGGAAAGGTGAAAGTATCTGGCGCCACGTTCGCAGACTTCGGCAGCCAGGTTGACTGGCAAAGTGCCAAGCACGGCATCGCCGGGGCGGACCGATGCGGGATCGAGGTGGTCGACGACATGGTCGACATTCACGCCCTGTTGCGCGGCCCAGTCCAGGGCACCGGGATGGCGGGTGACGAAGTAAGTGGTCATTCGATGCTATTCGTGCGGTGCAGTTTCTGCGAAGGTCAGCGCGTGAGCTTGCCGAAGGCAAGCTTGTGTTTCTACGACAGACGCATAGATACGCCAAGCTCGTAAGAGCAACAGTCTGGGCCCTAAGGGTTCATGGCGATTACGAGAACTATCCGTTTGATTACCGGGCGGGCGTCCTGGTGCCAATCCTTTGGGTGATCGCAGAACTGCGTGCGCAGCCGGTCTGCGCTAGCATTCGGGCGAATACTCTCGATAGCCACACCCAGATCTAGCTGGTTCGATGCGCGGTCTGCACACAGCACGACTGCCTTACGTGATGCGCCAAGGGCAAGGCAGGCGCGATCACCCAGCGACAGCCTTGAGGCACGCGTGAGCGGGCGCAACTCCGCAGCGCGCTGGGCAAGTGCCATGTCGAAAGACGTGCTCCAACGCCAGCGCGTCGATGAGTGCTCGCGCCTCGGACAGAGGCACTTGCCAGTCGGCCAATCGGGTCAGCACCTCGGCGTAAGTCACGCTAAGCAGGACACAGCGTTACTTGAGCATGACCTCTTCCACCCGCTCGGCGCCGGCCTCGGCATCGACGAAGGCCAGCAGCGCCGATGCGTCGAGTACGCGTTCACGCACTACTGGCCTCTGTGCGGCGCTCCGTAATGAGCTCGTCGACGCGCGACACTCCCCTCCGGCACATAGCGGCGTACCAGCGCTTGGGCCCGCCGCAGTTGTTCGCGTCGGCTGGTGAGGCGGGCCTCGCCGTCCAGGAGTTCCCAGAGTACCGTGTCACTCTATTGATCCGGCCAGCTGAAGTATGAAGTATCAGGCGGCATATTTGACGCGTGGGTCTTGGAAGAGGCTCTTGACCCGTTCGGGAGATTGTTCGAGTTTCGTCATGTGTTCTGTGGCAGCGAGTTTCAACTTGGCCTTGGTGCTTACTGGCACTTTCGTGCCGATGGCCTGCTTGAGGTCGGCGTTGAGGCGTTCCTCCGGATTCAGTTCGGGGCTATAGCTGGACAGGTAGAACAGCTCGATCTTGTCTTGGCGTTCTGCCGCCCAGGCCTTGACTGGCTTGCTGTGATGCACCCGCAGGTTGTCGAGAATCAGAAACACCTTCTTGTCGGCATCCTTGATCAGGGCTTCGAGAAACTCGATCAGCCTATCCGCGTTGAACGCCTCGTCAATGATCATCCAGCGGGTCTTGCCCTGGTTGGTCACCGTGGCGATCATCGACAACTTCTGCCGCGTGTTGCCCACCGTGTAGGTGACGGGCGTCTTGCCGGCTGGCGCGTAGCTGCGGCCGCGCACATCGGTATTGACCAAGGCGGTTTCGTCACCCCAGTGAATCTCGCCACCTTCCGCTTTGGCGCGCCGCGCGATCTCGGGGTATTGCTCATCGAGCCAGGCCTGCACGGCTTCCGGCCGCTGCTCGTAGGCCTTCTTGATCGGCTTCTGTGGGGTGAAACCCCAGCGCTTCAGATAGTTGCCCACCCCGCGCACCGTAAGCCTGATGCCGTACTCGCGCTCAATGTGCTGCATGACCGTCGCCCGACTCCACAGCGCAAATTCCATCTTCAACTGCTCCGGCCGTTTATCGCAGATGGTGCGTCGGACGGCGGCTTCTTGCTCTGCCCTCAGCGTTCGACCTTCGCCCGATTGGCGCCCACGCGGCGTCGGCTTCAGGGCCGCGTAGCCGCCTTCTTCATACAGATCGATGGCGCGGCGCACCGCAGGGTAACTCAGCCCCGTCATGCCTGCTATGGCCATCACCCCATGTCCCTTCCTATGCAGTCGCACTACTTGTTTGCGCCGTTCATGCAACTGCTCCAGCTTTTGATAGCGAGCGTATTCTTTATCCATGCCAATTCGACATCGACATACCCGAAAAGTTCATTCTTTTTTGTTCCGAGTCAATAGTTGAGATCCAGGGCTTTACGGATTTCTGCAGGAACGACAACCCGTTCGCCTTCTGACGTTGTCATGGGGATCATGGAATAACTTCCGCATTGCAAAGCCTATGTCAGTTAATTCTTGGGTGACCCCCATGACAAATTGTTTCCCGCCTTCGCGTCACTCGGCGTTCAAATGTGGTCGCGCGGTGAGAAATGCGAGCGGCTGCGGTGGCTTGCCGGCTCGCCTGAGATGCTCGCGGTGTTAACTCGCGGGCACGCTACCGCCAAGGGGGCCACGTGATGGCGTGGCACCCGGGAAGGCTGCTGAACTATCGGCCACGGGTGATCTGGCGCAGGGGTTCAGGTGGTCAAGCCAGCAGCGCCGATCTGCGTTTCGCGCACGAAAGTCACCGTGCGGTTGCGCTTGCAGCGGTAATCTGCCTGCGGCGCACGGTGATGTTCATGCCAGGCCCAATAACTTGTATTGGTTACCCATCTGTTGAACGCGCACATCGACGTTCTTGAGTTCCTTGTCTTTTTTCAGTTTGTTTGCGCGCTCCCCCAAGGCCTCGCGCAAGCGGTTTGCCTCATCCCCCTTGATGCCGGCTGTCGTTTTTCCCTCGTAACTGGCCTTGATTTCCCCGGAGCCGGGGTTGAGGATGAGCTTCGCGCCGGGCCAAGACGTAATCGGTGCTACCGGTGGATCCACATACTCTTCGCGGATGCCAGTTTCTGTCTGGCCTGTGGACTCCATCGCGCCGTACCCCACCGCCGTCTTGGCGCCGAAGCCTAGCCACTGGAAGGCGTGCTCGAAGGCTGCGGTGATCAAGGTTTGCCAGCGGGGTTTGCTGGTCTTGGGGTCCGGCAGCGCGAGATCTGGTGCCAACCGGGTCAAGTGCGCGCTGTCGCAAACAACGTGGAAAGTAAAACGCGAGCCAGCGGCACGGTGAGGAAGCTGATCGGGTTGGGCTGGCCGGAGTCGTGGGGCGTAGCGCTGTCGCCCGCCTTACGGTCACGCTTTTGCTGGTAGTAATGCGACTGGTGCGGGGTCATGATCTCGACCATCAGACTGTCGCCCCTGATCTGCGGAATCACGTCCCAGAAAGCGAGCGCCCCGCGCACGTGTTCCGTTTCGCCATCTCCGGATTCGAGACCGAACAGGGCGTCGATGACGGACAGCGGGATGCGCGTCTTGCCGACCTCGAGGATGCAGGTCTTTTCGCCGCTCCAGCCGCGCGTGTCGCCCCACTCGCCGCTGGCCAGCTCACGCGCCGCCTGGCGCAACACGCCCTTGACCCCGCTGCCGGGCAGGTAAGGCAGACCGTAGGGATTGAGGAAGGCGAATCCGTTTTCCAGCGGGTGTTCGTTGCCGAGGCCGGTGGTGAAGGGGGCGATGGCGAGAGCTTCAAGATGCAGCAGGTTGGTTGCGGACACGCAAGAGGCCATCCCGGCTTGTCGTTCGGACAACGCGTTCATGCGTGCTGAATCAGCCTTGCCCAGCGCTTTGATGTCATTCCAGGTATTTCTGGCAGCAAAATCGTTTTTGTCCCACAAGCCGGGTAGCGGGCGGCTGGGGCTTTGGCGCAGATGGCGAATGACAGCATCCATACCTTGGCGCTGAAGCAGATCGGAGATTTCTTGCCCTTCCCGGCTTCGCGCTTCGGCACGTTTTTTAATTTCGGATTCCTGATCCTGTCTGGTCGTCCAGATGGGTAACAACAGGCCGAAGCGTAAACCCGGTGAAGCGTCCTTGAAATCTTTGCCCAGATACGCGGGCACGGCGGCGATAGGCATGGCGGCTCCTTATGCGACGCGCGCTGCGGCCATTTGCCGCATCCAGCGCAGCCAGGCGAAGGCTTCGGTAGTGATCGCTTGGTAATCACCGGGCGAGGACCGCATTAGCGCTTCCATGAGGAGCTCGAAGCCGGGGTCCCGGTCCACTCCGTTGAAGCGTTTGCTCAGCCATTGGCGCAGGTGGGCAGCCACTTGCTCGTTGGCGCCGCCCTTTTCATTGCAGAAAGCGAGCACCTGCATCAGCCCGCTATTCATGATGAGCGCAGGCAAACCCTTGGCGACGTTGACGTGCTCCTTGGTGTAGGTCGCGCATTTCGTCCACGCGTCCTGCGCGCGTTGCTGTTCCAGTGTCTGTTGAGGTTTGTTGACTGAAAGCGTTGCCATCTACTTGCCCTCCACGATTGTGGCGACGACCAGCCCGCGCCCGGTGGTGGCGTCACCGCCGATTTGCAGGAGCTTTTCGTCGATGACGTTCTTGATCTTGGCCATGACGCTCACCGCGTCCTCGAAGTCGTCCTTTTTGCCCTTGCGTGTTTGGCTGGCCAGCAAGGGCGCAACGAGCAGCGCTTCGGGCGGGAGGTTTTCGGTATAGAACAGGCCACCGTCGTCTGCGGTGCCGGTCTCCGTGTTGATGCGCACGTGGGGTTCCACCAGCATGGCGTTCTGGGCGAAATAGGCGAAGTCGGTGTCGGATAGGACGACCAGGTCGCTCTGCAGCTTGGCGCGGAAATAGTCGTAGCCGTTTCCCTTTGGCAGGGCGCGGGTGGCGAGGTCCTGGGCGATGGCTTTGAGCGCCGCGCTGTCCTTCTCCTTCGCCGTGTACTCGAAGGCTTCGAGGTGCAGTTTGTCCCCCGAGAGCAGCGCGGGGTTGGCCAGCAGGCACTGGCCTTCGGTTACCGCGGGCAGTGTCGGCCAATTGGCTGGCACGCCAATCATGGCAAGCAGCCGCTGCGCCCGTGAGATCGCCTGCGGGCAGGTGGCGTAGACGTAACCGCTCTTCAGGCTGCGCACCGGCAGGCAGACCGTCTGCGCATCGCCGAAGGACATGGCGCCAGCGTGGAGCTCGCTTGATCCGGCATCCGGTCCGAATAGCCGGTCGATGAGCTTGGCATCACCACCGAGTGCCTCGAAGCCATGCCTCACCGCACCTTTTATGCCGGAGCCGGCGAAGCAGGGGTGCCCCGTGTGGCGCTCGCGCTGGATGGGGTTGTCGATGACTCCGACTGCTTGCCCCGCGCCCATGTGGACGGGACTGACGGCGTAGAGAAATACGGCTGCGTGTTTTTCAAACATGGTTTTCCTCGATCAGTAGGCGGCAAAGGTGATGCGGTTGAAACCTTCGGCGCGGCGAGCCGAATCTTCGCAGGGGTCACGCCACAAGCCGGCTGCCGCAAGCTTGCGGAGATCATCGGGGGTGGCGGTGAGGTCCTCCAGCCAAAACACGCTGCCAGCGGGCGCGGCGCGCTGGGCGGGCTTGGGCTGCCAACGCGCGAGATCCCAGCCGGAGACGGTTTCGGCGCGCGGGACCGCGGCGCAGACGACGCGGGCTTTGACGCCGGCAAGGTCGAAGCGCAGCGCACCGTCGGCGGCTTGCGTGACGCCTGTCGGCAACCAGCCGTTCGCAAAAATCCCCGGCGTGGTGAGCACCAGCCGACAGCGTTTTGCGGCGGCGATGGCGGCGAAATCAGGCTCGGGCAGTGCAGTTGACACGGGACGAATCGCCGCTGCGCGCCCATCGCCGCCCAGACGTACGCTGCCGGTTTGCGGTGGCATAGCACCGGTGATTGCGGCGAGAAAGCCGACGCCCTCACGCATCGCCACGGCCTGCACGGTGAAGAGCCGGCCGTCTGATGCGCGCCCGGCCGCGGCGTCCAGCCCCACGCCGACGCGCGGGTCGATTGCCCAGAGGTCGGCGGATTTCACGAGATCAGCGGACGTGGGCAGCTTGCCGGCGAGATAGGCGCGCCAACCCGCTTCATTGAGCCAGTAGCCGGACGCGGGTTTGCTGCGCGTGCTCTCGGCGAGCGCCGGCAGATGTGCGAATGGCGAGGACGAAGCGACTTTCCCTGCACCGACGGGCTGCGGCGCGAGCGCGCGTACGCTCAACGTGCCGCCCTCGCCGTCGCTCACCACCAGATCGGCAGGCGGCGCGACAAGGATTTCCACGCACGCATCTGCCAGCCGTCGCGCCAGATGAAAGCCGGTGACGGTGAACGTGCCGGGTGCATCGGGCGTGCCTAGTTCCGGGTGAGGCGCTTGGCCGCGGGCGAATGCGGCGAGGTCGGTTTTCGCATCCGCAAGCATCCGCGAGCGGATCGCGCCAGCCGCAACCGAGGGCCACGGCGGCACCAGCGACTCGCCAAGGCTGCCGGGGTCGCCAAACAGCTTGTTGCCGCGCAGGAAGAGGACGTCCAGCGGTTCGAGAAAAATGGTGTTCATGCGGCGCGCTCCTGTTCGTCGGTGGCGGCTTGTGGTGTCGCGCGGGTTTCGCGGGCGAGGAATTCGGCGACGGTGAGGAAGTTTTCGAGCCACTTCAGGCCGTCTTGGGGCTGGGCGGCGGCGAGTGTGGCGAGGCGAGCGGCGAGCTCGGGCACAAGCGACCTGGCCGCGCCGCCGGTTTGCCGGGCGAGCTGATACGCGAGCAGCGATTCGAGCATGGCCGGCGCGCCTTTGGGGTCGGGCAGGTCGGTCATCCACACCAGGCTGTGGTACACCGCGCGGCGCGAGGTGGCCTCATCGCGCAAAAAAGCAATCAGGTCGTTCAGCAGCTTGACCGGCTCGCCCCATTTTTCGGTGAGCTTGAGCGCGCCGCCGGAACGCTTGATGATGGTGATCGAAAATGCATCGCGCCCGCCTTCGGTTTTGGCGCGTTTTTCCGCCGCGCGCAGCTCACGCAGCACCGCGCCGAGCGGGGCTTGGTGGTGCGCGACGACCGCGCCGGTCGAAGCGGTGGCGGTGTGGCCCATCATGCGCATGAGCTGGCCTTTCAAATAGGCGAAACCTCCTTTGCAGACCAGCGTATTGCGCTTGCGCAAATCGCCCCAGTCGATGTTTTCGTCCTCTGGCACGGTGCCGCTGTAAGCATGGCGCAGCCGCCGCATGCAGGAGAGCAGGTCGGCCACCGGCAGCATGGCCAGCACATCGTCGCCGCCGGCGTAGATCAGCCGGCCCAGGTGCTCCTCCTCCACCACATGGCGCACCACGATTTGCGAGAAGTCGTTGAGCGCGCCCGAGATGGCCAGATGGCGGTTGGGCGAGATGGGGCGTTTTTGCTTGCCGTAGTCCTCAATGAGCTTATGCTTGGCCGCGCGCTCGTCGAAGCCTTTCCGCACCTGTGGATGAAAACTCTCGCGATAAGGAATCGCAGTCTTTTCGTCGCCGGAGAGGATCGCGCCCATTTTGTCGCCGTCCATCATCAGCAGGGCGTAGTACGTTTCGAGCTTGACCTCGTCCTTACCGAGCGCGGTGCCAAGGGTCTGCTTGACCAGCCGCTGCGCCTTCTCCAGCGCCGCGTCGTCATCCGCTTCGCGGGCGGCTTCGAGCAGACCGGGCAGACGTTTGGCATCGGCGAGCGCTTTGTTCGCAGCGTACTGGCGGGTGAGCCTGCGCGGCAGCGCCAACGGCTCGGCATCGCGCAGCGCGTCGGCGGTGCCGGGCGCGGTGTGTCCTCCTTTTTCCAGCCACTGGTCAAGCTGGTGCGCGAGCGCCATGGTGTGTGTGGAGACGACAAAACGGCCAATGGCCTTGGCCTCGCCCCTTTCGCCCGCAGCGAGCGCCTTGCCGACCTCCTCGGCGAAGATCGTCGGCCACAGCCGCTTGATGGCTGATAACCCGCCGAGGTGCTCCCCCTTTTTCGCCCACGCCGGCTTCTTTGCGGCGATCCGCGTCCAAAGGGTGTCTTTGCGCTGGCCGGGCGGCAGGGCGAGCTGGCCGCGGTCGGTGGTGAGCCACTCGCTCTCGTCGGCGAGCGACTCGCGCCAGCCTTCCTGTTTGGCTTGCTCGAATGGGCGCGCAGCTTTCGCGGCGGCGAGTACCCGCTCGGCGAGGTCGTACACCGCCGGATAGAGCACGCCGGGGTTGGGGGCGAAAAAGGTGGTGCCGTCGCCCCAGTCGATCTCCTTTTGCAGGGCCTGCCAGGCGGGGGTGGCGAGGAAGCCGTACTCGCCCTCTCCCCCAGCACCTCCCCCTCGGGGGGAGGGGTGGAAAAACGGCGACATGGTGGCGGACAGGGCGCTTGTGTCCAGATTGGTCTGTTTTTCGACGTTGCGCGGACGGATGAGGGAGAACGGCACGGCGGCCCAGTGCACCTCGGGGAAGCCCGCGAGCTGTTCCCGCATTTGCGCGTAAGGGGTGGCGTTGGTCTCCACGTCGTAGTCGGCTCCTTTCAGCAGGCGGGAGACCACGTCGTCGCCCAGTTGCTGCAGCCATCCACGTACTGACTGCGTGACCTGCCCGGCGATCTCGCGCGCCTGGCTTGCCGGGACGACGGCGACGAAGCGGTTGGGCAGCGCGGCGGAAAACAGCGGGTTGGCGTCGGTGCTGCCGCGCATCCACTCGCAGTCCTGGAACAGCGCGTCCGGCAGGTTCATGCGATCGCGCAGCCACAGATCGACCTGCGGAATCCCGCGCAGACGCGGGAACAGGATCGCGTCCGGGCCGAGCGTTTCGCACAGCGGGCGCATCGCCTCCCACGCGAGGCGGGACAACAGATGCGAGCCCGCCCACAGGTCGGAGGTGCTACGCGCGGCGGCGATGAAGCCCTGCACCGGGCCGATGGACAGAGCCAGCAAGGCCGCCTCGCCGTCCGGGTCGGCAGCGAACGCGCCGGCAAAGGCCGACGTGAGATCGAGGTGATCCCAGATCGAGTGATCGGGCACGCGGGTGTCTGCCGGCAGCAGCGGCCAGAGCGCGCCGAGCTTGTCGTTGTCGTTCTCCTCTGTGAGCTCGGGCCCGAAGCGCCAGTACGCGAGGAGCGTCTTGCGCCAGTCCTGCGGCGCGTCATCTTTCGCGCCGCAGGCGATGAGCAGGCGCGAGAAGTGCTCGAAGCTGCGCTGTTTGAGATCGGCGATTTCGGTGTCGGCGAGGCTGCCGAGGTCGTACTGCGTGCCGGTGAGCGGATGCACGAGCACGGGGTTTTTCGTCCAGCGCACTTGCGCCCAATCGGCCACGGCGAGGACTTTGCCGGACGGCAGCGTGATTTTCTGCATCGGCCACTGCGGGCGATCCGCAGCCGCCGCCCACCAGTCGGCGCGTTGCACGTGGCGATAGATCGAAAGCGGCAGACCGTTCTTGAACAACACGCCTGAGAGCACATCGGCATTGTCTGGATCGAGGTCGGCGGTGAGTTGGTCCAGGCCGGTCAAGCGCTTCAACGCGCGCGAGGTGCCGTTTTCGTGCCCCGCTGGGTCGCGCAAGAGCACCAGCGCCTTTTCCGCGGGGTCGTGCAGGCGGGCGGCGAGTTTGGTTTGCCAGAAAAAATCGTCGGTCATGCCTTACTCCGGGATGCGGGTGAGTTGGTGCGCAGGCGTGTCGAGACAGGCGTGAACCTGTTTCCAGACGCGTTCGAGCGTGGCGATGTCTGGCCGAAAACCATCTGGGGGTTGATGCGGGACGTGAAAAATCACACCGACGAGTTTGCCGTCTGGCGTAGCGCGAACTTTGAAGCGCAGGGTGTTGGGCAGGCGGGCGTTGTTGCCCCATGGCTGCACGGAGTGTTTGGTGACGGGATAAGCGAGCCAGTGGCGGTCTTCGGGTCGGCTGGCGTTTTCCCCGGTATTAAAACCAAACTGCGTGCGCAGCCCGATCTTGATTTCCGCCAGCCGCTTCATCACGGCTTTCCAGTTGTCGCACGGCGGGGTTTGCCAGATCAGCGGACGCGAATCCTGCCCCAGCGCGTGCGGCCAGTCCAAGGCCAGCGCGCTTTTCCACGCACGCAATGGCGATTCGCCGCCGAGCGCGGGGGTGTTATCGAGTGGTGCGAGCGAGAACGAGCCCCAGCCATTGCGGCTGCGTCCGCCGAGCGTGCCGTAGCGATGCATGAGCGTGAGCGCCTGCTCGATGTGCGCAGCGTGAGCGTCGGGCACGGCGAGCGAGAGGGTGGCGGATTCGTTGGATTGGATGGCGGCGTTGGCTTTCAGCGCGGTCTTCTGCTGTTGCTTGTCATACACCAACGGACCAAACCTTTGATACAGCGACGCGCCCACGGGTTTGGGCTGTCCTTTGTCATTCTTGACTTCCGGGTGAGTGACGGTTTCGTCCGCAGCCCATTGGGACTTTTTCAGTTTGCCTTCGTCCCAGCTATCCAGCCGTAGCCGCACCGCGCTTTTGCGCGCTGCCGTCGTGACCTGCCTGCCGTCGCGCTGGAACGTGTCGTTCTCCAGCCACGCATGACCAAACAACAGCGCTTCGTCGTGCCGCATCGCCGCCAGGTCAACCTTGAAATTGCAGTCGGCGGCATACGCCACGCGCCACCACTGGCGCAACAGCGCCTTGACCGGCGGGGTGCGCCAGCGGCCAGCTTACGTGGCGTCGCCGAGAAAGGCGGGGGTCGTGAATGTCAGTGTGTAGCGAAGCTGTTTCATGGCTGGGGTTCCAAGTCCAGGTTGCTGGGCAGTGTCGCAGGGTTCGTTTTGCCATGCCGCACCGGCAAGCTTGCGGAGCGCGGCGCTTCGCGGCGGTTCGATTTGCTCATGGCAGGTCCTCGGCGAGTAGCTGGTAAATCATCGTGTCCGCGCGCTTGAGGAGCCTTTGTCTGGTTTCCGCGGGCAGGGAGGCGTGCGTGAAGGCCTGCTTGAGCATGGCGAGGGTATCCCAGAGGGTGAGTGCGCCGTTGGTCATGCGCTGGGCGGTCAGATATTCATCGGCCAGCGTGGTGCGGCTGATGCCCGGATTGTCGGTGCACAGCGTCAAGGGCTGGCCGCTCTGCCACAGGGCCATCAGGGGGTAGATGTCACAGTCCTGGCTTGCGGGATGCGCTGGGTCGCGGTAGCCCACGACCTCGCGGTTGGAGGTCGGGCAGAGCTCCAGACAGATGCCGCGGTCGCGGAAGCGTTGGGCCAGCTCGGGCTTCGCGCTGATGGTCAGGCCGTGGCCGATGCGGTCGGCGTGCAAGTGGTAGGCGGCTTCCCAGATCGACTCGGCAGGCTCGCCTTCCCCGGCGTGAATGGTCACTGGCAGGCAGGCACGGAATGCTGGCAGGAAGCTGGGCGCGAGCTCCTCCGGGCGTTGCGTGCCCTCGTCGCCCGCCAGATCGACTCCGGCGACGAAATCCGGCAGCGCCTCGCGCGCGCGCACGGCGAGCTCGACGACCTCGCCGACGCGGTCGCGCTCCCGTCGATCGGCGATCAGGTTGAACCCAGATTGTCCATTAGCCATTTTTCGTGATTTTGAGGCAAGCTGTGGGCCATCGCCGCAGTGCTGAGGCGAGGTCGTTTCTAATGGATACCATTAGACAAAGCCATTGTGGATCAACTGGATAGGTGAGGGTCATGGCGG
>CAYSFW010000007.1:0-8568 GCA_964430355.1 uncultured Thiotrichales bacterium
CGGAGAAATGAGGCGCGGGTTGCGCGGATTCCATCAGGGCCAGCAGGCATCCGCCTGCACTACAGGCCGGATATAAAACTGCAGCCTATCTGTCCCAGCACACCCAAACCGATCTTGGCAAACGGGAGGCGTCCATATAACACCGCCATGAGCTCGGCGCCGACCTGGGCGAGACGGTTGCCTTCGCGCGCGCCCTCGAGGATCGGCTTCATCCGCGCCAGCGCCTCGCGCAGGCTCACACGCTGTCCGGCGAGAAACTCCTCTAGCAGGCCGTGGGAGACCTTGAGTACGTGGTAGTCGCGCGAGAACTCCTTGATGCGGTGACGCAGGTACTGGTTCTCGGCCTGCTCGCGCTGGAAGCGGGCGCGCCAAGCGGAGGCCGCATCACCCACGACCACGGTCAGGATGACACTGCCGATGACGAGCGAGGTGGCCGAGACAGGTTGACCGGCATACGCGGCCCAGGGCCAGAGCAGGGCGGACAAGGCGAGCGCCACGCAGGCGAGGCCCCAGGCTAGCCCGTAGCGTGCGGCAAAGATCGCGGGGGCCAGCGCTAGCCAGGGGAAGCCAGCATGCAGCCCCAGCGGGTCCTGCGGGCTGAGCAGCTGGCCGAGCAGTGGCGCGATGGCGGCAAAAAGCACGAGCTCGGCGGGACGATGCCAGCGCGCGGCATTGCCCTCGGTCCAGGCGAACCGAGCGGTGCGGTAGCTGCGCAGCGCCGAGAGGGGGAGTTCGAAGCTCATCATTTGAGGCTTACCTGGGCGAGCAGGTCACCGATGGTGCGGCTTGCAACCCCGGTCAGGCTCGTGTAGCCCCAGCCGGTGCGCGACGCCGAGGCGACCCAAACTGCCTTGCCAGATTGGACATCGACGATCTTCAGGCTGAGTCCGACCGCCGGCTCGTTGTCGAGGCCGTTCTTGTAGCGCCACTCCTGCACCTGGCCGGTGACGCCGTAGCGGTAGCCGGATGCCTTGGCCCAGGCGAGCGCATCGGCGAGCTGCTGCTGGTCGTTGAGGTGCGCTAGCAGGGTGGTCTCGGGCGGCGGGGCGTAGAGCCCGAGTTCCGGGAGGCCCCGCGCGCGCAGCTGCGACTCGAGCA
Organism: uncultured Thiotrichales bacterium; assembly: GCA_964430355.1. Taxonomy (GTDB): domain Bacteria; phylum Pseudomonadota; class Gammaproteobacteria; order UWMA-0217; family UWMA-0217; genus CAYSFW01. The sequence goes on from CAYSFW010000007.1 coordinate 1,099, forward strand.
GGGAGCGGGCGCTGTCGCCGGCCTGTGGCGTGCCCGAGGTGTTTTCCAGCGGCAGCAGTGCCCAGCGCGCCGATGACTCCAGGTCGACACGCGGCGCCTGTGTCATCGTGGCGCAACCGCCGAGCAGCACGGCAAGCGCGGGGATCAGGACGAAATGGCGGGGTGACATCGGACACTCCTTGTCGGGGTTGTTCAGTGCCCGCGGGCTGAACGGTCAGCCTGCGGATAGAGTCAACCCGCTTATCGACGCCCCCGTGCCGGGCTTGAGCGGCGCGGACGTGCCCGCGGCGGTTTCGCGGCGGGGTTCACGTGGCGGTCGTCGTAGGGCGCGTTCAGGGGTGATCGGCGATGACGCGGAGGATGCGCTCGCCGTACTGGGCGAGCTTGCGTTCGCCGAGGCCGGGGATGGCGCCGAGCGCAGTGAAGGTGAGCGGCCGGCGCACGGCCATTTCGCGCAGGGACGTGTCGTGAAAGATGACGTAGGGCGGTACGCCCTGTTCGCGCGCGATGGCAAGGCGCAGCGCCCGCAAGGCGTTGAACAGGGGCTCTGCCGCCTCCGGCAGGTCGATCGGTAAGCGCGGCGCAAGGCCCCTTTGGGTGCGCCCGGCGCGGGTGGGTTTGCGCTGTCGCCGCAGTTGCAACCGAATCTCGCCGCGAAGCAGCGAGCGGCAGCTTTCGGTGAGTTTGAGCGCCCCGTGGGCGTCGTGGTCGACGTCGAGGTGGCCGAGTGCGATGAGCTGGCGGAATAGGTGGCGCCAGTCGTCGCGGCTGAGCTCCTTGCCCACCCCAAAGGTGCTGAGCTGGTCGTGACGGTTGCTCAAGATGCGGGCGTCGTCGGCGCCGAGCAGGACGTCGATGACGTAGTTCGCGCCGAAACGCTGCCCGGTGCGGTAGACGCAGGACAGCGCCTTTTGCGCGGCGATGCTGGCATCCCAGGTCTCGGGTGGTTCGAGGCAGTTGTCGCAGTTGCCGCAGGGTTCGGCGAGCGTTTCGTCGAAGTAGGCGAGCAGTGTCTGACGCCGGCAGGCGGTTAGCTCGCACAGGCCGAGCATGGCGTCGAGCTTGTGGTGGGCGACGCGTTTGAAGGTCTCGTCGGCCTCGCTCTGGGCGAGCATGGCGCGCAGCGAGATGACGTCCTGGAGCCGGTAGGCAAGCCAGGCGTTGGCGGGCAAACCGTCGCGGCCCGCGCGGCCAGTCTCCTGGTAATAGGCTTCGATGCTCTTGGGCAGGTTGAGGTGGGCGACGAAGCGCACGTCGGGCTTGTCGATGCCCATGCCGAAGGCGATGGTGGCAACCATGATCACGCAGTCTTCGCGCAGGAAGCGTTGCAAGTGGTCGTGACGCACCGTGTCGGGGAGGCCCGCGTGGTAGGGCAGCGCGACGCGGCCCCGTTGACCAAGCCACTGGGCCACTTCCTCGACGGTGCGCCTCGCCAGGCAGTAGACGATCCCCGCATCCTGCGGGTGTTCGCGCTCGATGAAGCGCCACAGCTGCTCGCGCGGGTGCTCCCCCTCGTGGATGGCGTAGCGGATATTCGGTCGGTCGAAGCTGTTGATGAACACCGAGGCGCCGTGCAGTCCGAGCAGATCGACGATCTCCTCACGCGTGCGTCGGTCCGCGGTGGCGGTGAGCGCGATGCGCGGCACCTCGGGGTAACGCTGCTGCAGCACGCCGAGCTGCCGGTATTCCTTGCGGAAGTCGTGCCCCCACTGCGACACGCAGTGCGCCTCGTCGATGGCAAACAACGCGATGCGGGCGCGGTCGAGCAGGCCGAGCGTGCGCTCGCCGAGCAGGCGCTCGGGTGCCACGTAGAGCAGATCCAGCTCGCCGCGCAGGAGCCGGCGCTCGACCTCGCGCTGCGCGGGCGCAGGCAGTGTGGAGTTCAGGAACGCCGCGCGGATGCCGAGCTGGCACAGGGCATCGACCTGATCCTGCATCAGCGCAATCAGCGGCGAGATCACGACACCGACCCCGTCGCGCAGCAGCGCCGGGATCTGGTAGCACAGCGACTTGCCGCCGCCGGTGGGCATCAAGGCGAGCACATCGCCCCCCTCGAGCAGCGTGGCGATGATCTCCGCCTGGTGATTGCGGAAAGAGCGGTAGCCGAAGACAGACTCCAGCAAGTGCCGGGCCTGCTCGAGGGTGGGGTGAGGCGACATGCGGGCGAGGGTCAAAACGTGGGTGAGTTCCTTTATGGGGAAGCGCTTTGCGTCTACGCTTGCGCCGTATGCTCGGCGTGTTGGCCGAGAATACGCGTTTTCGCTCGCCGAAGCGCAACCCGTATCGCCCCCGCCGGGATCGTCACGCGACGGCTCGGGCCCGCCGGCATGGCCGGGAGGCGGAACAAGGCCCTCATCTCGCGCGCGGCAGATCAGCCCGTCTGACGCGATGCCCGCGCCAGGAGCACCCAGTCATGAGCAAGACCATCGGCTTTATCGCCATCGGCCGTAACGAAGGCGTCAACCTCGAGCGTTGCCTCGGCTCGATCGTTCGCCCGGATACCCGCGTCGTGTACGTCGATTCCGGCAGTACGGATGGCAGCGTCCCGATGGCCCAGGCGATGGGCGTGGAGGTCGTGCAGCTCGACATGAGCACCCCGTTCACCGCGGCGCGGGCACGCAACGTCGGCTTCGACCGGCTCATGGAGACCCATCCCGAACTCGAGTACGTACATTTCATCGATGGCGATTGTCATCTCGCCGAGGGCTGGCTCGAGCACGCCGTTCAGGCGATCGAGACCAACCCTAGACTGGGCGCCGTTTTCGGGCGAGTGCGGGAGCTGCACCCCGAGCGCTCGATCTACAACGCGAGTTGCAATTTGGAGTGGGACACACCGCTGGGCGGCGATTCACCATTCGGTGGCCAGGCGTTGATGCGCGTGGCGGCCTTCCGGCAGGTGGGGAAGTTCAACCCCACCGTCATCGCCAGCGAGGACTTCGAACTCTGGGTGCGCTTTCGCAAGGCAGGGTGGGAGACCGCCCGCATCGCCGCCGACATGAGCTGGCACGACGCGCGCATCACCCGCTTCTGGCAATGGTGGAAACGCGCGGAGCGCACCGGCCATGCTTATGGGCAAGTGCCCGACCTGCATCCGGACAGTGGCGGACACAACGACCACCACAAGGCGCAGATCCGCTCGCTGGCGTGGGGTCTCGTCCTGCCGGTCATCCTCCTTGGCCTGGCCTGGCCAACCGGCGGCTGGAGCCTGCTCGGCTTCGGCCTGTACGCCATCCCCGCCTGGCGCGCCTACCGTTACGGCATCAGTCGCGGGTGGCCTGCCGGCCCTACCCGAGGCTGGGCCATGCTCAACGCGATTGCCAAATTCCCCGAGGCGATCGGCGTGCTGCGCTGGTATTGGCGCAAGCTCACCGGGCGGCAGCTCACCCTGATCGAGTACAAGGGCCCGGATGTCAGGCGCGCCGCTTGATCGAGGCCAGCCTGCGCGGACCGTGCCTGCCTCGCCGTCCGGTACCTCGATGCCCGCAGAGCGCGTGATGCCGGCTCGCCGCTGCCTGCGCATGGTCGCAGGGCGTTCGCGTACAACCGCCATCCTCACCACACGTTCAGCTCTTTCCACACGCTGCGGGTAGCCTTGCTGGGCGGCCTGCCTCGCATCGTCTGTGTGAACCGCTCCCTGGTGAGTGGTCTTCGTTTGTAAACATTTGCTCAGTGCGTCATCGCCAGGAACAGCTCGGGCAGGCGCTCGGGCAGACGCTGGATGTTGTCGATGACGGTGTATTGCCGTCCGAAGATCTCGGCGACATAGTCGTCGGCCCCGGCTTTCAGTCGGGCATCGAGGTTGATGCAATAGCTGAAGATGCCCTTCTGGTTGAGTTCGCGCACGGCGCGGCGCGCGTCTTCAATCAGGAGACGCTCGTCCTGCGTGTCGACGTCGGCGGGTTGGCCGTCGGTGAGGATGAGTAGGAGCTTCTTGTCCGCCGGACGCGCCTCCAGATAGTGCGCGGCATGGCGCATGGCCGCGCCCATGCGGGTGGACCAGTCGGCCTGCAGGGCGGCGAGCCGCGCCTTGACTTCATCGGAAAAGTGTTCGCCATAGCCCTTGATGTGCAGATAACGCACGTCGTGGCGGGTGTTGGAATGAAATCCGGCAATGGCGAACGGATCACCCAGGCGTTCGATGGCCCAGGCCAGCAAGGACACCGCTTCCTGCGACAGCTCGAGAATGGTTTGGTCCGAGCCACCGGCTTTTTCGTTGAGCGACTCCGACAGGTCGAGCAGCAGGCTCACGGCGAGGTTGCGACCGCTGGTCTTGTGGCTCATGTTGATGCGCGGATCCGGGGTGGCGCCGCCCTTGAAATCGATCAGCGCGCGGATGGCGACATCGAGGTCGAGTTCCGAGCCTTCTTCCTGATAACGAATGCGCACCTTGTCCTGCGGCTTCAAGAGGTCGAGGATGCGCTTCAACCTTTTCGCCAGCGCGTCGTGCTTTTGCAGGAGCCGGTCGATGTCTGCCGGATTGCCCCTGGGGTGCAGGTGCTCGTACAGGCTCACCCAGTCGGGGCGGTAGGTCTGGCTGTTGTAATCCCACTCCGGGTAGTGACGTGGCGGCAGGGATTGGACCTCGGATTCTTTCTTGAGCTTTTTGTCCGGGTCGTCAAAGAAGTCCTCGTCGTCGCTGTCCTCGATGTACTGCCAAAGATGCCGGTTATCGTCGCGGTAGTCGATGACGGTATCGTCGAAATGCACCTTGGCAAACTGGTCGCTTTGCAGGCGGGTGCGTGCCACGAAGGCCAGCGCCAGATCGGCGATTTCGCGAAAGCTGGATTCGCCCGATGCCATTGACTCATGGAAGCGCGCGGCGAATTCGTTGATGTGAGGGTTTTGGTAGCCGTGGTGCGCGTCGAGCAAGGCACGCGACATCATGGCCAGACGGTGACGCAGACAGGAAGTGGTCTGCGGATCGCAGGCCGTTTCGACCGGCTCGGGATGCAACGTGAGAAAGATGCGTTTGAGGCCGGGATATTCGCGTATCAGCAGCGTGTCGATACGGCAATCCTCGAAGAACTCGATGGCCAGGCGCTGGAAAGGGCTGTAGTTGTCGGCCACGATCTGGCCCGACCAGCGGCGATGACCGGCCATGTGGGCGAGCACGGCGCGGTAGCAGTCGATGCCGCTGACGCGCTGACACGCGTCTCCCTCGGCCCCGGCCCCTCTCCCAGAGGGTGAGGGGGGAATGTAGTCGTCGTATACGTCCGGCACGCGCATGCCCAGCTTGTCGTAGTAGGGCACCGGTTTACGCAGCTCGTCGAAGGCCGTTGAATACGGCACCAGTTGCTCGGCGTCCCGCCAGAGGCCGCGCAGGTACAAATCCAGTTTGCGTTCGACGTCGGTGAAGAGTGTGCCGTGGCGCTCGCGCTGCAGCACGGCGCGGGCATCGGCCGAATGCAGGCTGAAATAGTCTTTTTGCCGTTCGGGGTGGTTGCGGTAGTTGCGGATGCCGTAGTCCACCCAGTTTCGCAGGCCTTCCATGGACAGCTGGCTGAACAGGAACGGCGCCTGCTGGAAGAACTCAGGCAGGCCAGGGCTGGGAAAGGTGGTGTGATGACCGTGGATGGAGCCGGTGGTGCGCTGCATGAGGTCATCGGCAATTTCGAGGTAGTGCCGCATCTGTTCGCGCGAATGCTGCCGCCGCGCGATCGGCGCCAGGGTCTGCACGAAAGGCGCGATGGCTTTCCCGTTGGGTGACTTCTGCATCTTCATGACGAAGGCCATGACATCCGGCAGCACTGCTTCCTCACCCAGTGCCTGGACCACAGACGGCCATTCTTCGAGAAAGGCCAGCATCGGCTCCGCGCCGCGCCCCAGCTTGCCGAGCAGACGGGCGGCATCGAGGTAATGGCCGAGCGCTTCGTTATCCAGCACCGCCAGGGCTTCCGCCATGACATCCTCGAACACTTCCTGCACCTGCGGAAAGCGGGTGTCGAGCTGCTGCCAATAGGCAGCCATCAGGGGATGCTGGTATTCGCTCATGGGCAAAGTCTTGCTGACCACAGAGGCGCAGAGGCACAGAGAAATCTCATGTAGTCCTGCTCTGTGTCTCTGCGACTCTGTGTCTCTGTGGTAAGTCGCTTTTAAGCAAACACTGCGTCGATGGCGTGATCCAGCGTCTCGCGGATGTCCGCGTCATCGGTAATCGGGCGCACCAGGGACATCTGGCAAGCCTCCACCGGATTGACGCCATCCTTGATCAGCGTCGCGGCGTACACCAGCAGACGGGTCGAGATGCCTTCGTCCAGCCCGTGGCCCTTGAGATTGCGGGCGGTCTGGCCGACTTTCACCAGCTTGCCGGCGGTGGCTTCGTCGACACCGGTTTCTTTGGCCAGGATGGTAGTCTCCAGTTCAGGCGGGGGATAGTCGAAATCGAACGCAGTGAAGCGCTGCTTGGTGGATTGCTTCAGGTCCTTCATCAGGGACTGGTAGCCGGGATTGTAGGAGACCACCAACTGGAAGTCGGGATGGGCTTCGATCAGCTCGCCCTTCTTGTCGAGCGGCAGCGTGCGGCGGTGATCGGTGAGGGGGTGGATGACCACGGTGGTGTCCTGGCGCGCTTCCACGATTTCATCCAGGTAGCAGATGGCGCCGATGCGTGCGGCGGTGGTGAGCGGGCCGTCCAGCCAGCGGGTGCCGTTGGCTTCCAGGAGATAACGCCCCACCAGGTCGGAGGCGGTCATGTCCTCGTTGCAGGCCACGGTGATGAGCGGCTTGCCCAATTTCCAGGCCATGTACTCCACGAAGCGTGATTTGCCGCAGCCGGTCGGGCCTTTCACCATCACCGGCAGGCGGTTGCGGTAGGCCGACTCGTACAAGGCAACCTCGTTGCCCTGGGGCTGGTAGTAGGGTTCCTTGTGGACTTTGTATTGGTCTTTGTCGACACTCATTGCGCGCTCCTTGCCCGTGTCGCGGACGGGGTTTTGGTTACAGGAAAACAAACGCCCCCGGGATGGGGGCGTTTGGACGTCTGAGGGCAGGGGTGAGGCAACCGAGCCCGCTGCGGGGCGCGCACCCGCCGTCTTGCGGCGGCAGGCACTGCTCCGCCCTCCCGGGCTTACTTATGCACACCCAGCTTCTCGCGCCAGCCGGGGTAGAGCTTGTCGGCGTCGTTGGGGAAGGACTCGAAGGCGCGGGCAAATTCCCTGTGCTCCTTGGCCCACTCGATGGGGTCGGCCTTGGCTTTCCAGCACTCGTAGGCTTGGCGCAGGCTCTTGGCGCCGGCGGCCGGGGAGTCGAGGTGGCCGTAGGAGCCGCCGCCAGCGGTGTTGATGACGTTGCCATGGCCCAGGTTCCCGAAGAAACCGGGCAGGCTCAAGGCATTCATGCCGCCTGAGATGATCGGGGTGGTGGGCGTCATGCCGTACCACCTCTGGTAGTAGGCCGGGCACTGGTACCCGTCGCGCCCGCTGATGTAGGCGATGGCGCGGTCGTGCTTGTCCCCCTCCCTCTTGCCCGAGC
>CAYSFW010000008.1:0-27164 GCA_964430355.1 uncultured Thiotrichales bacterium
TCATCGTTATCGCGCTCTCGGCTGTCGTCGCTGGCGTCATCACCTACGGGGCATCTCGTTGGAAAACCGGTACCAATGAGTTACGCGCCAACCTGGAGGCGGTACTGAATCGCCCCGGGTTTTGAGGAGGCTCCGACTCTCAAGAGAATGGAGCCATGAACAAGTCAACGAAGTTTTCCCCGGAAGTGCGCGAGCGGGCCGTGCGCATGGTGCAGGAGCACCGGGGCGAGTACCCCTCGCTGTGGGCGGTCATTGAATCCATCGCCCCCAAGATTGGCTGTGTGCCGCAAACGCTGCCTGAATGGGTCAAGCGCGAGGAAGTCGATGCCGGCCAGCGCGATGGGTTGACGACCAGCGAGCGCGAACGCCTCAAGCAACTGGAGCGCGAGAACAAGGAACTGCGCCGGGCCAACGACATCCTCAAGGCTGCCAGCGCGTTTTTCGCCCAGGCGGAGCTCGACCGCCGTTTGAAGAACTGAAGCGCTTCATCGATCAGCATCGTGACACGTTCGGGGTCGAGCCCATCTGCCGGGTGCTGCAGATGGCCCCGTCGTGTTACTGGCGCCACGCGGCGCGCCAGCGCAAACCGGAACTGCGTAGCGCCCGCGCCCAGCGAGACGATGGGCTGGTCGCCGACATCCAGCGCGGGTGGCACGCTAACTGGCAAGTCTACGGCGCCGACAAGGTCTGGCTGCAGATGAACCGCGAGGGCATCCGTGTGGCGCGCTGCACGGTCGAGCGGCTGCTGAAGCGGCTAGGTTTGCACGGTGCACGCCGCGGCAAGAAGGTTCGGACCACAGTGGCCGACCTTGCCGCGGCGTGCCCGCTGGACCGGGTGAATCGCCAGTTTAAGGCGGATCGTCCGAACCAGCTGTGGGTATCGGACTTCACCTACGTCTCGACCTGGCAGGGTTGGCTGTACGTGGCCTTCGTCATCGACGTGTACTCCCGGCGCATCGTGGGCTGGCGGGTCAGCCGCACCAGGCACACCGACTTCGTGCTCGACGCGCTGGAGCAAGCCTTGTACGCGCGCCAACCCGACGCCAATGCCTTGGTTCACCACTCAGACAGGGGCTCTCAATACGTCTCCATCCGCTACACCGAGCGGCTGGCCACCCTGCAATGGCTGCACTGGTTCAACCACATCCGACTGCTGGAGCCGATTGGATATATTCCGCCGGCCGAAGCTGAGGCAAACTACTTCCGGCAGCTCGCCGAGAAGACCGAGACTACCGTCTCAACTTAAACCAACGAGCCTCCTCGATTCCCGGGGCGATTCAGCCTACCCAAACACCCTACGCACGATTCTTCACGATCGACCGCCAAATGTGTTGCTACATCGCTGAGGATAGCGGCGAGCGTGCCGACTTTGAGCGGGTTGTGAGCGGGAATAGTATTGTGGTGTTCAGAAGGTTCATTCGATGTCAGACGAAGGTGACTGCCTGTCTGACGCGTAATGCGGTATCCGAGGCGGGCCAACCTCTTGGCAAGTTCAGCTCCGGAGATGTCGCGCGGCAGTTTCAAGCGGCGATGAACTCATCCCGGACGAAGCGTAAGCGGATCAGTTTGGGCGCGGGTTCGGCTTCGAAGTGACAGCGAACCGCGTCGCGTACTTGCTCGCGGAGTTCCGCGATGGATTCCGCTTCGGTAAAGATCGATTCACCGGACCGCGCGGGCTACGTATCCCCCGTTGGGGGCGTCTTCAACGACAAAGGTGATCTCGTTCATGTTGACTCCCGTTAACCTCGCGTAGTCCAAACCAGCCTGGATTCCTCGGTCACAAGCTGCTCGCCGTGTCTCTTCGACGCCCTGAGGGCGTTCCGGAGTTGCGAACACCCATGATGGGTACAAGAAAGTTCTCAGCGGACTCATCGACGACTCGCAGCATGTCCCGACCCTGTACTTCGTCGTGGGGCATGGTCTCGTAGAGTTTCCACAGTTCCAGTGAGGCGGGGTAGTCTTCTTTACTTACACAGACAATCTGGCTCATGGTCCCTAAATATCTCGTCTCTAATTTGCTGGTTTCCACGCCACGAATCGTAGAACCTCTATCTCCGCGCCGAGTCTGCCCGCATCCTCGGCAATCTTGAGGACGCGGGCGGAGATGTCATCCGATAGATTGTATTCCCCGCAGTTTTCGTACACCTCGGCGGGTATGTCCTTGGCGACGACGGTCACTTCGCCCCGTTGTAGCGTCACGTTGGCTTTGCCGGCTTGCGTTGCCCCGTGTTTGCGGATCACATAATCCATTTCGGTCATTCTTCCGTCCACAGGAGGGCAGGGGATAAGACTTTCGCGTGTTGGATCAGAACTTTGGTACCGCCGTTCATGCGGCAGCCAGCTTCACATGCACGCGGCATCCGAGTTTCGTCGCAATGTTCACCAGTGCGTCCAGCGAGAACCGGGAAATGCGTCCGCGCACACGGTCGTGGATCCGCGATTGGGTGACGCCGCAATGGCTTGCCGCCTCTGCTTGTGTCCACTGCTTTTCCTGAATCAACAGGGCGATCTTTTCCATCAGCTCCGCGCGTACTCGAAGGTTTGCGGCCTCTTTCGGCGTGTCGGCGATGGCGTCCCACGCGCTGTCATAACTTACTGTCGTGCTCGTTGTCATGACTTTCCCGCATCAACTGAGGGATGCGCGATCGACCGAGCTCGATATCGCGCTTGGGCGAGGCCTGCGTCTTCTTTCGAAAGGCGTGAAGTATGCAGACCGCTTCGGCCAGTCGCGCGGTGTAGATGACCCGGTACGTGCCGCACTCGTTCCAAACACGGATCTCCTCTGCGCCCTTGCCTATCGATGGTATGGGCTTGGCGATCGACGCAGCCCGCGCTGCGTGCGGTCGAGCTGGTAACCAGAGTCGTGCCTCGCGTCGTCCGGGAAGGCCCGTAGTGCCTTGAGCGAATCTCCGAGAAGCCGGACGGCTTCCATGTCGAACTATATCAATCTTGATACGACTTTTCTTTTTACCGGTCGTGCCCTCACTCCCAACTCAACGTCCCACCCGTCTGATACTCCGTCACTCGCGTCTCGAAGAAGTTCTTTTCCTTCCGCAGGTTGGCTTGTTCGTCGAGCCAGGGCAGGGCATTCTGGGCGCCGGGGAAGGGGGTTTCGAAGCCGAGTTGTTTGGCGCGGCGGTTGGCGACGAAGCGGAATTGTTCGATGTGGTCGGCGGCGGAGTAGCCGAGGATGGCGTCGCGCAGGATGTAGTTGGCGTAGCCGGCTTCGGCGGCTTCGCATTCGTCCCAGAGGGTGCGCAGGGCCTTGGGGTCGGGGGTGACGTTTTCTTCGCGCATGATCTGTTTGACCACGCGCATGCCGAAGCCGGCGTGGAGGACTTCGTCGCGCATGATGTATTGGAGCTGTTCGGCGGTGCCTTTCATGAGGCCGCGGCGTTGCAGGGCGAAGATGGGCGAGAAGCCGTTGTAGAACCAGCAGCCTTCGAACACGGCGGAGAAGAAGATGTAGGAGAGGACGAAGTTCTCCAGTTCATCGCGATCCTTGAGGTCGATGTCGGGGCGCAGGATAGAGTTGAGCCGCCGGTTGCTGATCTGGATCTTGTGGTTGATCTCGGGGACGACGCGGTAGCGGTTGTAGATCTCGCCCTGGTCGAGGCCGATGGTCTCGATGCAGTGCTGATAGGTCCAGGTGTGCAGGGCCTCTTCGTAGACCTGCCGGGCCTGGTAGATCTGGAGTTCGGGTGCGCTCATCTTTTCCATCACCGCCAGCCCGATGTTGCGCATGGCGAGGATGTCGGAGGTGGTGAGGTAGGCGAGCACGTTTTCGTAGACGTGGCGTTCCTCGAGCGTCAGGCGGTGGTGATAGTCCTGCACGTCCTGCGCCATGCTGATGTCGAGCGGCGTCCAGTGATTGCGGTTGGCGTTGAGGAAGTATTCCCACGCCCAGGGGTACTTGAACGGCGCGAGCTGGTTGATGTCGGTCTGGCCGTTGATGACGCGCTTGTCCTCGGGCCGCACGGGTTTGAGGGCAGCCGGGGGGATGAGCGGCAGTTCGGCCTTGTCGGTGCGCACGGGCGCGGATTCCGCGGTGACGGGCGCAGGTGCCGAGGCCGGCGCAGGGAGCTCGCTCGCGACGGGCGTGATGGGCCGGGCGGAAGGCGTGGTCCGCGGCAGGGGAGCAAAGGGGTCATCCCAGTTCAGCATGTGCGTAGTTCCTCAAATCTTGGTTTTTGTGGGGCATCCGAGCGCGGAGCGCGCAGCGTCCGGACCACCCTGGTGCATCCGAAAGCTGCGCAGGCGCGCGGAGACGGCCTGGTGCCGCTGCGGTAATTGACGCAACGACGGGGCGGCATGACCCTTGCGCATCGTCCCTGCACTCACTGGCAGGCCTCGCATTCCGGGTCGAGGATGGAACACGCCTTTGGCGCATCCACTGCCGCTACCACCGGGTGCGCATGGTAGGTGGGCATGGTCGTGCCTGCGCTGGATCGGCCGGTGTCGGCGACGGTGGTCTTTTCCACGTGGGTCGCACCCATCGAGCGCAGGTAGTAGGTCGTCTTCAGCCCCCGCACCCACGCGAGCTTGTACAGGTTGTCGAGCTTCTTGCCTGAGGGTTCGGCCATGTAGAGGTTTAGGCTCTGCGCCTGATCGATCCACTTCTGCCGACGCGAGCCGGCCTCGACCAGCCAGCGCGGGTCGATCTCGAAGGCGGTCAAGTACTTCGGTTTGAGGTCCGCCGGGATGCGGTCGATCGCCGCCAGTCGCCCGTCGTAGTACTTGAGGTCGTTGACCATCACCTCGTCCCACAGCTTGCGCGCCTTGAGGTCGCGTACGAGGTAGGGGTTGACGACCGTGAACTCGCCCGACAGGTTCGACTTGACGTAGAGGTTCTGGTAGGTCGGTTCGATCGACTGCGACACGCCGCAGATGTTGGAGATCGTCGCGGTCGGGGCGATCGCCATGCAGTTAGAGTTGCGCATACCCACCGTGCGCACGCGCTGGCGCAGGCTGTCCCAATCGAGCGTTTGGGACTGATCCATTTGTAGGTAGTTGCCCCGCGCCTCGGCGAGCAGCCGGATCGAGTCGATCGGCAGGATGCCCTGGCTCCACAGCGAGCCTTCGAAGCTGCTGTAGCGGCCGCGCTCGGCAGCGAGGTCGGTGGAGGCCTGGATGGCGAAGTAGGACAGCGCCTCCATCGAGCGGTCGGCGAACTCGACCGCAGCCTCCGAGGCGTAGGCGATGTCGAGCTGATAGAGCGCATCCTGGAAGCCCATGATCCCCAGCCCCACCGGCCGGTGGCGCAGGTTGGAGCGGCGCGCTTGCGGGACGCTGTAGTAGTTGATGTCGATCACGTTGTCGTGCATGCGCATCGCAGTGGCCACGGTCTTCTGCAGCTTGGGCAGGTCGAGCTGGCCGTCGCGGATGTGCTGCGCGAGGTTGACCGAGCCGAGGTTGCACACCGCGATCTCACTGTCGTTGGTGTGCAGCGTGATCTCCGTGCACAGGTTGGAGCTGTGCACTACGCCCGCGTGCTGGTTGGTGTAGCGCACGTTGCACGGGTCCTTGAAGGTCATCCACGGATGCCCCGTCTCAAACAGCATCTGCAGCATCTTGCGCCACAGCTCCATTGCCTTGATCTGCTTGAAAACCTTGATCTCGCCGCGCGCAGCCTTGGCCTCGTAGGCCTCGTAACGCTCGCGGAAGGCCTGGCCGGTCAGGTCGTGCAGGTCGGCCACCTCATCCGGCGAGAACAGCGTCCAGACCTTGTCCTCGACCACGCGCTCCATGAACAGGTCGGGAATCCAGTTCGCCGTGTTCATGTCGTGCGTGCGGCGGCGTTCGTCGCCCGTGTTCTTGCGCAGGTCGATGAACTCCTCAATGTCGATGTGCCAGGTCTCGAGATAGGCACAGACCGCGCCCTTACGTTTGCCGCCTTGGTTGACCGCGACCGCGGTGTCGTTGGCCACTTTCAGGAACGGCACCACGCCGAGCGACTTGCCATTGGTGCCCTTGATGTGGGCGCCCATGCCGCGCACGCGCGTCCAGTCGTTGCCGAGGCCGCCGGCGTACTTCGAAAGCAGGGCGTTGTCCTTGATCGCGCCGAAGATGCCGTCGAGGTCGTCCGGGACGGTGGTGAGGTAGCAGGAGGAGAGCTGCGAGCGCAGGGTGCCGGCGTTGAACAGCGTCGGCGTCGAGCTCATGAAGTCGAAGCTCGAGAGCAGGTCGTAGAACTCGATGGCGCGCGCCTCGCGGTCGATTTCCTGCAGCGCGAGCCCCATCGCCACCCGCATGAAGAAGGCTTGCGGCAGCTCGAATCGCGTGCCGCCGTGATGCAGGAAGTAGCGGTCGTAGAGGGTCTGCAGGCCGAGATAGGTGAATTGCAGGTCGCGCTCGGGCTTGAGCGCGGCGCCGAGCCGGTCGAGGTCGAACAGGGCGAGGTCGGGCGACAGCCGTTCGAGTTCCACACCGCGACGGATGTAGGCGGGGAAGTACTCGGCGTACTCGCGGGTCATCTGCGCGTGGGTGGCCTCCACGGGGTGCCCGTAGACGAAGGACAGCGCCTCGCGGCGCAGGCTGTCGAGCAGCAGGCGGGCGGTGACGTGGCTGTAGTTTGGCTCCCGCTCGATCAGCACGCGCGCGCTCATCACCAGCGCGGCGCGCAGGTCCTTTTCCTGAATGCCGTCGAAAACGCTGCGCAGGGTTTCGTTCAGTACGAGCTCGCCGGAGACGTCCTCCAGGCCGGCGACCGCCTCGGCGATGACCTGCTCGAGTCGCTTGCGGTCCAGCGGGCGCGACTCACCGTCGGCGTGCACCACGCGGATCACGGGTGCCTGTGGCGCCTGACGGGCGGCGGCCTCGGCGGCGCGTTCCTCCGCGCGCTTGGCGCGGTAGAGCACGTAGGCGCGGGCGACCTTGTGCTCGCCAGCGCGCATCAGGGCGAGTTCCACCTGGTCCTGGATGTCCTCGATGTGCACCGTGCCGCCTTCGGGGTGGCGGCGGAAGAGCGCATCGACCACCTGCCGGGTCAGGTCTGCGACGGTCTCGTGCACCCGGGCAGAGGCCGCGGCCTGTCCGCCTTCGACGGCAAGAAAGGCCTTGGTCATCGCGACCGTGATCTTGGTGGCATCGAAGCCAGTGACCTTGCCGTTGCGCCGGATGACCTTGAACCGGCCCGGCCCCGTGCCGAAGTCAGTCCTGGAATCCTCAGCGGGCGTTGGGGGCAGGGGCTTGAGCAAGTCTTCACTCGGCAGGGCATCGGTGTGCATCGGCATCGCTCCGTGTGATCCGTGGTGTGATTTTGTGGGCGTGCAGCTACTATAGGATGTGCTTTTTTGGATGGTCAAGCACAATATGCTGTGTATAGGGTTGCGCACAGGCTGTTCTCATCCTGTGGATAAGTGGCCCTGGTCCACGTGTGGCCAGCGTTCCCGCGGGGCTGTGAGCGCCCCGAAGTGGCGGGCTATTTGGTCGACTTGCTTGCGTCGTTCGTCGCGCAGCGGCAACGGGTTATCGCTGCTCGCGGGGGACGGTTCGCGGGGCAAATGTCAAAAAGTTTTTGCGAATCGATCGACAGCCCGCGTCGCCGGACTTGTTAGAATTTTGTGAGCGTCTGGTTGGCAACCCCGCCGGGAAGGCCGACGCTCCTGGTAGAACAACACGAACAAGACAAAGGCCCGAGCCTTCCATGCCCCCTATCGAATCCAACATTGCTGCTCCGATCACCTTGGGCACGACGTCCACGGAGGATACGCTGGTCTCTCTCGTCAGCAGCCGGGCGTTCATACCCGAAGAGGCCACCCTGCGCGAGGCGCTGGTGTTGCTGCGCCGCGAGAATGCGTCATCCCTGCCGGTGCTGAGGGCCGGCAGGCTGGTGGGGCAGGTGCGTAGCGCACGCCTGCTCAGTGTCTGCATCGAGGGAACCGCGGCAGGCGCCTCGCCCATCCGGGCATTTGTCGATCACGACATGTGTCTGCTTGACGACGCCTTGCCCCCGTCCGAGGTGTGGGGGCGCGTGTGCCGCGGGGAGCTCGTGCTGAACGGAGACCCGCTGTTCGTCGTGGACGATGCGCAGCGCTACGTGGGCATGGTGCGGATCGAGGATCTCCTCAGGCGGGCGCATGAGCGCGATCAGACCTTCGCCCGTTATGCCAACCCCCTCACCGGGTTGCCAGGCAGCGTGCCGATCGATGCACGCATCGACGAGCTCCTCGCGGCGGGTCGCCTGTTTGTCGTGGCCTGCTGCGATGTGGAGGGCATGCGTACCTACAACGAGGCCTTTGGCTACGCGCGCGGCGATGAGGTGATTCGCTTCGTGGCCGACGTCATTGCCCGCTGCCTGGACCCTGACCTGGATTTTGCAGGGCATGTCAGCGGTGACGACTTCATCGTGATTTCTCAGAGCCCAGACTGGTTCGAACGCTGCGAGCGCATGAGCCGTCAATGTAGCCTCGGCGCACCCGATTTCTACCCGCGCGATTCGCGCGCCGCGGGTGGCTTGTACGTGCGCGACCGCGCGCAGCGCCGGGTGTTTCACCCGTTCTTTGCGCTGTCGATTGGTGCGGTGAGCGTCGAGCCTGGGCGGTTCCAGAGCCATCACGACGTGCTGTCGGCGGGCGTGGCGGCACGGCAACGTGCCAAGCTCGCGCGCGGTGGCGCGATCTGCGTGGACGACCGCGCGCACGCTGCAAACGGCGAGCACGGCATCGCGAAGCTGTACAACTGACCCGGCTGGAATCATCCAGCGCCACCAATTCCCTTTCGCGAATGCGTCTGGTGGACGTGACAAGGTCGCGGCTGTTATACACGCGGTCGTTGATTCGAGAAGGTGAGCCGCATGATGTCGCTATGGTCAAGTGTCATGTTGGGGTTGATCATCCTACCGATCATGCCCGCGCGCGCCGCGGATCTCGTCGAGGGGCAGGAGGCGCCCGAGTTCGCGTTGCTGGATCAAACGGGGACCGAACACCGCCTGACCGATTACCGCGGCCAGTGGGTGGTGCTCTACTTCTACCCCAAGGACGATACGCCGGGGTGCACGCGCGAGGCCTGCCAGTTCCGTGACGACATCCTGCGTCTGAAGGCGATGGGGGCCGTGGTACTCGGGGTGAGCCTCGATGATCGCTACAGCCACCAGAAATTCGCGCAGAAGTACAGCCTGCCCTTCGCGCTGCTGTCGGACACCGGCGGCAAGGTCGCCGAGCAGTACGGATCGATCACCGGGTTCGGGCCGATCCGCTTCGCCAAGCGTCATACGTTTCTGATCGATCCCTCGGGCAAGCTCGCCCGTGTCTACCGCAAGGTCGATCCCGACACGCACAGCGATCAGGTCATCGACGACCTCGCCGCACTCCAGCGAGAGCGCGCGTCCTGATGGGCAATCGCCTCACCCGGATCTATACCCGTACCGGAGACGACGGCAGCACAGGGCTCGCCGGCGGGGAGCGTCTGCCCAAGGACCACCCCCGCATCGAGGCCATGGGCGCGGTGGACGAGCTCAACTGCCAGATCGGCGTACTGCTCGCGCAGGCGTTGCCCGAGGCGGTGCGGGATGAGCTGATCGAGATCCAGCACGACCTGTTCGACATCGGTGGGGAGCTCGCCATGCCGGGCGTGTCCCTGTTGCCGGAGCATCGGGTGCTCGAGCTCGAGCGTTCGCTGGATGCGATGAATGCCGAGCTGCCGGTGCTGCGCGAGTTCATCCTGCCAGGGGGCGGGGCGCTCGGTGCGCAGTGCCACGTGTGCCGTGCCGTGTGCCGGCGCGCCGAGCGGCGGCTGGTGGCCGCGACCGCAGAGGTGTCGGAATCCGGTGTGAGTCGCAGATACCTTAACCGGTTGTCGGACTGGCTGTTCGTCTGCGCCCGCGTGCTCTCGCGCGCCTCCGGGGTCGAGGAGGCGCTCTGGCGCGGGCGGTCGGCGCCTGGCTGAATCACGCGGCTCGCCCGCTGTCCGGACGGAGTTTCGCAAGGCGCCAGCAAGGCGGGTAAATGCGCCCATGCGGCCTGAGTCTCGGCTATGCTTGTCAAGCACCCGAAAGGAGCCAGTGACCATGTCTGACAACACCGCCACCCTCATCTTCGGCAATATCCGCCACGAGCTTCCCATCGTCGTCGGCACGGAGGGGGAGCGCGCGATCGACATCTCCACCCTGCGCGCGAAAACCGGCCTGATCACCCTCGATCCGGGCTATGCGAACACCGGCAGTTGCGTCTCGGAGATCACCTACATCGACGGCGAGGCTGGCATCCTGCGCTACCGTGGCATCCCGATCGAGCAGTTTGCTGAGCACCCGAATTTCGTCGAGGTCGCCTGGCTGCTGATCTTCGGCAAGCTGCCCACGGCCGAGGAGTACGCGAAGTTCTCCGCTGCGCTCACGGCGCATGCCAACCTCGACGAGGGGATGAAGTTCCACTTCCAGGGCTTCCCCCGCACCGCCCCGCCGATGGCCATCCTCTCGGCCATGATCAACGCGCTCTCATGCTTCTACCCAGAGCTCTTCGAGCTCGAGGACGAGACGCGCCTGTGCGAGGCGGCTGCGCGCCTGATCAGTAAAATCCGGACCCTTGCTGCCTATGCCTATCGTCACGCCAACGGCCTGCCGTTCATCTATCCGGACCCGAAGCTGCGCTACGCGGGCAATTTCCTGCACATGCTCTTTTCGCAGCCCTACGACCACTACGAGAGCGACGAGATCGTGCGCCATGCGCTGAACCTGGTGCTCATCCTCCACGCCGACCACGAACAGAACTGCTCGACTTCGACCGTGCGCATGGTCGGCTCGAGCCAGGCCAACCTGTTCGCCTCCTGTGCCGCAGGGGTGTGTGCGCTGTGGGGTCCGCTGCACGGCGGGGCCAACGTGGCGGTGCTGGAGATGCTCGAGCGCATCCATCAGGGCAACATGACGCCCGAAGAGTACGTGGCGCTCGCCAAGAACAAGGACAGCAAGGTGCGGCTGATGGGCTTCGGCCACCGCGTCTACAAGAACTTCGACCCGCGCGCACGCATCCTAGCCGAGGTCGCCGAAAAGCTCTTTGCGCATTTGGGACGCAAGGACCCGCTGCTCGACATCGCACGTCGGCTGGAGCAGATCGCGCTGGAAGATCCCTACTTCGTCGAGCGCAAGCTCTATCCCAACGTGGATTTCTACAGCGGCATCATCCTGCGCGCGATCGGCATACCCACCAACATGTTCACCGTGATCTTCGCCATCGGGCGCCTGCCAGGCTGGATCGCGCACTGGTGGGAGCAGCGCAAGAGCGCGAACGCCCGCATCGCAAGGCCCCGGCAGGTCTACGTCGGTAATGGTCTGACGGATTACCTGCCGATGGACCAGCGGGGCTGAGCGAGGCATCGCGGCCACACTGCGCGAACGAAAACATCGAAACGCTTATCACGGCATCATGGGAATACGCATCGGCATCGACCTCGGCGGCACCAAGACTGAAATCGTTGTGCTCGATGAGGCGGGCGGCGTGTTGCTCCAGCGCCGCGTGCCCACGCCCCAGGGGCAGTACCACGAGACGCTGCACACCATTGCGCGCCTTGTCGGCGAGGCCGAAGCCGAGCTCGGTACCCAGGCCTCGGTGGGGATCAGTCTGCCGGGTTCACCCTCGCCGATCACCGGCTTGATGCGCAATGCCAATTCGACCTGTCTCAACGGGCAGCCTTTCGGTGCCGACATCGAGGCGCTGCTCGGGCGTCCCGTCGTGCTCAGCAACGACGCGAACTGCTTCGCGCTGTCCGAGGCAACGGACGGTGCCGCGGCTGGGGCCCGCAGCGTGTTCGGCGTCATCGTCGGCACGGGCACTGGGGCGGGCGTGGTCATCGAGGGGCGCGTGCACGCCGGCGGCAATGGCAACGCCGGGGAGTGGGGCCACAACCCGCTGCCCTGGCCCGCGCTTGAGGAAGTCCCGGGCCCGGCCTGCTGGTGCGGATTGCGCGGCTGTCTCGAGACCTACCTCAGCGGACCTGGCATGGTGCGGGATCATTTCGAGGCCACCGGCGAACGGCTCGAAGTACCCGAGATCGTAGCGCGTGCCGGGGCCGGCGACGCAGCAGCCGATGCGACCCTCGCGCGCTACGAGTCACGCATGGC
Source organism: uncultured Thiotrichales bacterium (assembly GCA_964430355.1). Lineage (GTDB taxonomy): Bacteria > Pseudomonadota > Gammaproteobacteria > UWMA-0217 > UWMA-0217 > CAYSFW01. Next base: position 12,053 of record CAYSFW010000008.1, read on the forward strand.
TCGGGGGCTTGCCCACGTCATCAACATCCTGGATCCGGAGGTCATCGTGTTGGGGGGTGGTATGTCCAACATCGGCCGGTTGTACCGCAACGTGCCGCGCCTGTGGCGTGATTACGTCTTCTCGGACCGCGCGGACACGCGCCTCGTGCCGCCGCGGTTTGGCGATTCCAGCGGCGTGCGCGGTGCGGCCTGGCTGGGGGCAGGGCGCCCATGACGACTCCGGCAGAACCGCTCGATCCGTTCATGGCCGCCTATCGCGGGCGGCTCGTCGGGATGCTGCAATGGCACGACCTCGATCGGCTGTGGGAGCGGGTCCGTGCGACGGCCGGCGCTGGCTGGTTCGTGTACGCGGTGGGCGAGCCACCGCCGGAGCGCACCGCCGAGGCCGACCAGGTCGAGCGTTTCGTCACGGAGGTCGATGCCCTGCTGCGTCGCGAGCACGACGAAAGTTACTGCGGCATCGTCTACGCCGACGACCGCGAAAGCCCGCGCTTCATCAAGATTTACGATCCGAATCACCTGGGTGCGTCGTGCGGTTCCAGCGGAGAGCACATCTTCCCGGGCTGGATCCTCACCCAGCACCCGCCTCAGGACCTCAAGGCCGCGATGGCGCCCCCGGGCAACCGCCGCCGCTGGTGGCAGCGACTGTTCGGGAAACACTGATCAAACGGTTGCGTTGGCGGGTTGCTGCGCTGTGCGCGTGCCTTGGCTATCTGGCTGATAGGTAGACTGGGCTTCTTGTCTTTCGTCCTGCTGGCCGGCCGACACCGTTCAAGTCGCTCCGGGCGACTGGGCTCCGTGCCGTGCTCCTGGCGCCTTGCGCCCCAGGCTCTCCCCTAGTCCGCGTTCCTTCGTCGGCGAATCCCTCAACGTTTTTTGTTTCAAACGATCGTTTGTTTGATATTCCGCAATGCACAGCCCGACGGGCTCGCATAAATTTCCGCCATACCGTTGGTCGTTCGCTCCAAACGGAGTTGAACGGCTGCTGTCACAGCAGCGGCAGTGAAATCGGTTGCTTCCTCCTCTCTCGTAACTGAGTTCGCGGCGGTTGATGTCTTCCCAGGCATCCCGCCGCGGTTTTTTTGCCTGCCCGGCGTTGCCGGTCGCGTTCGGTAGCGGTCTGGTGCTCACATCGCCGCAGGACCGTCGAAGAGGCTACCTTCGTTCCTTGCCCGCTTTGCCCGCCGGTGACGTCCCGTCCGGCTCACGCTGGAGCTATCCCGTGGAAACGAGTTCTCAGCACATCGAGCTCGATGCGTTACGCAACGCGCGCCGCTAGCTGCTCAGTCGACATCTGCTCCAGTGCCTCGGTGTGATCGCGCAAGCTATCGAAGGCCTCGGTGAGCGCGCCCGCTTCGATGGCCTGGGCGGTTTCGCGCAGCGCCGCGATCTCGAAAAAGCCTGCGAGGCCAGCAATCTGGTGGGCCAGGCGCTGGATATCCGCGCGGTCCTGCTGGTCGAGCGCGCGGCGCAGCGCGCCGACGAGCCGTCTCACCTCGGCGACCGTTTCGCGGCGGAGCGAGGGCGGTGACGACTCGTCGGCGGGCGGTGCGACAGGCCGCTGCAGAACGGTATTGAGTGCCGCGGCGAGCTCGCGTGGTACGACGGGCTTGAGGATGGCGCCGGTAAATCCCCAGGCGCTGATGCGTTCCGGCGAGTTGAAGGTGATGTCGGCTGTGACAGCAAACACCGGCGTGCGGTGGTTGGGACCAGACTCAGCGCGCAGTCTCCTGCAGACCGTGCCGCCGTCGAGCAGGGGCATGTGCACGTCGAGGAAGATCGCATCGTAGGGGTTGGCCTGCGCCATCCGCAGGGCCTCCTCGCCATCCGGAGCCTCTGCGACCGTGGCGTCGAAGCGTTCCAGCAGGGTTCGCAACAGCCGCCGCCCGTGGGCATTGTCCTCGCCGATCAGGAAGCGCCACTGGGGTACGGCGGCCGAGGTCGGCAGGCTTGCTGGCCGGGTCGTCGTGTGCGGGTCGAAGCCCAGTAGTTGCACCAGACGTTCGATCAGCGCCGCGTGGCGGATTGGTTTGGTAGCCACCGCATAGCCGCGGCTCGGGAGCGCGGCCGCGAGCTCACGGCTGCGCACTTCGTCGCCGACCAGCACGAGGATATGCCGCCCCACCGCGCGCAACTCGAGCAGCGCAGCGGGGATCTCGCGCAAGCCGGCCTCGCGGCGGTTGATGCCGACGATGACGATGTCGTAACCCGCTGCGGGCACGGCGCCGCCTTGGGACGGCAGCACGGCACGGAGGCTCGCGGCCTGCGTCACACGCGAACCGAGCCTCAACAACTGGTTGCGCAGCACGCGGCGCGACACGGGGTGTGAGTCGATGACCAGCGCGTCCCCGCCGAGGTGGTGCGTGGGTTGTGCCTCGGTCGCTTCGGCATCCAGCGTTGCCGGTAACGTGATGTAGAATGAGGCGCCTGGACCCTCGTGCTCCGCGACGCCGATGCTGCCGCCCATGCGTGTGATCAGCGACTTCGAGATCGCCAGCCCGAGACCCGTGCCCCCGAAGCGGCGGGTGATCGAGGCGTCCCCCTGCACGAAGGGCTCGAACAGCCGCGCGCGACTCGCCTCGTCGATGCCGATGCCAGTGTCCGTGACCGTCACGCGCAGCTGCACCTTGTCCTCACCGTCCGCGAGCCGGGAGACGAGGACCACGACGCTGCCATCGCCGGTGAACTTGATCGCGTTGTTGAGCAGGTTGCCGAGCACCTGGCCAAAGCGCACGGGGTCTCCCCGAACCCGGCGCGGGGCGTCGTGGCGATACTGAAGCACGAGTTCGAGGTCCTTCGCGTGTGCCTCATGGGCGAAGAGGGCAACGGCGTTCTCGATGACCTCCGCGGCGTCGAAGACCTCGTCGCTCAGCTCGACGGTGCCTGCGCCGAGGTGTGCGAAGCTGAGGACGTCGTTGATGACGGTGAGTAGCTGCCGACCGGAGTTGGCGACGATCGCGGCGTATTCCCGCCGGTCCTGCGCGTCGGTCGTGGTCTCCAGGAGTTGGCCGAAGCCGATGATGGCGTTGAGCGGCGTACGCAGTTCGTGGCTCATCTGCGCGAGGAATTCGGCCTTGGCGTTGCCGGAGTGCACCGCCTCCGCGCGGGCGCGCTCTAGCTCCCGGTTGCTTTGACGCAGGCTCTCGACGGTGGCCTGGAGTTGTTCGGTGGCTGCCTCCACGCGTTGCTGCAGGGCGCGTTGCGCGCGCTCGATCGTCTCGGCCATCTCGTTGATGCCGGACTCCAGCAGGCCAAACTCGTCACGGCTCGTCAGCGCGGCGCGGGCGCTCAGATCTCCTCTGCGCAGGCGCGCCACGACATCGAAGATCTGCTGCAGGGGCGCGAGCACACTGCTGCCGAGCAGCGCGCCGAGCAGGACGCTGAGCGCGATGCCGGCTGCCACGTACCAGAGACTGCGCCAGAAGATCTCCGTTTCTCGCGCGACGAGGTCGCGGTGTGTGATGCGCACAATCACTCGGCCAAGCGGCGTGGGGCCCGCTGCGAGACGGCCCGGCGTTTCCGCAAACTCGCTGCCGCCGTCTTCCCTGGCTGGGGGTGGGTAGATCGGCTCGACGAACTCCTGGGCCGTCTCATCGCCCGGCGCGCCGGTCACGACGTCGTGGCGCGCTTTGCTCGCGATGACTTTGCCTTCGTCGTCGAGAATCGTGACGGTGGCGATGCCGGGGCTCGCCAGCGCGCCCGAGATCAGCGTCAGTAGGAGCTTCTCGTCGCCAACGTAGAGGCCGAAGCCGCTCGACTTCGCGAGATCCCGCGCGACCGCGGCGCCATGTTGGGCCCGGCTTGCGCGTGCGTCCTCGACGCGGGTGTCGATCAGGTAGTAGCCGATCGCTGCGGAGACGAGCAGCAGCGGGGCGATGGCGAGCAGGAGCGCGCGTGCACGGATGCCGAGGCGCAACGAGATCATCGCTCGGCCCCCAGTCGCGCCGGCAGCTCAGGGGCGCAGGCGCGTTCCAGGTCCAGGTAACGTGCGACCGAAGGATTGCAGGCCACGTGGAAGTACTTGGGGTGGCGCGGTGCGCCGAGTGCGGTCGCAGGATCGCGCAGCGCCGCGCTGATCAGCTCCGCAGCCTCGCGCCCGATCTGCCGTGCGTCGGAAAACACCGCCGCGAGCGCTCCGGCGGTGACCATGGCCTCGGAGTAGCCGATCACGGGCAGCGCCTTGCCATAGGCGGCGTAGAGCAGCTGGGTGACGACCCGGCGATCCATCAGCCCCGGATCGAAGATCGTGAGCAGCAGATCAATGCCTGGCAGCTCCTCGTTGAGCGTCTCGAGCGATCGGTGCTTCTCGGCCGGGCTGGCGATACGGAGTTTGAGGCCAGCGCTCTTTGCGCCGATCTCGATTTCCTCGAGCATCGGCCGCGCCCGGGCGCTGGCGAGCACGCCCACGGTCGCTGCCGGAGGCAGGATCGCCTGTGCGAGGGCCAGCTGCTGCGCAGGCGCAGGATCGAGATACAGCGCGCTGACCGACTTGGCCAGCGCCTCGCGGTCGAGTGGGGCGATGAGTGCATCGAAGGACAACCGAGGGATGAACACTGCCAGCGTCGGCATCTCGACCTTTTGGTACAGCGCGAGACGCGTCGCACGCGTGCCCACGGTGACCAGCAGACGGGGCGGCGGCCTGAGCAGTGTGGCGAGCTGATCGGTGCCAGGCTGATCGACATCGATAATCCGCAGTGACGGCGCAGCGCCGTTAGACTTTGCCAGGCCCGCGGCGATCGTTTCGGCGATCTGGCGGTATTCCGCGCTGTTCTCGCTGAGCAGGACCGCAACCCCATCCGCGGGTGCGCGCTCAGCAGGCCCGGCCGAGGTCGAAAGCCACGCCAATAACACGAACACCAGCAGGCGGGTCGGACCGTTCATCGACTCCCATTTACCACCACGGCAATGAAGCCCGACCCATCAGGGGCAACCTGAAACAGCCGGGTTGGCGCAGGTGCGCCAAACTTTCCACTAAACCCCACCGAGGGCCCTTCCCGCACGCTAACGCGCGCCGCACCGGCGAGCACCCATCAGCTCGGGCGTTCGCTCGGCACGCTGGTGCGATTGCAGCCACTTCGAAACTCGCGTCTACGCCGCTTGTGCGAAGGCCTTGTGCGAAGGCTTTGCGGAGCGATCGAAACTCAGTTCGCCGCCCACGAATCAGGCTGCGATTCGCGGCCTGCCCCTGCGCCAGTCGCCACGTCTCTCAGCACCGCCACCTCTGCTGGATCGTCGAAGGTATAAATTGATCTATGTGCGCCTCGAACATTATGGAACGAAATCCCAAACGCCGGTACGTCCCGGTCCCGCGGGGGGGCGAGGCGATGCACCGCGGACGAGTTGGGGTGAAATGGTATGGACGCCTCCCCCCGTGAGGGAAGTTGAGCGGAAGCGAGGAGGCGGACCCTCACGGGCCGACGGCATCACAAGTGCCCAATGTGGAAGATTGGATGATCTTCACAGGCAAACCGGAGGGTCCGAAATGAATGGTAGCAAAACAGTCGTCGGCATCGATATCGCCAAGCGGGTGTTTCAGTTGCACTGGATCGACAGGGAGACCGGAGAAATCGTGAGTTTGCAGCTTAGGCGCGAGAAGTTCCTCGAACACTTTGCCAACTGGCAGGCGTGCCTCATTGGCATGGAAGCCTGCGGCGGCGCGCAGCATTGGGCCAGAAAGCTCACGGCAATGGGCCACCAGGTCAAGCTGCTGCCCGGCAAGGCCGTGAAAGGCTTCGTCACTGGCAACAAGAATGACCGGCACGATGCGCGGGCGATCTGGACGGCGGTGCAGCAACCCCACGTCAAGGGAGTGGCGATCAAGACCGAGGAGCAGCAGGCGATCCTGGCGCTGCACCGGATGCGTAGTCAGTTGGTGAAGTTCCGCACCGCCCAGATCAATGGGCTGCGCGGGTTTCTGACCGAATACGGCGAAGTCATGCCGCAAGGGAAAGCAGGCGTCAGGAAAGGCATTACCGAGGCACTGGCCGGACTGGCCGACCGACTGCCCGCGATGGTGATCGACACCCTGCGCGAGCAATGGGCGCGCATCGAGAAGCTGGACAAAGAGATCGCCACCATCGAGCAACGGATCAAGCTGTGGCTCAAGGAAGACGAAGCCTGCCAGCGCATTGCCGAGATTCCGGGTGTCGGGCCGCTGACCGCTACGGCGGCGGTGGCCATCATGGGCGATGCCAAGGCCTTCAAATCCGGGCGGGAGTTCGCCGCCTTTGCCGGCCTGGTGCCGCGACAGGTGGGTACCGGCGGGCGGATCAAACTGCTGGGCATCAGCAAGCGTGGGGACACCTATCTGCGCACGCTGCTGATCCACGGGGCCAGATCGGTGCTGACCCACGCCAAAGACCCTGGCCCATGGGTCACCGAATTACGCCAGCGCCGGCCGCTGAATGTCGCGGTGGTGGCGCTGGCCAACAAGATGGCGCGGACGATCTGGGCGATGCTGGCCCATGAACGGACGTACCAAAGGGAGTTCGTGAGTCAGCCCGTGTAGGGCTGAAACACGACGCGTTTATCAACCACTTTGAGAAAGGAGTGGCCGCCGTAAAGGTTGCGCAAGGTCGATAACAGTGTGATGGCAAACAGGTCAGCCCCCAACCCGCCAAGCCTGTATGGTGGTAGGACTTCGAGTCCTTCGGAGAAATGAGGCGCGGGTTGCGCGGATTCCATCAGGGCCAGCAGGCATCCGCCTGCACTACAGGCCGGATATAAAACTGCAGCCTATCTGTCCCAGCACACCCAAACCGATCTTGGCAAACGGGAGGCGTCCATATAAGTCACCATGCGTCTGCGGGCGAAGCACGCTGCTTTTGCGTCCTCGCATCGAAACCGGGATGTTCTGATGGGCCTGTGGCTGCGCAGGTTCGCGAGACGCTTTGGCGCGCGAAACGCCGAATTGAGTGCGCTGACGGCGGAACTGCGCGCGTTGGGCGAGCGGCGTAACCCGACAGCGTGCGCCCCAGTCCACGCGCCCGTTGGAACGCGTGCAGAACCGGCTCCGGCAACGGCTCGTCAGGGCAAATCGGGGGGGCGCGTAGTGAAGGCGGCCCGCTTCGGTCTGCTGGGCGCGGCGTCGCGTCTGTCCACGCGGGTGTCGTGCCGCTCCCCGGTGCCTGATCCTGGCCTGCGGCGTCTGGCAGTCCCTTACTTGGTGCCGTTGGCCCTCGTGCTGGCCTGGCTGGCGGTGCGCGAGGCAGGCGCCGACGAGCAGTTCGACAGTTCCTGGTATGTCGGTGCCGGGCTGGGAAGTTCCACGTTGACACCGGGCACTGGTCAGACCCCGCTGCAAGTCACCGAGTCGCAGCAGCGGGCGTTCAAGGTGTTGGGGGGCTTCGACATCAACCACCGCTGGAGTCTCGAGGCCTTCGTCACGGACCTGGGGGCAGCCACCGTGGATGACACCTCGGGGTTTGGTCAGGGCGGCAAGGCGGCGTTCCGGGCGGCCGGTGTCGGCGTGGCCGTGGCGCTGCCAGACAGTTCGCCCGGTCCGTCGTTCCTGCTTAAGGGTGGCGTCGCAAGTGTCGTGCTGGATTCGGACTTACCGCTGGAAAAACTCGAGGATCTACAAGGCTACTTCGGTGTGGGGGCTTCGATGCAGTTCGCAAACGGCTTGTCGGTCCGCGGTGAGTATGAGTACTTCGGGCCGGATGCCGACCTCCTCAGCCTGAGTCTGGTCAAGCGTTTTGGCGTAAAGGAGCGCGGCAAGCCAGAAACCGAGGCGCAGCAGCGAGCGCGCCTGAGCCTCGCTGAGCCGCCCACCATCGTCGCCAATGTCGCGGTCCGGCCGCAGGAGCCTGCCTCCATCGTGGTGCAGCGGCCGCCGGCAATTGAAGGGGGCGCGCCGATGTCGGAGCCGCGGTTCAAGCCTTTGGTCGAAGCGCCGGAGCCCAGAGTCGAGGTGGCCGAGGCACGCGAGCCACAGCCGGTCCCGGTCCTCAAGCTCCGCCCGCAGGACGCCAGTGAGGTGCGCGGCAGTCGGGTGGTGGTCGTGCGCTTCGAGCCGGGGAGTGCCCACCTCACCTCTGGAACACAGAAAATCTTGAACGACGTTGCGGACGCGTTTGAACAGGAGCCCAAGACGGCGATCGTGCTCGCGTCGCCACCGGACGATGCGGTGTCGCCAGCGGTGTTTATCGCACGCGCCAAGGCCCTGGGTGCTTACCTGCAGGGACGGGGCGTGCCCATCTCACGCATGTTTGTCGTCGCGGCCAAGTGACGTACTTGTGAGTCTCACCTCCGTCGATCGTCCAATTAGCGTTTGCAAATGTCCCAGCGCATCGCCGGTTGTTTCGGAATCGGTGTCGCTTCTCCTATACTCGTGACCCACAGCACGCCGTCGACGCCCGTGATAGCGGGAACGATGGGCCCGCTAAAACACGGCCGGGGGTGCCTGCTTTTGGCAGGCTGAGAAAAACCCTTCGAACCTGATCGGGTTGAAACCCGCGTAGGGAAGGCTGTGGAGTTGCCTCCCTCCGGCTCCGCAGCGCTCCCGACGCCTTCCGAGGTAACGAGCAGATGAGCGCGATCCCGCAGGATTTCATTCGCAAGACCGCCCAGCTTTCCGCTGAGGTGACGAAGCCGTTCGCCAATTCCCGCAAGATCTTCGTCGAAGGCTCCCGGCCGGACCTGCGCGTTGCGATGCGTGAGATAACGCAAGCGCCGACGCTGACCTCAGGCGTGCCGGAGCAGAACCCACCCATCACGGTCTACGACACATCGGGTCCGTACACCGACCCGAACGCGCGCATCGATCTGCTCAAGGGTTTGCCGCCGTTGCGCGAAGGCTGGATCACTGAGCGCGGCGATACCGAGCGGCTCGATGGGCCAAGTTCTGAGTTCGGGCGGCGGCGCCAGTCGGACCCGAAGCTCGCGCACCTGCGCTTTGAGCATTTGCATAAGCCGCGGCGCGCCAAGCCGGGGAAAAACGTGACGCAGATGCACTATGCGCGACAGGGCATCGTGACGCCGGAGATGGAGTACGTCGCGATCCGTGAAAACTGCCGGTTGCAGGAGATCAAGGCCGATCCGCGGTACGCGAAGCTCCTGCGTCAGCATCGCGGCGTGTCGTTCGGTGCGGCGATCCCCGAGGAGATCACGCCGGAGTTCGTGCGCGAGGAGGTCGCGCGCGGGCGGGCGATCATCCCGGCCAACATCAATCACCCGGAACTCGAGCCGATGATCATCGGCCGGAATTTCCGCACGAAGCTCAACACCACCCTCGGTAACTCGGCGGTCACCTCGTCCATCGAGGAGGAAGTCGAGAAGATGGTGTGGTCGGCGCGCTGGGGGGGTGACACCCTCATGGATCTCTCGACTGGCAAGAACATCCACGAAACACGTGAGTGGATCCTGCGCAACGCGCCGATGCCGATCGGCACTGTGCCGATCTACCAGGCGCTGGAGAAAGTCGATGGCCGCGCGGAGGCACTGACCTGGGAGCTGTTCCGTGACACGCTGATCGAACAGGCCGAGCAGGGCGTGGATTACTTCACCATCCATGCGGGCGTGCGGCTTGCCTACGTGCCGCTGACCGCCGATCGCGTCACCGGCATCGTCTCGCGTGGCGGCTCGATCATGGCCAAATGGTGCCTCGCCCATCACAAAGAGAATTTCCTCTACACGCACTTCGAGGAGATTTGCGAGATCATGAAGGCCTACGACGTCAGCTTCTCGCTCGGCGACGGCCTGCGTCCGGGCTCGATCGCCGACGCCAACGACCGCGCCCAGTTCGCCGAGCTCGAGACGCTGGGCGAGCTGACCCGCATCGCCTGGCAGCACGACGTGCAGGTCATGATCGAGGGGCCGGGACACATTCCGCTGCACATGATCAAGCAAAACGTCGACAAGGAGCTCGCCGACTGCTTCGAGGCGCCGTTCTACACGCTCGGCCCGCTCGTCACCGACATCGCCCCGGCCTACGACCACATCACCAGCGCCATCGGTGCGGCCAACATTGGCTGGTACGGCACGGCGATGCTTTGCTACGTAACACCCAAGGAGCACTTGGGGCTACCCAACAAGCAGGATGTGCGTGACGGCATCATCGCCTACAAGATCGCAGCGCACGCCGCCGACCTTGCCAAGGGCTTCCCTGGCGCGCAGGTGCGCGACAACGCCCTGTCCAAGGCGCGGTTCGAGTTCCGCTGGGAGGATCAGTTCAACCTCTCGCTGGATCCGGACCGGGCACGTGAGTTCCACGACGCCACCTTGCCGAAGGAGGCCCACAAGGTTGCGCACTTCTGCTCGATGTGCGGACCCAACTTCTGCTCGATGAAAATCACGCAGGATGTGCGTGACTACGCGGAGCGGCAGGGCATCAGCGAGGCGGAGGCAATCAAGCGGGGACTTGAGCAGAAGGCCGCCGAGTTCGTCAGCACGGGCGCGGAGATCTACCGCGAACTGTAAGGCGTTGCCGGGTGCAAATCCGACTCGGTCGATGAAGCCCGTTGCATGGCCCCCAGCGTGCGTCTGGACCGCTGCAGGGGGCACTCACGTTTGCCGCGTCATCCGCCAGACGAGCAGGCCCGCGCCGACGATCAGCCCGGCACCCGCGTAGAAATTCCAACCCAACACGTCGCCGAACAGGAACACGCTGAACAGTGTCGCGGCAATGATCTGTGAGTTGAGCCACGGCGACAGCTCGGAGGCAGGTAGCAAGGTGTAGGCCTTGATAAGCAGGAAATGCCCCGTGGCGCCAAGCGCCCCCATGCCGATGAGCTGCGCCCACTGCCACAGGTCGGGCGTCCTCCACCATAGCGGTGCGACCGCACTCAGGATCACCGCCCCGACGATCGAGGTGTAAAACAGCGATGTCCTGGCGCTATCGCGACCAGCGACCTTGCGGGTCAGCAGGAAGTAGATGGCGAGCAGGAATGAGGCGGCGAGCGCCAGCAGCAGAGCGGGTTCGAAGTGGTGATACCCGGGCTGGATGATGGTCAGCACGCCGACGAACCCGACACCGACCGCGACGAAATGTCGAGGCGCGACGTGCTCGCCCAGCCAGGCGCCGGCGAGCAGAGTGACAAGTACCGGCGACAGGTAGATGAGTGCCGTTGCCTCGGCGAGGCTGACCGATTGGATCGCGAAGTAGAGTGCCGTGTTGATCCCGGTCATGCACAGGCCCCGCGCAAGCTGGATCCTCGGCGCCCCGGTGCGCGCGAAGTCGCGGTGGCCGTGGACGAGAAACACCGACGCCACGATCACGGTGTGGAACAGGAAACGTGCCCAGGTGACCTGGAAGGTCGAGAACTCGCGCATGAGCAGCTTGCCGAGCGAATCCATGCCCGCCAGCACGGTCGAGGCAGCGAGAGTGAGCAGGATGGCGAGAGCGGCTGAACTGCGATTCAAGCGGGGCAGGGTGCAGGTACGAGGCGCGCAGTGTATGCGATCTGCGCGCGCCAACGCCAACGCGAGGTGCCGGATGGGAGGTGGCGTTCATCGCTCCGTCCACGCGGTTGGTGTCTCGCCCCTTCTGCTGGGCCCGATAGAATCCGCCCGCAACCCGGTAAGGGATATCATCCGGCATGCACGGCTGCCCCACCGGCGCATCCGAGGCCGTCGCGGCGGGGCACCGTAGGCGCCGTCGGGTTAGCCAAGCAGGTACAGCATGCCAAAATGCGTGATCACGAACACGGCGATGACGATCGCTAGCGCGGTGTTCTCGCTCTTGGCAAAAATTTTCTGAAAGCTCATGGGGTTTGCTCCTGGTGCCAGAGGGTGAAAGATGGATCGGGCGTGAGGATAGCCGCTGGATTCGACGCCCCACCTTCTTGACCTGAATCAAGGGCCAGTCGCCGCGCGCGAATCTCGGCTTGGGTGCTATACATAGGGTGATTTACTTGGGAGATTCCGCAATGAAACGCATCGCCACGTTTGTGCTGTGTTTACTCGCCGCGCTGTGGATTGGCGGCGTCAACGCCAGCAGCGAGCCCTTTGCAGCACAGCGAAGCTTCGCTGGGGAAGATTTGATCCTCAACGGCAGCGGGCAGCGCACCAAGGCGTTCTTCAAGCTCTACACCGCCGGCCTCTACCTACGCGCCAAGAGCAGCGCGGCAGATGCTATCGTGAAGGCCGACGAGCCCATGGCCATGCGGCTGTTGATCACCTCGTCGATGATCACCAGCGAGAAGATGGAAAGCGCCATCCGCGAGGGCTTTGCCAAATCGGCACGGGACAATGCGGGGGCCTTGCAAACGCGGATCGATCAATTCGTAGGCGCCTTCAAGCCAGAAATTGCCGAAGGCGATGTCTACGACATCGTTTATAGCCCAGGCAAGGGCACGAGCGTGAGCAAGAATGGGAAGGTCACCGCAACCATCGACGGGTTGGATTTCAAGCAGGCGCTGTTTGGCATCTGGTTGGGTGAGCAACCCGTGCAACAGGATCTCAAGGCGAAACTGCTCGGGCAGTCTGGCGAGTGACGATCAGTAGATGAAAGGACTCTCAAGAGGCAGCGCGGTCGAGTGCGGCCTGGTCTGGGGGTGATTGGCGTGTGTCCTCGTTGTGCCCGGCAAGCGGAGTGGACGCCCCCACTCGAGCCCCGCCCAGCGGGCAAACTCCATCGTGTGCGCCTGATCGTCCGGCAACCGGTTAGAGCCGCCGTGGCCCTATCACGCAACCTGGTGGGGTTTGGTTGGGTGTTGAGAAACCGCTGTGGAGTGCTGACGCTGCGTTGCAAATTGCCGCCGAGGGCGCATTTGCTTCTTATAAACCACCTTATTTAGGCGACTCGCGGCCTACCGGAGCATGCCTCGCGCGCTTTTTTAAAAATTCTGATAGGGCATAGTGCAAGAATTCGTTTCCGGCAGATTTCTATTCGTCGTCTGGCTCGCCCACGTAATCAGCATTACGATCAGGAATCTACCAATCTTAAAATAAGCAAGAAAATCGATAGGCGCAAACTACGCGCGGTGGTTTCGCTGGGCAATTTACAACATGTTGAATAAATGTTTCTTCAATAACTCATAAACTTCTTTAGAAGTGCTATTAGCGATCGGGGTGACGCTACGGCATGAGACGGTTTAATGCAGCGCTCGCCTGATGCTGTGGCATACACGATGTATGGTGCGTATGTGACTTAAGTCTTGCATCTTGACGCTCGCTGTGTTAGGGATGTCCATTTCAGCGATCCCCTATCGATGGATGAGAGACATTTCGCCGGTTGCTTGATGCCGTTCACACGCCGCTGCAATTCGCCAGCGTATAGTAATCGGCGAGCCGGCTGGGTGCTGACCGAATGTGAGGTACGTGGCCGGTTAGTAGAGTCCGTGCTCTCAAGAGGTTGGCGGTGGACTAAACGCCAGCGGTGGAGTCTTAAGTTGCAGGGATGCATTAAGGGACGATTCATGTCGCAGTCACTAAACTTTCGGGTCTGTGCAAACGAGCTGGCGGGGCACCGGCAGTCGGTGTCATTGAAACTGGCTGCTGCTGTTTCGCGTTCGGACGTCAGTGTCGAGGACGATACGAATGCCGAGCAGGGGGCGTCGCGGGTTGCTTGTAAGGGCCAACAGGATACGGCTGTGCACGTTTTCGGCGGGAACCTACGTCACAGTGCGCAATCACGTGAGGTCTTAAAGGGCATGCGGGAATCCGGTATCGACGGCTTGATCAATGGCGATAGTGATCAACAAGATACCCACGAGCTGGTAGCAAAGCTGGTCGAGCGGGTCACGCTGGTCAGCGACGAAAGTGACGTTGATGCACTACTGCAAAAAATTGTTAATTCTCACCGAACGAAAATTGTCTCGTTCGTCAATGCCAATGCCTTGAACCTGTGTTACCAGCACAAGGACTTCCTTGGGTCGTTGCTCCGGTCCGACTACGTGCTGCGTGACGGCAAGGGCATGGAAATGCTCTACAAGTCGATCGGGAAGGACCCGGCCCTGAACCTCAATGGCACCGACCTCATTCCGCGCTTCGTGCCCTTGCTGGAGGGCAAGCGGGTCGCGTTGCTCGGAACGACCGAAACCTATCTGGACAACGCCGCGCGACGCTTGACCGACGAAGGCGTGAAAGTGGTGCTGAAGGTGGACGGGTTCCGCGACATCGAAGACTACCTTCCGCTGGTGGAGGCCGCACAGCCGGATTTCATCATCATGGGTATGGGGATGCCGAAACAGGAGCTCGTTTCCGTGTTCCTCAAGTGCCACCTCACTAAGCCCTGTGTCATCGTCAATGGCGGGGCGATCCTGGACTTTTGGGGCGGCAAGGTGCGCCGCGCGCCCCAGTGGTTTCGCGAGCACGGCCTAGAATGGCTGTTTCGCCTGATGATGGAGCCCCGGCGCCTGTTCCGCCGCTATGTCATCGGTAACGTGCAATTCATGTGGCGGGTGCACATGCTCCGGTCGCTGCATTTCTGAGCCAGGCTTCGGGGCTGGCACGGTAATCCCTTGCATGGTGCGGGGGATTGCAGGCGGGTAGGCGCTGGCGTCGGATCATCAGCCAAACGACGAGGAAAATCCCGCAGTATGGCTGATGAAATCGCACTCACCACCGAAATGGTCAGGGATGTCGTGTCTGTGATCGCCCGACACGACCCAAGCGCACAGGATCGCTTCGTGGCCATGCAGTACACCGCCGCGGTGATGGGGTACCTGCTTGGCACCGAGAGCATGAGCGCCGAGCAGAAGAACGACCTACTCAACCAGTTGTTCGAGTTCGCTGGGCACGTCACCCTTGAGGTCGAGCGTCAGAACCAGCGGCGGACGGCGCCTCCGGCCGAGTCGTTTGGCGTGTGGAAGCCTGGCGATCCATGACCGGTTAAGGCCGGCACAACGCGTTGCGCATGACGACCGTTCGCCTGGCCGGTGGCAATGGATCAGCCAGATTGGTGGCGTTGTCTAGCAAAGCGTTGCCGATCGAATCGCTACGGCTTGTGCGTTGCGCTCACCCTGGTGGGGCTGAACGTGCCATGCCGCGATTCTCGTCGGCCTGCAAAACTTCTTACTCACGGAGTGAACTTCCCTCTATTTTTCGTCTTCCAACCCTGCGGCATTATGCCGCCAACTGCTGCCCATATTGAGTGCTGATCCAGTTCTCCAGGTAGTTCACGGGCGAGGCGTAGCCGAGCGTGGAATGCTTTCGCCTACGGTTGTAGAAC
>CAYSFW010000009.1:0-43029 GCA_964430355.1 uncultured Thiotrichales bacterium
TTGTGGGGGGGATGGGGGTGCTGTCTGGCGGGGGCCGGGAGCGCGAGCGGGTGAAGCGCACGCCGATGCGGGTGGCGAACGGCATCGATTTCT
Organism: uncultured Thiotrichales bacterium; assembly: GCA_964430355.1. GTDB lineage: Bacteria > Pseudomonadota > Gammaproteobacteria > UWMA-0217 > UWMA-0217 > CAYSFW01. Next base: position 94 of record CAYSFW010000009.1, read on the forward strand.
TCCCCAGCGGCTTCAAGTGCACGGTGGCCGATGGCGTCCAGGACACCGTATCCGATGAGCCCTGTGAGGAGCTGGTGTTGGTGCGAGACATCGAGTTCTCCTCGGTGTGCGAACACCACATGCTGCCCTTCTTCGGCGAGGCGCATGTCGCCTACCTGCCGGACAACCGTGTGATCGGCTTGAGCAAGGTGGCGCGTATCGTGGACCTGTTCGCGCGGCGGTTACAGGTTCAGGAGCGCTTGACCAACCAGGTCGCCGACGCACTCATGGATGTGTTGAAGCCGCACGGTGTGGCCGTCATCATCAAGGCCAGCCACTTCTGCATGATGATGCGGGGGGTGCAAAAGCAAAATAGTTTTACGGTCACTAGCGCCATGCGTGGCACATTCGAACAAAGTGACCGCACGCGCGCCGAGCTGATGAGCCTGATTCGCCTCTGATCGTGACACCCACAAAAAAGCCCGGTCGTGCCGGGCTCGGAAGAATCGGGTACATATCCGACTCAGTTCGTCTTGCAGGTCTTGATCCCGAACAGGGTGTAAGCCGGGCACCAGCCGAGCAGGGCGGTGACGATCGGGACTACACCGATCCACCCCCAGGGGGTTTGCGGGCCGATGAATACCAGACTGATGAGGACCAGTCCGACGATGATGCGCAGGGCTTGGTCGATCGTGCCGACGTTCTTGGTCATGTGAACAACTCCTCTTGGCATGAATGGTTGCGCTAGTATGCGCAGGGGGCGCGCGGGTGTCAGTGACTCAGTCACGCAGCCTGCCGCGCCGATGGTCTGCAGGAGGATGGTAAGGCGATGGGGCACAGCGCCCGCAGAAAAAACCACCGGGGCAATGGCAAAGGGAAGCCGCGCCAGCGGGGTGCTGTTTTCAACAAGCGATTTCACCCCCCGGGCACGACCCCGGGCACGCTGCTTCAGCATGAGGAACCCCAAATCCCGGCGCGCCTTAGCCTCATCGAGTACGACGCGCAGTCATTCGAGGAGCTGCCGGAGATCGGCGTCGAGGCGTGCAAGCGCTATCTCGCCTCAGAGACCGTCACCTGGATTCACGTCCAGGGCGCCGCGGACGTGGGTGCATTGCGGCGGCTGGGTGAGACCTTTGGTCTCCACCCCCTTGCGCTCGAGGATGTGGCCAACTCTGGCCAGCGCCCGAAGATCGAGCGCTACGACGACCAGCTGTTCCTGATTCTTAGCCAGCCCCATTTCGACGAGGAGCGTATCGAGTTTGCGCAGATCAGCCTGTTCGTGGGTAAAAACTACCTCATCAGTTTCCACTCCGGCACGCAGGACCCGTTCGATCTGGTGCGGCAACGCCTCCGTCAGCGGCGCGGCAGGATTCGCGAGCGTCGCGTCGACCACCTGCTCTATGCCCTGCTCGATGCGGCGATCGACAAGGGTTTCCCGGTGCTCGAGCGCATCGGCATCGAACTCGAAGAACTCGAAGTGCAATTGCTTGAGTCGCCCGTGCAGGATGCGCTCCGCCGGCTGCACACCCTGCGCCGCGACGCCCTATTGATGCGCCGCCTGCTCTGGCCCCAGCGCGAACTCGTCAGTCAGCTACTGCGCGATGGGAATGACCTGATCGAGGATGAGACGCGGCTCTACTTTCGAGACTGTCACGACCACGCCATCCAGATTCTCGACCTACTGGAAACCTATCGCGACATGACCACCGGCATGCTCGACCTCTACCTCTCGAGCAACAGCAACCGCCTGAACGAGGTCATGCGCGTGCTCACCGTGATCGCGACGATCTTTATCCCGCTGACCTTCGTCGTTGGTGTGTACGGTATGAATTTCGGCAACAAGTCCGACAGCCCGTGGAACATGCCGGAACTCAACTGGTATTACGGTTACCCGATCCTGTGGATGATCATGATCGCGATCGCAGGCGGGATGGTGTATTTCTTTCGGCGCAGGGGGTGGTTCTGATGGTGCAGGGGGAGGGTTATAAATCCAGTGGGCCGGTGCAGAACTTGATCATCGGTTACGGTGATGTCGGGGAGCGTCTGGCTCGGCTGCTCGCCCGGGATGGCGAGGCCGTGGCTGGCGTCGTGCGCAGTGCGGCGAGTGTGGAACGCCTGCAAGCCGCCGGTGTCGTTGCGCTGCAGCGTGATCTCGACGCGCCCCTGACGGCGGGCGACCTCGACCTGCGCGGCAAGTCCGTCTACTACTTCGCGCCGCCGCCAGAGCGCGGCACCACCGACCCGCGCATGGGCCATTTCCTCGCCGCCGCGCACCCGGGCAACCAACCCCGGAAAATCGTCTACATCAGCACCACCGGGGTCTACGGCGACTGTGGCGGTGCCTGGATCACCGAGGCTCAGCCGGTCAATCCGCGCACGGATCGCGGCAAGCGCCGGCTCGACGCCGAGAACCGCCTGCGTGCCTGGAGCGAGCAGAGTGGCGTGCCTGTCGTCATCCTGCGCGTGCCCGGTATTTACGGGCCGGGGCGGTTGCCGGTGTCCCGGCTGCGGCAGGGCCTGCCGATCCTTGATGAAGCGGAGGCACCATACAGCAACCGCATTCATGCCGATGACCTCGCATCGATCTGCCTCGCAGCGATGCGCCACGCGCCCGCGGGAGAGATCTACAACGCCGCGGACGATCAGCCCACCACGATGAGCCACTACTTCAACTGCTTGGCCGACCACCTGGGACTGCCCAGACTGCCGACGGTGAGTATGGCCGAGGCGCGGGAACGCCTGACGCCGGCTATGCTGTCCTTCATCGAGGAATCGCGGCGCATCGACAACCGCAAGCTGCGCGAGTCGCTCGGTGTCGTGCTTGCCTACCCCAATCTGGACGCCGGGCTCGCCGCCATCGACCCACAGGCGGAGCTAGCCACGCCGCCGAGCTGACGAACGGTAGCGTCTCGCCGAAACTGAGAAGCGCGTACCGGAAGCTCGCAGGACCCCCTGACTATCATTGTGCATCATCGCAATGGCAAACGGGGAACCCCATGACCAGATCCAACGTGCTCCGCCTGGCAGTCGCCGCGCTCACCGCCAGCCTGATCGCCTGTGGTGGCGCAGAGGAGCGCAAGGCCGCCTATCTCGACAAGGCGCGCCAGCTCTACGCTGAAGCCAATTACGAAAAGGCGCGTCTGGAATTCAAGAACGCCATCTACATCGACCCGAAGGACAAGTCCGCCCACTTCGGTCTTGCCCAGGCTCACGAGAAACTCGGTGATTTGCCCAGTGCGGTGGGCGAGTACCGCAACGTGCTCACGCTCGACGAGAACGACGTCGATGCGCGCACCCGGATCGGCTACATCTACACCTTCGCCGGGGCCGACAAACTGGCGGGCGAGGAGGTCGACAAGCTGCTGCAAGTCGCGCCCGGTAATCCCGATGCGCTGGCGATGCGCGCGCACCTCTCGGCCAAGGCCGGTGATCTCGGCGCGGCCCTTAGGGACGCCACCGCAGCGCATGCCGCGGCGCCGGACAACCCGCAGGTCACGCTCGTTCTGGCCAGCGTCTATGCCCAGACGCGCGAGTTCGGCAAGTCCATCGAGCTGCTGAAGACCGCACTGGGCAAGGCGCCCGAGGACAACAGCCTGCTCCTGCAGCTCGCGCAGATCCAGGTCATGCAGGAAAACTACGCCGGGGCGATCGAGCCGCTGCAGAAGGCCATCCGCCTGATGCCGGAGAACCTCAAGCTGCGCTACCTGCTCGTCGGCGTCCACCTCAAGCAGAACCGGCAGGACCTGGCGGAACAAGTCCTGCGCCAGGCCGTTGCCGACCTGCCCAACAGCGATGAGGCCAAGACCACCCTCGTGGACCTCATCTACAAGCAGGTGGGCAAGGACGCGGCGATCCAGCAGATCCAGACGTTCATCAAGGAGTCCACGAGCCCGCTGCGCATGAAGGCGATGCTCGCGTCGTTCTATGAAGCGATCAAGGACGAGGAGCAGGCCAAGCGCGTCTACGAGGAGATCGTCGCCGACCGCTATGCGGCGAGCGACGACCAGGCCGTCGTCACGGCCAAGGTGAGCCTCGCCAGCCTTGCCGTGCGCCGAAACGACCCCGAAACCGCGCGCAAGATCCTCGACGAGGTGATCAAGTCCAACCCGCGCAACGAGTCGGCACTCCTGCTGCGGGGGCAGCTCATGCTGGCCGCTGGCGACACCGTCAACGCCGTATCCGACTTCCGCGCCGTGCTGCAGGGCAACGCGAACTCTGCTCCCGCGCGGCGGCTGCTCGCGCGTGCGCACGCGAAGAACAACGAGCCCGAGTTGGCGCGCGACAACTTGCTCAAGGCCGTGGAGGCCAACCCGCGGGATCTCGAGGCGCGCTACGAACTGGCGGTCATGCAGGCTCGCGGCAAGGAATACGACAAGGCTGAGCAGAACCTCGAGCTGATCCTGAAGGCCAAACCGGGCAACCCTGTCGTGCTCGACGCACTATTCAAGGTCCAGCTCGCGCAGAAGGACGAAGCGGGCGCTGCAGAAGTCGCGAAGATGGCCAAAGAACTGAATGCCGACTCAGCGATTGGCAGCTACATGTCGGGACTTTTGTACCGCAGCAAGAGCGACCTGCAGGCGAGCTCGGAGCAGTTCGAGCTGGCATTACAGAAAAATCCGGGGGCTGTCGAGCCGCTAACGCTGCTGGTCAGCAACTACGTCCAGCAGGGGCAGCTCGACCGGGCCGTGGCGCGGGTGCAGAAGACGCTGCAGGCCAAACCCGACAACTTCGTCGCGCACAACCTTCTGGGTGAGGTCCTCGTTGCGAAGAAGTCCTATCCGGCGGCTATCGAGTCATTCCAGCGCGCGATCGATCTGCGCCCCACCTGGTGGGTGCCGTACCGCAACAAGGCGATTGCGTACCTGCGCAGCGGCGCGAACGAGGATGCCATCAAGGCTTACCAGCAGGGCCTGGCCGCCGCGCAGCAGAGCGATGCGCTGGCGATCGATCTGGCCGTGCTCTATGAGCAACAGGGCGCGCTCGAGCCCGCCATCAAGCTTTACGAGGACGTGTTGCGGCGCGACGCAGACCACCGGATCGCCGCAAACAACCTCGCGATGATCCTCTCGACCTATCGTGACGATGCCGAGAGCATCAAGCGCGCCGAGCAGCTGGTGGCAATCTTCAAACAGTCCGATGACCCCGCGCACATGGACACCGTCGGCTGGGTTGCGCTCCGTGCAGGTGACGCCAAGACTGCGGTGGCCACGCTCGAAAAGGCCGCGCAGAAGGCACCCAAGGTAGCCGTGATCCACTACCATCTCGGCAAGGCCTACGTCGCTCTGGGTGAAGCGGGCAAAGCGCGTCAGGCGTTCGAAGCCGCCGTGCGCCTCAACCAGCCGTTCGAGGGGCAGGAGGACGCCAAGGCGCAGCTCGCGAAACTGGGGGGCTGATCGCCCGATGCCCAGCGCGGGGTACCCCTTGCGGGAGCGCCGAGCTGAGGCAACGCTGATGGAGCGGCTACGCAGGCGGATCGCTGCGTTGCGCGGTGCAAACGCCTCGCCTATCGACGTGATATGTCTCGTCGCTGCGCGCCATCCCGTGCGCTCGATCAATCAGCGTCTCCGTAGTCAGGTAAGCAGTTCGATCCAGTGTACGACCGGCACGTCGGCCTTCGCCGCGAGGTGTTCCAGACAGCCGATATTGGCGGTTGCGATCAGCTCGGGTTGCCGCGCCTCGAGATTCGCGAGCTTGCGCTCGCGTAGCCGGGCGGACAGCGCCGGCTGCAACAGCGAGTAGGTACCCGCCGAGCCACAGCACAGGTGGCTTTCGGCGACGGGCAACAGCTCAAATCCCGCTTTCCTCAGAAGGTTCTCCACCACACCACGAATGCGCTGGCCGTGTTGCAAGGTGCAGGGCGGATGAAAGGCAATGCGCCGACCGGCACCCGTCTTGGGCAGGTCGGGGGCGTCCGCCAAGACCTCCGCGATATCCCTCGCCAGTCCGGAAACGCGCCGAGCCTTGTGGGCGTAAGCGGGGTCATGGCGCAGGTGGTCTGCATAGTCCTTAACCATCAGGCCGCAGGCGCTCGCGTTGGCGACGATCGCCTCGGCCCCGCATTCGATCAGGGGCCACCACGCGTCGATGTTGCGGCGCATGAAGTCGAGCGCCTCGCCTTCGGCGCCGAGGTGCAGGCTGACCGCACCGCAGCAGCCCGCCTGCGGGGCGCGCAGCACTTCGATTCCGATGTGGTCCAGCACCTGTGCCGTCGCCTGGTCGATGTTGGGGCGCAGCGCGGGTTGCACGCAGCCCTCCACCAGGATGACCTTGCGCGGGTGCTTTTGCGTTGGCCACGCGCCCCGCGCTTGAGTACGCGGCGGGACGTGTTTGCGCAGCGGGGCGGGCAGCAGCGGTCGCACCCACTGACCCAGCCGCAGCAGGGGCGTGAAGCGCTCGCGGTGCGGCAGGACGAAGCGCAGCGCGGCGCGCTGCCAGCGTGCAAGCGTCGGGCGTGGCACCTGCTGCTCGACCACGTGTCGGCCGATTTCGATGAGCTGCCCGTAGCGCACGCCGGAGGGGCAGGTCGTCTCGCAGTTCAGGCAGGTCAGGCAGCGGTCGAGGTGGCGCTGTGTGCGTTCGGTTGGTGTCTGGCCCTCGAGCACCTGCTTGATGAGGTAGATGCGTCCCCGGGGGCCGTCGAGTTCATCGCCCAGCGTCTGATAGGTCGGGCAGGTCGCATCGCAGAAGCCGCAGTGGACGCAAGCGCGCAGGATGGCCTCGGCGCGCGTGCCGAGGTCGGTCCCCCGGTAAGGATCGGCGAGATTCGTTTGCATGTCAGAGACCTGGGTAGAGCCTGCCAGGATTGAACAGGCCGTGCGGGTCGAAGGCCCGTTTGATGCGGCGGTGCAGCTCGAGCATCGCGGGCGGAAGCGGGGTGAAGGGCTCGACACCCGGCAGTGCGCCCCGCAACAGCGTGGCGTGCCCACCATGCTGCGTGGCTATGGCGCGCAGCGCCACAGGCGTGCGGTCGGACCGGACCCAGCGCTGGGCGCCGTTCCACTCACAAACCTGTGGCCCCCCGAGGTCGAGGTCCGGTGCGGCCGGCGGCAGCGAAAGACGCCACAGCGGGGCATCGCCCGCGAAGCACGGGAGGGTCTGGTTCTTCAGTGCGCCCCAGAACGCGGCGCCGTCTGGCACCGGCTCGCCGCCGATTTCTGCGCGGGCGGAGGCCACGGCGTTATCGCCACCCGACAGTCGTACAAAGCCACGTTCACCGTCGTGCGCGGTGGCAGTGACGCACCACGGGTTCCGGCGCCACGCGACGAACCGGCGCAGGGCGTCGGCGCGCGGCAGCTCCAGTGCGAGCGTCTGCTCGTGCGCGGGGCGAGGTTGCAGCTTGATGGAGACTTCGAGGATCACGCCGAGCGTGCCGAATGCGCCAGCCATCAGGCGCGAGACGTCGTAGCCGGCGACATTCTTCATCACCTGGCCGCCGAAGCGCAGGAGTTCGCCGCGTCCATTGATCAGCTTGATCCCGAGCACGGCGTCACGCACGGCACCGCCCCAAGGCCGCCGGGGCCCAGACAGGCCCGCGGCCACGACCCCGCCAAGGGTTGCCGCACCGCCGAAGTCCGGTGGCTCGAAGGTCAGCATCTGGCCGTGCGCCTCGAGCAGCGCCTCGACCTCTTTCAGCGGCGTGCCGGCGCGGGCGGTCAGCACCAGCTCGGTCGGCTCGTAATCGACCACCCCCCGGTGTCCGCGCACATCGAGCGGATCGCCTTCGCAGGGCAGACCGAGGAATGACTTGCTGCCGCCGCCGAGGATGGCCAGGGCGCGGCGTGTCTCGATCGCGGCGCGCACGGCGCCGAGCAGGGCTTCACTCAGATCTTGGTCCGGCATGGTCAGAACCGTGGCAGTTCGGGGAACGGCAGTTTGCCGTGGTGGACGTGCATCGCGCCGAATTCCGCGCATCGGTGGAGCGTGGGCACAGCCTTGCCCGGGTTGAGCAGGCCGTGCGGGTCGAAGGCGCGCCGCACCGCGTGGAACTGCTCGAGTTCCCCAGCCCCGAACTGCACGCACATCTGGTTGAGCTTTTCGATCCCCACACCGTGCTCGCCGGTGATGGTGCCGCCGACCTCCACGCACAGCTCGAGGATCGCGGCGCCGAACCGCTCGGCGCGTTCCAGTTCGCCGGGGCGGTTGGCGTCGAATAGGATCAACGGGTGCAGATTACCGTCCCCGGCGTGGAAGACGTTGGCCACGGCGAGCCCGAATTCGGCCGAAAGTTCCCCGATGCGCCGCAGCACGGTCGCCAGATATTTGCGCGGGATCGTGCCGTCCATGCAGTAGTAGTCGGGCGAGAGTCGCCCCACGGCGGGAAAGGCCGACTTGCGGCCTGCCCATAGCCGGGCGCGCTCGGCGGCGTCCACCGCCGTGCGCACCTCGCGCGCGCCGCTCGCGAGCAGCAGCGAGCGCACCGCGCCGACCTGTTCAGAGACCTCGGCGTTGGTGCCGTCCAGCTCGCACAGCAGCAGGGCGGCGGCATCGGTCGGGTAGCCGACGCGGACGAAGGCTTCGGCCGCGGCGATCGCCGGCCCGTCCATCATCTCCAGGCCCGCCGGCAGGAAGCCCGCGCCGATGATGCGCGCGACGGCATCGCCCGCGGTCTCGATGGCATCGAACGAGGCGAGCAGCACCTGTACCCGCTCAGGCTTCGGCAGGAGCGCGACGGTGATCTCGACGATGACGCCGAGCAACCCCTCGGAGCCATGCAGCAACGCCAGCAAGTCATAGCCCGGCGCGTCGTAGGCCTGCGACCCGGCAGTGAGCAGCTCGCCGTCGATGGTTACGAGCTTCACCTCGCGTACGTTGTGCACGGTGAGCCCGTACTTCAGGCAGTGCACGCCGCCAGAGTTCTCCGCGACGTTGCCGCCGATCGAGCAGGCGATCTGCGAGGACGGGTCGGGTGCGTAGTAGAGGCCATAGGGCTCGGCGGCCTCGGAAATGGCCAGATTACGTACGCCAGGCTGGACCGTAGCAAGCCCGTTGTCAGGGTCGATGTTGAGGATGCGGTTGAATCGCGCGAGGCTTAACAGCACGCCGTCCGCCAGAGGGAACGCACCCCCCGAGAGCCCTGTGCCCGCACCGCGCGCGACCACTGGGATGCCAGCGCCGCGGCAGTAGCGCAGCACGGCCTGCACCTGCTCGATCGTGTCGGGCAGCGCCACCGCGAGCGGCACCTGCCGATAGGCGGGGAGACCGTCGCACTCGTAGGGCCGCAGGTCTTCGGCGGCGCTCAGCAGTTGGCCGTCGGGCAGCAACGCGGCGAGCTCGCGCAGGTGCTGTTGACGCTCGCCCGACGAAAGGGCGCGGGGCGTGTGGTCGGGCAGGATGCTCATCGCGGTTTGTCCCAGTGTCGAGGCGGATCGGGCTAGATTTCGAGTGTATGCGTTGCCGTCCACGCAGGCCAATTCGACAGCCATCCCGCGGTCAATGGCGATGCGGGGCGCTATGGTAAGATGCCCCGCCATCCCGCATCGACACCACGGATAGCAACATGCTCGATCCCAGACTATTGCGCACCGACCTCGACGCCACGGCCAGCAACCTCGCGCGGCGGGGCTTCACGCTCGACGTAGCAACCTTCGAGGCGCTGGAAAACCGCCGCAAGGCCCTGCAAGTGCGCACTCAGGAGCTGCAGAACGAGCGCAACACGCGCTCCAAGGCGATCGGCAAGGCCAAAGCCGCTGGCGAGCCAGTCGAGCCGCTGATGGCGGAGGTCGGTCGCCTCGGCGACGAGCTCAAGCAGGCCGAGCGGGATCTGGAGGCCGTGCAGACCGAGCTGCAGGCGCTTGCGCTGCGCATCCCCAACCTGCTGCACGAGTCCGTGCCGGATGGCGCGGATGAAGGCGCCAACGTCGAACTCAAGCGCTGGGGCGAGCCGCGCGCGCTGGACTTCGTGGCAAAGGATCACGTCGATCTCGGTGAGGGGCTCGGCGGCATGGACTTCGCCGCCGCGGCGAAGATCTCGGGGGCGCGTTTCGCGGTGCTCAAGGGCGGGCTCGCCCGGCTGCACCGGGCGTTGATCCAGTTTATGCTCGACACCCACACGCGCGAACACGGCTACACGGAGGTCTACGCGCCGTATCTCGTCAATGCCGACAGTCTGCGCGGCACCGGCCAGCTGCCGAAATTCGAGCAGGATCTGTTTCGCGTGGAGAGCGGGGAGAGCGTTTTCTACCTCATCCCGACCGCTGAGGTGCCGGTGACCAACCTGGGTCGCGACGTGATCTTCGAGCCGGCGGAACTGCCCATGAAGCTCGTCTGCCACACGCCCTGTTTCCGCTCCGAGGCGGGCGCCTACGGCAAGGACACGCGCGGACTGATCCGCCAGCACCAGTTTGAAAAGGTCGAGCTGGTGCAACTGGTGCCGCCGCAGGACTCGTGGCAGGCGCACGAGGAACTGACGCGGCACGCCGAGGTGATCCTCGAGCGCCTGGAGCTGCCCTACCGGCGCGTCGTGCTGTGCGCAGGCGACACCGGCTTTTCCTCGGCCAAGACCTACGACCTCGAGGTCTGGCTGCCAGGTCAGGGCAAGTACCGGGAAATCTCCTCTTGCTCGAACTTCGTCGACTTCCAGGCGCGGCGCATGCTCGCGCGCTGGCGCAACCCCGCAACCGGCAAGCCCGAACTCCTGCACACGCTCAACGGCTCCGGCCTCGCAGTCGGCCGTACGCTGGTCGCCGTGATGGAGAACTACCAGCAGGCCGATGGCCGCATCGCGGTGCCGGAGGCGTTGCAGCCCTACCTGGGCGGGCTTGCGCTCATCGGCTGAGGCGCGTCCCGCGACGCGGCCGTCGGCTCAGCCGAGGTGCTTGCGCAGAAACGCCAGCGTGCGTTGCCAGGCCAGCGCGGTGTCTTCCTGGTCGTAGCGTGCGCTGGTCGGGTTGGCGAAGGCATGATCGGCCTCGTACCAGTGCACCGTGAGATCCCGCTTGCCAGCCTCGGCCATCGCCTTCTCGAAGCCGCTGACCATCTCGGCGTTGATGCTCTTGTCCAGCGTGGCGAAGTGGCCGAGCACCGGACCTTGCAGTGGCTTGAGTTCATCGGCGGTCTTCTTCACCGAGCCGTAGTAGATCACGGTGGCGTCGATGGGTGTTGCGAGCGAGGTGTTCAGCGACCAGCCGCCGCCGAAGCACCAGCCGACGGTGCCGACCTTGCCGTTGCCCTTGGGGTGCTTGCGCAACCACTCGGCGGCGGCGACGAGCTGCCGGGTGGCGAGGGCCGGATCGACGGCTTTCATGGCGGCCTGCGCGTCCTCGCGCGTCGTGGCGACGGCCCCGTTGTAGAGGTCGATGGCGAAGGCAAGGAAACCGGCATTGGCAAACTCCGCCGTCACCGCCTTGATCTGGTCGTTGAGGCCCCACCACTCGTGAATGAGCAGCACTGCGGGGGCGGGTGTCGTCGCGGGCGTGGCGAGGACGCCGCCGACCTTGCCGTCGGCGAGGGGGATCGTGACGTTCTCGAGCCGTTCCCCGGCAGCCCGCGCGAGCCGCGGGTCGGACAGCACCACCGCGAGCGGCAGCGTAGCCAGCCCTTTAAGAAAGCGCCGGCGCTGCTCGTCGGGCACCGGGATGGGGTCAGATGCCGCGCCGGGTCCACAGCCATTCAGGTCACACATCGGGTTCACTCCTGCGAGGATTCTGGAAGGGTGTTCTTAGACTATCCTGAACACCATGCCATCAAACCCGCCGCGGGACTGCGGTTTGGTGAAGGCGCTGGCCTCCCGCGCCGTGCCCTCACACGGTCGCTGCGGTCCGGGATGACCCCGCTGCCAGACGAGGCCTCCACATGACCGAACACCCTCGAGCGCTGCTGCGGCGTCTGTTCGACGCAGCCGTCGCGAGCGCCCAGCCGGCGCGCTGTGTCCCGCCGCACCTGCCCGAGCCGCCCGTGGGGCGCTTGATCGTGATCGGCGCGGGCAAGGCTTCGGCGGCGATGGCGCGCGCGGTCGAGGATCACTGGCGTGGCGAACTCACCGGGCTCGTGGTCACGCGCTATGGCCATGCCGTTCCCTGCCAGCACGTCGAGATCGTCGAGGCCGCGCACCCGGTGCCTAATGCGGCCGGGATGGATGCCGCGCGGCGGCTGCTCGCCCTGGTCGAGAGGCTGTCCGCCGACGACCTCGTGCTGTGCCTGATCTCGGGCGGTGGGTCCGCGCTGCTGCCCCTGCCGCTCGAGGGCCTCACGCTCGCCGACGAGCAGGCGGTCAACCGCGCGCTGCTGCGCTCCGGGGCCTCGATCCGCGAGGTGAATTGCGTGCGCCGCCATCTGTCTGCCATCAAGGGCGGGCGGCTGGGCGCGGCCTGTCATCCGGCGCGGGTGCTGAATCTGTTGATCTCGGACGTGCCGGGCGATGACCCGGTGGACATCGCCTCGGGCCCGACGGTCGCCGACCCGACGACCTGCGCGGATGCCCTGGTGATCATCCGGCGTTATGGCATTGACGTGCCCGAAGGGGTGCTGGACGTGTTGCGCTCTGGCCGCGGCGAGTCCGTCAAGCCGGGCGACCCGCGACTCGCGGGCGTGGAGACGCGTCTCATCGCCACACCTCAGCTGGCGCTCGAGGCAGCCGCTCGGGTGGTGCGGGAGGTGGGTCTCGCCGCGCACATCCTGGGGGATGCCATCGAAGGCGAGGCGCGCGAGGTCGGCAAGGTCATCGCGGGTATCGCGCGGCAGGTGGCGCGACGGGGCGAGCCCTTTGCGCCGCCGAGCGTGCTGCTCTCTGGCGGTGAGACCACGGTGACGGTGCGCGGCAGCGGGCGGGGTGGGCGCAACGTCGAGTTCCTGCTCGCGATGGGGCTTGCGCTCGACGGTCACCCCGGCATCCATGCGTTGGCCGCTGACACCGATGGGGTGGACGGCCAGGAGGAGATCGCCGGGGCCTACCTTGCCCCGGACTCACTGGCCCGCGCCTGGGCGTTGGGCATCCATCCGGCGGACAGTCTCGCGAACAACGACGGCCACAGCTTTTTCGCTGCGCTGGGCGATGCCGTGGTCACCGGGCCGACGCTGACCAATGTGAACGACTTTCGTGCGGTCCTGATCCTGCCCGGGTTGGCCTAGGAAAGCACAGATTGAGTGCCCTCTCCTTTTGGGAAGGGGGTGAGGGAACGGATTGATCAGCAGTTCTCTAGCTAGAGGGGGTGCCGCCAACGTCGCAGCGTTGACGGCACCGACTGTCGTCGGGTGGGGCTGGCGGACTACGGCCGGCCCGCCGGTCCCGGGAAGCGTAGGAACAGCTTGCTGAAGATGCGGAAGTCCTCCCGGCCGACCCGTCCGTCGCCATCGAAATCGGCATCGGGATCGGTCGTCAGGTAGCGCGCAGCGAAGCGCTTGAAGTCCTGCAGGTCGACGAAGCCGTCGTTCGACAGGTCCGCATCGCAACGGTTGCCAAAGCCGTCGCCATCGGTGTCGCGCTGGTCGGGGTTGGCCAGACGGATGCAGTTGTCGACGAGGTCCACGACGCCGTCCCGGTCGTAGTCGGCGGAGGCGGGCGGCGTGCCCCGCCCACAGCCTGCCCACCAGCAGGCGTTGGCCGCGTTGAAATGGAGCACGGCGTTGCGCTTCGGGGCGTTCGACTGGGTCTGGTGCTCACGCAGCCCCCAGTGTCCCCACTTGTTGGACGCGCCGACGGACTGGTAGATGGCCATCAGTTTTCCACCAGCGGCCTTCCAGTCGTCGAGGTAGCGGGTGTAGGCGGTGAAGATGCGATAGTCGCGATTCGCCGCGCGAAACAGCCGGGTGATGGCGTCGTTGTTTTCGACGCCCGCGACGCCGACCAGGTGCTGGCCGCCTTCGTAGGCGACGAGGTCCAGCCCACGTCGGTTGGCGACGTCGGCGTGTGCGCGCATCCACTCGCGCGCCTCGGCCAGCGCGCCGCCCGCCGGGGCGTTGGGCAGGCCGCCGCCGCCATTGAGGATTTCATTGGCGAGCGCCGCGACGCCGCCGTCAGCCTGTTGACTCCAGGCGGTGAGCGTCGCCGCGTTTTCCGGCAGGCCCAGATAACCACCGAAGTACGGGGCGATGGCGATACCGTCCATCTGCGCCGCGCAGTCCCGGCCCGGCTTGGGATTGCGGGGATCGTCCTGCCACAGGGGGCAGGCGAGCAGCATGTGCTCCGTGACCCAGGCATTGGCGGCCTGGGCACCCATCATGCACTGCACACGGTCGGCCTGTTCGCCCCAGATCTCCTTCCAGATCGCGCAGACTTCGGCGCTGCGCTTGGCGTAGGCGTTCATGCGTGCGCTGTAGCGGTCGGTGGTGTCGGGCCAGAGCTTCGCCGCCTGTGCCTCGAGCCAGCGGCTGGCCGGAAACATCGAGTTCCACGCCTCGTTGCTGTACTCGACATAGACGCGGCGGCCGTCGGCCAGCGTGTCGCGGGCGAGCGCTGCGATGCTGCGAACGTGCTCGTCGGAGTCCAGCGTGTGGACGTTGAACCACGGTTCGGCCTCAAGCAGATTGGCGAGCGAGAGCATCACCTCGGCGGGCACGCCCCCCTTGTCCGCATTGCTCCACACGGCATCGGCGGGTTTGGCGCGCGACACGCTGTCACGCAGCGGCAGCGCGAGCAGTTCCGTCGTCGTGCCCTGCGGCGCGCTGCTCAGATGGTTGGTGAACTGCCAGTTCATGAAGCGCAGCGTGCGATAGGGGCGCAGGTCGCGCAGAAAATCCGGGTGGAAGGTCAGGACGTCCTTCAGCTCGGCGAAACTCTGAAACTGGCCGCCACAGGTGCTCGGGTCGCGGTGCCAGGTGTAGAGGTCGCCGTCGCAGATCCCGCCCGGCCAGATCACCTGCACATTGCGCAAGGGGTCGGCTGGATCGGTGGCGGTGATGCTGAGCATCGGCAGGTTGGCCGGGTCGATGCGCACCACGTCGCAGCCCTCGCCGCAGCTCGCGACCTTGCTCGCGCCGAGGCTGTAGGTGAGGCTGCCGCGGCCCTGGTAGTAGACGCGGAAGTCGCCCGCGGGCGGAGGCGTGGTGTTCCAGTCGGCGTAGTCGCCGCCAAACAAGAGGAAGCTCACCCGATCGAAGCGGGCGGCGAGGCCGTCCTTGGGTGTCAGCGAGCGGGGCCAGCCGTGGGCGTCGAAGTCCACGCGGTCGAGTTCGTTTGTGTTCCACTCACCGGGTCCCTGTGTGATCACCTCGGCGCGCTTCATTTCGTCGATGAACGGCGTGTCGGTGCCCCAGCGCTCGGGTTGCGGCAGGTTGATGCCGAGCGGGGCGTGTGCATTGTGGCTGCTGGCGGTGGCCAGCGCCGGGGTGAACAGCGTCAGCGTGGCAGCCAACAGGCCGCCAAGTGCGATGGGTACGTCCACGCCTCCAGCGTGGTTGCGGGGGTGCCAGTCCATGGCGGTTCTCGTGCGTCGGATTGAAGTGCCGGTATGGTTGCTGACGCGGGCGGATTTCCCCTGCGACGCGGTTCAACCTGGCGACGCAATCACCTCTGCCGAGACGCGCGGTTTCGGCGTAAAGCGGCACGGCGTCGCGGATGGGGTGGGGTGGTGAGTCAGGCTAGAATGCGCTGGCAGGCCGCAAAATGTCTGCGCCCGAAGACCATTGATTTTGCGATTCCCGACGACGATGGAACTCGAAAGTTTCGTATTTTCCGCTGTGCTGCTGCTCGCGGCGACCTCGGTGGCGGTCACGGTGTTCCGGCACCTCGGGCTGGGCTCGGTGCTGGGTCTGCTGATCGCGGGCGTGGCGGTGGGGCCGCACACAATGGGACCTGCTGTGACCACACACGTCGAGGACGTACGCAGTTTCACCGAGCTCGGCGTGGTGATGCTGCTGTTTCTCATCGGGCTGGAGATGAAGCCCAAGCGCCTGTGGGCGATGCGGCGCGAGGTCTTTGGCTTGGGCTCGCTGCAGGTAGTGGCCACAGGGCTGGTGATCGCGCTCTACTTCCACTATGCCCTGGGCGCGTGGACGCCCGCGCTGCTGCTCGGGCTTACGCTCGCGCTGTCATCGACCGCGTTCGTCATGCAACTGCTGCAGGAGCGGGGCGAGATCGCGAGCCGTCACGGCACGGCCACCTTTGCGGTGCTGCTGTTGCAGGATCTCGCGATCGTGCCGTTGCTCGCCATGGTGTCGCTGCTTTCGCCGCGCGCCACGGCGGAGGCGGCGTTGCCGGGGTGGGAGCGGATCGCGGTCATCGTGGGTGCGTTCGCGGCGGTGTGGATGCTCGGCAGCCGGGTGATCCCACAGGTGCTCGACAAGCTCGCGCGGCAGAACAACCGCGAAGGCTTCTTCATGGTCGTGATGCTCACGCTCTTCCTCGCGGCGTGGCTCATGAACGAGGCCGGCTTCTCGATGGCGCTCGGGGCGTTCGTGATCGGGCTGCTGCTCTCGGACTGCCGGTACAACCTGCAGATCCAGGCGCTGGTCGAGCCCTACAAGGGGTTGTTGCTCAGCCTGTTTTTCGTTGCCGTGGGCATGTCGATCGACCTCGAGGCGCTGCTTGCCCAGCCGCTTGAGTTCGCGCGCCATGTCACGGTGATCGTGCTGATCAAACTTGTAGTGGTGTTCGCGCTCGGACTGGTATTCGGCTTTCCGCGCCAGGTGGCCACGCGCATGGCGTTCCTGCTCGCGCAAGGGGGCGAGTTTGGCTTCGTGTTGCTCGGTGCGGCGAAGGCGGCCGGCATCCTCGACGATGCCACCTTCGTGGTTGCCATCGGGTTGATTTCGATCACGATGCTGTTCACCCCGTTGATGGTGCGCCTTGGCGACTGGGTGGCCTCGCGCTTCGAGCCCCGTGCCGCGGAAGACGGCGTGCCGAGGTTTACCGCCGAGGGCACGGACACCGCGCCGAAGGTCATCATCGGTGGTTACGGGCGGGTCGGGCATGTGGTGGCCACCTTGCTGCACAGCAGTGGGATTCCGTTCATCGTGTTCGATCGCGATCCGGAGCGTGTGCGCAAGGGCAACCAGGATGGCTACCGCGTCTACTATGGCGACATTGGGGACCCGGAGCTGCTCGCCGCGGCGCACGTCGAGCGGGCGGCGCTGGTGGTGATCACCGTCGATCACGGGCCGACAGCCCTGCGCGCCGTCTCGCACCTGCGCAACGGCTATCCCAACGTCCCCGTGCTGGTACGCGCCCGCGACCTGGAGGCGAGTGGCCACCTGCTGCAGGCCGGCGCGACCGAGGTGTTCCCGGAGGCCATCGAGAGCAGTCTCGCGCTCGCGGCCCACACGCTACAGATCGTCGGCACGCCGCCCGACAACGTGGATCAGTTGATGAGCGATGTGCGCCACCGCAACTACGCGCTGGTGCGGCCGGTGGGCAAGCCGCGGGTGAATGGCGGGACGTAGGGTACGGTCATGATCGCGCCGCGCGCGGCGGGCGATGTATGGCTGGATCAATTGGCGATCTGCACGAGCAGCGTGGGGATGTTCTGGCTCTGCAACTGCGTCTTGACCTTGCTCACTTCGTCGATGGACTTGAACGGCCCGATCCGGACGCGGTGCCAGAGGGTGTTATCCACCGAGACCTTTTCGATACTGGCCTGAATGCCCAGCAGGGCGAGCTTTGCCTTGTGCTTCTCGGCGTCGCTCAGGTTGCGGAAGGACCCCGCCTGCAGCAGGTAACGCTGGGAGGTGGTCGGCTGCGTGCCAGGGGCCTGTTGCAGCGGCACGCTGTCGAGGCCCTTATTGGCCTCGGCCTCCGGCACGACGACCTCGGCCTCGGGCAGGATCGTGTAGAACTGGTACTTCGGCTGCACTGGTTCCGGCAGCTTGGGCTTGTCGGCGGGCTTCTTCGCGGCGGGGGCCTCTTTCGGTGGCTCCTGGCTGGTCGGCGGGGCGACGTTCTGCACGACCTTCTCGGCCGCTGCACCGGGTTCCGCGGGGTTCTTGAACACGAGGTAGAGCATCACCAGCAACCCTAGGCCGAATCCGACCAGCAGCCAGATCCAGCCGGGCATGGCCGGAGCGGCTTCGGCCTCGCGGCTGCGTGGATGGCGGACACGATGCTTGAAATCTCGTCCCATCAGGCTGTCCCGGCAGGGTAAAGTCGAAAGTTGACGTGGGCGGCGCTATCGCCCTGCGTCGTTTCAGGGTCTTGGCGAGTGTAGCGCGGCCTGCCGGCCAAGACACAAGCCGGCGCGCCAGCGCCAGGTGCACACACCCCATCGGCAGCGTTAGACGATTTGCGATGCCGCATCAGCAGCCGCCTCAGTTCTTTGGGCACCCCGATGCGTTGTTCACATGCGCTCGACCGGCTGCACGCCCAGGAGGCGGAGTCCGTTGCGCAGCACCTGTTGCGTGGCGCGGCTGAGTGCGAGCCGTGCGTCCCGGACAGCCGCATCCTCGACGAGGAAGCGATGCGCGTTGTAGTAGGTGTGGAACAGCGTAGCCAGCTCGCGCAGGTAGTTGGCGACCTGGTGCGGCTCCAGCGCGAGCGCGGCCTGATGCACCACCTCGGGATACGCCGACAGCTTGTTGACGAGGTCGATCTCGTGCAGCTCGGTCAGCCGGGACAGGTCCGCAGGGCCGGCCTCGATGCCCTGCTCGGCCGCCTCGCGCAGCACGCTGGCGATGCGCGCGTGGGCGTACTGGATGTAGTAGACGGGGTTGTCGTTGGACTGCGACTTGGCGAGGTCCAGGTGGAAATCTAGGTGGGCATCCGCCCGGCGCATGATGTAGAAGAAGCGGGCGGCGTCGTTGCCGACATCTTCCCGCAGCTCGCGCAGCGTCACGAATTCACCCGAGCGCGTCGACATCTGCGCGCGCTCGCCACCCCGGTACAGGATAGCGAATTGCACCAGCATCACGTCGAGGATCGCATCGTCGTAGCCGAGCGCGCGCAGTGCTGCCCGCACCCGCGGCACGTAGCCGTGGTGGTCGGCGCCCCAGACGTTGATGATGCGCTGGAAGCCGCGCTCCACCTTGTCCATGTGGTAGGCGATGTCGGAGGCAAAGTAGGTGCTCTGGCCGTTCTCGCGCAGCACCACGCGGTCCTTCTCGTCGCCGAACGCCGTGGAGCGGAACCACAGCGCGCCGTCCTTCTCGTAGAGGTGGCCCGCATCCCGTAGCCGTTCTATCACGCGCTGCACCGTTCCACTCTCGGTCAGCGTGCGCTCAGAGTACCAGCGCTGATAGGTCACGCCGAAGGCCTGCAGATCGCGCCGGATGTCGTCGAGGATGGCGTTGAGCCCCAGGTCGAAGACCCGCCGGTAGCCGTCTGCGCCGAGCAGATGTTGCGCGCGCGCTATCACCGCATCGATGTAGATCTCCTTGTCGCCGCCCTCGGGCTCGTCTGGCGGCAAGTGGGCGAATACCTGGGCGGCGGGGTGGCGGTAGGCGTCGCCGTCCTCGCGGTGCAGGGTCGCCGCGATGTCCCAGACGTAATCGCCTTTGTAAGCGTTCGCCGGGAACGTGACCGTCTCGCCGGCCAGCTCGAGGTAGCGTAGCCACACCGAGGCGGCGAGGATGTTCATCTGCCGGCCGGCGTCGTTGACGTAGTACTCGCGATACACGTCGTAGCCGATGGCCTCGAGCAGGTCGGCGATCGTCGCGCCATACGCGGCGCCGCGGCCGTGGCCAACGTGCAGCGGGCCAGTCGGATTGGCGGAGACGAACTCCACCTGTACGCGTTGTCCGCGACCGTATTGGCTGCGCCCATAGCCCTCGCCCGCACGCAGGATCTCCTCGACGACCGCCAACATGGCGTTGGGGTTGACGTGGAAGTTGATGAATCCCGGACCCGCGATCTCCACCTTGGCCACGGCAGGCGAGGCGGGCAACGCAGCGAGCAGCAATCCCGCAAACTGATGCGGGGAGCGGCGCGCCTGTTTGCTGAGCTTGAGTGCGACATTGGTCGCGAAGTCGCCGTGTGCGGGGTCGCGGCTGCGGGTGATCTCGACCTGGTCGGCGCTCGGCGGCTCGGCGAGCACCCCGTCGCGGTGCAGGGCGGCAAGCGCCTCTACAACGAGGGCGTGGATGGCTTCTTTCAAAGTAATGAGCGTCTGGCTGGTTGCGCTAAGGGCGGGATTGTACGGCAGTCGCTGACTCTGGCGAAACTGCGTCCGGTACTCGGCCGTCAGGAGAGCTCGATGGGGTCGACATCGATCGACCAGCGCAGTCGGCGGGCGGATTTCAGCGCCCGCGCCGCGGCGATAAGAGGCGTCAAAAGCCGGTGCAGGGCACGCCGCTCCGCCGCGCGGAACAGCACGTGGTACTGATGGTGGCCGGCCTTGCGGGTAAGTGGGGCGGTGACGGGGCCTAGGATCTCGACGCCGCCGACGTCGAGGCCGCGCGCGGTGTCCACGATCTCGGTTAGAAACCTGTCTGCCGTCGTCTCGCTCGGTGCGGCGACCCGCAGCAGCGCGATGCTCGCGTACGGCGGCCAGAGTGCGAGCCGCCGTTCGGCGAGGAGCCCGCGCGAGAGTGTGTCGTAGCCCGCGCTGAGCAGGCCGCGCAGCAGGGGATGCTCGGGCTGGTGGGTCTGCAGGATCACCTCGCCCGCGACGCTGCCTCGGCCCGCGCGCCCGGCGACCTGAAGCACTTGTTGCAACAGGCGCTCGGGGGCGCGGAAGTCGCTGCTGAACAACCCCTGGTCCACGTCGATGATGCCGACGAGCGTCAGACGCGGGAAGTCATGACCCTTGGACAGCAGTTGGGTGCCGACGACGATATCGAACTCGCCGCGTTCGATGGCTTGGAGGCGCGCCTCGAGCTCGCCCTTGCGCCGGGTGACGTCGCGGTCCAGCCGCACCACGCGCCGTTCGGGAAATGCCTCGCGTATCAGTGCTTCGAGTCGCTCCGTGCCGATGCCGACGGCCACCAGCTCGACACTGCCGCACGCCGGGCACGCCGCGGGCGGGCGGGCGGCGTAGCCGCAATGATGACAGCGCAGCTCGTGGGCGCGCGCATGGAACGTGGTGTGTGCATCGCAGCGTGGGCAGTCCAGGGCGGTGCCGCAGACGTGGCAGAGCAGGACGGGCGCGTAACCCCGGCGGTTGAGGAACAGCATCACCTGCTGGCCAGCGGTGAGATGCGCGTGCATGGCCTCGATGAGGTGACGCGAAAGCCCAGCAGCGAGCTTCTGGCGGCGCAGATCGACGAGCCGCAGGCGGGGCGCGCCCGCACTACCTGCCCGCGTGCCTAGCTGGGCCAGTCTGTACTGGCCGCGCTCGACGTTGGCCAGCGTCTCTAGCGACGGTGTGGCTGAGCCGAGGATCACAGCGACGCGCTCGATCTGGCCGCGCCAGACCGCGAGGTCGCGTGCGTGGTAGCGAAACCCATCCTGCTGCTTGAACGAGGCGTCGTGTTCCTCGTCCACCACGATCAGGCCGAGTTCTGGCATGGGCGTGAAGATGGCCGACCGGGTGCCGATGACCACACGTGCCGCGCCACACTGCGCAGCTCGCCACGCGGCGAGGCGCTCGGAAGGGGTCAGTCCGGAGTGCAGGCCGACCACCGCCACCGGCAGGCGAGCGCGAAAGCGGCTGAGCAGTTGCGGGGTGAGGCTGATCTCCGGCGCAAGGACGAGCACCTGGCGACCTTGGGCGAGCACGTGCTCGATCAGCGCCAGGTAGACCTCGGTCTTGCCGCTGCCAGTCACACCTTCGAGCACACCGACGGAGAACTGCCCGAGCCCTTGCTTCAGCGTCTTGAGCGCCGCGCGCTGCGCGTCGTTGAGCATCGGGCCCGGTGCGGTGGGCTGGGCAAGGGGCGTGGCTGGGTGTGCCGTGGTCACCTCGAAGCGTACGAGCCCTTTGGCGAGCAGGCGCCGCAGGACATCGCGCGCGTTAGGTAGCGCATCGAGCAGGGTCGCTTCGTCGAGCCCCTGGGGCGACGCGAGCAGCAGCGTAAGGCAGGCGTGTTGCAAGGGCGCCCGGCGCCCGGTTGACAGTGGTTGCGTCGCTTGATTGCGCACGGCGTACCATCGCCGCGAAGCGGGCGGCTGTGCGGACTGACCCTCGCGCAGCAGCACAGGCAAGGCGTGGAGGACGACCTCGCCTAGCGGATGGTGGTAGTACTGGGCGGCGCGCCGCAGCAGCTCCAGCAAGCTCGCCGGAATCACTGGCTCGGTGTCTAGCACCTCGAGCACCGGCTTGAGCCGGTCTGCTGCGAGCCGGCTGCCTTCCGCCCAGCCGGTGAAAACCCCGACGAGCCGGCGCGAGCCGAACTCGACCCGCACGCGTGTTCCCGGCCGCTGGCCTTGCGCGAGGGCGCCCGGCAGGTAGTCGAACAGCTCGTCGACCGCCGTGGCCAGTGCGATGCGCGCAACCTTCGACGCCGATGCCGCAGGGTGTGGTGGCGGTGCGCTCATGGGTCAGCGGGAGCGGATTGCCGTCAAAATGCAACAGCCCCACGTTCTGTTGGTGATTATCCACAGTTGCTGTGGATAACTTTGTGGAAAAGATGTCTTCACAACGCTCAATCCGTTGCTATTCGTGGTGTTGGATTGGATCGGTGAAATTATGAACAAATTCTAAATAATTCATTAATAACAATTGGTTACGAGCTATTTTTTTAGCTTAAATATTGTCAATTGCGCGTAGGTTGGATTCGCGTTCTGAGGCCGCAACGCGGTGTGCATAAGGTTTTCGTTAACAGCGTTTTGTCAAGCATTTTTTAGACGCCTGTCACACAAATGACACGCAATCGAAGAAACAGCTTGCAATTTCAGCGATTGGATTTTGTCCATTTGGTCCTACCGTACGTCGCCCGGCAGGGGGCCGCGGGCTCCCGAGGGCGCTCGGCGGCGAGGGCACGCAGCGACGGTGCAAGCGACCCAGGTGGGGCAGGCCGCGCCCCAAGACCTCAAGCGGCGTCGTCCGGAAAACCCTGAAGTGGATCAAACGCCGGTGTAAAGGTACCGGGTTTTGATCGATTGATCGAACCGCTCACAGTTTTGTCCGGGCGCGGTGTTTACACTGCGGCCATTCGAGTGCCCGGCGTGTCGATGGACCGGAACGAACGAACAAGGAGTGACTCATGAGATTGTTGACGCTGTGTGGCGCAGTGGCGCTGACCCTGACCGTGACGGTGGCGCAGGCCGACCAGCCGCGTCGCTATTACGGTGAAAACACGCTGCGCTACTCCGATAGTCGGCGCAGCCTGCTGCTCAAGCAAGAGCCGGCCCGCCAGTATTTCGGGGTGTTTGCCTCCGACGCACAGTTCACTCCCGAGGTCGGCAGGAAGGAGGACGCGGGCAACCTCAACTTCAAGCTCGGTTACGATTTCAACAAGTTCATCGCGGTGGAAGGCCACGCGGGGATGAACATCAACGATACGGGCAAGGACATCGGTAGCCCGGAGGTTGTCTACTTGGCCGGTTTCCTGCGCGCCAACATCCCACTGCCGCAAATCAACATCTACGGTCTGTTGGGCATCGCCACGGTCGATGTTGATTTCGCCGGCTCGGCCAAGGGCGACTACACCGGCCTGGCCTACGGAGCCGGCATCGAGCTCTACGGCACGGAGCGCACGGCGCTCGCCGCCGAGTACGTGCAGTACGGCACCGACGACAAGTATCAGACCATCGGTCTCGGGCTGGTGCACCACTTCAACTGGCCCAGCACCCGCTGATTGGCCCCACCGCTCGCGTCTGGCCTGTCCGGCGGCGGGTTAATGAACGGAAAAAGAAGGGACTAGTGTGAGCAAAAGGAATCTGCACTCAGGGATGCGTACCCCGTTCGCCCGGTTGGCCGCCACGATTGCCGTGGTGGGGTCGATGCTGGTTACGGGCTGCTTCGGTGGTGGCGACTTGGCCACCGCGACCGCAACCGGAACGGCCGGCGGAGCCACGTCCACGCCGACCACCGCGACAAGCACAGCGAAGGACTCGTTGGTGCTGCTCACGGAGAACTGGCAGCTCGCCTCTGGGGACAGCAGTTCTGTGCGCATTACGGCGGTCCTCAAGGATGCGGCCAACGTGCTCAAGCCCAATGAGCCGGTGTCGTTCTCCGCCTCGTCCGGTAGCCTGCAGGTCGTGCAGAAAACGACCGATGCGCTCGGCAATGCGGTGGCGATCCTCACCACGGCTAACGAGCCGGTGCCCCGCACGATCTCGGTTAAGGCGTCCACCGCGAGCAGCGCGACACCGGCCAGCCTCGACATTGAGGTGACAGGCACTCAGCTGCGCATGAGTGGTCCGACGAGCGCCATTGGCGTGAGCGCTCCAGCGAGCATCGGGCTGAAGCTCGTCGCGGGAGATGGCAGCGCACTGGGCAATCAGGTCGTCAGCCTGTCCTCCAGGGAGGGCAATTCCCTGAGCGCTACGACGGTCGTGACCGATAAACAGGGCGAGGCGACCATCACGGTGACGGCCCTGTCCCGGAATGACGATCGCATCGTGGCCAAGGCCCTCGGCGGTGCCGTGACCGGGGAATTCAACCTGGCGGTTTCAGCAGACGGGCTGATGTTCATCGCGCCGACCGGCCCAACGGAAGTGCCGCTCGGGGCATCACAGAACGTATCGGTCCAGCTGTTGAGTAACGGCGCGCCGCTGGCGAACCAGTCCATCGACTTTTCGATCACGCGCGGCTACTTCGACAATGCGCCCGGCACCACGACCAAAAGCGTGGTAACCAATGCGCTGGGGGTGGCCTCGGTGAGCGTGAAGTCGACCAACGCCGGTGGGGCGATCCTGACGGCCAGCACGAGTCAGAAAACGGCGAGCCTGGCGCTGGAGTTCTACGCCACCACGCCGGCGAACATGATCTTAGAGGCAGCCCCACGCATCGTCTCCATGGGTGCCAAGAGCACGATCACGGCCACGGTGCGCGATGCCAACCAGAACCTCGTCAAGCGCCAGAAGGTCCGTTTCAATCTGGTCGATATCACGAACGGTACCCTGTCGCTGGGCGAGGTGGAGACCAACAGCCTGGGGCAGGCAAGCACGGTCTACACCGCCGGCGTGCAGGCGAGCGGCGAGAATGGTGTCTCCATCAGTGCCAACGCGGGGTCGAGCGTGACCGCAAGCACGACGTTGACGGTCGATCCGCAGATCGTCCGGCTGACCTTCGGTACGGGTAACGAGATCTTCGAGCCAAACCCGGCGCAGTACCGCAAGCCGTACGTGGTCCAGGTCAACAACAACGGCGTGCCGGTGACCAACGCGAACGTGCAGATCTCGGTCTATCCGGTGCGCTACTTCAAAGGTTACTTCGTACCCGTGGTGACCCGGTCGACCGGCTCGAGCACATCGGAGGCCCAGCCCGACGCCTGGGGGCCGTACTACACGATCGATACCACGGCTGACCTCTGTCAGTCGGAAGATACCAACCACAACGGCCGGCTGGATGCCGGGGAGCAAGACCTGAACGGCGACGGCACACTCACACCGCCAGCCGTGGTCACCATCGCCGCCGACACGCAACAGACGCCGACGGTCTCCAAGGCTACGGTGACGACGGACAGCAACGGCTTCGGCTATTTCAACCTGACTTACCCGCAGGATCAGGCCTACTGGCTGGAAGTCGAGCTCGTTGCCCAGACAACCTTGGCGGGCTAGGAGTCGACCTTCAAGACGCGCTCGGTCCTCCAGGGTCTTGCCAAGGATTTCAACGACTTGACGATTTCCCCTCCGGGCAACGTGGGCATCGTCAGCGGTGTGAGCCGAGTGGTGAGTCCTTACGGCTTCGCGAGTACCTGTGCCGATCGCAGGTAGGTTAGGGTCCAGCGGTTCCTCTCACGGCTTGCCCGCCGCGATGGCGGGTAAGTCGTTTTCACGTTCAAGCGGCGTGCTGATGGCTTGTGTACGGGGCGGGTCAGCGCAGCGCTTTCGGCAGCGCAAACACGATGTGCTCCTCGACGGTCCGCCGTTCCTCGGCGGTCGTCGCGCCCAGTGACTTCAGTTTCTCGACCACCGAACGTACGAGAACCTCAGGCGCCGACGCCCCGGCAGTGAGGCCGATACGCTGGAGGCCGTCGAGCCATGCGACGTCCAGGTCGTCCGCCGAGTCGATCAGATGGGCCGGGATACCCTGACTCTCGGCGAGTTCACGCAAGCGGTTGGAGTTGGAACTGTTTGGCGAACCAACCACCAGCATGAGGTCGCATTCCGCAGCGAGTTGGCGCACGGCGTCCTGCCGGTTCTGGGTTGCGTAGCAGATGTCGTCCTTGCGTGGGCCGTGGATGTCGGGAAAGCGCTCGCGCAAGGCGTCGATGACGCGCCGCGTGTCGTCGACCGAGAGCGTCGTCTGCGTGATGTAGGCCAGCTTGTGGGGGTCGCGGACTTCGAGCCGCGCAACGTCCTCGGGGGATTCGACCAGGTAGATCGCCCCGCCGTGCCGCGTGTCGTACTGCCCCATGGTGCCCTCGACCTCAGGGTGCCCCGCGTGCCCGATCAGGATGGCCTCGCGACCTTCCTTCGCGTATCGGCTCACCTCCATGTGCACCTTGGTGACCAGCGGGCAGGTGGCGTCGAACACCCTCAGGCCCCGCCGCTCGGCCTCTTGCTGCACGGCCCGCGACACACCATGCGCACTGAAGATGACAATACCGTCGTCGGGCACTTGATCGAGTTCGTCGACGAACACCGCGCCCTTCTCGCGCAGGCAGTTCACGACGTAGCGGTTGTGCACCACCTCGTGCCGTACGTAGATCGGTGCGCCGAACAGTTCGATGGCGCGCTCCACGATCTCGATGGCGCGATCGACGCCGGCGCAGAACCCCCGGGGGTTGGCGAGCAGGACTTGCATGGCGGTAGTGGTGACCTCTGGGTGGTGTGGCGCTGCAGTATAAGGCTGCGCCGTGAAGGCTGTCAGTTGACCGTGCGAGCCTGTCAGTGCGCCTTCACGGCGTTCGCGGGCGATTCTTCATCGCCTGTCGGCTGACTCGGGCGGAAAGGTCGGGGGGACGTTCGCGGCAGGCTGCCGTACTGCGCGGGACGGGGCGGCATTCTGCGGTTCAACGGCGGTCGGGCCTGCTCTGATGGGTGTGTTCCACCGGAGCCTGGCAACTGCCGCGTACACGTTCCCCCGAGGCTGCTGTTGCGCTCGCCACGTGATGCTTCGACGAGTGGATGTTTAGCGGCACGGGCTTACGTGCGAAACGGCGGTCTTACCCTGTGAGTCGCGTCACGAATCGATCGTTTGCGATCGCCAGGAATGCAAATCGTTGCCAAAATACGCCTTGCTTCCACCCAAGGCTCGACCCATGGTAACACACGAAATCGCACAGGATGTGGTGCTCACGACGGGCGTAGGTTTAAGGCTTTTCAACGCCGGCAAGGCCCGGCCACCGGGCGGCATTCGCCTCGTCGATGCGACACTGGCAGAGAACGATGAGGCGACGACCGTGCTGCTCGCTGAATGGGAGGCGCTGCGCCAGGCGGCTGGCCAGGTCAGCCGCTATAACTCCCCGAAGGCATTCCGCAACCGTTTGGGGGCCGTCTCAGCGTCGGATCCCCAGCCCTTCGCTTTCCTCCACCGCCCGGCGGGTGCGCTGACTGTCGTCATCGTCGGCCACTTGTCGGTGGAAACGCTGAGAAGCGCTGTCGGACAGTGGCAGGTGCCTTTCGCGCGCCTGCGGTCGCTATTCATCGGTGAGAGCGGCGTAGTCCACCTGCCGCAATCCGAGCACGTGCGCTCCGCGATGGCTCAGATAGCCGGGTGGTTAAGAGACGGCCGGGTGGATGTCGTCCAGACGTTCGATGTCTTCGCGGACTCGGACGTTCTGCGAGCGCTTGACGAAGTTCGGGCGGTTCGTGCGCGCGCCACCTTCCGGGGCAAAAACCGCTGGCGCACGCAGATCCTCGATCCAGCGACTGGGCAGCGCCTGAAACACCACAGCAGCAAGACGCGCAGCGAGTTCAAGCGCCGCGACAAGAAGTTTGTCGAGGCTTTCGGTGGCGACGTCCAGGTGGAGAAGATCACCACCGCGTCTCAGGTGCCCGGGTTCATCCGCGAGGCCTCGGCCATCGTGGATCAGAGCTACCACGCGGGGCTCGGCATCGGCATCCGCGCTGACGATGAACCGATGCGCAACTATCTGCTCGAGCTGGCGAATGAGGGCACGCTGCGTGCCTACATCCTGCGGGCTGGAGGACGGGCAATTGCCTACGCGCAAGGGGATCTGCAAGGCAGCGTCTATTCGCTTTGGGCAACCTCCTACCTGGGCGAATACAAGTCGCTGGCCCCCGGTGTGACGTTGCTCAACCGCGTTATCGACGGGTTGGCCGAAGAGGGTGTGCCCTTGCTGGATCTTGGCTGGGGCGACTCGACCTACAAACAGCTGTTGAGCAGTCACCGGCATGATGTGCTGGATCTGCGCTTCTACGCGGATCGCCTTCTGCCGCGCCTGGCGCTGCAACTGGATGATGCGCTCAAGGCGACGGACCAGGCGGCCCGCCAGTTGCTCGCATCAGGCGGTACGCTTCACAAGCTGCGCAAATTCTGGCGCGAGCGCCTGCTGACCCGTCGGCCTTCCGACGCAGCTGCACCAGCGCCGTCGGAGACCAAAACCCCAGCCAAGACCGTGGGGACGTGCAAGCAATTGCCCTCTGTCTGGCTGATCGGTCTGGTGGACGCGCAGCAGCCTATGGAGCTCGTCCATGTGTTGGGGATGGTCTTGTGAAATGACCGCTGGGGGATGATGATTCCCGGATCGGCCTCACTACGCCTCTGGGGGAGCACCGATTCAATCCCATCTCCCTTTGGGTTCGGGAGAAATCCCGTTGATTCGGCAAGTTATCCCTTGACCTGACCCTTTGACCCGCCCGCGCGGAGGGGGGACGCATTGATCGGCATGTCCACTAACTTCGGGGGCAGATCTCTGTCAAGCCGCATCACATCTCGGCGGCGGGATTGCTCGCCGCCACGCTGTGTTCATTCCACCCCCAGAATCTCCACACTGAAGACCACCTCCCTGCCCGCGAGCGGGTGATTCAGATCGACTTGCACGCGGTCGCCCTCCACCGCCAGGATTGCACCAGGGATTTCCTCGCCCCCAGGGAGGCTGAAGCTGATGATCTGGCCGACCTGCGGATCCAGTTGCGGCGGGAAATCGGACTTTGGCATCCATTGCACGGCGGCAGGCTCGCGATAGCCGAAGCCGGTTTCTGGGGGGATGATGAACTTCTCATTTTGCCCGGCCTGCATGCCGAGCAGTGCGAGTTCCAGCCCCTTGATCATCGTGCCGTCACCGAGCCGGAAGTCGATGGGTTCGCCCGGCGGGGTGGCGTCGAGTTCGGTGCCGTCCTTGAGGCTGAGTTGGTAGTGCATGACGACGCGACTGCCCGGTCGTATGCGCTGTTCGGTCGTCATTTCGATGGGGAGGACTCCCGGCCAAACAGGGTGAGGGTGATGAGGATCGCCGCACCGACGGTGATGGCCGAGTCGGCGATGTTGAACGCCGGCCAGTAGTAGGGGTGGTAGTACCACTGGATGAAGTCGATGACGTGGCCGTAGGCGATGCGGTCGATGAGGTTGCCGAGGGCACCGCCGACGATGAGCGAAAGCGCGGCGGCGGTCCAGCGCTCGGCGGGTGTCAGGCGCTTGATCCACACCACGAGCACGGCGGAGACGATTAGCGCCAGTGCGGAGAAGAACCAGCGCTGCCAGCCGCCGGCGTCCGAGAGGAAGCTGAATGCCGCGCCCGTGTTGTACATGAGCGTCAGGTTGAAGAAACCCGGGATCACGGGGACCGGCGTCTGGTAGGTGAGCGCCGATTCGGCCAGCAGTTTGGTGACCTGGTCGATCACGATGACCAGGCCGGATAGCCACAGCCATTTAAGCATAGCGTCGCGTTTCACCGTCGCCGGCCACGTTCTCGACACAGCGCCCGCACAGTTCCGGGTGTTCGGGATTGTGGCCGACGTCCTCGCGCTTGTGCCAGCAGCGCACGCACTTCGGGTGTTCGCTCGCGCGCGCATCGATGGCGACCTGCATGCCGTTGTCGAGCCTTTCGACCTCCATCCCTGCCGGGCGGTTGGCAAGGGTGTGGATGCGCGCGTCGGAGGTGATCAGCGCAAAGCGCAGTTCGTCGCCTAGTTGCGTGAGCAGGGCGAGTAGCGCGTCGTCGCAGTAGAGATCCACTTCCGCGTCGAGCGAGGCACCGATCGCCTTGGCGTTGCGCAGCGCCTCGAGCTTCGGGCCCACCCGTTCCCGCAGGTGCAGCACGGTGTCCCAGAAGGCATCGTTCATCGTGCTGTCGGCGGGCAAGGGTTCCAGCGCGGTGTACCACTGCGCGAACAGCACCGAAGGTGGGCGCTCGCCGGGTATGTACTTCCAGATCTCCTCCGCCGTGAAGCTGAGGATCGGCGCGAGCCAGCGCACGAGCGCTTCGAGCACGTGGAACATCGCCGTCTGCGTGGAGCGGCGCGGCTGTCCGTCACGGCGCGTGGTGTACTGCCGATCCTTGATGACGTCGAGGTAAAAACTGCCGAGGTCCACCGAGCAGAAGTTGTGCACCTTCTGGTAGATGAGGTGGAACTGGTAGGCGTCGTAGGCCTCCAGGATCTCCTGCTGCAATGCCCAGGCGCGGCCGACCACCCAGCGGTCGAGCGCGACCATTCGCTCCAGCGGGAGCGCGTCGCGCGCGGGGTCGAAGCCGTTGAGGTTGGCAAGCAGGAAGCGCGCCGTGTTGCGGATGCGCCGGTAGGCATCTGCCATGCGCTTCAAGATCTCGTCGGAGACGGTCATCTCGCGCGAGTAGTCGCAGGAGGCGACCCACAACCGCAGGATGTCGGCGCCGAGCTGCTGGATCACCTTCTGCGGGGCGACCACGTTACCCTTCGACTTCGACATCTTCTGGCCCTTTTCGTCCACGGTGAAGCCGTGGGTGAGGACCTGCCGGTACGGCGCTTCGCCGGTCATCGCGACCGAGGACAGCAGCGAGGACTGAAACCAGCCGCGGTGCTGGTCGGAGCCCTCGAGATACAGGTCGGCGGGGCGTGAGAGTTCCGGCCGCCGCTCGAGCACGGTGCTATGTGTCACGCCGGAGTCGAACCACACGTCCAGCGTGTCGGTAACCTTGAGGTAATCCGCTGCGTCCTCGCCGAGCAGGTCCGCCGGTTGCAAGCCGAACCAGGCATCGATGCCGGACTGCTCCACGCGCTGGGCCACTTCCTCGATCAGCCTCGTCGTGTCCGGGTGCAGGGCGTTGGTCTGCTTGTGGACGAACAGGGGGATCGGCACGCCCCAGGTACGCTGTCGCGAGATGCACCAGTCGGGACGGTTCTCGACCATGCCCTCGATGCGTGCCTGACCCCAGTCCGGCACCCAGCGCACGCCGCGGATCGCTGCGAGCGCCGCGCCGCGCAGCCCCTGTTCGTCCATGGAGATGAACCACTGCGGCGTGGCGCGAAAGATGATGGGCGTTTTGTGCCGCCAGCAGTGGGGGTAGCTGTGGCGGAGCTTGGCTTCGCAGACAAGCGTGCCGTGCGCCTTGAGCACTTCGAGCACATGTCCGTTGGCCTGATGCACGGATTCGCCGG
This sequence comes from uncultured Thiotrichales bacterium, assembly GCA_964430355.1. Lineage (GTDB taxonomy): Bacteria > Pseudomonadota > Gammaproteobacteria > UWMA-0217 > UWMA-0217 > CAYSFW01. The sequence continues at coordinate 31,463 of CAYSFW010000009.1, forward strand.
CAAAGATCGGCGTATCCGGCAGGAAGCGCCCGTCCGGACCGACCGGGTTGTCCACCGGCAGGCCGTAACGCTGGCCGATCACGAAGTCCTCCTGGCCGTGGCCGGGCGCGGTGTGCACGGCGCCGGTACCGGCATCGGTGGTGACGTGTTCGCCGACGATGACGGGCACCGTGCGGTCGTAGAACGGGTGCCGCAGCATGAGCCCCTCCAGCGCAGCACCCGTGCAGCGGCCGACGATGCGCGTGTCGGTCCAGCCGTAACGTTGCAGGCAGCTTTCGGCCAGTGCCTCGGCGAGGATCACCCGCTCGCCGTCGAACTGGATCAGCAGATACTCGAGCTCCGGGTGCAGTGCCACGCCCTGGTTCGCGGGCAGGGTCCAGGGGGTGGTGGTCCAGATGATGACCGAGATCGGCCCCTCGCCACCTGCATCCGCGAAGTGCGCCGCGCAGGCTGCGGTGTCGACCGCCTCGAAGCGCACGTCGATCGCGTGCGAGGTCTTGTCCTCGTACTCGACCTCCGCTTCGGCGAGCGCCGAACCGCAGTCCACGCACCAGTGCACGGGCTTCTCACCCTTGACGACGTGGCCGTTGGCGATGATCCGCCCCAGCGCGCGGATGATGTCGGCCTCGGTCTGGAAGTCCATCGTCAGATAGGGGTTGTCCCAGTCGCCGAGTACGCCGAGGCGCTTGAAGTCGCGCCGCTGACCCTCGACCTGTTCGGCCGCGTAGTCACGGCAATACTGGCGGAACGTGGCGGCATCGACCTTCGCGCCGACCTTGCCGACCTTCTGTTCGACCTTGAGCTCGATCGGCAGGCCGTGGCAGTCCCAGCCGGGCACGTAGGGCGCGTCAAAACCGGAAAGCGTCTTCGACTTGACGATGATGTCCTTGAGGACCTTGTTCACCGCGTGGCCGATGTGAATCTCCCCGTTGGCGTACGGAGGGCCGTCGTGCAGCACGAACTTCGGCCGCCCGGCGGCGAACCGGCGCAATGCCTCGTAGAGCCCCCGCGCCTCCCAGTCGTCGAGGATCTCCGGTTCGCGCTGCGGCAGGTTGCCGCGCAGGGGAAAGTCGGTTTCGGGGAGGTTCAGGGTCGATTTGTAGTCAGTCACGGTGATGTCTGTTCGAAGTAGTGTCTGGCCTGAGCAGTGTCCAGCGCGATCTGCGCCTTGAGTGCCTCGAGCGACTCGAAGCGTCGTTCGGCGCGCAGCCGCTGCCGCCAGCGCACCTCGAGCCGGCGGCCGTACAGGTCTCCCGAGAAATCGAGCAGGTGGATCTCGATCAGGAACGACTTGCCGTCCACGCTGGGGCGGGTGCCGACATTGCAAACGGCGGGCAACCAGTGCTCAGTCAATCCGCCGACCTCCACCGCGAAGACGCCCTTCAGGGGAGAAACGCGCTGCCCGCCACGCAGGTTGGCGGTAGGGAAGCCGAGCTGACGGCCGCGCTTGTCGCCGTGGATCACGCGGCCGCTGGTGACGTAGGGGCGACCGAGCAGGTGTTCGGCGAGCTCGAGATCCCCACTCGCCAGCGCCTCGCGGATGCGCGTGCTGCTCACGCGCTCGCCGCCATCGCAGATGAAGGTTTCGGTGCGCTCGACCGCGAAGCCGTGCGCTGCCCCGGCTGCGGCCAGCAAGTGGAAGTCGCCGGCACGGCCCTTGCCGAAGCGGAAGTCATCGCCCACCACGAGGTGGCGGATGCCCAGTCCCTCGACCAGCACCTGCTGGATGAAGTCCTCGGCAGAGCGCTCCGCGAGCTTGCGGTTGAACGGCAGGCACAGCACGCGATCCACGCCGAGGCCCTTGAGCGCAATGAGCTTCTCGCGCAGGCGCGTGAGGCGCGCCGGGGCGTTTTCCCGTAGGAAGAACTCCTGTGGCAACGGCTCGAAAGTGATCAGCGTCGAGGGTAGGCCGAGCTCCGCAGCCCGCCGCGCGAGCTGACGCACGACGGCCTGGTGCCCACGGTGAACCCCGTCGAAATTGCCGATGGTGGCGACGCAACTGCGGTGGCAGGGTTGCAGGCTGTAGAGTCCGCGGATCAGCTCCATGGAATCCGAAAGGGCTTCTCGAACGCCGCATTATACGCAGCGTCGCAGGGTGCCCGAAACCATGCGCTCGTGGAAACACGGGTCAACCGGCGGCTCAGGCGGAGCGCGACGGTCCGCCCGGGCCGGCGCTCTCACGTGATCGGTGCGTCCTTGCGTATCATCCGCGGGTACCCAAGACGGAGAGCCCAACGATGAGTGAACGCGAGTTCCGCCTGCGCCTGAATTGCACCTACGCCGCCCCGGACAACCACATCGCTGACCTGCATGTGGAGGTGCTGACCGGAAACGGTTGGGAGGATTTGGTGTTGCACCTGCAGTCCCCGGGGGTTCCTGATGTTCGTCTACACCCTCTTCACCTGTCAGCACCTTTACCTGCGCACCAACTGTGCGGAAAAGGGCTTCATGCTGCGCTCGGCGCAAGGGGCCATCCGCGTCGTCACCGATGAGGACTGGAATCTGCGGGTGCTCGATGTCGAATTCTCCGGCGTGCTCGACGCGGGTGATCCGAGCGAGGCGGATATCGCCTACATCATCGGGCGCATGCGGCAGTGTCCGGTGTCGCGCAATATCAAAGAGCCGCCGGTTGCCGACACGCGCTTGTCCCTGCGGCGCGCATGAAGCGCTGATCGCGTGAACGACGCGCTGTCGATCCAGGATCTCCGCGTCACCTTCGCTACGCCCGAGGGGCCCTTGCCGGCGGTGCGCGGCGTGAGCCTGCGGCTTCGGCGTGGTGAGGCGCTGGCGATCGTCGGTGAATCGGGCGCGGGCAAGAGTCAGTTGTTTCAGGCCGCGCTCGGCCTGCTCGCGCCCAACGCCGAGACGAGCGGGCGGGTCGAGTTCGGCGGCGTCGACCTGCTGAGCTGCGGGCGCGGGGCGTTGAATCGTGTGCGTGGTGAACGCATCGGTGTGGTGTTCCAGGACCCGATGACCGCCCTCAACCCGTACCTTACCGTGGGCCGGCAGTTGACCGAGGTGTTGCAGGTGCATCGTGGCCTGAAGCGGGCAGCGGCGCGGGCGCGCGCGCTGGCGATGCTGAGCGCGGTGCGTGTCCCCGACCCGGCGCGGCGGCTCGATCAGTACCCGCACGAACTCTCGGGCGGGTTGCGCCAGCGGGTGATGATCGCGATGGCGCTGATCTGCGACCCCGAGGTGTTGGTTGCTGACGAGCCCACGACAGCACTCGATGTCACCGTGCAGGCCGAGATCATGGCGTTGCTCGACGGCATTCGCTGCGAGCGGGGGACGGCGCTCGCGCTGATCACGCACGACCTCGGCGTGGTTGGTGATCACTGCGAGTGGATCGCGGTGATGTATGCGGGCATTCTGGTCGAGACCGGGCCGACGGCTGAGGTGCTCGGTATGCCGGCGCACCCCTACACGCGAGGTCTGCTCGCGGCGACACCGGCACTCGCCAAACCGCAAGGCGGGCGAATGCCAACCATTCCTGGGCAGCCGCCCGACCCGCGCGCGCTGCCGAGGGGGTGTCCATTCCGGCCGCGCTGCGCGGTGGCGGTGGCCGCGTGTGGCGAGCGCGAGCCTGCGCTGGTCGAATGGGGGGGCGGGCGCGCAGCGGCCTGTTGGGTCGCCACGGGCCACCCATGAGCGGTGCGGTGCTGCTCTCGGTCCGGGACCTGCGCGTGGCGTATGCGATCAGGCGCCAACGCGTGCTCACGGCGCTCGACGGCGTTGGCTTCGACCTCGGTGCCGGAGAGACGCTCGGCGTCGTCGGCGAATCCGGTTGCGGCAAGTCCTCGCTCGCGCGCGCCGTGCTCGGGCTCGTGCAGCCAGCGGCGGGCGAGCTGCGCTGGCGTGGCGAGCCGCTTGCTGCCGCACCCCGCGGCGCGATGCAGTGCGTGTTTCAGGACCCGCTCGATGCGCTGGACCCGCGCATGACGGTCGGCGAGAGCATCGCCGAGCCGTTGCGCTACCTACGTGCGGACCTCAACCGGGCCGAACGAGCGCGGCGCGTGCGCGCAGCGCTCGCCGATGTGGGCCTATTGCCGGAACATGCGCACCGTTTTCCGCACGAGTTCTCCGGGGGGCAGTGTCAGCGGGTGGGCATTGCGCGGGCGCTGGTCTGCGAGCCGGAGCTCATCGTCTGCGATGAGCCGGTGAGCGCGCTGGATGTCTCGATCCAGGCGCAGATCCTCAACCTGCTGATGGACTTGCGCGAGCAGCGCGGGCTTGCGCTGCTGTTCGTCTCGCACGACCTGAACGTGGTGCGCCACATCGCCCAGTGCGTGCTGGTACTCTACCTCGGGCGGGTGATGGAGGTCGCGCCCGTGGACGTCGTGTTCCGCCAGCCCGCGCATCCGTACACGCGCGCGCTGCTCGATGCCATCCCCGGCCGCCGTGGTGGGGCGTGCAGCGGCCTGGGGGGCGAGCTCCCGTCACCGCTCGACCCGCCGAGCGGGTGCGTGTTTCGCACGCGCTGTCCGCGGGCGCGCCCGGTGTGTGGGGAGGTAAGGCCCACGCTCGGGGCGATCGGCGCAGGACATAGCGTGGCCTGTCACTTCCCGGAATCTGACGGATTGTGATCGGGCCGGTATACTGCCGCGCATGAAATTCCTCTTCGACCTGTTCCCCGTCATCCTGTTTTTCGTGGCCTTCAAGGTCGCCGAGAAACAGCCCGAGGCCGCCGCCTCGCTCGCCTCCGGTCTGCTCGGTGCGTTCGGCGGCGCGGTCGCCGCAGCGCAGGCACCGATCCTGCTGGCTACCGTCGTCGCGATCCTGGCAACCTTCGCGCAGATTGGCTGGCTGCTCGCACGGCGCCGCAAGGTGGATACGATGCTGTGGGTGAGCCTCGCGATCATCGTCGTGTTCGGGGGCGCCACGTTGTTTTTACGTGATGAGACCTTCATCAAGTGGAAGCCGACCGTGCTCTACTGGCTGTTTGGGCTGACACTGCTTGTCTCGGCGCTCGCCTTGCGCAAGAACCTGATTCGCGCGCTGATGCAGGAGCAGATCCACCTGCCGGAGCGGATCTGGGGGCGGCTCAACGCCGCCTGGATCGGCTTCTTCGCGTTCATGGGGGTCGCCAACCTGTTCGTGGCCTACACCTTCAGCACCGACGCCTGGGTCAACTTCAAGCTGTTCGGCGGACTGGGGCTGATGCTTGCCTTCGTCATCGCGCAGAGCCTGTACCTGTCGAGGTACATGGAAGAGCCGCCTGCCACGAACCGCAACGTAGACTGAACGACTGCAGTCGCGGGTTGTCACAAGCTCGAGCGCCCTGTGTCGCCCGAGCAATCACCTGAATTCCTGATGTGATCCTCGCCCGCTAGGTGGCGCGATGCCACCGATATCGCCCGGGCGCGCGTGCGCGCTAGCCCGCCGTCTGGCTAGAAGTAGTCGGGCTCGTTGTCGGCGCGCCACTTGATGTTGCAACCGAGACTCGGGCGTTGATCCGGGCTCGGTGTGCGGCCGGCGAGTACGGCATCGGCGGCGGCGCGCAGGTCGGCGCCATCGTTGGGGGCATCGTTGCCGGGTCGCGCGCCGTCGAACTGGCCGCGGTAGGCGAGCTTGCCGTTTGCGTCGAACAGGAAGAAGTCTGGCGTGCAGGCAGCGCGGAAGGCCTTGGCCACGGCCTGGCTTTCGTCGTACAGGTAGGGAAACGGATAGCCCTTTTCCCGCGCGCGCTCAGCCACTTTTTCCGGGCCGTCGTCGGGGTGCGTGGTGACATCGTTGGCGCTGATGGCGACGATGCCGAGGCCCTTGCTCATGTACTCATGGGCAAAGGCGACAAAGGCATCCTGGATGTGCAGCACGAACGGGCAGTGGTTGCAGATGAAGGCGACCAGCAGCGGCTTGCCGGCGAATGTCGCCGAATCCATGAGCTTGCCGGTGAGCGGCTCTGGCAAGGTGAAGGCGGGCAGCGGTGTGCCGAGGTCGAGCATCGTGGAAGGGGTGCGGGCCATGGGCGCGTCTCCTGAAATGAGATCCGTTGACGTGGGCCGAAAGTATATCCCGCCGCTGCAGCGGCCGGCATGTGCCCGTCGCAATCACCGGAAATCCCCGCAGTAAGCCGACCCCGCCCGGTTTGTCTTGGCTTGTGGGCGCGTGGATAATCGGGTGAAAACACACCGCGAAACGCACGGGAACCCTGAGCTTGAGCATCAAATCGGATCAATGGATCCGCCGCATGGCGGAGCAGCACCGCATGATCGAACCCTTCGAACCGGATCAGGTTCGGCGTAATGCCAGCGGGGAGTCGATCGTGTCCTACGGCACGTCGAGCTACGGCTACGATGTGCGGTGTGCCGATGAGTTCAAGATTTTCACGAACATCAATTCGGCGGTCGTGGACCCGAAGAACTTCTCGCCGAACAGTTTCGTCGATTTCAAGGGGGATGTGTGCATCATCCCGCCTAATTCCTTCGCGCTCGCCCGCACGGTGGAGTATTTCCGCATCCCGCGCAATGTGCTGACCATCTGCCTCGGCAAGTCCACCTACGCGCGTTGCGGCATCATCGTCAACGTCACGCCGCTCGAGCCAGAGTGGGAGGGGCACGTGACGCTGGAGTTTTCCAACACCACGCCGCTGCCGGCGAAGATCTACGCCAACGAGGGTGTCGCGCAGATGCTGTTCCTCGAATCCGACGAGGTTTGCGCCACGTCATACAAGGATCGGGGCGGCAAGTACATGGGCCAGCAGGGTGTGACCCTGCCGAAGACATGAGTGAGCGCCGGCGCGCGCCGTCCGCAGCGACCGCCGGCATCCCAGGGAGTCAGCCGAGATGAGGCAAAAACCAAAGCAGATCGATCAGGCCAAGCTCGACAAGGTCGTTGCCGACGCAAGGCGTAACGCTGAACAGCGCGCGTTGGGGTACCGCGAGCGGGCCCTGAAGCTCTACCCGTGGGTTTGCGGGCGGTGTGGGCGTGAATTCACGCACGCGAACCTGCAGGAACTGACGGTTCACCACAAGGACCATAATCACGACAACAACCCGCCCGATGGCAGCAACTGGGAGCTGCTCTGCCTCTACTGTCACGACAACGAGCATCAACGCTTCGTGTTCGAGTTCGGGTATGACCCAGAGCTGGGGCGTCCCGAGAAGGCGGTGGCTACGTCAAACCCGTTTGCTGCGCTCAAGGACCTGCTCAAGGATTGAGCGGCGGAGGCGCGCAAGCTGGGCACGCCGGAGGATGTTCGGCCAGAGGCGATGCCAGGTTTCACTAGCCGACGGATGCGTCAGCCACGACTGCTGTTGAGCCTAATCCCATCGTGCTGCCCGACGATTTTGCGGGTTTTGAACGACCCTACCCCTCTGCGGTGCTGGTGATTCACGTTGGTGTCGTGGTTCTCTGCGATGATCTTCGCATCGTCCACATTCCACTTGTAAGGCATGAAGATCGCGGTGCTGTCCGATATCCACGGCAATGTCCCGGCGCTGGAAGCCGTGCTGGATGATATCGAGCGGTGGCGCCCGGATACGGTCGTCGCCAATGGTGATCTGATCAGCCGCGGACCCTACAGCCTGCAGTGCCTCACGCTGTTGCAGTCGCGCTTTCCCGATGCGCACATTCTGGCGGGCAACCACGAGACGTTCGTCATAGCGTGTGTCGATTCTCCGCCAGACCCTGCGTCGCCGACCTATGAGCTCAGCCGCTTCGCCGAATGGACGGGCCGCCAACTGGGCAGTCTGGTTGATGCGGTGCGGAGCTGGGGCGACCATCTCGATCTCTGCGGGCTGGATGACGGATCTTCCTGCCACGTCACGCACGGATCCCGGCTTGGCAATCGCGACGGCATCAAACCTGAAACCCCGGATGATGAACTGCGCGACAAGTTGGGCGACCCGCGCGGACTGTTCGTCGCATCGCACACCCATCGACCGATGACCCGTCACTTTGGTGGATCGCTGGTGGTCAACACCGGGTCCGTCGGCCAGCCGCTGGACGGCGATTTTCGCGCAGCCTACGGGCGGTGTGAGTTGCTTCGTGGAGAGTGGCGGGTGGAAATACGGCGGGTCGGGTTCGATCGCCAGCGGGCTGAACGCGATTTCATCGACAGTGGTTTCCTCGACGAATGCGGCCCGATGGCGCGCGTGATTCACCGCGAGGTGCTGGACGCCCGGATGCACGTCGGTCCGATGATGTGGAAGTACCTGAAGTCGATCAAGGCGGGGAAGATCAGCGTGGCGGATGCAGTGGACGCCTATCTCGCTGGTCTCGACTGATAGTTCCGTGACAGCCGCAACAACCGATTGCGGCCGATCTGTGGGGCCTTCATGTCCGTCCGATAGAAACCCTTTGACCTTCCGCTTTAGACTCAGCACGCACCTGTTGTCGGTTAGCTCGCGCATTCTGAACTAAAGTCGTCGCGGCGGGTCTAGTTGCAATAGGGCGTCAACCCGTTATGACCGGGTTTAACAAAAAAATTACGGAGTGAGGACTCTTCCGATGGCCAGTCAATGGGTTACTAGCCTGTTGGGGTTAGCTGTATCTGCGATTGCGGTCGCCACCCCCCTTGCGGCGAGCCATGCGGGCGTAATCGCCACCTACCAGTTTCAGGGTTCATTATCGGCAGACGAACCCGGACGGCCATCGCTGGCAGAGGTGGATCCCTTGGGCACAAGTGGATTTACCACGGCAACCGTAGCTGGGGAGACACGTCAGGTGTTCAGGTTTTCCGGCAATTCGGCGCCAGGCAGTCAGGGCGGTCTTGTACTGAATCCATCCGGGCTCGGCATTACGGGTGATTACGCCATCGAAATTCTGTTCAGCCTGGATATCGTGAATGGTTGGCGGAGAGTACTGAACACGTTGCCGGGATCCTCCGACTCTGGTCTCTACGTGCTTGACGGCTACTTGACTCCGTATCCAGGCAATAGTCCACAGCCGGCCGTATTCACACCGGGGACCTTTCATCAAGCGATCGTCAACTACACTGCAGCCGGTCAGCGCCTGACCGGCTTCGTGGACAACCAGCCGGTTTTCGACCTGGAAAGCACCGCACTGACTGTAGCGGGGAGTGACATCAGGTTTTTTCTGGATGATGGGGTTGAGTACTCGCCCGGCACCGTGGGCCTGATCCGCATCTACGATCAGCCTCTCAGTGCGGCTGAAAGGGCCTCCCGTTTCGCAGAGCCCCTGTCCGGGCTGACTCCCGTGCCGATCCCCGCAGCGCTTTGGCTTTTCGGCAGCGGGATGCTGGTCTTGGCAGGCTGGACACGGATTAGACGTCAACGAACCTAAACATTGATCAACCGCGAGCGCTGCGCCAGCGGCATGGCGGTGGGACCGGGTGCTGCGTTGCGCACGTGGCGGCCTTACCCTCTGTTGTCGAGTCATCTCCCCAAAGTGCGGTGTGCGCGCTGGCTACGATCTCGCGCGCGCTGGTAATCAGTGTCCGGTCGGGGGTTGGGCGTTGCGGGGGACTCGCGTTCGCGCGCGTTAAGCGGGCCCGGCTGGGAGATGGCGTTTGGATGGCATGCTGGGTACGTCGGCGGACCTTCGATCGTTGAGTGTGAGCTAACGGGCTGTGAGCTACACGGCATCCCGTAGGATCCCGATCTGAGGATTCCGCCAGCATGTGGGCTGCGTTGTGCGAGGCAAGGCCCGTGATCCATGAGCCCGCAGCCGCCGCCATTGTGAGAACATTGAAACATTCGCGATCTTTGCGGCGCGCGCTGCTAAATTTGTGGTAATCAGCAGGTATTCACCGGCCCCGGGTGTGTTATGGGCTCATTCCGCCGTCTCTTGGCGGGAATCGTATTGATTGCCGCCGTTAGCGCATCGGTGAACGCGGGCTCGGTCGAGTGCGCGTCAATCCATCCTGGCAGGGCTATCGTGGACAGCATTCTGAACCTCGACCTGCAACGAGCCGAGCTGCAAATCAGACGTTGGGCGTCGGCGGAGCCCGCGCAGCCGCTGCTCGACGTATTCCGTGCGCTGGTCGAGATGGCCCGCCCCTATGTCGACAGTCATCTGTCGCGGGAGCCGTATTGGGATCGTGCGCTTGTTTTTTTTGAGCGTGTCATCACGGCCATCGAGCCGCGCGTCGAAGCCGGTGAGGCCGATGCGGACGCCCAGCTCGCCGTCGGCTTTGCGCAGGCGTACAAGTCGCTGATTCATGCCGGTCGTGACCAGGCGCTTCGGGCCTACACAGCGGCCACGGCTGGGCGCGCAACGCTCGAAGGAGTCATCGAGCGGGGGGCGCACTCGGCGGACGCCTACGTCCTGCTCGGCCTGTTCGAGGTCTTTGTTGGCTCCATGGATGAGCAGGAGAGGTCCGCGCTCAAGCTTGTCAACTTTACGGGCGATCGCGGCCTCGGTATCAATTACCTCGAACAAGCGGTCGAGCGCGCGACTGTGTTGGCGCCGGAAGCAGCGCGGCTGCTCTTGATGGATGTCGGGCTTACCGACGGTGAACTGTGCCGGTACGAAGCCCTGGCGCACGCAATGCACCGGCGTTATCCCGGTAATCGGCCGATCCAGTTGCTGAACCAGATCATCCCGCTGCAATGCCGGCTGGCTGAGCGCGAAGGGCAACGAGTCGAACCGGCTGCGAGCCTGACGATCAATCCCGGGTGTGCGAGTGCACCTGAGCCGAAGCTCGTCGAGTCACCGGCGAGACCCGAGGGCGCCGCAGTTCGGGTTCCGGCAGCCTTCGAGAATCCACCGAGGTGAGTGGTGCGGGGGGCACGTCGGCGCGAGGCATGCGATCGTCAACAGTACCCCGGTTCATTGATAAAAATCATGTACTCCGGAGAAAGTCTCCGACTACATTCCCCATGTCTATTCCACCAATCACGAAGGATCAATCGATGAAAACGTTGACTGCTGTGTTGACCGCTGCCGCGTTGCTGACGATGACGGGGGTTGCATCCGCCAGCATGGAACTCGCCACCCAGCACAAATGCACGACCTGCCACGCGGTGGACAAGAAGATGGTCGGCCCCTCCTACAAAGATGTTGCCGCGAAGTACAAGGGCGTGGCCGATGCGGACAAGGTCCTGGTGCAAAGCATCACGAAGGGCGTGAAGGATAAGTTTGGCAAGATCCCGATGCCGGCCCAAAGCACGGTGTCGGAGGCGGACGCGGCTGCGCTCGCGAAGTGGATCCTGAGCCAGTGACGGGCGTCTGACTCGGCGCAAATGAAAAAGGCGGGTTGATCCCGCCTTTTTCGTGCCTGGCTTGCGTGGAAGGCCGGGTACTGTGCCCGGCCTTCGCGTCGGCCGCATCGATCAGAGCAAGGGCACCATCAGCAGCGCCACAATGTTTATGATCTTGATCAGCGGGTTGACGGCCGGGCCGGCGGTGTCCTTGTAGGGGTCGCCCACGGTGTCCGAGGTGACTGCGGCCTTGTGCGCATCGGAGCCCTTACAGACGAAGTTGCCATCTTCGATGTACTTCTTGGCGTTATCCCACGCGCGACTACCGGTAGTCATCGAGATGGACACGACCAGGCCCGTTACGACGGTGCCGATCAATAGGCCACGCCGCGCTTCCTTGCCGAGCATCAGCCCGAGGAGGGTCGGGATCAACACAGGCTGCCGGGTGGTGATGGTCACTTTGCG
>CAYSFW010000010.1:0-59984 GCA_964430355.1 uncultured Thiotrichales bacterium
ACAACTTCGTCTTATGCTCTTTCACGGTCATGGTTTGCCCTCCTTAGGGTTCAAGGTCGATCGCACAATCAACCTCTTACCATGACCACCCCCCAGCGTTCCCATACAGAAACGTTTTTGCACATAAATCGGGACACTACCCCAATCAACCCCGATCGACAAATATTTCTCAACTATTGCGTATTAAGTTTTCTGCGCGGCCGATTAATGACCAATTAGTCCGTTCGTTATGGGAACATCCCTATACACAACCGAATATTCGGAATTGGAACGGTGCGATTCGTATAGCGCACCAACAAAGGCCTTGCAATCGTGCGGCGTGGTGGCTTGTATGATAGATCTCGCGAATACCGTCTCTTATTTTACTGATTATCTTATAATTTTAGGCGTGGAACATCGGCATTCCACGGCGTATTGAGCTCGCGTAGGAAATCCGCGCCAGCCGGGTCCTACGACGAGGCAGCCAGCCTTTAGCTGATGCGCACAATGCAGAAACGCTGAACTGGCGGCGAGGCGGAAGCCCCGCAGCGTAAGTCGCGAGAGGGGCGGCCAGATATGCCCTCTGGGCTCCTGCGCTCGCGCGGAGCTTCAGATCACCACGCAAGGGTTTCCTTGCGTCGAAATCACCGGCCGGGCAGCGGCTCCAGCGGCGGGAAGCTGTACTGCGGCTGCGTGGGCGCGGCAGTCACAGGCGGAGTAGACACGGGTGGATTCCATGTCGGCTGTTGCACGCCGGGTGTTGCAACGCCCGGCGCGCGGACATCTTCGACCTCCAGCGGGGGGAAGACGAGCCCCTGCGAGCTGGGCGAATTCGCACCCCACGCCTTGTCGGCCTCCCTGGACTCTACGCCCCGGGACGCGGTGGCGCTGGAGCTGGAGGGCTGGGCCGGCGGCATCGGCCACGCACCGCCGCCGGAGCCGGACGGAAATGTGACGGGACCTGACGCGGCGGGCACGGGCGCTGCAGGGCGATCCTGCGGCGCATAGGCGCTGGGTGCCGGCGGGTAACCGGCAGGCGCAGCAGCAGGTGCTTGCCACGCCGTACCTGCGGGCTGGGCTTGCCCTGAGGGCGCAGGGGCCTGGGGGACAGGCTGATTGTAGGTGCTGGCCGGTGGTGCCGCGGGCGGCGCGGACGGCACGCCGTAGGCAGGCTGACCGGGCGCCGGAAACCCGAACCCATAGGGCGGCAGGCCGGGCGCGTACGGCGGCAAGCCATAGCCGGCGGGCGGATAGTAGTAATCATCGTTGTTGCTGGAATTGAACCAGCGGGTTGGGTTCATCCAGTTGCCGGGCGAAAAATCGAACGCCTTGGCCGACGAGACACTGCCCAATGCGATCAGCGTACATACTACGATGCGCCTTTTCACGTCCGTTCACCCTCAGAGTTTGGAAAGCTGCTTACTGGTAATGTAGTGAACGCAAGCGCTGGTCGCCAGTCACCGAGGGGAAGAGGCGGACGAAAACTCGGCGCGGGCGGCGCGATCGGGTTGCTGCGCCTTTCGTGATCCGTCCCGGCGCTCAGCTCCACTCGCCGCCTATCCCGTCACGCTCGCGTATCGGGGCAGCGTACTGTACCGGGCGAATCGGCCGATTCATCAGGCGGATCGCGGTGCCTCGGCAGGTGTTTCTATCGACCTGAAGGTTTGCTAACGTCCCCGCATGACCGCCCAGACACGCCCCGACATCGTCCACTGGTTCCGTAACGCCGCGCCCTACATCCACCAGCACCGCGGCAAGACCTTCGTCGTGTTTTTCTCCGGCGAGACCGTCGCGCGCCCTGGCTTCGACGCGTTGATCCACGACCTAGCGCTACTCCACGCACTCGGCGTGCGACTCGTACTCGTGCATGGGGCGCGGCCCCAGATCGAGGCTCGACTGGCCCTGCAGGGCATCTCCCCGCAGTACGCGCAGGGACTGCGCCTGACGGACGCCGCCTCGCTCGATGCGGTGATCGAAGCGGTCGGGCGCGTACGGGTACTGATCGAAGCGCGCCTGACGCTCTCGCTCGCGAATACCCCGATGTCCGGCTCGCGCATCCGCGTGGCGAGCGGCAACTTCATGGTCGCGCGGCCGCTCGGCGTGCGCGATGGCATCGACTTTCAGCACACCGGCGAGGTCCGCCGCGTGGAGGTCGAGGCGATCCGGCAGCAACTCACGGATGAGAACTGTGTACTGCTCTCCCCGCTCGGCTACTCGCCGACCGGCGAGGTGTTCAACCTGAGCGCCGAGGAGGTCGCCACCAGCACCGCGATTGCGCTCAAGGCCGACAAGCTGATCCTACTCAACGACGCCCACGCCGAGGACTCGCTGCCCAGCGAGATCGACCTGCGGGAACTTGAGCAATTTGCCAGCGCCCATCCGCTGTCCCCGGAGTTTCGTCTGCACCTGGACAATGCGCGCAAGGCCATCCTCGCTGGTGTGGGGCGCTGCCACGTGGTCGATGCCCAGACTGACGGCAGCCTGCTCATGGAGCTGTTCACCCGCGACGGATCGGGACTCCTGATTTCCGCCGGGACCTACGAGGGCCTGCGCCCCGCGACGATCAACGACGTCGGCGGCATCCTCACGCTCATCCGCCCGCTCGAGGAACAAGGCGCGCTGGTGCGCCGCTCACGTGAACAACTCGAACTCGAGATCAACCACTTTGCTGTCATCGAGCGTGATGGGGTCATCATCGCCTGCGCGGCGTTGTACCCCTTCCCCGCCGAACGCATGGGCGAAATCGCCTGTGTTGCCGTACATCCAGACTACCGGGGCGAAGGGCGTGGCGACTCGTTGCTCGAATTCCTTGAGGACCGAGCACGGGAGAACGGACTCGACCGCCTGTTCGTCCTGTCCACGCAGACCATGCACTGGTTCCAGGAGCGGGGTTACCTGCCCGGTGACCTCGATGCACTACCCGTCAAGCGGGCCGCGCTCTACAACTTCCAGCGGCGCTCCAAGATTTTCGTCAAACCCATCGGCGAGTAGAGACCCGGCCCGGACGCCGGATTCAGCTGGGAAAACCCCAGTGGGAATCGCGGATTGGACCCAGATTGTCCACCAGCCCTCGTACGGCCCACGAGTGACAGGCTGAGCCCAGGCACGGGCCCGGAGTCCAGCGAACCAGGGACGATTTCGGCGCGGTGCAGAGAGCATCAGTTTGTTTTGGCTGGCCTTAGGGTGCCACGATCCGCCGATGGTCAGCGCCAGACTACGCGAAGTGGAGAGGGTGTGCTGGACAGCGGGACGTAAACCCGCCCAGCGACGCAGGCTCATCAGGTTGTAAGCCAGCATGGCAATGCCCATGGTCGCTACCGTGGCGCAAAATGCGCGCAGGATGAAGGCGTCCAGCCCGAAATCCGCCCTCCGTTTCAGGATGCGGTTCTCGCACTCGACCCGCTGCTGATAGAGGCACCGGACCACCGCCGTCGGCAGGTGCAACGAGGTAACGATGGTCCCACAGCGTCAGTCCCGAATGGGCAGGTCATCGGCAACCCGCGACAGCGGCGTATCGGGCGCAGTCTTGCGCTTGGTGCACCACGATCAGACGTCGCTCGGTTTTCCCGCCGGCACCCCTTGTAACGCGGTTTGGCGCGCTCTGTCTGCGTTCCAGCGCCCATCTGCCGCCGACCGGATTGTCGGTATCGATGAGAGCCGACCGCGCCCCGTGTCGGGGCGGTGGCTCCAGGCTGGCTGCAAATCCGCGAAAGGGGGGTTGGTGAGCAATCTGGGTTTAATCAGTGCTTTCGTAGCCGCTACCCTGCAACGCACGGGCCGTAAGGAGCACTTGCCCGATTTTGGATTGCCGACTAAATAAATCGGGAAACTGACGCGTTTTCCGGCTGTTTTTCGATGGAGGCATGCAGGCCATGGCGAGCACCGACGTTGACACCAACGCAGCCTCGACTGCGACGCCACTGCCGTTCGTGGCACCCTGCCGGCGGCTTGATCTGACCGCACCGCTGCGTTGGCTCAAGCTCGGCTGGGCGGACCTCAGGCGAGCCCCACGGCAAAGCATCACCTACGGCGTGTGCATCGCGCTGCTGAGCTATCTCATCACGTGGCTCGCGTGGCAGTTCGGCACGTTTGCCCTGCTCATGGGAATGATCTCCGGCTTTGTGTTTTTGGGCCCAGTGCTCGCGATAGGACTCTACTCGATCAGTTGTCAGCTCCAGGCCGGCCGCGTCCCGCAACTGGGTTACTGTCTACGGGAGGGGCGCAGGCACCTCGGCAATGAGCTGATCTTTGCCATGATCCTCATGGTGGTGTTTCTCGTGTGGGCACGAGCGGCCTCGATGGTGCACGTGTTCTTCCCGGTGGAGAGCGATGGGGGATGGCAAGCGCTGGCGACCTTCCTGGCCATCGGCTCGCTCGTTGGCGCAGTGTTCGCCACCGTAATTTTTCTTGCGAGCGCATTCTCGCTGCCGATGATCATGGACCGTAAGGTTGATGTCGTCACGGCCATCGTCACCAGTGTCAATGCCGTGCTGCGCAACAAACCCGCCATGCTGCTGTGGGCGTCGATCATTGCCCTCTCGGTGCTGATTGGCATGGCGACTGCCTACGTCGGATTCGCCGTGATCATCCCCGTACTCGGTCATGCGACCTGGCATGCTTACAAGGAAACCATCATCGCCGACGCCTGGCCCCCGCAGACTGAGATTCACGCCTGACGGCGCCTCATGCCCGGTCGCGGGCCTTGTCTAAACGCTGCTCCGATGGGCACACGTTACGCGGGTGGGCGCAGGTCGACCGATACGCCGCTGCGCCCCTCGGTTGTGCTGTACCGTTACCGCCTGGATACCCCAAGCCCAGTCGGGCTGGACGCGTGAGACTCTGGTTCGCAGGGCACCACGCGGCGATCGTTGGCGGTCTCCACGAGGAAGTCGCGTACCGCGATCAAACGGCTCTCATCAAGGGAGGGTAGGTCGCGCATCAGCGCCGACAGCCGCTCAAGCGCCGTGACGATCGTTTCGCGCCCTACGCCCGCGACTCGGCCGCCGATCCCCTCAACCACCTCGAACAGCACGGGAGTCGCCACGCAGCCCGGAACCTCGTCGGCCGCCATCACGCCTGCCTTGATCCGTCTGGCGAGGCAACTCATGCACTCGCTGAGATTTTCCGAAGGGCGCGCAACGAGACGCTCGGCGTTGTCTCTCACGCCGCGCCGCCGACGCGCCACCAGCGCGTCGATTTGTGCTGCCAGCACGGCGGCCGTAGTCCGGATGTCCACGTCCAGATGTGAGGCGTGCTCCACCCCTGAAGATCTACCCATCGTGTCGCCCTCCAGACTCGATAGTTCAAAAAGCGCAGGGTTACGGACACTACTTTACGAAATACCTGACGTTATGCTTTCGCGGCAGGGCGACCGCGCCTTCGCTGCGGTTTGCGCCTGCCCGCCTGACGAAGTGCCCCCGCTCGACCCCGCCTTAATCCAGATCGAGTCCACGGTCAAAAGATCGAGTCCACGGTCAAAGTTGGGTGTATAGCACAAATTTACAATTTGGCTCACAGCGACCGCGTTGGGCCGCCGGGCGTCTTGGCATCCGCGATGAACGAACGATTTGCGCCGCGAGCAGGCGTGAGGCACTCACCAGGTCGGCCCGTTGCGGCCATCCCGGCGGCGTCACTTGCGTTGGATGGCCGACTACACCGTCACCGCGGCGGCAGATGCAACAGCGGATCGACCGGTTTGCCGAAACGGCGGATTTCAAAGTGCAGCACGGGCTGCTGGTTGTCGGAGCGCCCGAGCTCGGCGATGCGCTCACCGGCCTGGACGGTGTCGCCCTCTTTGGCGAGCCGCCGCCGGTTGTAGGCGTAAGCGCTGAGGTAGGCGTCGTAGTGCTTGACGATGATCAGCTCGCCGTACCCCTTGAGGCCGTTGCCGCTGTAGACGACGCGACCGGCCGCCGCGGCGACCACAGGCTGCCCGTAGGTGCCCTTGATGTCGATGCCGGGCTTGGTGGCGTCGTTATCAGTAAACCGCTTGACGACCGTACCCTCGGTCGGCCAGATCCAGGGGAACGGCGCCACATCAGGCGCCGAGGCCGCATCCGCCTCGCCGCCACCGCCTGCTGAGCCAGCGCCTTGCCTCGCTCTGGCGACGGGCGCATCGGCCCCGCTGTCCAGCTTGATGCGCTGGCCCGGCCGGATCGTGTACGGCGGCGCTATGCCGTTGAGCTGCGCCAGGCGCTCGAGATCAAGCCCGTAGCGCCAGGCGATCGAATACAGCGTATCGCCGGGCTGCACAACGTACTCGCCGCCTCCGCCTCTCACGCCGGAGCGGTCGCAGGCAGCGAGCGTCAGGCACAGCAGCGTGAGCGCGATCCAACGCAGATAGCCGCGAGTTCGCCGATGATCCATGTCGATGGTGATGAGTTGCTGCAGGTTCAGCATCAGTGCCGGTGGCCGGCTGGCTCAGTCCTCACGACCCGGTAGTAGCGGAACGAAGGACACGGCGCCCAACGAGACTTCCTCGAAGCCTGCGGCGGTGCGGGTGATGCTGGTCAGCCGCTGCACGCCCCCCACCGGGCCGACAGGCGCGACGAGCCGGCCGCCGACCCGCAGCTGCTGGAGCAGCGACTCGGGTATCTGCTCGGCCGCTGCCGTCAGAACGATCGCATCGAACGGCGCTTCCAACGGCCAGCCGCGCGCGCCGTCACCGTGCCGCAGACGGATGTTCTTCAACTCGACGTTGCGCAGGGTTTGGCGGGCCCGTTCGTGCAGATGCCGCAGCCGCTCGATGCTGAACACAGCGGGCACGAGCTGCGCGAGCACCGCCGCCTGATAACCGGAGCCGGTGCCGATCTCCAGGACCTTGGCGCAGGGCTCCACCTCCAGCACGAGCTCGCTCATGCGCGCGACGACGTAGGGTTGCGAAATCGTTTGCCCACCGCCGATCGGCAGCGCGCCATTTTCGTAGGCGCGGCTCGCCAGCGCCTCGTCGACGAACAGGTGCCGTGGCACCTGCCGCATGGCGAGCAGCACGCGCAAGTCCTTGATGCCCTCCTCCTGCAGGCGCTGCACCATGCGGTCCCGCGTGCGCTGCGAAGTCATGCCGATGCCGGCGAGGTCGGGGCGCTGCACGCTAGTCATCGAGCCAGGCCCCAAGGGCATCGAGCGCCGCGTGGCGGGTCAGGTCGATCTGCAAGGGCGTGATCGACACGAACCCTTCGCGCAGGGCGAAGAAATCCGTGCCCTCGCCGGCATCCTGCTCAGGCCCCGCAGGGCCCACCCAGTAGATCGTCCGGCCGCGCGGATCGACTGCCCGCACCACGGGCTCGGACTTGTGCCGGTGACCGAGGCGCGAGGCGCGCAAGCCGCGGATCTGCGCCCACGGCAAGTCGGGTACGTTGACGTTGAGGATCGTGTCCTGTGGCAGCGGGCGCTCGCCCAGGCGGCGCAGGATAGCTCGCACCGCCTGCGCTGCTGTTTCCAGATGACGCGGCTCGTGCGCCGCGATTGACACCGCCACGGCGGGCAGTCCGAGAAAACGCCCCTCCATCGCCGCGGCTACCGTGCCCGAATACAGCACATCGTCCCCCAGGTTCGCACCCAGGTTGATGCCTGAGATCACCATGTCGGGCTCGTGCTCAAGCAGCCCTGTGATGCCAAGATGCACGCAATCGGTCGGCGTGCCGTCCACCTTGTAGTAGCCGTTTTCCGCCAGTGTGGCGCGCAGTGGATTGACGAGCGTCAGTGAATTGCTGGCACCGCTGCGGTCGCGATCCGGCGCCACCACGGTGACCTCACCGAATTCCGCCGCCGTCTCGGCCAGGGCCCGCAGTCCGGGCGACAAATAACCATCGTCGTTGCTGACCAGGATATGCATGAATGGAGGATACGAGCCCTTATGATCTCGCTATCATGATACCCAAACCGTTACGCTCACGCGCACTCTCATGACCGAACGTGACGACGAAATGAACGATCGCGACCTGTTCCTCGACGCCGTGGGGTCAGTCCGACGCATGCACCACGACCAGGCGCCACGAGGCAAGCCCAAGCCCCGCCCGGTTCCGCTGCAAACGCAGCTCGACGAACGACGTGTGCTGGAAGACATGCTCAGCGACGAGTTCCTGAGCGCGGAGGTACAGCCCGGCGACGTCCTGTGTCATCTCACCTCCGGCATCTCGCAACAGACACTCAGGCGCCTGCGCCGGGGCGACTTTCGCCGCGAGGCCACCATCGACCTGCACGGCATGACCGTCGACACGGCCCGTCACGCGCTCATCGACTTTCTCGCGGAAGGCAAGGTGCGCGGCTGGCGCTGTGTGAAGGTCATCCACGGCAAGGGCCTGCGCTCATCCAACCGCGGCCCCATTCTCAAGGCCCGGATTGCCGGCTGGCTGCAGCAACGCAAAGACGTCCTCGCGTTCTGCTCCGCTCCCCCGCGCGATGGCGGCACGGGTGCGGTCTATGTGCTGTTGCGGGCGCCGTCGGTGTGAAGGCGCGAGGCGGCACGGCAGGCCGCCGGCCGCCGTGCGCTACCCTGCCCCGCAGCGGGGGCAAGTGCAACCCGGTTGTGGGGCATCAGGTCGTACGCGTCACGCTGGCTGATGAATCAGACGGCAGCTGCCGAACCCAAGGGAGAGGTGTCGGCAAGACAGCTGGAAGAACACCTGGATGGTCTTGAGCTGAATGAGGAACAGCGGAATCAGCAACACGAAATGTGCGAGGCTCAGCGGCTTGATCAGTCCGTTCTTCACCAGCCCGAACTGGATGAAGAAGATCCCAAAAACCGTGAGCGCCACGCCGGGGCAGATCAATGAAAACGTGCTGGCATCCCCCTTGGGGCCGGACACGTAATCGCGGAAGTAACCCAGGCGCGTCATCAGCTTGTACCCGAGCAACCCCACCAGGATCTGCAGCGACAACACGGCCGCGCCGATCACGAAAAAGCTGGAGTTGTCGAGGTCACCCTTCAGCCCATGATGCAGGCCCATGTTGAGCCGGATCAGCGTGATGCCCACCAACGTCAGGATCGGAATCATGATCCACAGGGTGCCGCTCGACTGGACGGCAATGCCGTGGCGCAGGATCGACTTGAAGCCGAGGACCAGTTTCAGCAGCGCCAGCAACACGGCCAGCGAGAGGAACAGGATCGACAGGAAGATGCCCACGGCGTTGACCAGCGTGTGGTGACTCATTGCCCCCGGCCCGGCAAAGCCGACGGACACCATGGCTAGCGCAAAGATCGCAATGAGCTGTCCCAAGTTATTGTTGGCCGAGAAGTCGAAATCACCGCGCGCCATGATGCGCGTGAGATAGTCGCCCAGGGTGTTGAGCGCCATCAGCCCGACGGCCAGGAACGCCAGGATCGCCACCGGAAACAGATACTCGACCACGCTCCACAGATTGGATACGAGCAAGGCGCCCAGCACGAACACGACATTGATCGACATTGCCAGCGTGAGCGGAATGGCCATCAAGGTGACCTCGGCATTCGAGGTGCGCAGCCTTTTGAACGCCTCCGTCCTGCGGAACGCGGCGTATTGCGACAGTGACCAGCCAAGCAGCCAGAAGTGCAGCACCGCGAAGGCGACGATCAGGAAGATGTCCACTGCCAATGCCGCACTCGCCAGTGCGTGCTCACCCGTGAGGACCGGCAGCACATGGTTGAAGGTCACCATCGGCGTATCCGGATGCGGAATCATGAACATCGGATACATGAAAAACGACACCGACAGGCCACCCGCACCGAGCGCGGCCAGGAAGTACAAGGGACTGAAACGATCACCTAGGGGTTTTCCAGGCAACATACTCATCTCCAGTTTGAAGCTCATGAGTTGTATAAGAATACGTTAATACTCTGATGATGCTTTGACAGGAATCAAACGGACGTTTGAACGAAGCGCGATCCGCCGACAGGTACGGCGCCTCGACCGCGGTGCCCGAGGCTCCGGCATTGATGCCACTTAGGGCAGCGAAAGACGTGCTGATGAATTCGTTCCCTCTCCGCAGCGCGCAGCGGAGAGGGTTAGAGTGAGTCGAAAACCTTATGAATAGAAGACACTTTTTACTCACCTCCACGCCGCTGTCAGAGGGACATGGGACGTAGTCTGTACTTCCTTCAAGCCACGAGTAGACGCGGCTAGCGTGGCTGAATCAATTTCAGGGGGCAGGGTCAGCGGTGCAAAGCGGGTTGTTCGCCGCCCGCCTCACCACGGGCGCTGGTAACGGCGGCTCAATGCGCGTGTTCGTCCTCAGGTGTCGCCAACGCCCATAGGCGGTGGGCATCGAGCAGCAGGCGAGCGATCGCCTCGTTGGCGGTTAGCCGCGCCTGCTCTGCCTGGAGTTGCGCATCCAGCGCCTGGCGGCGGGCCAGCAGGGCCTCGGCAAGCCCGAGCTCGCCGAGTTCATGGGCGCGCTGGGCGAGCGCGGCGTGTGTCAGGCTCGCTTCCGCGGCCGTCTTGAGACTGCGATAGCTTTCGATACCACTGCTCGCCCGTTGCCAGTTTATCGCCGCTTCGGCCGCGAGGCGCCGCCGGGCGCCGTCGAGCTTTTGTGCCGTGGCCTCGGCGACGGCGCGTTGCTGTTGCGCCTGCGCCGTGCGTGCGCGGCCGGCCAGCGGGATGGAGAGGCTGGCGCCGACCAGTCGCTCGTCACCGCCCTGCTCCGAGCCGACGTGCACCCCGACGGTCGGATCGGGCACGCGGTCGGCCTCGAAGCGCTCAGCCTGCAGACGCGCCTGCTCGAGCGCGTGGCCGAGCGCCAGCAGCTCGTGGTTGTGGTCCAGGGTGTAGCGCACCCAGTCATCGGCCGTGCCGGATGGAAGGCTTGGCTCCGCGCGCACATCAGCCGGGGGGGTGAGCCCGGGGTACTGTGCCGAGAGCTCCGCCTGCGCCCTGCGCAGCCGGTCTTCCGCCTGTTGCTGCGTCGCCCGGGCCTGCGCAAGCGCGGCCTCGGCCTGAACCCGATCGATACGCGCGGCGTCTCCGCCCTTCACGCGCCGATCGACGATGTCCAGTTCACGTTCGAGGATTTCGACCTGTTTGCGCCAGAGTTCCGACTCCGACCGCGCGCCATGTACCGCGTACCAGCGTGTGAGCAGGGTGCGTGCCGCCTCGTGGCGGGCATCACCCACGCGCTCCTCGGCCTCCGCCACCCCGGCGCTGCCGATGCCCCGGTCTAACCGTGCCTTGCCGAGCAGGCGCACGGGACGTTCGATGCCCGCCTGCCACTCCGAGTAGTCGGCCCCATCCACGATGCTGCGCCGCTGTCCGGTGACACGCACACCCAGCTCGTAATCCCCGGCGGATAGCTTTTCTGCCTGCGCGCGCGCAGCAGCCAGCGCGGCGAGCGCAACGCGCACATCGGGATGACTGGCCAGAACCGCCTGTGCAGATTCCGCACTCGGCAAATCACGCGGCGCGGCCGGATCCATGGCGGCCATCGCGACCATTGGCAGACTGGTGCACAGGAACAGCAGCAGGTGTCTCATTTACGTATCTCCACGAAAGGCCCGAGGCAGCGCCACGTGGGCGCCTGGCGATGGCAGGCCCGCCTGGCTCCCGTGGTGCGAGTCCCGATACATCGCGCGGCGGGCCTCGCTGCCACCCACGTCACGGCATTCACGCGAGCCGGCCAAACCGATGCACGGGGTTCATCCACCAAGCGACATCCGCTCTGGGGAAGGCCGATTTCAAGTGGTCGAGCAGCGCATCTGCGAGCGCCTCTTCCAGCACGACCACGACCACGAACCGCGCCGCGCGGCCCCGTACGCGCTCATGCGCAGTGAGGCTCTCGGGCCGGCTGCTGTGGCCCTCGGCTTGGATGAGCGTGAATCCCGCAGCCCACTCCGGGTGTGCATAGAGCACCTCCAGCAGTGCGTCCTCGATCTGGCGTGGCGCGACGAGCGTCAATTGCACGAGTGTCACGGTCAGCGGTCTCCGAGGATGAAGCGCCGATACAGCACCGGTAGCAGCACCAGTGTCAGCAGCGTGGAAGTCACCAGGCCACCCACCACTACGATCGCGAGCGGCCGCTGGATTTCCGACCCGGGGCCCGTGGCCAGGAGCAGCGGGATGAGGCCGAAGGCGGTGATGCTGGCCGTCATCAGCACCGGCCGCAGGCGGCGCAGCGCCCCTTCACGCACCACGCGCACCGCCGGCAGGCGTTGGCCAGCCAGCTGATTGAAGTAGTCCACGAGCACCACACCGTTGAGTACCGCGATGCCGAGCAGCGCGATGAAACCGACCGAGGCCGGCACCGAGAGGTACTCGCCGGTGAGCCAGAGCCCGGCAATCCCGCCGACCAGGGCAAATGGGATGTTGGCCAGCACCAGCGCCGCCTGCTTGAGCGAGCGGAACGTCGCAAAGAGCAGCGCGAAGATCAGCGCCAGCGCGACCGGTACCACCACCGCGAGCCTTGCCGCAGCGCGCTGTTGGTTCTCGAACTGCCCGCCGAAGACCACCCGAAAACCCTCTGGCATCGGCACCGCTTCGCCGATCTGGCGCTTGACCTCATCGACGAAACCCACCAGGTCGCGGCCGACGACGTTGCTCTGCACGGTCACATACCGCGCGGCATTCTCGCGGCTCACAGACACGGGGCCTTCGGTACGCACCAGCGTGGCGATCTCCTTCAGCGGGATCACCACGCCGCCCGCGGTTGGAATCCGCAGCGACTCGAACAGCGCAGGCGACAGGCGGACGTTCTCCCCCGCGCGCAGTACGAGCGGTACGCGCCGCAAGCCCTCCTGCACGATCCCCACGGCGCGGCCCTCCAGATTCTCCTTGAGAAACGCGGCCACCTCGTCCATCGTCAAGCCCACACGGCCGGCCTTCAGGCGGTCGACCTCCACGCGAAAGTACTGCACGCCCTCGTTTTTCAGCGCGAATACATCCTGCGCGCCCGGCACCACCTTGAGCGTCGTCTCGACGCGGTCGGCCAGGTCGTTGAGCGTGTTGGCATCGGGGCCGAAGATCTTCACGGCGAGGTCGCCGCGGGAGCCGGTCAGCATTTCCGAGATCCGCATGTCGATCGGCTGCGTGAAACCGTAGCCCACGCCCGGGAAGCGCTCCATCACCTCACGGATACGCTCCATCAGCCACGCCTTGTCGGGCTTGCGCCAATCCTCGATCGGTTTGAGCACCAGAAAACTGTCGGTCTGGTTGAGGCCCATCGGGTCGAGCCCCAGCTCGTCGGAACCGGTGCGGGCGATGATCCCCTTGACTTCCGGCACCTCGGCAAGCAGCGCCTGCTGGACGGCGAGATCAAGCGCGAGACTCTCCTCCAGGCTGATCGACGGCAGCTTTTCGAGCTGCACGAGCAGGTCGCCCTCGTCCAGCGTCGGCATGAACGACTTGCCGATGAACGGATACATCACACCCGCCAGCACCAGCAGCGCGAGCGCCGTCGCAATCACCGTGCGCCCGTGGCGCAACGCCCAGTCGAGCACCGCGGAGTAGAGACCCGTCGCCTTGCGCACCAGCCAGGGGTCACCGTGCGCGCCCTCCCGCAAGAGCCAGGAGGACAGCACCGGCACCAGCGTCAACGAAAGTGCGAGGGCGGCGCCGAGGGCGAAGACGATGGTCAGCGCGACCGGTATGAACAGTTTCCCCTCCAGCCCCTCCAGCGTGAGCAGCGGCAGGAACACGATCATGATGATGAGCACCCCGGAGGCCGTGGGCTGGCTCACCTCGCGCACGGCACGGAAGACGCGGTGCAGTCGGGGCTGTCCACCGGCGTCGTGGGCCAGATGCGTGACCACGTTCTCAACGACGACGACCGCGCCGTCGACCAGCATGCCGATGGCGATGGCCAGTCCGCCCAGGCTCATCAGGTTGGCCGACAGCCCGAACTGCCGCATCAGCAGGAAGGTGGCCAAGGCCGCGAGCGGCAGGGTCAGCGCCACCGTGAGCGCGGCGCGCACATTGCCGAGAAACAGGAACAGCAAGGCGAGCACCAGCGCCACGGCTTCCAGCAGCGCTTTGGACACCGTGCCGACCGCGCGCTCGACGAGGGCGGATCGGTCGTAGAACGGCGTGATCGTCACCCCCTCTGGCAGGGTCTGGGCGATCTCGGCGAGACGCTGCTTGACCGCCGCGACGACCTGCTGCGCGTTTGCGCCGCGCAGGCCGAGCACCAGACCTTCCACGGCCTCACCCTTGCCGTTCTGGGTCACCCCACCGTAGCGGGTGAGGCTGCCATAGCCGACCCGCGCGACGTCCGAGACACGCACCGGCACACCATCGACCGCCTTGACCACGATCGCGGCCAGATCGTCGAGATTCTTGACCGCGCCCTCCACGCGCACCAGCCAAATCTCCTCGCCTTCCGTCAAGCGGCCGGCACCGTCGTTGCGGTTGTTGGCCATGATCGCTTCGCGCAGCTCCTGCTGGGTGATCCCGCGCGCGCTGAGCGCCGCGTTGTCCGGGGCGACCTCATAGGTCTTGACCAGCCCGCCGAGCGCGTTGACATCCGCCACACCCGGAATGGTGCGCAGCTGCGGGCGGATGACCCAGTCGAGCAGCGCCCTGCGCTCCGTGAGACTGAGGTGTTCACCGTCTACGGTGAACATGAACATCTCCGACAGCGGCGTGGTGATCGGTGCAAGGCCACCGGTGACGCCATCCGGCAGGTCGGCGAGCACGCCGTTCAAGCGCTCGGCCACCTGCTGGCGCGCCCAGTAGATGTCCGTGCCGTCGGCGAAGTCGATGGTAATGTCCGTCAGCCCGTACTTGGACACCGAACGCAGGATGCGCTGGTTCGGGATGCCGAGCATCTCGGTCTCGATCGGCGCGGCGATGCGCATTTCGACCTCCTCAGGCGTCATGCCGGGCGCCTTGAGGATCAGCTTGACCTGCGTGGTCGAGACGTCTGGAAAGGCATCGATCGGCAACTCGCGCCATGCCTGCACGCCGGCGGCGGTCAGCAGGATGGCCAGCCCCAGCGTCAGCAGGCGCTGGGTCAGGGCAAACTCGATCAGGCGTGCGAGCATGGGGGCGTCCGCAGGCTGATTGCACACGCAGCGAGGCTCATTTGTCCCCCTGCCCTTGCCAGATGGCCTTGAGTGCAGCCACCCCCTCGATGACGATCCGCTCTTCGCCGCTGAATGCCCCCGCCACCGCAGCCGACTGCGCCGACTGGCTCAGCACCTCCACAGCCATCGGCTCAAATCCACCGGTAACTTCCACGAACACCCAGTTCTGGCCGCCCTGGCGGACGATGGCGCGTGCGGGCACACGCCACTGGCGGGCATCCGAGACGGCCTCGATGCGCGCGGTCACGGTCTGGTTCAGGCGCAGCGCGCCACCGGGGTCCTGGACCTCGGCACGCACCAGCACCGTCTGCGCCGCGCTCACGGTGCGCCCGACCAGTATCACCCGGCCGGAAACATCGGTGCCCGGCACGCGCACCCCCTGCCCTGGACGGACTTGCGCGGCGACCTCCGCGGGAGACTGGATCTCGAGCCAGAGCCGTTCCAGCTGCCCGATGCGCATGAGTGGTGCCGCGGCATCGACGCGGGCACCGACCACCGCCTCCTGGACCAGCACCTCACCATCGGCCGGCGCCACGATCGTCAGGGTGTCGCCAAGCCGCCCCCCCTGCTCGACCTTGTTCAGATCCTTGTCGCCAAAGCCCATCAGCGCGAGCCGCGTGCGGTGCTCATCACGCAACGCGCGCGCCTGCGCCTGCGCGCTGCGCGAGGCCTGCACCCGCGATTCCGGGACGATCCCCTCCCGCAACAGCGCCTCCTCGCGCTTGAGGGTGGCCTCGGCCAGCCGCAACTGCGTGGCGGCATTCGCGAGCTCCTGCTGCACCGTGGCGAGCGCGGCACTGCGCAAGACGATCAGCGGTGTGCCGCGCTTGACGGTGTCACCCACCGCCACGCGCACTTCCGTCACCAAGCCCTCGACCGGCGCCGTCACAAGACGCTGCTGCCCTGGCGGAATGGTGACGGTGGCTGGCAACCCAACGGAAATCGCACCCGCGTGCGCCTCCAGTGGCGCCGTAGCGATCCGCAGCGACTCGCGCTGGGTGGCATCGACCGGGATCAGCCGGTCACTGGCTGAGGCAGCCGTCGCCGACAGCAGCGCGGTGATCAAGACAAATTTTCGGGGAAGGCCCGCAAGGCGATAGGGCATGATGACACAACGACCTGAACGCGACTGGTGCAGGATCGCCTGAAAACCTTAAACGTGTCTGAAAGCGCAGCGCCGCTCCCCGGCTGTTGGCGGAGCGCCCCGATGCTGCGTCGGCTGACTCACGCCCAGGCGCTACGGCACGGGCATTCCGGCATAATGCCCGGCATGCACGAAACACCACCCAACGCTGCCCGGCCCCGATGGCGCGGCGTACTGTTGCGACTCTCCCTCTTCGGCGTTTATTTCGCCTGGACCCTCGCGGCCCTACACCGCTTTCAGGACTGGCGTAACGGGGCATTCGACGAGGCCACGGCGTTCGACTGGCTCCTGCTCGCCAGCCTGCCGGTACTGCTGTGGATTTACTTGCGCTACCTGTCGGTATTCGGCAAAGGCAAGGGGCAATGCCTGTTGCCACCCGACGACCGGCACGACGGCGACCATCGGGACTCGTGTTAGGTTCCGCGCGCGCGGGCACGTGCCGCCGCAGACGCACGGGTGGCCTTCGACGCCCGGCTGCCGAGCGACTCGCCTGACGTCCAAGCCAAACGCGGCGCTTGGCTGGCCGGCGGAGCCGCTGGTCCACGAGCCTCACAACCTACTCGTCAACCTTACGCCGCAGCTGTTTGATCGTTGCCCGGCGGGTCTTCGTCGCGAGGCGCTTCTCCACGGAACCGGCGGTCGGATGGGTCGGGCGGCGGGCCTTGCGCACACGCGCCACACCCTGGATCAGCTCGCGCAGGCGCTCCAGCGCGGCTTCGCGATTCTGTTCCTGGCTGCGGTGCTGCTGGGCCTTGATGACGATGACACCCTCCTTGGTGATCCGGCTGTCCTGGAGTGCGAGCAGCCGCGACTTGTAGAACTCCGGCAAGGACGATGCGCGAATGTCGAAACGCAGGTGGACCGCGGAGGAAACCTTGTTGACGTTTTGTCCGCCGACGCCCTGAGCACGGATCGCGGTGATCTCGATCTCGCGCTCGGGGATTTGGACGGTGGAAGAAATCTGCAACACGCGGGCGCATAGCGAAGAGCCGACAGGCCGCTGATTGTGACCGATTCCACCGGCAACGGCACCTGCACCGCCCCGTTACGGAACCCCTGCGACCTCTACAGCGATGTGAGCCGCCGCACAAAGCGCGCCCTCAAGCTGCGCGCTTAGCGTCCGATAAGAAACGCAAGAACGATAAGAACACCGAATGGGGTGAGGTGTCTGCCATGGAGATCCGACTGGCCGTCGTGCAGCGCGGCGACTACTTGCGCACGCGTCGTCTGATCGAGAGCGGGGAGGCCGAAACGTACCTCGGGATGCGCGAGAGCGTCGAGGCGCTGAAGCGGCTGCTGGAGCCGCAACCGCACTGCGTCATCAACCTGGGTGCACCCGCCAACGAGTCCCTGTGCGTGGACGGTCACTGGCACCACTACGTGCACATCCCAACCCCGCCGCGCTTTGTGCCCCGGCGCCTGGCGTTCCACGTCGCGGGGCTACGCCTGCTGCACCATCTTATCCGTTTTCGGCCCACGCACCTGCTGCTGCGTGACGACACGCTGATCGGCTACTACGCAGCACGCTACGCGCAACTCCGCGGCGTCCCGACGCTCGCCATCTTCTCCGGCCCCCTAGACACCACACGTAGCTGGAACCGCCGATTTGCGCGGCGCTACATGCGCCTGTTGAACCACCCAACATTCCACTGCGTGGCCAACTTCCGCCAGGCAGCCACCGACTCGCTGATCGCTAACGGCCTCTCGGGATCCAAGGCGACCGCATACGAATTCGCCGCGCGCGCAACACCGGCCAGCCAAGCCGTGCGGCGACTCGATGAGACCAGACCCATTCGCCTGCTGTGTACGGGGCGGCTGGTTGCCCATGAGGGTGTGCAAGACCTGCTCGAGGCCGTCATCCAGCTGTCGGACAACGGCCTGCGGCTCCGGCTCGACGTGCTAGGCGACGGACCCGACCTGTCCCGTCTCAAAAACCTGGCCGACGTGGCTCCCCCCGGATTGATCGAGCTGCACGGCCATGTCGAAGGACAGTTTACCGAGGCCCTGCTGCAGGCGGCCGACGTGCTGTGTGTGGCCGCCTCGCCGGCGGGTGCTGAGCGCGTGCCGCCGCTGGTCGCCGATGCGCTGGCGCTGCGCATCCCGGTGCTGGCCGACGACCGATCCGCCCTGAGCGGGGTGCTGCGTCACGGGGAGGGCGTGTGTTTCTTCACCGCGCAGACCCCCGGTGATCTGGCGCTCAAACTCCAGCAGATCGCGGTGAATCCGCGGCTTTATCACGCCCTGTCGCGCACCACGGCGGATGCATTCAACCGCGTCGCGACCCGCACGCGTTTTGCCGATCTGCTGGAGGCCTGGCGGCTGACGCTCCTCAAGGACGCCCGTGCGCGAGCCTCCAACGGGCTGCGTGCGACTGGCACCCCAGGGATGGTGGCCCAGCGTTGAGCGTAAGCGGTCAGATCTCGATCTGCGTTCCCAGCTCGATCACGCGGTTGGTCGGGATCTGGAAGAAGGTCATCGCACCCTGCGCGTTGCGCGCCATCCACACGAACAGCAACTGACGCCACCGCGCCATGCCGGGCAGGTTGCTCGGCACCAGGGTCTCGCGACTGAAGAAGAACGTGGTTTCCATCAGGTTGAAGTCATGGATGAAGGCGTCGCAACGCTCCAGTTCGCGCGGGATGTTGGGCGTCTGCATGAAGCCGTAGTGCAAGGTGACGCGGTAGATGTTGTCGCCGATCTGCGTGACTTCGCGCCGCTTCTTGGGCGGCACGAACGGGACGCCTTCGTTGACCACCGTCGCGAAGATCAGGCGCTGATGGAGAATCTTGTTGTGGTTGAGGTTGTGCAGGAGCGCATGCGGCACGATGCTCGAGTGGCTGTTGAGATACACGGCCGTACCTGGCACCCGCAGCGGCGGGTGCGCCTTGAGTGAGGCGAGGAACGTGTCGAGGTCAATCGCGCTGCTCAAGAGACGCTCCTTGAGCTGCTGGCGGCCGCGCTTCCAGGTGCTGAGCAGCGTGAAGAGGACCGCGCCGATCAGCAGCGGGAACCAGCCACCGTGAGCGATCTTGGGGATCATCGTCGAGAACAGCGTGAGGTCCACGCCCAGAATCAGCACCAGGCCCAGGCCCGCCAGCCAGCGATTCCAGCGCCACAGCACGGTGACGATCACGAACCCCAGCACTGCGTCGATCGCCATCGTCATCGTCACAGCGACCCCGTATGCGGCAGCGAGGTGAGTGGAGTCCTTGAAGCCCAGCACCAGCGCGATGACGCCGACCATGAGCGTCCAGTTCACGAAGGGCACATAGATCTGCCCGGCTTCCAGCTTGGAGGTGTGGCGAATCGCCATCCGCGGCACGTAGCCGAGCTGGATCGCCTGGCGCGTGACCGAGAACGCACCGGAGATCACGGCCTGCGAGGCGATGATGGTAGCGAGCGTCGCCAGCACGACGAGCGGCAGTACCAGCTCCGGTGCCACCATCCGGTAGAAGGGATTCGACGCGGCCGTCGGGTCGCTGAGCAGTAGCGCACCCTGGCCAAAGTAATTGAGGAGCAGCGCGGGCATCACGAATCCGTACCACGCCACGCGGATCGGCCGTTTGCCGAAGTGCCCCATGTCCGCGTAGAGCGACTCCGCGCCGGTGACGACGAGCACCACGCCGCCCATCGACAGCATCGCGGCCACCGGATACTGCACGATGAAAGACCAGGCGTAGGCGGGATTGACCGCTGCCAGCACCTCGGGCGCTGACACGATGTTTGCCACGCCCATGGTGGCCAGCGTAGCGAACCAGAGGATGGTGATCGGCCCGTACACGATACTGATCCGCCCCGTTCCGCCGCGCTGAACCACGAACAGCGCAACGAGGATGACGACCGCCGTGGGAACCACGAGCGGCTGCAACGAGGAATTCGCCACCACCAGACCCTCGACTGCTGACAGAACGGAGATCGCCGGCGTGATCATCCCGTCGCCGTAGTACATCGCCGCGCCGATCAGGCCGAGCACCATCAACGACCAGTGCCACCGGGGTTGTCCGCCGATGGCGCGACTGACCAGCGACATCATGGCCATGATCCCGCCCTCGCCCTGGTTGTCGGCGCGCATGATGATGGTCATGTATTGCAGGGATACGATGATGAACAGTACCCAGAAGATCAGGGAGAGCACCCCGAGCACGTTCACGGGACCCACGTCCAGGGGGTGTGGTCCGGAAAAGATCTCCCGCATGGCGTACAGGGGGCTCGTCCCAATGTCGCCGAACACGACGCCGATAGCACCGACGACCAGCGTCGCAAGCCGCCGCCCGGTGGGTGGCGCGGCGGTGTGAGCAGCCTCTTGCATGAGCAGCCTTAGTGGAGCGATGGCGTATTATACAAGCCACCTACCCGGAATCACGAGCAACCCAAAGGGCGCGGCAGCCGGCAGTCTGCGCGTCCTCGATCGGCGCGAAGCGGCTGGCAGCCGTTTACATTCCGTCACGATGTTGTGATTGCTTTCACAAGTAACGCTCGCTGATACTCGAGCTCGTCGAGAATCCAAATAAATGCAGACATCCTTGAGGAGTAGCAACCATGACTTCATGGCCATCTTGGTCTTTGATCGCCTGGCTCGTCATCGGCGCCGTGGCAGGTATCGTGGGCCGGCGTTTCGTGGGCGGCACACCGCCGTTCGGTACGGCGGGTGATGCCATTCTGGGCTTGGCGGGTGGTGTGGTCGGCGGGTACATCATCGCGCTCTATATTGCGCCGACGACGGGTGGATTGATCGTCACACTGGTGACGGCAGTGCTCGGCGCGCTGCTGCTCGTGTGGCTTTCCAACCGGCTCAAGCGCTGACGCGTTGGCGAGGGGACTGTGAACATGAGTGACGCGAACCAACCCGAAAAAGGCCTCTTCGAGCGACTGGGCGAAATCCTCAACGCCCCGCTGCCGGGGACCCAGCAAGCCAAGCCCGCACCAACCGCTTCGTCCGGCAAAGACGCGGACGACGAGACGTCGCTGCTCGAGCGGATCAAGGAGATCCTGAGCGCCCCGCTGCCGGGCACGGCATCTGCACCTGCACCGCACGCCACCGCGGGCACCGAGGGCTCGGTGGGCCCGGCCGGGCCTGACGTTGTAACCACCCCTGCGACGGTCGAAGTCTCGGCCCCAGCCTCGGCGCCACTGCCCGTGCCGCCTGCTGGACCGCCCGGCGCCCCGGTCGACCCGCAATGGATCGAGCAGCAGCGCGCGGCCTTCATCGCCCACCAGGAGCGCGACCAAAAGGGTTTCGCCCTGAAACAGCAGCGCGACCAGGAGGCCTTCCTGCGCTATCAGGAGCAGGAACAGGCCCATTTCCTCGAGCACCAGAAGCGCGAGGCACAGCTCTTCGAGCAACACATGGCCGCGCTGCGCGAGGGACGCGTGCCGGTGATGCCGCCGGGTATGCAGCCTCCGCCCTGGGCCGGCATTCCGCCCGGACCGATGGGCGGTCCGCCGCCGTGGATGCCCCCGGGGCCGCGACGCCGTTGACGCCGCGCAAAACCGTCGTAGTGAGGGAGGCGCCCTCCCGATGGTGGGGCGCCTGTGGGGCTCTCGTGCAGTCGATGGCTTGATGGGATGGAGGGTGCCTCGTGCTACCATCAACATCGAGTTGATTTGTTCTTTGCACCGAGATGACCGATTTCAAGACACTGGAACGCGCCGTCAAGGGTGAGCGTTTCGACTGGGAGGACGTTCGCGCGCACTTGCGCTGGAACGGCGATGGGCTGATTCCGGCCATCGCCCAGCAGCACGACACGCGCGAGGTGTTGATGATGGCCTGGATGAACCCCGAGGCGCTCGAGGAGACGCTCAGCACGGGTCGCGTCTGCTACTGGTCGCGCTCACGCAACAAGCTCTGGCGTAAGGGCGAGCAATCCGGGCAAATCCAGCGCCTGCACGAGCTGCGCATCGACTGCGACGGTGACACGCTCCTGCTGCTCGTGGATCAGACCGGACCAGCTTGCCACACCGGCAGGGCGAGTTGTTTCTACAACGCCGTACAGGGAGACACGGTGGAGATCGCCACGGCCCCCCTGATCGATCCCGCCACGCTCTACGGCGCCAAAACAGGCGGCTGACCGATGCTGGAACGGCCGCTCGTCTGGCTCGTCAGGGCCTATCAGATCCTCGTGCGACCGTGGCTTGGCGCACACTGCCGCTTCGAACCCACCTGCTCGGAGTACATGATCGAGGCGCTTGAGCGGCATGGCGCGCTGCGTGGACTCGGGCTCGGGCTGCGGCGCATCGGCCGCTGTCATCCGTGGGGTAGCAGCGGTTACGACCCAGTTCCCGACGCAGCACCCCACCGCCGGCACCGTCACGACTGAGATGGGCAAACGCTACGACGCGCTCGATGCGCGGTTGATCGACTTCATCCGCGCGCAACCCGTTTTCTTCGTCGGCACGGCCGCTGCCGAAGGCCGCGTCAACGTCTCCCCGAAGGGCATGGACACCCTGCGCGTACTCGACGAGCGGCGCATCGTGTGGCTGAACCTCACGGGTTCTGGTAACGAGACTGCCGCGCACCTGCGCGAAAGCAGCCGCATGACGCTGATGTTTTGCGCCTTTTCGGGTGACCCCAAGATCCTGCGCGTGTACGGCTCGGCGCGGGCGATCCACCCGCGGGATGCCGAGTGGCACGAGCTGCTCGGGCTGTTCCCTTCCCTGCCCGGCGCGCGCCAAATCGTCGATATGCGCGTCGAACTGGCGATGACCTCATGCGGCTTTGGCGTGCCGCTGCTCGAGTACCGCGGCGAGCGCGAGATCTTACGCGAATGGTCTGAGAAAAAGGCCCGCGACGGCATCGAGGACTACTGGGCGCGCAAGAACGCCACCAGTGTGGATGGCAAGTCCACCGGAATCACCGAAGGCTGAGCTTCGCCACGCCCGGTGCTGGGCCGCGCGGGTCGCCATGCACGTAATGCACGCCTGTCGTCAGGTGACCATCGGGATGCAGGTCAATCCAGCGGTACGCGGGCGGCAGCCGGTCGTAGAAATGCGCCGCGCGGCGCGGGAGAAACTGCACGCAGGTCGAGGGCGTGCCCAGCAGCCGCAAGTGCTGCCACTGCGCGTCGAACCCCTGATGGATGTGCCCGAACACCACCGCCTTGACGTGGCGGTGGCGCTTGAGCCGCGTGAGCAACGCCGATCCGTCGCGCAACCCGATGCGGTCCAGCCACGCACTGCCGACCGCAACCGGCGGGTGGTGGATGAAGACGACAGCATTGCGGTCTGCGTGCCCCGTGAGCAGCGTCTCCAGCGCGTCGAGCCGGCCCTGCCCCAGCGTGCCCGCTGACTGCCCCGCCACGGTCGAGTCAAGCAGGACCAGCAGCCAGCGCCCCAGGACGACATGATCCGGTGCGGTCACACCCTGCCCAGCCAGTACCTGCCGCATGAGCGCCGCATCATCGTGATTGCCGGGCAGACAGTACACGGGTGCGCGTAGCTCCCCAAGCCACGCCCGCACGCGCTGGTAGGTCAGTTCGGTCGGGGACTGAGCGATATCGCCGGTGACGACGACGGCATCCACATGGCGCTCCTGCCGGTTCATCTCCGCGAGCACGGCGTTCAGGGTGGCGTGCGTGTTGACGTGGCGGCAGTCGTGGTGCCAGTCGAGCCAGCCTTGGTCGTGTTCGAACAGATGCAGGTCCGTGAGCTGGACGATGCGCAGCGTTCGCGCGCAGGCGCCGCGCGCAGCCTCACGCGGTGCCGTGACGCGCCCCGCGCAGCCGGCCGGCCGCAGCGGACGGGCGCGCCACGCCGGCCGGTTCAGGATGTAGACCCAGGCGAGCCGGGGACGCTCACGCGCATCGCGCACCGGCAGACGCACCCGCCGGTACTCATGCGGCGCGGGATCGGCGCGCGAGCAGCCTTCGTATCGGTCGAGCCAGGAAAACGTCCTCGCCGGGTTTGGCAGTCGGTAGAGGTCACCCTGAACGGGACAGCGCTGCCCCCTTGCAGGCATCAACCCCGGGTAGCCGCCCAGGTCGTACACCGCGCCCTGCACGCTGGCGTGACCGAGCCAGCGGGCCTCGCGCGCGAGTCGCGCGGCCCAGGCGTTGGCCAGCCCGCGCCGCAGGCTGCCATAGACGAACAGTAGTTGCTCACTCAAGCCGGCAGCCCGTCAGTTCGCCAGTCGATCGTCGG
Source organism: uncultured Thiotrichales bacterium (assembly GCA_964430355.1). GTDB lineage: Bacteria > Pseudomonadota > Gammaproteobacteria > UWMA-0217 > UWMA-0217 > CAYSFW01. Next base: position 24,249 of record CAYSFW010000010.1, read on the forward strand.
CGATCCCTGGCGCGTGAGGAAGTCGTTGATCCGCGAAAACGGCCGACTGCCGAAAAACCCCCGATGGGCGGACAGTGGCGAGGGGTGTGGGCTCTCGATGACCAGGTGCCGGCGCCGGTCGATGATGCTGCCCTTGTGCTGGGCGTAACTGCCCCACAGCACGAACGCGAGCGCCCGAGGCAGGTCGTTGAGCACCGCGACGGCACGATCCGTGAAACGCTCCCAGCCCTTGCCCTGATGGCTGCCGGGCCGGCCCGCCTCGACCGTCAGCACCGCGTTGAGCAGCAGCACGCCCTGCGCGGCCCAGCGTGCGAGGTGGCCGTTGCGATTCTCGATCCCGAGATCATCGCGCAGCTCGCGGAAGATGTTGATGAGCGACTTGGGCAAAGGCCGGACGTCGGGCAGCACGGAGAAGCAGAGCCCGTGGGCGTGCCCCGGCGTCGGGTAAGGGTCCTGCCCGAGTATGACGACACGCACCTGGTCGAGCGGCGTGCTGTTCATGGCGTTGAACCAGAGGCCGCCGCTCGGGAAGATGCGCTTGCCCGCCTGCCTCTCGGCAACCAGGAAGGCGCGCAGCTCACGCATGTAAGGCTGCTCGAACTCAGACCCCAGCGCCTCGCGCCACAGCGGATCGAGTTTGATGGCTCCAGGCTCGCTCACGGGGACAGGCGTTCGATCACCCAACGACTGCCAGCCCTCCTGTAGCGGAAGCGGTCATGCAGCCGGTTCGGCCGCCCCTGCCAGAACTCGAAGCGCTCAGGCACCAGGCGATAGCCGCCCCAACCGGTCGGCCGCGGCACGTCACCCTCGGGGTAAGCCTGCCGCAGCTCTGCGAGCCTCGTCTCCAGCTCGGCGCGATCGCGCACGACCGCGCTCTGCACCGACACGGCCGCGCTGAAACGACTTTCGATCGGCCGCGAGGAGAAATACGCGTCTGCCTCGGCGTCCGGCAGGTGTTCCACCGTGCCAGCCACCCGCACCTGACGCGCGAGTTCCGGCCAATAGAACAGCAGCTCCGCCCGCGGGTTTTCGGAGAGCTGCCGCCCCTTGTCACTGCGCTTGTCCGTGTACCAGCAGAATCCGGCCGCATCGACGTGCTTGAGCAGCACCGTGCGTACTGCGGGCTGGCCATCTGCGCCCGCGGTTGCCAGCATCATTGCGGTAGGTTCGACGGCGCCCCGCTCCACGATCTCGCGCATCCAGCGGGCGAACTGCTCGAAGGGGTCCGCCGCCAAAAAGGCCCGGCTCAGTTCACCGCTGTCGTAGTCCCGCCGCGCAGCGCGCAGGTCCATCTCCGACATGAGAAATATCCCCCGAAGGCTTCTGAATCGGCGGTTACGATAGCAGCGCCATCCATTACTGGCTACGATACCCTATCTCTCAACCGCCCCGTCCCCAGCGCTCAATGCCCCAAGATTTCCCGCTCGACGAAGGCCAGATGCAGCGCGTCGTTGCCACCACGCGGGCGTGCATCGCCACTGCAGCCAGCGCCTTCGGCCTGGCGCGGCTTGCGCCGGTGGAGATCACGTTCGACGTGCGCGGCAGTGCCTGGGGTTATTACGTGCGCGACCGTGATCGACGCCGCATCCGCTATAACCCGTGGTTGTTCGCCCGCTATTTCGAAGACGGCCTGAACGAGACCGTGCCGCACGAGGTTGCCCACTATGTCGTCGAGCAGCTCCACCCGGGCCGACGCGTGGCGGCGCACGGGGCTGAGTGGCGCGCGGTGATGCGGCTGTTCGGCTTTTCCACGCCGCGTGCCACGCATCGCCACAGCCTCGATGGAATCCCTGTGCGCCGCCAGCAGCGTTTTCTCTATCGTTGCGGCTGCCGACAACATGAACTGAGCACCACGCGGCATCTGCGCATCCTGGGCCGGCGCATGGAGTACCGCTGCAGGGCCTGCGGCGAAATACTCCGCGCAATGACGGGGTGAGCCCGCCGGCTTGCGCGGTGGTGATTGTAAAACTCCGTGAAGCCCTTGCCGCTTAGTAGCGTACGGCGCGCTGATACATTACAAACTACGTCAGGCGCATCCTCGGGCGCATCATCGCCCTTCTGAACTGGGAGCCACACGTCGATGAAACTCATGCACCACCGCCAGATCGTCGCCTTGCTCGTGCTCGCCCTGCTGGGCGGTTGCGCGCTCCAACCTGCCTCTTCGACCGACGTCACGCGCGAGTTCTGGTCGGCGGTCATCGACAACGACCAAGAGCGCATGCTGCGCTACACGGCGAAGGACACGCTGCGCGACCCTAGGTTGCTGTCCAACAAGGACGGCATGCTCAAGCGCGTGGAAGTCGGGGCCGCGCAGGAGCAGGATGGCAGGGCGCAGGTGGCGACGACGCTCATCGGTGAGGACAAGGGCAAGGAGACGCGACTGCCGATCGCCACGCGCCTGGTGCGCGAGGGTGGTGAGTGGAAGGTGCACGGCCAGGAGAGCGTCGATGCACTGGTTGCAGCCACGACTAACCTCATGGTCAATCAGCTCAGCGGTAATCTCTCGGCACTGAGCGAGGGGCTCTCACGCTCGATCAGCGGCGGCGTGCAGTCGTTCATCCAGGCGTTGAATCAGGAGCTGCCCCAGCTCAAGCAGCAGCTCAACGCGCTCTCCGACGAACAGAAATCGCAGGAACTCGGCGCCCAGCTCGGTCAGCTCTTCGCGCAGGGCATCAAGGAGGCGATGAAGGAGCTGAGCAAGGGCATGGACGAACTGAACAAGGAACTACAAAAGGCCCCGTCTTTCGACACCCAACCCCAAGGCGCCTCACCAGCCAGCAAACCGGCCGAACAGCGGATCTGACGCGCTCCGGCGTGGGCGTGCTGGGGGTTTTTCCAACCGGCGGCGAGGAACGCCTAAAACGCGCATAGCACACGCCTGTGGCGGGCCTTATCCCCGGCGCAGCGAGTCAGACGGCTTCAAAATCTGCTGCGAGTCATTGAGTCCTCATCAAGCCGATGGGGCTCCACGCCGCCTGGCGCGCGGAGCTGGCGGCCCCTTGGGTTCAGTGATCGTGGCCGCACCCGCAGGCGTGGTGTTCCTGGCCGCACTCGCCGTGCCCGTGCGCGTGGCCATGTTCGAGCTCCTCGGCGGTGGCGGGGCGCACGTCCTTGACCTTCACATCGAAATGCAGCGTCTCTCCCGCCATCGGATGGTTGCCATCGATGGTTACCTCGTCGTCGAGCACTTCCCGGACGACCACGACCTGATGCCCGTATTCGGTCTGCGCATGAAACATCATGCCCACCTCGACCTCGTTATCGCCGAACAGGTCGCGGGAGACCGTCTGCACCAGGTTGTCATCGCGCTCCCCATAGCCCTCCTCGGGCACCACGACGATCTCCAGCTCGTCACCGGCCTCGTGGCCTTCGAGCGCCTTTTGCAGGCCGGGGATGATGTCATCCCCGCCGTGCAGGTAGGTGTAGGGATCGGTGGCGTCGCTGCGCTCGAGCACCTCGCCCTGATCATTCTTGAGTGTGTAATCCAGCGTAACGACCGTGCCCGTGGTGATTTGCATGTGAGCGCCCTCTGTTGAAAGTTTCGAGAGTATACCGCCGAGACGCGGAGGATTTCCGCAGGCCGCTCGACGATGCCGCGCAGTCGGCAGCGTGTGGGCCCTCAATCCACCTCGGCATACCCACCAAACACCTCCGCGAGCCGGGGCACAAACCTGGAGAGTTCCAGCGCCATCAGCGTGAACTCCGCATCGAAGCGCTCCGCTTCATCCGCCTCGCCGACCTGCTCCTGCAGTTCGTCGCTGTACTTGAGCCGACGCACGCCAAGGTCGTCGATGAGGACGAAAGTGAGCGAATCGGCCCAGGTGAGCGCGAGCTTGACGCAACGCTTACCGGCCTCGAGGTGGTTGCGGATCTCCTCGCTGGTGAGGTCCTGACGGCGGCAGCGCACGGTTCCCGCCTCCTCTCCCGTGTCCTGCAACTCACACTCGTCACCGAGCGCAAGATCCTCGGGGAGCGTCGAGGCGTCGTTCAGCCAGCGCGTCATGAGCTCGCCCGGCGCCGTGCGGACCTGCGGGATGGCAAGCGGTGCGTCGGAAAGGGTGGTGCGCCAGAGTTCGACAAATTCATCGGCTCTGCGCTTGCTCGATGTATCGACGAGCAGCAGCCGCTGCGCCGGTAGAACCATCGCCTGCGTCGCGGTGCTGCGCGTGAAGGCGCGCGGCATCAGATCGAAGGTCACCTCGTCGCGGATCTGGTCCCGCTCCTTCTTGCGCACCTTGCGCAGTTCGGTGGTCTCGATGGTCTCCACCCGTTCGGCGACGAAGTCCTTGATGACGCTGGCGGGCAGGATGCGCTCCTCGCGCTTGAGGCAGACCAGTAGCGCACCGGAACCGGCGTGCACCAGCCCACCTTCCTCGTTTGCTGACGGCGGCGTCCAGCCCGCGCTGTAGAGCTGATGCTTTGGGCACGGGCTGAAACGCGCCGCATCGAGGTGTTCGGCAAGCGTGTCCGGCGTGTACTCGAAGGGCTTGGTCAGCTGGTAGGCCGTGAGATGCTTGAACCACATGCGGCAGGCGCTCCGTTCCAGTGAGGGGGCGTGAGTGTAGCGCAGGGCGGACGCCTGCGCGAAGCCGCACGCGGCAGGCCGGTCGATCGACGGCTCGGGCGTCGAGCGCGCCTCCGATGGGCGGGGCCGGAAAGCGCGGCGCAGCCGCGGTTCAACGGTGAGCCGCAGCGTGCCCCAGCACCGGGAGCCGTTCACCGCGCGCCTCGAGTTCGCGTTCGAACTTCTTGTAGTTCTCCCGCGTTTCGGAGAGCCGGTGTTCGGCCACCTGCCGTGAGGTCACGCCGCCATCGTCCGCATTGATCGCGATCTGGAACTGCTCCATCGCCAGACGCAGCTGGCCGACCAGCGCGTAATACTTGCCCTGGTGCAGGTGGGAGCGGGTGCGCTGACCGAGCGCGTCATAGGCCTCCGCGGCGAGCTGATGCAGGGTGGGGTCGTCACCCCGGCGAGCCAGCTGTCGCTCGATGAACTGCGCGGCCTGCGTGGGCTGCTTGTCGAGCATGAGCGTGCGCGGATAGTCGTAGACGAGCTGCAAATGATCCGGATAATCCGCCAGCGCGCTGCGGTAGCGCTTGAGGGCCGCTGCGTACTGGCCGGATTGCTGCAGAATCTGCGCAGCCAGCGACTCGATCATCGGATGGCGCACCCCGGCGCGGTCGAGCTTGTCGATCTCCGCGCTCGCCTGGCCCCACTCGCGGGCACGGAGCAACGCCGCGGCGAGGCCGTAGCGGGTCGCGTCGCGGTTGCGCCCCTGGCCTGGCTGCTCCAGCGCGTCGCGGAAACGCTTGACCGCCTCCTCCGGCTTGCCACGGTAGCTCAGCAGCAGGGCGCGCACGAGATGAAAGTCGAAGCTGTCGCGGTATGCGGTGGCCGGCTTGCCGAGCGACCGGTTCTGCGCCTCGGCGATGCGCTCGCCGGTCAGGGGGTGGGTCATCAAGTAACCGTAGAGCTGGTTGTCTTGACTGTGCGAGGCATCCTGCAGGCGCTGGAAAAAGCTTGCCATGGCGCGCGTGTCAAAGCCGGCGCGCTCAAGCATCTGGAAGCCGACGCGGTCCGCCTCGCGTTCGTTCTCCCGCGTGTAGTTGATCTGCTGCTGCATCTGGCCTGCCATGGCGCCGGTCATCGCCGCCGAGGCGACCTCACCGTTGCCGCTCTTGGCCGCGACGATCGCCGCGGCCAGCGCGGCGACCGTGGTCAGCGCCGCGCCGGACTGCGCCTCGAGCTGGCGCGCAATGTGCCGCTGGGTGACATGGCTGATCTCGTGGGCCAGCACCGAGGCGAGCTCGCTCTCGGTCTCGGCGGTCTCGATGAGCTTGGTGTTGATGCCGATGAAACCGCCGGGCAGCGCAAAGGCATTGATTTCCGATGACCCGACGGCGAAGAACTGAAAGGCCTGATCGCCCCCGAGCCCCGTGGCCAGCAACCGGCTGCCCAGGCTGTTGAGATAGGCGTTGATCTCCGGATCATCTAACACGCCACCCGCCGCGCGCAGGCGGGTCATGGTCGCCGTGCCGAGCTCGCGTTCCGCGCGGGGCGACAGCGCAGAGGCCGCCGTACCGCCGAGATCGGGCAGTTCGTTGGCCGCGAGTGCGACGGACATGCCCACACTCAGACCGACGCACGCGAGGCGCGCCAGGGCGCACCGCATCCGCCCGCCGGCAGCCACCTCTGACACATGAACGGATTGCTTTGTCATTGCCTACCTCGAAGAAGACGCCTGGGCATCGGGACTGGCTCACACACCGGCCCGCTGCGGATGCTTCATGAGGATACACCAGTAGGCTTAACCCGAGGTGAAGCTGGCCAGGCCGGCCCATCGAACGATACGCAATGCCTTCGCGGGGCTGAGACGTGGGCGCAGCAAACAGAGAGGCAGGCTTGAGAGTCGCTCGGCCCCGCTATTCGCGCGCCTCGATCAGAGCGACGGCGTGAACGGCGATGCCCTCCTCGCGCCCGACGAAGCCGAGCCGCTCGGTCGTCGTCGCCTTGACATTGACGCACCTGATATCCACGCCGAGGTCCGCAGCCAAGTGTGCTCGCATCTGGCCGATGTGCGGGGCCATCTTGGGCGCCTGGGCCACGATCGTGGCATCGACGTTGCCGATGGCATAGCCCGCCTCCCGCAGTAGACGCACCACCTCACGCAGGAGCAGCCGACTGTCGATTCCCCGGTAGCGCGGGTCGGTATCCGGAAAATGCCGGCCGATGTCACCGAGCGCTGCAGCCCCCAGCAGGGCGTCACACAGGGCGTGGATGAGCACGTCGCCGTCGGAATGCGCGGCAAACGCGCGATCGTGCGGGATACGTACACCGCCCAGCACAAGGAGGTCGCCCTCACGGAAGGCGTGCACGTCGTAGCCGTGACCGATGCGCAGGTTCATGACAGGGACGCCTCGTTGCTGAGGTAGAAGGAGGCCAGCGCTAGGTCCTCGGCGCGGGTGATCTTGATGTTGGTGGCGCTGCCCTCGACGAGCAGCGGCCGATGCCCGGCCAGCTCCATGGCGCTGGCCTCGTCGGTGATGCGCTCGACCTGCGTGAGGCCCGCTTGCAGCGCCGCGTGCAGCAGCGGCGCGCGGAACAACTGCGGGGTGAGTGCGCGCCACAAGCGGCTGCGATCGACCGTGGCGACGACCTCACCCTGCATGCCGGCCTGCTTGACCGTATCGTGCACCGGGCTTGCGAGCAGGCCGCCACACGGGTGTTGGCGCACCGCGCCGATCAGCCTGCGGATGTCATCGATGCGCACGCAGGGCCGCGCCGCATCGTGGACGAGTATCCAGTCCCGCTCGCCAAGCTCGCTGCAGAGCGCTGCCACAGCGGCGGCGACCGAGTGCGCGCGCTCGGCACCCCCCACCACCGTGCGCACGGGTTTGTCCACCTGGAGGTCGAGTTCGTCCCACCACGGGTCGTCGGCCGCCAGCGCAACCACGATGCCCTCGACCTCTGGCACACCCGCAATTCGTCGCAGCGTATGCACGAGCACCGCGGTACCGAGCAGCTTGAGATATTGCTTAGGCAGCGGGCCTCCAACGCGACGCCCAATGCCGGCAGCAGGAACCACGGCCCAGTAACGCTCGCTCATCGCTTGTCGTGCGTGCCCTTGAGCGCCTTGCCGCGGGACTCGACAGGCGCATCCTGCGGGGTCGGAGATTCGATGATCTGGAAAAAGGTCTCGCCCTTCTTGATCATGCCGAGTTCGCTGCGTGCCCGTTCCTCGATCGCGGCAAGGCCCCGGTGCAAATCCTGCACCTCTGCCTCGAGCGCCTGGTTGCGGCTGCGCAATCGCTCGTTCTCGCGCCGCTGCTCCTCGACAGTCTGCTTCAGACGCGCCACCTGCGAAAAACTGCCATCACCGACCCACAGCCGATACTGCAGCAGCACGAGGAGCGCAATGAGTACGACGATCAACAGTCTCATGAAGGCAGGCGATTCACCCGGTCACGGCCCGGCCAGTCGGGGTACTGACGAAGGTACTCTACGACGCTTTCAGCCGTTGGGAACCCCAGGCATGGGGGCGCACAGCGGCTGCCGCCTGCGATGATCGGGCGCCTCAAGGTGGCGCGCGCCATTCGGGCACGCGAACGGCGCGCGGCACACAGCTCGGTCAAAGGAACCGACCGAAGGCCTGCGTTCCGGCGTAAACGCCGTCCTTACCGAGCGCCTCCTCGATGCGCAGCAACTGGTTGTACTTGGCGATGCGGTCGGAACGCGACATGGAACCAGTCTTGATCTGGCCGGTGCCCTTGGCCACCGCGAGATCGGCGATGGTCGTGTCCTCGGTCTCGCCCGAGCGGTGCGAAACCACGCACGAGTACCCGTTGCGCCCGGCGAGCTCGATCGCCGCGATGGTCTCGGTGAGCGTGCCGATCTGGTTGACCTTGATCAGGATCGAGTTGGCGATACCCTTGTCGATGCCCTCCTGGAAGATCTTGGTATTGGTCACGAACAGGTCATCCCCGACCAATTGCACCTTGCTGCCCAGCCTGCGCGTGTGGTGAACCCAGCCATCCCAGTCGTCCTCGGCCATGCCGTCCTCGACCGAGAGGATCGGGTACTGGTCGACCCAGCTTTCCAGGTACGCGGAGAACTCCGCGGAATCAAAGCTTTTGTTCTCCGAATCCAGGTGATAGCGGCCGTCGCGGTAGAACTCGGAGCTTGCGACATCGACGCCGAGCCAGATGTCCTGCCCCGCCTTGTAGCCCGCCTTTTCGATCGCCGTGAGGATCACCTCGATGGCCGCCTCGTTGGAGGGCAGATCTGGCGCGAAGCCGCCCTCGTCGCCGACGGACGTGTTGTAGCCGCGCGACTTCAGCACGCCCTTGAGGGTGTGGAACACCTCGGCGCCGTAGCGCAGGGCCTCGGCGAAGCTGGGTGCGCCGGCCGGCAGGATCATAAACTCCTGCATGTCGACCCGGTTGTCCGCGTGCACCCCGCCGTTGATGATGTTCATCATGGGCACCGGCAGTGTCTTTGCCGTGTAGCCACCCAGGTAGCGGTACAGCGGCTGCCCGGTGCTTGCCGCCGCGGCGTGCGCAGCAGCCATGGAGACGGCAAGCAGGGCGTTGGCACCCAGCCGCCCTTTGTTTTCCGTACCGTCGAGTTCGATCAGGGTTTGATCGATCCCGGTCTGATCCGTGACGTCCCAGCCGATGAGGGCGGAGCGGAGCGTGCCGTTGACGTGTCCGACCGCCGTCATCACGCCCTTGCCACCCCACTTCTGGCCGCCGTCGCGCAGCTCGATGGCTTCACGGGTTCCCGTCGAGGCACCCGATGGCACGGCCGCGCGGCCGATGACGCCGGTCTCGAGGATCACTTCGGCTTCGACCGTTGGATTGCCGCGCGAGTCGATGATTTGACGCCCCTTGACGTCTCTGATGCGTGTCATGATTACTCCGTAACTAATCTAAAGATGAAAGGAAAACCGATGCGTTTTCCTCCCCGCTCCGCGGATTCGACGAGTGTGGCTTGCCAGAATCATTTTAGTCTTTGCTCGATCAACCCCGACGCCTTGACGGTGCGATCCAGCTCGCACAGGGTCGACAGCAGCGCTTCCATCAGCGGCAACGGCCAAGCGTTGGGTCCGTCGCTGAGCGCCTTGGCCGGGTCGGGGTGCGTCTCCATGAACAGGCCGGCGACACCCGCGGCCACGGCCGCGCGCGCCAGCACGGGCACGTGCTCGCGCTGGCCGCCGGAGCTCGTGCCCTGCCCGCCCGGAAGCTGCACGGAGTGGGTCGCGTCGAACACTACCGGACAGCCCGTGTTGCGCATCACCGCCAGCGCCCGCATGTCCGACACCAGGTTGTTGTAACCAAAGGACACGCCGCGCTCGCAGACGAGGATCTGGTCATTGCCCACCGCGCGTGCCTTCTCAACCACGTTGGCCATGTCCCACGGGGCGAGAAACTGACCCTTCTTGATGTTGACCGGCTTGCCCTGACGCGCCACGTTCTGGATGAAATTCGTCTGCCGGCAGAGAAACGCCGGAGTCTGCAGGACGTCCACCACAGCGGCGACCTCGGCGAGCGGGGTATCTTCGTGTACGTCGGTCAGTACCGGCACACCGATTTCGCGGCGCACCGTCTCCAGGATCTTCAGCCCCGTGTCCATACCGAGCCCGCGAAAGCTGCTGCCCGAGGAGCGGTTGGCCTTATCGAACGAAGACTTGTAGATGAACGGCACGCCGAGGCGCTCAGCGATGGCCTTGAGTTCGTCGGCGGTATCGAGCGCCAGCGTCTCACTCTCGATCACGCAGGGGCCTGCGATCAGGAACAGCGGTCGATCCAGGCCGACCTCAAATCCGCAAAGCTTCATACCACCTCCTTCGCGGCTTCATGCTTTTCGCGCTGCAGGCGCGCAGCGCGGATGAACCCTGCGAACAGGGGGTGACCCTCGCGCGGTGTCGAGGTGAATTCCGGGTGGAATTGGCAGCCAACGAACCACGGGTGATCGTGGAGCTCCGTAACCTCGACCAAAGAGCCGTCCATCGATTCGCCAGACACGACCAGGCCCGCTGCCTCAAGCTGCGCACGGAAGCGGTTGTTGAATTCGTAGCGGTGGCGGTGACGCTCCACGATAACGTCCTGCCCGTAGAGCTCGCGCACCAGCGTGCCTCCGCGCAGCCGGCACTGCTGCCCACCGAGGCGCATCGTGCCGCCGAGGTCGGTGTTCGCGTCGCGCCGCTCGACGCGCCCGCTCGCGTCCTGCCACTCGGTGATCAGGGCGATGACCGGATGGGGCGTGGCGGCATCGAATTCCGTACTGTGCGCGCCCTCGAGGCCCGCGACATTCCGCGCAAACTCGATGACCGCGACCTGCATCCCGAGACAGATGCCGAGATATGGCACGCGGTTCTCCCGCGCGTAGCGCACCGCCTGGATCTTGCCCTCGACGCCCCGCCGGCCGAACCCGCCGGGCACGAGGATCGCATCCACGTCGCTGAGCTCGGTGGTGTCGCCCGCCTCGAGCTTCTCGGAGTCGATGTAGCGGATGTGCACCCGCGTATGAGTGTGAATGCCGGCGTGCGTCAGGGCCTCGTTGAGCGACTTGTAGGACTCGGTCAGCTCGACGTACTTGCCCGCCATCGCCACCGTGACCTCGGCCTCCGGAAACTCCATGGCGTGGACCACGGCCTTCCAGTCATTCAGGTCCGCCGGAGGCAGGTCGAGGCCAAACTTCTTGAGGATGATCTGGTCGAGCTTCTGCGCGTGCAGCCACAGCGGGATTTTATAGATATTGTCTAGATCAACCGCGGAGATGACGGCCTTTTCCTCGACGTTCGTGAACAGGGCGATCTTGCGCCGCTCGTTCTCGGGCAGTGGGTGCGTGCTGCGGCACAACAGCACGTCGGGCTGGATACCAATCGAGCGCAGTTCCTTGACCGAGTGCTGGGTCGGCTTGGTCTTGAGCTCACCGGCCGCGGCGATGTAGGGCACGAGCGTGAGGTGAATGAACAGGGCGTGCTGATGCCCCTCCTCGACCCCCATCTGCCGAATCGCCTCCAGAAACGGCAGCGACTCAATGTCGCCCACCGTGCCACCGATCTCCACGAGGGCGACATCCGCCCCCTCGGCGCCCTTGCGGATACGCTGCTTGATCTGGTCGGTAATGTGCGGGATGACCTGCACGGTGCCGCCTAGGTAGTCGCCACGCCGCTCCTTGCGGATGACTTCCTCGTACACCTGGCCGGTAGTGAAGTTGTTCTTCCGCCCCATCTTGCAATGGACGAAGCGCTCGTAGTGACCGAGATCGAGATCGGTCTCCGCGCCGTCTTCGGTGACGAACACCTCGCCGTGCTGGAACGGGCTCATGGTGCCGGGATCCACGTTGATGTACGGGTCGAGCTTCATCATCGTGATCTTCAGGCCCCGAGCCTCGAGGATGGCGCCGAGTGACGCGGCGGCGATGCCCTTGCCAAGGGAGGACACCACGCCGCCGGTGATGAAAATATAGCGGGTCATTAAGGACGCGTTTCGCGCTCGCAGCGGTAAATCGCGCGGATGTTACCAGCAAGGCCAGTGGCAAACAACGTCGCAAAAACCGAACCGACTGTTTTCTAAAGGACTTTTTTATAATGCAGGCCGTCAGGCGGGCTGGGTGGCATTGTCGCTCGCGCCACGCCGCGGCATGATGGGCGCTGCATTCACAACGCGAGTTCCCAGATGCGCGGCATGGTCCCACCCGATCCGGAGACGCGGGTCTCCGAACAACGCTACGCGGTCGTCTACGTCCCGCGGCGCAGCCGCAACCGCTTCTCCGCGAGCTGCGTGGAGGTTTGCGAGAGCCGCGAAGCAGCGCTGGAGCGGGCGCGGCCGGAGAAATCCCGCTACGCGGCCAGTGTCATCGGGCCGTCGAAGTCCTCCGAGGGCCAGTTCCTCTACTATCTGGTCGACTGGCTCTGAGCGAGTCGCTCCAGGCTCTCCGCCGCGATACCCCGTACTTGTTCGTCGGGATCGTGAATCGCCCGCTCGAGGAAGGGACGCGCTGGCTCCCCCACGAAACCCAGAAAATGCACCGCATCCGCGCGCACCGTCGCGTGCGGGTGTTTCGTTAACGCTCCGAGTTGTCCGACGCGCTCAGCAAGCGCAGGGCTTCCGGCGAGGTCCTCGATGACAGCGCCGATGCCGACACGCACCGTGATGGAAGTGGACTCATCCGCGAGCAACTGCAACAAGGCATCGAGAAACCGGGCGTCTTCGTGCACCTTGGTGAGCACGCTGGACAGGTTGCCCTCACCGAGCCGTTCGACGCACCACTCGGCGAGCCCCTCCAGCGAGCCCGCCTTTGCTGCCCAACGCCGCAGCTCATCGGGTGAGTGCAGCCCAATCAGGTCGAACGGCCCCAGCCGCACCCACGGCACCGAACGCACCCCGTAGCGTCCTGCCAAGTCGGGCGCCTGCTCCAGGTTGACGACTTCGAGTCGGCGCAGCCCCCCTTGCTTGATCAGATCGACCAACCCCGCGAGGACCGTGGGACAGTGCGGACAGCGGCTCGACAGGAACATGAGCGCATCGGGCGGCGCTTGTGTGGACATCCGCGAAGCTCCAGTCTGGGGAATAGCCTCGATTCGAACATGTCCCCTCGGCCTACTGCAAGCGCGTACCGACACGGCCCCCGCCGCCGCTCACGCGGAACTCCATCCCGTTTCGTCGTCGGCACACGCGGCTTGCTGAATTTCTGATAACTGGCACCCAGACTGCCAACCTCCGGCAGTTCAGCATCGGCTCGTTCCGAGGGTTCAATCGCCCACTTCAAGGAGGACCTGTGCGCACTCGATATCTCACCCTGGCCATTGCGATGGCCCTCACCGGCTGCGGCGGTGGCGGCGGCCCGACTACCAGTCCGTCCAGCAACGCCAACTCGAACACGGCCACCGGCAGCGGCAGTGGAACCGTAACGACCGCCCGCGACGGCACGACCTACCCAGAAAGCCTGGTGGTCAGCTCGCCGTTTGCCGTCGAAACGACGACCACGCTGGGTGCTCTCGCCGAAGATCTGCCACAATTGGTAAACACGCTTCAAGCACGCGCGGGCGAGACCGCAGGCAAGCCGACAGCGACGCCGAGCCCCATCCCGGGCTATACCGCTGCCGTTGACCACATCAAAAAAGTGTTGCACGGCGAAGCCGAGTTACGCGCGAAGCCGAGTTACGCGACCACCTCGCGCCAGCCCTTCTGTTCCGCAACGCGCGCAACGTCGATTGCTATGGCCCGACACTGGCCTACCAGAACCATCCGGATGGCGCCGATCCGTTCCCGCAGGCCGGGCAGCCTTACCCGACGCTACCCGGCGGCGACCTGGGCCTCTGGAAGGTCGCGGAAAGTGACGGCACGGCCTGCGCAGCAGCGAAGTTGAACGCCCTCATGGACAAGGCCGGCGGTGTTTCCAAGGCGGCCATGCTGATCGTGGCCGGGATGCTCGATGCAGCCGACGAGAGCAAGCGGGGACTGCCGGGTAAAGGCGCGCGCCTCGATCTCAAGGAGGCGATGAAGGACAAAAAGCCCGCCGCCATCGACTTCACCGAGCTCAGTGTCGAGCGCGACGCAACCACCAACATGCTGACCTACAGGGCGGTAATGACCATCACCCGCGGCCTGACCTCCGTGGCCGGGGTCGAAGTCACGCTCAAGCACGCGCCCGGTGCTGAGGGTGGCGGCACCTACAAGGGCCTGTTGACCTGGAAGATGCCCGGTCAGCAACCGGGTGGCAACTGCGGCAGCGAGGGCGCGACCCGGCTGGGCTCGATGGTCTACGAGCGCACCTCTGCCACCGCGATGAGCCTGCACCTGCGCGAAGGCGGCTTCTGCGGTCAGCATGTCACCGGCGGATTCGCGAGCGACGGCCAGGTGGACCCGAGCTACACCAAGGGCCCGAGCCGCGCCGACGGCTGGGGCGACAACTTCGAGATGCTTACGGCCAACTACAATCCAAAGACCTTGGCCGGACGCTACGCCTTTGGCTGGCAGGCCGGCGTGGGCGACAGCCACAGCCGTGTGTTCAACGTCACTGTGAACACCACCACCCCACTCGACGGCGAGGCCTGGTTTGGTTTCGGTGACGCGCTTTCCAGGGGCGGCGACGCCTCCATCAAGGGCATGATCTGCAACTGGGCCGGCCCCGGCAACAACCACGATTTGCGCGCCTACGCGCAACGCCAGTTTATCCGCTACAACGATGCTAGCGGCGTGTTCGAGCCGGTGAGCGGCGGCTCCGACATCACCTACGCGCCGACCAACGCATGCACCTACGAAGGCGGCGGCAGCTTTGACTACGACCGGGATCTGGATGGGACGCTCGGCGAGGGCGACACCGTCAACGTCGTGAAGTCCCGCGCCGCGGGCACCGGCGAGCTGGATTTCGACCTGTTCCCGGCTGCCGACAGCACCTACTCGAGCATGACGCTCCCCGAGGCGATGGCCGCGCGCGGGTACACAGCGCCAACGGCGCCGACCGCCACGTTGCCCTGACCCACCTCGAACCGGGGGCTGGGACCCGATCCTGCCGTCACGCGCGAGCCTCGAGGAGGCGGGATCTTGCGCGTCAAGTCATTGGGGCGCGCGCGGCGTTGGCGCTCAGCCGTTCGTAGACGGTGGCCAGTGCGTGATCGTCCCCCACGTTGCCCGGGAAGATCACGACCGGTAACTCCGGAAAACGCGGGTGATCCGCCGGGCAGCGCACCACCGAGCAACCCGGGATGACCTGCCCCAGCACGCGTGCGGTGCGCAGCGCGAGCCCGTCGCTCAGCACGTCGTTGGAGGTGATGCCGCCCTTGCTGATGAGATAGCCCAGGGTTTGCGGCAACCCGCGCACCACGTCCATCAACAAAGCCGAGACGCGCTGCCCGAAGGCGAGCCGTGCTAGTTGGTCGGTAAAGGTCTTTTCGACGCGGCTGGTGAAGATCACGGGGGTGATGCCCTGCTCATGGGCTTGCCTCGTCTGCGCGAGCACTGCGGCGAGCAGCGCCTCGCGCTCGCCCTCCACGTGCTCGACGTCGATCTCGACGGGTACGACGCCCGGTGACTCGAGCAACACCTCGAGCTGCTGCGTGGTCTTTCTGACGTGTGACCCCACGATCACCGCACCCGCACGGTGCCCGCGCACGTAGCGCGCCATTTCCTCCGGGGGAACCGGCTGCGGCGGGAGGTCCGCGAGCGCAGTGAGGAGGCTCGCGGCACTGCGGAACAGGAAGCGCTTGCCCTCGGCGGCTGCCCGGCGGAGCTGACCGGCGAAATGATTGAGATCCGCCTGCGTCTCGGCATCGACCACGCAGCAGGCGTTGTCGCGCAGCGCAAGTAACCGCGGGAGGGCATCACCCCGGACGTCGGCGAGCAGGAACCGCTCAACACGATCCGCCGTCACCCGGCCCCGGGTCTTTTCCTCCACGTACGCCGGCAGGTAGCTGTGCCGGTAGCCAAACACGGAGTCCCGCGCAAACTCCGTCTCGTGCACGGGGACGGGTCGGCCGTCCACCATCAGGTAGTGCACGCTGTCGCGCGTGATGCGCCCCCCTTCGAAAAACGCCGGAATCAGGAAATGCGCATCAAACGGGCCGAGTTCCTCGGCGATGATGTCCGTCTCCACCGGGTAGTGACCGCGCAGCGTGGAATCCGAGCGGCTCACCAGCAGCGGATTGATCGTACGGCCGCGCTCCGCGACCCGGGACAAGGCCGCCTTCAAGTGATGACAAACCGTGCGCGTCGTTCGTGCCGCCTGGCCGGCGTCCATGCCGCGTGTGTTGGTCAGCACAAAAAACAGGGGCGAGGCATCTTCCAGTGCCTCGACCAGGGTGTCGACGTCCCACCGCGTCAACAGCAGGCAGCTGTGCACGGTCTGTGAACCAGTCGGGTCGTCGTCGAGAACGATGATCTTGGTTTCCATGGTGCTCTCCACCGGTGGCCGGGGCATGGGGTGAGCCGGTCAACGCCGGCCCGCCCCGGGTGGCGATTCAGCCGAGCAAGGCTCGCGCGCGACTGGCCATGGCCACGGCAGTCAGGCCGTTGTAGGCCATGAGCTCGCCCGGCGATGCGGTGGTCTCGCCCCGCTGCCAGACGAACGTCTCGCGCTTTGCCGAGCGGCTGCGCAGGAGCACCGGCTCGAGCGGACCACTCGGACCACCGCTGACCGCAATGAGCGCATCACCGTCGAACAGCGCATTGAAGTGGTCGTCGTCCATGAAGGCGTTGTCAGGTTCGCTCGCGTGCTGCCAGGCGACGTCCGTCGGATGGTACAGCCGGCGTGGATTGACCACGGCGACGATACGCACGCCGTAGCCCTCGGCCTCGAGCGCATCCTTCGCCTCGAACACCGGCAACAGGACCATGTCTCCGGTGACCGCGAACACCACCGTACCCTTCGCCGCGCCCGTACTGGCGTGCAAGGTGACGGCGCCCCGTTCGACAGCCTCGCGGCCCTGGGCCAGCGTGGTGCGCACCGGCAGCGGTGACTTCGAAGCGATGATCGCGATGCCCTTGTTGTGCTGTTCGAGCGCCCAGGCGTAGCTTGCCTGGATCATGTTCGCATCGGTCGGGAACAGTGCGTACACGTTGCCGTTGCGCATCTGCGCGGCGATGTAGCTCTCGATTTCCGGCCGCTGGTGGGTCCAGCCGTTTCGGCCCTGCTCCAGCGCGCCGGCGGTGAACATGCACACGGCGGCCGGGGTCCTCCGCCGCAGCTCGGCCATCGCCTGGGTCACCGTCTGGAAGATCGGCCAGCCGTTGATCGCGAAGCTCTCGTAGGACAGCCACAGCGAACGCGAGCCAAACAGCGCGAGCGCCGCCGCCAGCCCTGCGCAGGCATCCTCGTTGAGCGGCTCGTAGACCTGCCCGGTCGGCGTCTGGTTGTAGAGCGGATCCATGGTCGGATGACGGATCTTGAGCGCGTCGTTGATGTTCTTCATCGCCGAGGCCTCGTTGCCGTCGGCGTTGGTGACCAGAAAACGCGCATCGGCCTTGCCGACGGCCGCCGCGAGCGTGCCCATCGCAGTGGACGGCACTTGCTTGTCGCCGACGGCAAACTCGACGAAAGGCAACGTCCCCAGCGGCGCGAGTTCGAGCACCTGCTCGGTGACGACGGTCCGCACGGCAGGCCCTCCCCCGGCCCGCTCCAGGTTGGCGCGAACGATCTCCCAGGCCCTCGGCGGCAGCGCCCGGCGCTGGAGTCCCTCGAGCATATGCGGCTGATCCAGCGTGTCAGCCGGGTACAGGTTGTGCGACTTAGCGCCCGTCGTGTGCACGCCCGCACCCTTGAGCTGCTTGACGATGAACGCCGTGAGCCGCCCGCCCAGGGCACTGCGTGCCGCGCGGTGCATGCCTTCGAGGACGGTGCGCATGAAGCCGAGGCGCTGGTCGAGCGAGAAGCGCGTGCTGTCTACGAACGGCCCGTCCTGGTGACTGTCGTCAAAGGCCTTCGCATCCACGAGGACCACCTCCTCGAAGCCGTGCGCGCGCCAGTAATCGATCATCCGCTCGTTGCTCCAGGTGGAGACCATGGCGTGATGCTCCTGGCTATAGCCGTTCCAGATCAGCACCGGGAGGAAATTGGTGATCTCCGGAAAGGCGGTGTTGAAGTGCATCATCGCCGACAGCGGGTAGGGCTCGCCCATCCCACCGTCGCCCAGCGTCACGGCGAAAAGCTTGTCGCGGTGAAGGTACGCACCCGCCATCGCGAAGTGCTGACCCTGCCCGAGCGGCCCGGCCGGGGCCAGGATGCCTGGGATCGCACCCGAGAGGTGGCCGAGCAGCCCCTCGCGCTCGCGAAACCGCGCCCGCAGGTCGTTGACGGTGAGGATGCCCATCTCTTCCAGCGAGGTATCGAGAAACATCGCGCTGTAGAAGCCCGGCGCGTGGTGACCCACCTCGGTGACGATGTTGGTGTGGCCGAGCATCATCAGGGCCGCGTGGGCCTCCGCGCTGCTCGCAAACCCGCCGGGATGCCCGGAGGCCTTCGCGCCGGTGACCTGCAGCGTGAGGTAGCGCAGGGCATCGGCGGCGAGCAGCGTCTGGTAGACCACGGCCGGGTCGGACGGGTTGCCGATGGCCGCCTGCCCTTCACCGATCACCGGCTGCCCGGCAAGTTTTTCGAAACGCGGCCAGGGCTGGCCAAAGTAGTCGATACCCGCGCAGAAGGCGGGGGGCTGACCAGACATCTCGTGGGGAACTGCGCTCATGATCTCTCTCCGTGCGTGAATTGGGGGCGCCCTGACGGGCATGGTCGAAACGTTAGTGGACGCCACCGTATTCCGCAATATAAAATCGTTTCCACAATACGGAATTCAGTAGCGGCCCACTATGAAAACCACCACGATCCAGGTCATCGACCGCCTCGTCTGGCTGCTCGACGCTGTGGCACGCTACGACCAGCCGGTAACGCTCAAGGTGCTCTCTGCTGAGGTAGGGCTTGCACCTTCCACGGCATTCCGCATCCTCGCCTCGGCCGTCGAGCATGGGCTGCTCGAACGCGACGCCGCGGGCGCTTACCGGCTGGGTGGCAAATTGCTCAGACTCGGCGCACGCGTGCGCTCGCGCTCGGACCTCGTCGGCGTCGCTCGCCCCGTCATGGAGTGGCTGCGCGACCAGGTCGGTGAGACGGTCAACCTGACGGTGCGCGAGGGCGACGAGGTGGTTTACGTCGAGCGCGTGACCACGCAGCGCATGATGCGCGTCGAGCAGGTCGTCGGCAGTCGCGCGCCGCTGCATGTCACCGCCGTCGGCAAGATGATGCTCGCCGGCTCCGGACGCGAGGCCACGGAGGACTACGCCCGGCGCACGGGTCTGCCGGCTTACACGCGGCACACACTGAACGACCTGGAGCAGTTGTGGGCCGCAGTCACTGCCGACCTCGCGCGTGGCTTCGCCTACGACAATGAGGAGGCTGAACCAGGTGTCGGCTGCATCGGCGCGCTCGTACGCGAGGCATCGGGAACGGTCGTCGCCGGCCTGTCGATCTCGGCCCCGATCGAACGCCGCCGCGACGAGTGGGTCCCGTTGCTCCAGGCCGCCGCGGCGCGCATCTCCGAGGGGCTGGGGTACACGGGAGCCGGATGAGCGCCCCGGCTGCCTGCGCCAGCCTAGCCCGCGTGTGATGCCCGCGTGGCGCCAGGCGGGGGGATCATGGTCCTTACTCACGCCGCAGCAAGGCGCACGAGGCTTGGTATGATTGCGCGAGATCGCGGCTGCGCCAGCGGGCGCAGGCACGAAGACGAACAACCGTTCCAGCGAGTCGGCCATGAATCACCGCGATGCACCACCGCTGGGCATACCTGCGATGTCACGTTGGATGCGCCTCGCGCCGATACTGATCGTCGGCTGTACCCCTGCTGCCGAGGCAGAACCGGCCATCGTCGGGGAGGAGGCACTGCTCGCGGATATCCCGACCGTCGTCTCGGCGACGCGACTGCCCCAATCGCAGGTGCACACGCCCATTTCCACGACGCTGATCACCCGCGAGATGATCAAGGCGTCTGGCTTTATCAAGATCGCGGACGTCTCGCATTTGGTACCCCGGTTCCAATGCGCGCGGGTCACCGGCGGGCACCACGTGGAGGACTGAAGCGGGCAGGAGCGCACGTTTCCCGAACGCATCGAGGCCGTGGGGGATGAACGCTCGGTGTACGCCAACCAGCGATCCACCGTTACCTGGAAAACACTGGGCATCGCGCTGGCAGACATCGAGCGCCA
Source organism: uncultured Thiotrichales bacterium (assembly GCA_964430355.1). GTDB lineage: Bacteria > Pseudomonadota > Gammaproteobacteria > UWMA-0217 > UWMA-0217 > CAYSFW01. Next base: position 44,445 of record CAYSFW010000010.1, read on the forward strand.
TGACTCAACGACCAGCCTGCCCGGTATCGTCGTCAACGGCACCGAGTACCCACACGCGGCACCGAGGGCCAGGTGCGTAACCCGCTTTCGCCCCGCGGCTGCGTCTCGGGCGCAGTCCTGTCCCACCTGGAGCAACCGCGAGCAGAAACGGGCTCCTACGGGGTGGCAGCGATGCACCTCACACTCTCACTCACCGAGCAGCGGGGTCTTCACGCCACCAGGGCCGAGCGCGGCGGCGAGATGCCAGCGGGAGATCGCGGCGATCCGTTCGCTGCTCAACAGGCGCTCACCGAGGACCAGCGCCTTGAGCAAGGGTGCATCGTGGTACAGCACGGCCTCCGGCGGCGGCACGAACGGCTGCTCCAGCGCGACACGCGCGATCCGCCCGAGGTTGAGCCCGCGTCCATCGCTGAGCACGAGCATATGCGGCAGGAGCCCCAGCACTGGGTCGGGCCGGGGAAAGTCAACCACCGCCAGCAATTCGAGCGGCTTGTGGTTGTACTGCACGGCGAGGTGCAGGTCGCTTTGCTGCACCTCGACCAAGTAGACCGTCTTGCCCACGCTCGCCTTGAGCGCGAGCACCTGCGCTTCGTAAGACGGCCCGGGCCAGACGTCGCCGTGGCGCTGTTCCGCCGCGTCTCGTTCGCTGACCGGTGGGGGTGACTGTGCGGACATGGACCTTGATGACTCGCCCGTGTTTCGGCGCCCATTGTGCGGCGTTGGCGGCACGCAGACCAGAACCCGCGCACGCTTGCCCCCGCGGGGTGGCCATGCTGGGACCGCGACCCCTCAGCCGGCCGGCTTGACCCTGAACCACAGCGCGTAGAGCGCCGGCACGAAAAGCACCGTCAACCCGGTGGCGACCAGCAGCCCGCCCATGATGGCGTAGGCCATCGGGCCCCACAGGACATTGGTCGTGAGCGGGATCATGGCGAGTATGGCCGCGGCCGCGGTGAGCACGATGGGCCGGAAGCGGCGCACGGTGGATTCGCGGATGGCCTCCCAGGCAGGGCGTCCGGCGTCCATGTCCTGGCGGATCTGGTCGACGAGGATCACGGTGTTGCGCATGATCATCCCCGAGAGTGCGATGGTGCCGAGCATCGCCACGAAGCCGAAGGGCTTGTGGAACACGAGCAGCCCGAGCGCAACGCCGATGATGCCGAGCGGCGCGGTGGACAGCACCATGACCACCCGCGAGAAACTCTGCAGTTGCAGCATGAGCAGCGCGGTGACCACTGCCAGCATGAGCGGCATGCCGGCCCGGATGGCCGCCTCGGCGCGCTGATTCTCCTCGTAGGCACCCCCGGCCTCGATGCGATAGCCGCTCGGCAGCTGGGCGCGGATGGCGTCGAGCTGCGGATCGAGCGCAATGGTGACGTCCGGCGCCTGCACGCCGTCGACGAGATCGGCGCGCACGGTGATGGTGGGCACGCGATCGCGCTGCCAGAGGATCGGTTCTTCAAAGACCTCGTGCACCTCGGCCACCTGCAACAGCGGCACGCTGCCGCCGGTGAGCGTTGGAATATTCACTTCGCGGACGCGATCGAGGGCGTTACGCTCGTCGGCCGGTGCGCGCAGTTCGATGGCGACGAGCCGGTCGCGCTCGCGCAGCTGCCCGATCGTCATGCCGCTCAGCGTGGCCTGCAGGGCCTGCCCGATCTGCTGGGTGCTCACGCCGGCTGCGGCGGCACGCACCTGGTCCACATCCACCCGCAGCGCGGGCGATTGGTCGCCCCAGTCGAGGTTGACGTTCAGGGTATACGGGGAGGCCCGCATGACGGCGGCGACCCCACCGGCGACAGTCTTCAGGCGCTGCGGATCGCTGCCGCTCACGCGGAATAGCACGGGGTAATTGACCGGCGGACCGAGCGGCACGCGCATCACGCGCCCGCGCACACCGGGAAACTCCTGCTCGAAGCGCGCGCGGATCTTGGCGAGCAGCCGCTCGCGGGCCGCGATGTCGTGTGTGAGCACGACCATGTGCGCGAAGTTCGGCCGGTAGAGCTGCTGGTCGAGTGAGAGGAAGAACCGAGGCGAGCCGTAGCCGACATAGGTCACGAAGCTCTTCACCTCCTCATCCTCGGCGAGCATCGCCTCGAGCTTCGCCGCCTCGCGCTCGGTCGCCCGGATGCTCGATCCCTCCGCGAGCCACAGCTCGACCATCAGCTCGGTCCGGTTCGACGAGGGGAAGAACTGCTTGTCGGTGAGCCCCATGCCCACCACACCGAGCAGAAACAGCAGCAGCGTCGCGACGACCACCAGGACTCTTCGGCGCAGGCAAAACTCGATCACCCGCCGCAAGGCGCGGTAGAAGCGGGTATCGAAAACCTCGGTATGCATGCCCTCCGCGTGGTGCGGGCGCAGCAGCGCATTGCCCACCAGCGGCGTCACCACCACCGCCGCCACCCAGGATGCCAGCAGCGCCAGCGCCACGACCGAAAACATCGCGAAGGTGTATTCGCCCGTGCTCGACTTGGCAGTGCCGATGGGCAGAAACCCGGCGATGGTCACCAGCGTACCGGTGAGCATGGGGAAGGCCGTGCTCGTGTAGGCAAAGGTCGCCGCACGCAGCCGCTCCCACCCCTCCTCGAGTTTGCGCGCCATCATCTCCACCGCGATCATCGCATCGTCCACCAGCAGGCCCAGCGCGATGACGAGCGCACCGGAGGAGACGCGGTGCATGTCGATGCCGAGCAGGCGCATCAACAGGAACGTCCCGGCGAGCACCAGCGGAATGGTCACGGCCACCACCATGCCCGCGCGCAACCCCAGCGAGAGAAAGCTCACCGCGAGTACGATGACCACCGCTTCCAGGAGCACCTTCATGAACTGGTGGATCGATTCGCGCACCACCTGGGGCTGGTCGGACACCTGCGCGATGTCCACCCCTGCGCCGAGCTCGCCGCGCACGCGGTCCATGGTCTGCCGCAGGTTCTCGCCGAGCTTGAGCACGTCGCCGTTGCGCACCATGGACACGGCCAGACCGATGGCCTCCTGGCCGTGATAGCGCATGGTGGTGATGGGCGGATCGACGTAGCCGCGAGTGATCGTGGCGATGTTGCCGAGCTTCAGCATGCGCTCACCGACGCGCAGCGGCAGCTCGCGTATCGCCTCCAGCGAGGCAAACTGCCCGCTCACCCGCACGGCCACCGACAGCGACGGGGTCTCCACCTGCCCGGTCATCTGCAGCACGTTCTGCGCCTGGATCGCCTGTGCCACGGCCGCCGCGCTCACGCCGAGCTCTGCGAGCATCTGCTGCGAGATCTCGATGAACACCCGGTCTTCCTGCACGCCAACGAGTTCGACCTTGGCGACATCGGGCAGACCCAGCACTTCCTGACGCACCCCCTCGACCACGTCGCGCAGCTCGGAATGGCTCAGGATGTTCGAGGTGAAGGCGAAGATAGAGCCGAAGACGTCGCCGAACTCGTCATCGAAAAAGGGTCCGACGACCTCCAGCGGGAGCGTGTGCCGGATGTCGCCCACCTTCTTGCGCACCTGGTACCAGATCCCCGGCACCTCGCGCGCCGGGGAGGTGTCCCACAGCTCCAGCACGATGAGCGACTCCCCGGGCTTGGAATACGCCATCGTGGTCTTGTACCAGGGCGTCTCCTGCAGCTTCTTGACGATGCGCTCGGTGACCTGCTCGCTCACCTGCTCGGTGGTCGCGCCGGGCCAGAGCGTGCGGATGACCATGGCGCGGAAGGTGAAGTCCGGGTCCTCTCGCTGGCCGAGGCTCGAGTAGGCGAGCGCGCCACCGATGGCCACCAGTATCACGAAAAACCACGCCACCTGCTGGTGACGCAGCACGACTGCGGAGAGATTGAACCGCCCGCGCGGCTGCTCGGCACCCGCGTCGCTCATGACTTGGGCTCCAGCGGGCGGACCACCTGCCCTTCGTGCAAGCGGTGTGCCCCCTCGACGACGACCCGTTCGCCGCCTTGCAAGCCTTGCCCAACCATGGCCAGATCACCATGCAGCCCATCGAGCGTCACATTCAACCGCCGCACCTTGTGCGATTCGCCGTCCATCACCCACACCGCTGGTTGGTCACTCTGCGTGTTGATCGCAGATAACGGCACCAGCCAGACCTCGCGGGTCGGGCCACTTACGGTGAGGCGTGCTGTCATGCCGAGCGCGAGCCCATCATGCGGCGGCTCGATCGCAATGCGGGCAGCGAACGTCCGCGTGGCCGGGTCGGCCTGACTGGCCAGCTCGCGCAGTCGCCCCGTCCAGGTGCGCTCCGGCAACGCAGCGACGCTGACGCGCAGGCGCTCGGCCTGCCGCATCGCCTCGAGCCGAGTCTCGGGCACGTGCACGAGCACCTCCTTCTCCGTGGTCTGCGCGAGCTTCAATACCGGCTGGCCTGCGCTGACCACCTGCCCTTCCTCGACATTGAGCGCGGTGATGACACCGTCCTCGTCGGCGACCAGCGTCGCGTAAGCGCTCTGATGACGCAGCTGGGCCAACTCGGCGCGCGCCGCATCAAGCTTCGACACGCCCGCATCCAGTGCGGTTTTCGCCTTGTCGGCATCGCTCTGCGCGAGCAGGTTGCGTGCGCGCAAGTCACGCACGCGCTGGTCTTCCGTACGCAACAGCTTGACCTCCGCCTCCGCGGCCGCGACGGCGGCCTCCTGCGCCTTCACGGCGAGCTTGTAGTCCGCGGGGTCGAGCCGCACCAGAACGTCGCCCTTGCGGACCGCCTGTCCGAGATTGACCCGCCGCTCGATGATCTTGCCCGCGACGCGGAACGCGAGCACGCTGTCGCGACGCGCCAGCACCTCCCCGGGCAGCGTGAAGCGCTCGGCGACCGCCTGAAGCTCCACGACCTGCAGCCGTACGGTGGGCGGTGCCTCGCGCTTCTCCTCGACGGGACGGCTGTCGCAGGCGGTCACCAGCACGCCCCCTACCAACGCAAGGCAGGCGACACGCGAGATGCGCAGGAACGGATGGACAGGCTTGATCATGGGCGAGTGCTCCAGTGCTCCGGCGGTGAGTGCTCCAGGGCACCCCGCCAAAGGGCGTGCAGGGCGTCTTCGAGCACCGTGAAATAGTCCTGCGCACAGGCGACCGCATCCGCCTCCTCGCGCAGACGCTCCAACAAAGGCGTGGGTCGGAGCAGCTGCCACAAGCCCACGATCAGCGCCCAGCTCTGCGTTAGCAGCATCACCCCCTGCGCCTCGGTGCGGAACGGGAAGTGCCGAGCGAGCGCGGCGGCCACTGCACGCAGGCGCCCATCCATGCGCCGCTTGAATGCAAGTGCGGTTTCCAGATCGATGCTGCGCTCAAGCAGACCCACACAAAGATTGGCGATCGGGAGAAAGGCTGGTGAGGCAACGATGTACGCATGGGTGAGCGCCATCATGTCGTCGAGCTGCATCGGCGCCGAATCTGCCGCGCGGGCGCTCACCGCATCGAAAAATGCCTCGAGATGCCGTTCGTGAACCGCGAGTAGGACACTCTCACGGCTGGGGAAGTAGAGATAGACCGTACCCTTGCCCAACCCCGCGGCGCGGGCGATGTCCTCCACCGGGGCAACGTGTTCTCGCTGCTCGAGCCAAAGCCGTTCGGCTGCGTCCAGAATCGTCTGGCGCCGCTGCTCCTTCTCTTCCGGCTGGATGGCTCGCGACCGCACAATTGACCCTTGGTCATTTGACGCTTCGAGCATAGGTGACTGGCGGTCAGTTGTCCAGCGAAGTCACGGCGCTCCAATGCCAACCGACGACACTGCAACGTCCTGACCCGCTCGTCCGTCAGGCCACTCGGGCGAATCGCGCCGTTCAGTCGCGATTCACGCGCACAACGCTAGCCTTGCAGGCAGAATCAACGAGACACACAACCGAGGAACCCGCCGTGATCGCACCCAAACGCCTGTTTGCCACGCTGGCCGTTGCAGCCCTGACCACGCTCGGCGCAACGGGGGCCCACGCCCGAGACTACTACTACGACGACGATTACGACCCGCCGCAGGTGTTTCTGAACATCACCTACAGCGACAACGACGCGCACATCTATGGCAACCGCCACAGCTACCGTCCACCACATCGGCACTCCCACGGCTATGACGGTTATGCGCGGCCGCATCCCCACCCGCACTACCGCCCGCATCACCGGCCGGACAAGGAATTCTGCGAGATCCGGCCTGGCCGGCCCGGCAAACCGCAGTACCGGCCGTAAACGGTTGCTCGTGCCGGACCTCCAACCGGTACGTGAACGGCTGGCTGGCCTTCGAAAGAGGGGCTGAGGCTTCTCGGTGTTGAGAGTCGCTTCGGGACCCTGACCGAGTGTCCCGCAGTACCTTTTCGATACGCCCCACGCGACTCAGACAGCGGGTCGACCCACACGAAGTCCGACTCGCCTCGGCTGTGGCATGCGCCGGGACTACGCGCGTAGCATTTTTCGCTACAGCAGCTTGCTGATCGTGGCCATCGCACCGACGGCCACGATCAGCATCGCGCCGAGCTTAATGGTCATGCGGTACTCGATGTCTTTGAGATCGCGCTCCAGGCCCACATCAAGCTCCTTCGTGTCGCGCTTGAGCGAGCCTTCGAGCTCCTTGATGTCGCGGTTGATCCCGGCGATGTCACGGGCCACCGCGGCCTCGAGCTCCTTGATGTGTTGTTTGGTGGCGAGATTGCCTTCGATGAACTCGGCCTCGGCTGTGGCCAGCGCTTCGGCCCGGGATTCCGTGAATCCCCCTCCCTTGAGCCGTTTGGCGAATTTCAGCGTGTCAAATGCGATGGCGCCCATGGATGACTCAAGACCCGCTCTGGTTACCGCGAGCATACCAAACTCGGCCGGCCTCCCGAAGTTCGCCGACCAAACCCGCCTCGCCACCACCTCGGACAGGGGTCGATGCGTGCGGCACAGACACCCACAATGCGCGGTCTAGCCCACAGACAGACGCTGCAGCAGCCGCTCACGGCTCATGAAATTGAACAAAGGCTCGAGTTCCGGGCCGTGGGTTCGGCCCGTGAGCGCCACGCGCAGGGGCATGAACAAGGACTTGCCCTTGCGCCCGGTCGCGGCCTTCATCGCCTCGATAAAGCTCCGATAGTCACCGGCATGCACCGCGACGAGACCACGCCCCGCCTCGAAGAATGCCGGATCGGTCTCGGCCAGCACCGCCTGCGCCTCGGCATCGAAGTCCAGCGTGTCGGAGTACAGTGCTGCCGTCCACTGGGCGACGTCGTGCGGGAAGGTGATGTTAGGCTTGACAAGTTGCACGAAGGCGGCCCGGTCGGCCTTCGGCACGCTGGCGAGGTGGTAGTCGCCGAGCCACGTGAGCAGTTCCTGATCGGATGACTTGATGACGGCTTCGTGCTGCCAGTGCAGGAGTTGCTGATGGTCATGCCGCGCCGGCGACTTGCCGAGCCGTCCGAGATCGAAATGCGCAGCCAGCTCATCGAGGCTCATCAAGTGCCCCTGCTCGTAGGCGTGCCCGAGCCGAGCCAGATGGTTGATCAGCGCGATGGGGCGGTAACCCTCCTCGCGCAGCGCCCGCACCGAAAGGCTACCCTCGCGCTTCGACAACGGGTTCTGTTCGTCGGATACGATCAGCGAGATGTGGGCGAACTGCGGCTCGCGCAGGCCCAGTGCCCGGTAGATGAGCAACTGACGCGGCGTGTTGGTCAGATGATCCTCACCGCGCAACACGTGGGTCACGCCCATCAGCGCATCGTCAATCGCGTTGGTGAAGAAGAAGGCGGGCGAGCCGTCCGACCGGCGGATGATGAAGTCGCCGATCTCATCGGACTTGAACGACTGCTTGCCGCGCACCGTGTCCTCGAACTCGACGAGCGTGCCCTTGGGCACGCGGAACCGCAGCGTGGGCCGGATACCCTGGGCGAGACGCGACTCGCGCTCCGCCTCCGACAGCCGGGCGCAGGCGCCGGAATAACGCGGCGGCTGCCCCGCGGCAAGCTGCGCCTTGCGCACCATCTTCAGCTCCACGTCCGAGCAGAAGCACGGATAGGCCAGATCCTGGTCGATGAGCCGCTGGAAGAACCCGTCGTAGATCGCACCGCGCTCGGATTGGTTGTAGGGCGCCTGCGGACCGCCAACCTCGGGGCCTTCCTGCCAGTCCAGACCCAGCCAGGCGAGATCCTGCTGCAGTGCCGCCTGGTACTCGGGCTTGCTGCGTTCAGCGTCCGTATCCTCGATGCGCAGCAGGAACACGCCGCCATGCTTGCGGGCGAGCAGCGCATTGAACAGCGCCGTGCGCATGTTGCCGAGGTGGAGATAGCCCGTCGGGCTGGGTGCGAAGCGCGTCTTGATTGGTGCGCCGGTCATGGTCCTGTCCGTCGATGGAAAACGCTGCATTGTAGCAGCACCGGGTGCGCACCGGATGACGACCAGCGGCCCAAGCAGCCGATCGCTCCCCGACCTGGGGCCCGAAAAAAACCGGGCACCACAGGGGTGCCCAAACCAGAGAGGAGGATCGCAGTCTGCCAAGCGACCCGTTACGTTGCGCTCGTCGCGCGCGCACGAGTCGGTGATTGGTCACCGGCACCGACCTTGCGGCCCGGCTTGGGAAACACTGGTTTTTTCATTCTCTCTCCCACAGGGAGAGGGACTTCAATCCGTGTTTCTCTAGGTCATGTAAAGCCCACCATTGACCGGTATGTTCGCACCTGTGATGTAGGCCGAGCGGTCGTCCACCAGCCACGCCACGACGTGCGCGATTTCCTCCGGGCGGCCGAGGCGACGCACCGGGATCTGCGCAATGATGCTCTCCAGCACGGCCTGGCTCATGGCCTCGGTCATGGGCGTGGCGACGTAGCCCGGTGATACGGTGTTGACCGTTACCCCCTTGGCCGCCATCTCCTGCGCCACTGCCATCGTAAAGCCGTGCAGCCCGGCCTTGGCCGCCGAATAGTTGGCCTGCCCGAACTGCCCGCGCTGACCGTTCACGGAGGAGATGTTCACGATGCGGCCGAATCCACGCTCGGCCATGCCATCGACGACGTGCCGCGTCACGTTGAAGGCGCTGTGCAGGTTGGTGACGAGCACCGCCTCCCACTGGTCCAGCGTCATCTTGCGCAGGGTCTTGTCGCGCGTGATTCCGGCGTTGTTGACCAGCACGTCGATCGGCCCGAGGTTGGACTCGACGTTCATCACCATCTGCCCGCAGGAGTCGAAATCCGTGACGTCGCCTGGCACGACGGTGACGTCGTAACCCTCGGCGCGTAGCGTCTCCATCCAGTCCTGCGCGCGGTCACGCTCGGGCGGAAAGTACCCCGCGGCGACCCGATAGCCGCGGCGTGCGAGTTCCTTGCAAACGGCCGTGCCGATGCCGCCCGTGCCGCCAGTTACCAGCGCGACGCGTTTTCCATCCGTTTGACTGTCCATCGTTGCACCCCGCCCACAAATCCGGTCAGGCCGCCTTCGAGGTGACGACCCGGGCAACCTCGTCGAGCTGCGCCTGCGCGGTCTTCCAGTTTTGCTCGACCAGCGCGCCGTACTCCGCACGTACGTCCACGGCCAGTTCCGCACCCTTACGCAGGGCCGCCATCACGGTTTCTCCGTACTCGCGGACGACCTCCGCCTGACCGCCGAAGAGCTCTTGGTAGCCCTTGGCCTTGCCGGCCAGCTCGAGCGCCCGGCTGCTCGCGCTGAAATAGGCACCCGCGAGCGCGCCCTGGGTTTCCACCACCTTGTCGAGCGTCCTGAGGTTGAGCTCGCCCAGCTTGCGGGCGGCGTCGATCAGCGATTGAGCCCACTTGTTGCTCAGTTCAAACAGTTCTTTTTGCATGACATGCCTCCAGCGAAGCGTCGTGGTGAAGTTCAATCGGAATTGTGCATTGCACAATTGTTGCAATGCAACATAGCGCTACTCACCGTGGCTGTCAATACGCACGCTTCACTGTCTCGAGACGGGCGTTTCTGGCGTGCGGAGCCCAAGCGGTTAAACTCGGCCTGGCATGATGCGCTGCTTTGTCCGCTGTTCGGCCCAGAGGCGGCAACCGGGAATCCAGCCGGCGCACACCCTCAACGATTGCACGTCCCTATCCAGCTCACAGGTACCGCGATGCTGATGCTTTTTCCCCGGTGGTCTCGCGCCGCGTCGGCGCTGCTCGTGGCGTTGTCCCTGCTCCCCGGCGGGCTGTGGGCGGCGAGTCCGGCGCGCGAGGTGGCGGCCTCTCGACCGGCATTGACAGTCACCGTCACCACGCCCGAATTCGGCAGCTGGCCGCAGACGGTGACTGCCACCGGCAACATCGCCGCCTGGGAGGAGGCCATCATCGGTGCCGAGGACGGCGGGCTGCGGCTCACCGAGCTCCTCGTCAACGTCGGGGACCGCGTCAAGCGCGGCCAGGTGCTCGCGCGTTTCCAGACCGACACCCTCGAGGCCGAGCTGGCCGCCACCCGTGCCGGCCTGGCCGAGGCCGAGGCCGCACTCGCCGAGGCGCATGCCAACGCCGAGCGCGCGCGCCAGTTGAAGGGTGGCGGCGCGCTGAGCGCCCAGCAGATCAATCAGTACCTCACCGGCGAGCAAACCGCCCGGGCCCGTGTGGAGGCGCTCAAGGCGCGGCTCAAGGCCGATCAGCTGCGGCTTGCGCAAACCCGTATCGTCGCCCCGGATGACGGCGTGGTCTCCGCCCGCCTCGCCACTGTCGGCGCGGTCGTGCAGACCGGGCAGGAACTGTTCCGCCTGATCCGCCAGGAGCGCCTCGAGTGGCGGGCCGAAGTCGCCGCCGCCGACCTCGCGCGCATCCGGCCGGGGATGACGGCGAGCGTGACTCCGGCGGGCGGTGCCCCGGTGACCGGCACGGTGCGCAGGGTCGCCCCCACCGTAGACCCGCAGACCCGCAATGGCCTGGTCTACGTGGACCTGCCCGCTGGTGGCGAGGCCAAGGCGGGCATGTTCGCGCTGGGCGAGTTTGCTGTCGGCGAGGCGCAGGGGCTGACCTTGCCGCAGAGCGCCGTGCTGCTGCGCGACGGCTTTTCCTACGTATTCACCCTGGGCCCAGACGATAAGGTCATGCAGGTCAAGGTGGAGGCCGGGCGGCGGATCGGCGAGCGCATCGGGATCCGGAGCGGGCTTGATGCCAAGGCCCGCGTCGTCGCCACCGGCGGCGGCTTCCTGACCGACGGCGACACCGTGCGCGTGGTCGACGCGCTGACCACGCGGCGCTGAGCCGATTCGCTCCGGGAAGCTGCCATGATCAACGTCTCCGCCTGGGCGATCCGCAACCCCACCCCCGCGGTGCTCCTGTTCATCATGCTCACGCTGATGGGCCTCGTGAGCTTCCACGCGATGAAGATCCAGAACTTCCCCGACATCGACCTGCCGACGGTCACGGTGACGGCCAGCCTGCCCGGCGCCTCACCCGCGCAGCTCGAGACCGAGGTAGCGCGCAAGATCGAGAACTCCGTGGCCACCTTGCAGGGCATCAAACACACCTACACCAAGATTCAGGACGGCACCGTGACGATCACGGTGGAGTTCCGGCTGGAGAAGCCCACGCAAGAGGCGGTCGACGACGTGCGCGATGCGGTCGCGCGCGTGCGCTCCGACCTCCCCGGCGACCTGCGCGATCCGGTGATCGCCCGCGTGGACCTCGCGGGGATGCCGATCCTGACCTACACCGTCGCCGCCCCGCGCATGGACGATGAAGCCCTGTCGTGGTTCGTCGATAACACCGTCACCAAGGCGATGCTCGCCGTGAAGGGCGTGGGGGCGGTGACGCGGGTGGGTGGCGTCACACGCGAAGTGCGCGTCGATCTGGACCCCGCGAGGCTGCTCGCGCTCGGCACGACAGCAGCGGACATCTCCCGCCAGCTCAAGCGCGTCCAGCAGGAAGCCGCAGGGGGGCGCGCGGACGTCGGTGGCCTCGAGCAGTCCGTGCGCACCGTAGCCACCGTGCACTCCGCGGACGAGCTCGCGCGCCTGGAGCTCACGCTCCCGGACGGACGCCGCATCCGCCTCGACCAGGTTGCCAGCGTCAGTGACACTGTCGCTGAACGCCGCTCGGCGGCGCTGCTCAACGGGCAGCCGGTCGTGGGCTTTGAGATCACACGTTCGCGCGGCGCGGGCGAGATCGAGGTGACCGAGGGCGTGCGCGCGGCGCTGGCAAAGCTCAAGGCGGACCACCCCGGCATCGAGATCACCGAGGCGTTCAACTTCGTCGACCCGGTCGCCGAGAACTACCACGGGTCGATGTGGCTGTTATACGAGGGCGCGATCCTCGCGGTGCTCGTCGTCTGGTTGTTCCTGCGCGACTGGCGCGCCACGCTGGTCGCAGCGGTCGCCTTGCCACTCTCGGCCATTCCCGCCTTCGCCGCGATGCACCTGTTTGGCTTCAGCATCAACGTCGTCACGTTGCTGGCCTTGTCGCTCGTGGTCGGCGTGCTGGTCGATGATGCCATCGTGGAGATCGAGAACATCACGCGCCATCTGCGCATGGGCAAGTCACCGTACCAGGCGGCGATGGAGGCGGCCGACGAGATCGGCCTGGCGGTGATCGCGACCACCTTCACGCTGATCGCGGTGTTCCTGCCGACGGCCTTCATGAGCGGCGTGGCCGGCAAGTTCTTCGTGCAGTTCGGCTGGACGGCGGCGATCGCCGTGTTCTTCTCGCTGGTGGTGGCGCGGATGCTGACACCGATGATGGCGGCCTACACCCTGCGCGCGCCGCGCGGCGAGACCCGCCCGCCACGCTGGCTCGACCACTACCTCGGCTGGGCTGCGTGGTGTCTGCGTCACCGCTGGCTGACCCTGCTCGCCGCGGCGACGTTTTTCATCGGCTCATTCATGCTGGTGCCGCTGCTGCCGACCGGCTTCATCCCGCCCGATGACCTCTCGCAGACGCAGATCACGGTGACACTGCCACCCGGCAGCACGTTCGAGCAGACCTACGCCGCGGCCGAGCGCGCCCGCGAACTGGTGCAGGGCAACCCGCATGTCAGGCTGATCTACACGGCGATCGGCGGCGGCAACGCCGGGGGAGACCCCTTCGCCCCGGCCGGCGCTGCAGAGGTCCGCAAGGCCACCCTCACGCTCAACCTGACGCCCCGGCAGCAGCGCCCAGGCATCAGCAAGCAGGACATCGAGCAACAGCTGCGCGATGCGCTCGCGGTGCTACCCGGCACGCGCGTCAAGGTCGGCTTCGGAGGCTCGAGCGAGAAGTACATCCTCGTACTCGCCGGCGAAGACGGGCGCGTGCTCACCGAACACGCACGGCTCGTGGAGCGCGAGCTGCGCGGCCTGCCGGGCATCGGCGGCGTAACCTCAACCTCCAGCCTGCAACGCCCGGAGGTCATCGTGCGCCCCGACTTCGAGCGCGCCGCTGATCTCGGCGTTACCTCCGCGGCCATTGCCGATACGCTGCGCATCGCCACCTCCGGCGACTACGATCAGGCACTGCCCAAGCTCAACCTCTCGCAACGGCAAATCCCGGTGGTCGTACGCCTGCGCACCGATGCTCGGCAGGACCTCGACCTCCTTGCCCGCCTGCCTGTGCCCGGCGCGCGGGGCCCGGTGATGCTCGGCAACGTCGCGAGCCTGACCCTCGACGGCGGCCCGGCGGAGATCGACCGCTACGACCGGCTGCGTAATGTCAATTTCGAAGTCGAGCTCAACGGTCAGCCCCTTGGCGAAGTCGAGAAGCAGGCGCTCGCCCTGCCCAGCCTCGCGCAGCTGCCGCCGGGCGTGATCCAGCGCACCGTGGGGGATGCCGAGGCGATGAACGAGCTGTTCGAGAGCTTCGGTCTGGCGATGCTGACCGGCGTGCTGTGCATCTACATCGTGCTGGTGCTGCTCTTCCACGACTTCGTGCAGCCGGTGACGATCCTCGTCGCGCTGGTGATGTCGGTGCCGGGGGCCTTCCTGGCCCTGTTCGTCACCCAGTCCTCACTGTCGATGCCGTCGATGATCGGCCTGATCATGCTGATGGGCATCGCCACCAAAAACTCTATCCTGCTCGTCGACTACATCATCCTTGCCCGTCGCGAGCACGGCCTCGGGCGCCGCGAGGCCATCCTCGATGCCTGCCGCAAGCGCGCGCGGCCGATCGTCATGACCACGGTGGCGATGGGCGCCGGCATGCTGCCGATCGCGCTGGGTCTTGGCGTGGACCCGAGCTTCCGCGCGCCGATGGCCATCGTCGTGATCGGCGGCCTGATCACCTCGACCTTCTTGAGTCTGCTGGTGATTCCAGTCGTGTTCACGTTCGTCGACGACGCCGTGCACTGGCTGGACCGCTGCAAGCCCAAGCGCGCGGCCCACGCAGCCGCTGCCACCGTGCCGCCCACGGACGGAGTCTGAACGTGCCCGCGTTCATGAGTGCATCCAGTGATCTCCTCGTGTTCGGCGCCGCATATCTAGCGCTCGGTCTGTTTGCCGGCCTGATGGCGGGCCTGCTCGGCATCGGCGGTGGGGCGGTGATCGTGCCGGTGCTCGCCACCCTGTTCAGCGCGCAGGGCTTTGCACCCGATGCCATCCTGCACCTGGCGCTCGGCACCTCGATGGCAACCATCATCTTCACCGCCCTTTCAAGCCTGCGCGCACACCACGGTCACGGCGCGGTGCTCTGGCCAGTGGTGCGCGACATCACGCCGGGCATCCTCCTCGGCACCTGGCTCGGCACGCTGATCGCCGGCGCGGTGTCCTCCCGCGCCCTGGCTCTGTTCTTTGCCGCCTTCGTTGCCTACGCCGCCACGCAGATGGCGTTCAACTTTAAGCCCAAGCCCTCGCGACAACTCCCGGGAAGGCTTGGCATCACCGGAGTCGGCACGGTGATCGGCGCGGTCTCGGCCCTGGTCGCCATTGGCGGCGGCCTGATGACCGTCCCCTTCCTCACCTGGTGCAACGTCCGCATCCAGAACGCCATCGGCACATCCGCCGCGGTCGGCCTGCCGATCGCCCTCGGCGGCACACTCGGCTACATCTGGAACGGCTGGCACGCACCCGACCTGCCGCCCCTGAGCCTGGGCTACGTCTACCTCCCTGCCTTCATCGGCGTGATGGCCGCGAGCACCCTCACCGCCCCGCTCGGCGCACGCCTCGCCCACCGCCTCCCGGTGGCCACCCTCAAACGCCTCTTCGCCGTCGTGCTGGTGCTGCTCTGCGCGAAGATGCTCTTCAGCGTGTATGGCGCTTGATTTGCGGGCAGGTCGCGTCGAGGCGACTTCGAGGCGCGCAGTGCCCCGCGGGTGACGACAGGCGGAAGTCACCTCGGGGGGGGCGGCTTACCTCGCCGCAGGCGCCTCCCCCTCCATCCGCATGGGTGACCTGGAAACGAGGCATCCAGTGCGGAAAATCAAGGCACTTCGGGCTTAACCTCGACGCTGTGAAGCGTGTCATAATTCACACGCCTCATGTCACCGAGTTCCACCTTATTCGGGCCGAAACACCATGAATCCACTGAATCGACTCCTGCTTGCGGCACTCGTCGCCGCTACCGGCGCCCACGCGGCCGAGGAACCGCCCGCGCAGCCCGCTGCGCCGTCGCAACCACAGGTCGTTCCAGCACCGCCTGGCAGTTATCCGACCGACATGCTTACCCCGCCCCCGCCGCCGTTCCCCCTGCGCCAGAT
>CAYSFW010000011.1:0-42768 GCA_964430355.1 uncultured Thiotrichales bacterium
ATGAGGCGCGGGTTGCGCGGATTCCATCAGGGCCAGCAGGCATCCGCCTGCACTACAGGCCGGATATAAAACTGCAGCCTATCTGTCCCAGCACACCCAAACCGATCTTGGCAAACGGGAGGCGTCCATATAACCACCATGAACTGGCTGCTCACCCTGCATGTGCTGGCCACCGTGATCTGGATCGGTGGCATGTTTTTCGCCCACATGGCCCTGCGCCAGGCCGCCGCGGAATGCCTGGAACCCCCCGAGCGGCTGCGTCTGATGCACGCCACCCTGGGGCGGTTCTTCACCTGGGTGTGGGCATCGATTGCCACGCTCTGGCTGACGGGTTACTGGATCATCTTCGGCTACCACGGCGGCATGGGCGGCACGCCCCCGTACGTGCACGCCATGATGGGTATCGCGCTCGTGATGACTGCGATCTACGCCTTCATCGTCTTCGTGCCGTTCCGCCGGCTGGGGCACGCCGTGCAACGGCAGGCCTGGCCCGAAGCCGGCAGCCAGCTCACGCTCATCCGCCGGCTCGTGACCACCAACCTGGTGCTTGGACTCGTCACCACGGTGATCGGCACGGCGAAATACCTGTCGGCATCCTGATCACGCAGCAACGGCACATCCTTGCTGGACTGACCACCAGATGGACTGATTGGAGTGATGCGATGGGGCTTGCTGCTGTCGAGCATTTTTCCCCGAGGACTAACTCGCGTGGAAAAAAACGCAGACCGGAAAAAACGAATACTTGAATGGCGAAGTGTTCGCGATGGTCGGCGCGAACCGGCAGCACAACGCCATCACGCTCAATATCGCGACCGTGCTAACGGCATTCTTGGATGGCTCGCAGTGCCGTGCCTACGTGTCCAACATGAAACTGCGCGTCGAGGCCGCGAACGCCTTCTTCTACCCCGACGTGATGGTCACTTGCGACGAAGCCGACCACAAGGCCGATCTGTATCTCTCCTCACCCGTGCTGATCATCGAGGTGCTTACGGATTCCACGCAAGGCTACGACCGCGGCGGCAAGTTCGCCGCCTATCGCAAGATGTAGAGTCTCAAGGAATACGTGCTCATCGACCCAGACAGCCGCACCGTGGAAACCTTCCGCCGCAATGACGAAGGGCTGTGGGTGTTGCACGAATTCGCTCCGGGCGCTCCGGTCTTGTTCGCCAGCGTCGGCTTGGAGCTGGCGACGGACATCGTGTTTCGGAACGCGGATTGACGTCCGTGGCACGCGTACCGACCGTTTTCGCAGGTCAAGCGCGCAGAGGCGAGTCTCTCAATCGCGCACACGAACTGCGAAAGCGCCCTCTTGGTGCGGCCGTTATCGCGCTCGCCACCCTCGTTCGGCGCCCCACACAGGCCACACCAGCGGGCCGTTGATCACACCCCGCCCAGCGTCCCCGACACGTTGGCGTGGAAAATGGCCTTGTGCACGTCGCCCAGGCTCAACATGCCAACGAGCTTGCCGCCCTCGGCCACCGGGATGCGGCGGAAGCGGTGGCGGACCATAACGCTCGCGGCACGCAGGATGTGCATGTCGGGGCTGACGGTGATGGGGTTGCGGGTCATCAGTTCAGAAACGGACTTCGACAGCACGTTGCGGAACTGGCCCATAGCCTTGTCGAGGTCCACGGAGGCCATGCCCTCGTCGATGAGGTTTTCAAGCGTCGGAAACAGACTGTGCAGGACATCCTTCTCGGCGATGAGTCCGACCAAACGATTGTCGCCCTCAACCACCGGCAGGCCGCTGTATCGATAAAGGCACATGATCGACGAGACCTCCAACACCTTGGACTGTGGCGTGACGGACCGGACCGAACGGACCATGATGTCTTTGACTTGCATGTGGGTGTCTCCTTTGGATGGGTTTGTGTATTTGTGACCGGCGGGTTACAAAAGGCCGGTTGGCCATTATAGCGATGCCCGTCGCGGGGAACAGGTAGCACGACCGGGTGCTGCCGGGCGGACAGGCAGGGGAACGACACCCTGCGGAGGTGCCTCGCACGGCGGGTCAGCGCGTCTTCGGGTCCAGCGCGTCGCGCAGGCCGTCGCCCAGGAAATTCAGCGCGAACAGCGTCGCCGCAAGAAACGTGGCGGGGATCACAAGCGCCCACGGTGCGAGCTCCATGTTCTCCGCGCCCTCGGCGATCAGCACGCCCCAGCTCGTCATCGGCTCCTGCACGCCGAGGCCAAGGAAACTGAGGAAGGATTCGAGTAGGATCACCTGCGGCACGGTGAGCGTTGCGTAGACGACGACCGGGCCCAGCGTGTTGGGGATGATGTGTCGGCCGATGATCGCGAATGGCCCCGCGCCGGCGATGCGTGCCGCCTCAATGAAGGCGCGGCCCTTGAGCGACAGTGTCTGCCCGCGCACGATACGCGCCATGGTCAACCACTCCACGGCGCCAATCGCGACGAAGATCAGCCACAGGCTGCGGCCGAACCACACCATCAGCAGGATCACGAAAAACATGAACGGCAGAGCGTAGAGTACGTCCACGAGGCGCATCATCAGGGCATCCGTCCGTCCGCCAAGGTAGCCAGCCGTCGCGCCCCAGGCCACACCGATCACGACGCTCACCAGGGTGGCGAGCAGCCCGACGAGCAACGAGATCCGCCCGCCCTCCAGCGTCCTCACGAACAGATCGCGCCCCATGGCATCGGTGCCAAACCAATGCGCATCGCCCACCCCGGGCGCGGTCGCCATGTGTTCCCAGTCGATCTCATCCAGACCCCAGGGGCTCAACGCCGGGCCGAGTAACGTTGCCAGCGCGACCACTGCGAGCAGGACTGCCGCGATGACCGCCGCCCGGTTGTCGAGCAGACGGCTGAGGGCGTGCCGGCCTGGCCGCAGCGCGGTCGGACTAGCGTCATTCATGCAGCCGAATCCTCGGGTCCAGCCATGCGTAGAGCAGATCGACCAGCAAGTTCAGCGCCACGATCAGCACGCCGTAAAACACCACCACGCCCATCACCAGGGTGTAGTCCCGATTCAGCGCCCCCTGCACGAAATAGCGGCCGATGCCGGGTATGCCGAAGATCTGCTCGACGACGACCGAGCCCGTGATGATCGCGGCGGTCGCCGGCCCCAGGTAAGACAGCACTGGCAGCAGCGTCGCCCGGGAGGCATGCCGCCAGAGGATCAGCCACTCTGGCAGTCCCTTCGCGCGCGCGGTGCGGATGTACGGTGCGTTGAGCGTTTCGACGAGGTTGGCTCGCGTCAGTCGCGCGATGTAGGCGATTTGCGGCAGCGCCAGAGCGATGACGGGCAAAACCCAGTAACGCAGCGCGCCATCACCCCAGCCAGCCACCGGCAACCAGGCGAGGTACACGCCGAAGACCAGGCTGAGCAACGGCGCCATCACAAAGTTTGGCACCGCGATTCCCGTCATCGCCAAGGCCATCACGCCATGATCGACCCACCCGTTGCGGCGCAACGCCGCCACGGCACCCAGCGCGATGCCCGCCCCCACTGCCAGCAGCATCGCCAGTCCCCCAAGACGCAGCGATACCGGAAACCCGCTCGCGATCAGTTCCGTGACGCTGTAATCGATGTACTTGAACGACGGCCCAAAATCCCCGCGCAGGAGGTTCAGGACATACTCCCCGAACTGAACCACGAGCGGGGCATCCAGGTTGTAGGCACGATCGAGGTTCGCTGCCACCTCGGGCGGCACGGCACGTTCACGGTCGAACGGGCCACCCGGCGCAAGGCGGATGAGAAAGAACGCCACCCCAATGATCGCAAGCAGGGTCGGGATCGCGCTCAGCAGACGAAACACCAGGTAGCGAGGCATGAGCATCCAGAGGTTGGATCGAGAGCGTACGATATCAGAGCACACCGACACGTGGCGCAGGTGGGTCCGGCTGAATCTGTCGGTCGCGCCAGGCGTTGCGTATACTCAGGCTATGTTTCGCCTGACGCCTTTGGAAAAACAGGTCGTCCACCAAGTCGCCGAGGCAGTCGTCCGGGAGCACCTGCCGGTGGTCGAGCTCAAGGTCTTCGGGAGTCGCGCACGCGGTCATTCCAACGAGCACTCCGACCTGGACATCGCCGTCGTGCTGGACGGAGAACCGGATCGGGACGCGGGGTTGCGGGTAGCAGACATCGCCAATCGCGTCTCGCAGGCGCTCGGCGAAGATGAGGCGCACTACCCTCTTCGCATACAGCTGGTACCCCTTTTCCATGGCGACGAGCAGGGCTACCTCGCACGCACGATTGCACACGAAGCGGTGACGGTGTGGACGAAAACCTGACCGCCGCACACCAACACCTCGCGATGTCGCAAGAGGCACTGCGAGCCGCCGAATTGCTGGCCGGCAACGGGCTGTACCGCTCAAGCATCGACCGGAGCTACTACGCCGCCTTCCACGCAGCCAGTGCGCTGCTTGCTGCAAACGGGATCTTCCCGGGCACGCACGACGGCGTCATCGCCATGCTCTCACTGCACTTCGTGAAAACGGGAGCCTTGCCCAAGGTGACCGCCAGACGGTTGCAGGACCTGCTCAACCAACGACTGATCGCGGACTACAAAGGCTATCTTGATCAGGACGCGAGCGACGCTGAAAGCTGCGTGAGCGCCGCTCGAGATCTGCTCGCCCAAATCCCCCCGCTCTTGGAGCGTACTGACTGAATTCGAGCCCCGCCGCCGACGGGGCAGGTACGTTCTCATCGGCTCAAAGCCGCCAGCGGCCTGAAGGAGATCGTCGCAACGACCTCAGAGCGTGTGCGCGGGGCTTGATCTCGCTGAGGCAACCCACGCCGCCCCAGCGAGTCGCGCCGGTTAGGGCAGGCGAGTCAACTCAACCCGGCGGTTCTTGGCCCGGCCCTCGTCGGTGCCATTGTCAGCCACCGGCTTATCGGCGCCGTAACCCTTGGCAACGAGGCGTCCACCGTCGATGCCAGCGTCGATGAGGAACTGCCGAACAGCCTCGGCCCGCTTCTGCGAGAGCTGCTGGTTCTTCTCGGCGCTACCTTGATTGTCGGTGTGACCGGCGACCTCGATCTGGAGCTCCTTGTTGTTGCGCAGGGCCTCGACGACCCGATTCAGCGTGGCCGATGAATCCGCCGTCAATTCCGCAGAGGCGGTCTTGAAATTGACCCCCTCCAGCGTGATGGCGGCCGTCTTCTCGCAGCCCGTCCCGTCGACCTCCACGCCCGGTTTGGTGTTGGGGCAGAGGTCGGAAGAATCGGCTACACCGTCGCCATCGGCGTCGGCCGGGCAACCGCTATCGTTGACCTTCGCACCAGCCGGCGTGTTCGGGCACTTGTCTTTACTATCCACGACGCCGTCCTTGTCGGAGTCGAGCTCGCAGCCGTCTTCGTTCACCTTCGCGCCAGCGGGCGTGTCGGGGCACTTATCCTTGCTGTCGGGGACGCCGTCTTTGTCGGCATCCGCTTCGCAGCCCTCGTCGTTGACCTTGGCACCAGCGGGCGTGTCGGGACATTTGTCCTTGCTGTCTGGGATGCCATCCTTGTCGGAGTCGAGCTCGCAGCCATCCTGATTCACCTTCGCGCCAGTCGGCGTGTTCGGGCACTTGTCCTTGCTGTCAGGAATACCGTCCTTGTCGGCATCGGCCTCACAACCGTTTTCATCGACAGCCGTGCACTTGGGCGTGTTCGGGCATTTGTCCTTGCTGTCGACGACACCGTCGCCGTCGCTGTCCTTCTCGCAGCCAAGCTTGGTGACGGCCTGGCCTTTCGGGGTGTCCGGGCATTCGTCGACGAGATCGACCACACCATCGCCATCCGAATCGGGCAGTGCCGGTGCGGGCGCCGGAGGCTGCGGCTTCTCACGGTACTTGATGGTAAAGGTGATGTTGTTGAGATCCTTGCCGTAGAAGGCAATCGTATTGTTGCGCTTGACCCAGTCGCCCTTGCTGTTGCTCGAGTACTCGATGACCTCGAACTTCTCCGGGAACATCCACGCGTACACAAAGCCCGCGTAGTTGCCCGGCGCGTTCCAGAAACCGAAGCGCTCACCCTCGGCCTTCTGGTCGCCCCAGCTCTTGAAGGTGTAAACGCCGTCATCGCCGCGTGTGACTTCGCTCTTGAACTGGCCAGGATACATCACGACGAAGCTGCCTTGCGCGAACCTCAGGATGTTGCTGTCGGGGCTGGATTTGTCGTCCCATGTGTAGTCCTTGGGGTAGACGTAGAAAAGCTCGTCCTGCGTCACGTCCTTGCCGACGAGAAAATCGTAGCTCGTCCACTTGCTGCGGATCGCGCGGTGCTGAATGTAGGAACGTCCGTCTTCCTGGAGTTGGATCATCGTCTCGCTGACCACGTTCTTGTCGTCGGCGGCCGTCGCGATCATCGGTATGATCATCAAGCAGAAGGCCAGCAGACGCGTAATCATCGAGAACCCCTTGAAACGCGAATTATTCATATTGATCGTCGTGGGTTAGGTGCTAGGGCGCGACGAATTATAACCGAGATCGCAGGGTTGGCATCCGCTACTTTCGCCAAGGTGAAGCGGCTGACTCACCCGGTGCGCGCAAGCCGGAAAGCGGCAACTTGTGAGCCGGAACACGGTCCAACCACGCGATGGCGGACTCAACACCGGTGGACGCAGCGTGTAAACTGACAGTTACGGTCCATTGCACCCGTCTTTTCTCAGCTTTCGTGAGATCCACCAAGATGGGCTGAGCCGACCACCGCGCCTTCACCATGACCCTGAACGACCCTCTCGCTGCACAGATGCCATGGCTTGCCTGATCATCCGACACCTGAGCGGCCCTCGACGCGCAAAGCCGGATGTGTTCGTCCTCGACGAGCAGCTGGTGGTCACTTTTGGCTCGGATTCCGCCTGCGATGTTTCCTTCGACGGTGGCGGCGACATGGAGGTGCGGCCGACCCATGCGCGGATCGAGCGTGATTCGCGCATCGGCGACAAGTTCTGGCTTCACGACCTGAGTGGCGGGAAGGGTCTGCTCGTCAACGATGCCTTCGTCGGCGGCAAGGTGAGCATCAGGGCCGGGGATCTGGTCCGGCTCGGTCCTGACGGACCGGTGTTCGAGGTACAGGTAGGCGAGGCGCCACAGGAAGCCCCCGCTGCATCGCCGACGACCCCGGAGAGTGGTACCACCCGGAAACCCCGCTCGATCGTGCCGTGGGCCGTTGGCGCGGCGCTGGCCGTGGCCACAGCCGTGGCGGCCGTTTATGGCTACCGAGGCACATTGCAACCCGATGGTCCTCACCCCGCGCAGACGACCGCTCCACTTCCCCTCGCGAACGAACCCGTCGTTGCGCCTCCGGCCGCCGCGGCGCAGACGGCGCCCCCGCCTCCTGCAGCTATCGAGCCCGAGGCCCCTGCCGTGAGCCCGCCCACACCCCAGGTGTCCCAGGCCGAAGCCCCGGGCAAGGCATCAGCAACAGCGCCCGCGCCCCCCCAGCGAGTCGTCGATCAGCGGCAAGGATGCTGCAGCGCAACCCTCGGGCGACGATCGCCTCGCGGCGGGCGCAGCGACGACCGAAAAGCCGCGTAAGGCAAAGTCCAAGGCTGCCAGCACGCCCGCGACAACCGAGGCCGAGCACGCGCCCTCTGCAGGCGAATCCGCGATACACCACGAGACGGTACCCGCCGAGTCCGCCCCGGCGGGCCACGACGCGTGGACCATCATCAAAGACATGTAGTTGTGCGCGTGCGAACAGCGGCCAGGCAGCGGCACGACCAACCTCCCCTCGCGGTCCCGCCGAATCGACTCGCCCGCGTGGCTTGGGCACTCGCCGTCGCAGCCGGGGCGCTGGGACTCGCGTCTTGCGCGCTCGTCGAAACGCTGGACAGCGCCGTGGGACAGCTGGACCGGCGAATCGACGCCACCCTCAAGCGCCAGGGCCTGATGCCGCGCGTGGAGCAACTCGGCGACGAGGACGACGCCCGCCGGGAACAGCACTGCGAGCAGCGATCGCGCCCCGCGCTGAGCGTCATCCAGCACGACGTCTTTCCCGCCAACGTAACGGCGGGCAAACATGCCAATCACCGTTTTACCTACGCGCTCTGCCCCGCGACGCCGGGGGCCGCCCTATCGGGCGACCTCGTCCGGCGCGTCTACTACAAGAATCGGCAGATCATGTCAGACGTCACCAAGGACGCCGACCTGAAACCGGGCGTCTGGCGCGTCGATGCATTTTTCGAGATTCCGACCAGCGCCGTGGTCGGCTCTTACGAGGTCGAGGTGCAGTTCGTCCACCCAGCTGCCGGTTTTCGGGAGCGCGCGGCGTTCACCATCACCCCGCCCCCCAGCACGGCAGACTAGCCACCCGCTTCTCCCCCGCTCTCGCGCGGCGGTATCGGCGCAACCGACCCGCCAGCACGATGCGCCGCGCGGGGTTTGGTCACTTCGCCTTCTTGGCCGCCGCCGTGGCTGCGCCGGTGAAGGTGTTGTTCACCAGGGGTTTGACCTCCGCCTGCGGCGTGTGGCATTGCGTGCAGTTGTAGCGCGCAGCATCCATGACACCCGCCTTGT
This sequence comes from uncultured Thiotrichales bacterium, assembly GCA_964430355.1. Taxonomy (GTDB): domain Bacteria; phylum Pseudomonadota; class Gammaproteobacteria; order UWMA-0217; family UWMA-0217; genus CAYSFW01. The sequence goes on from CAYSFW010000011.1 coordinate 8,470, forward strand.
CGGGCTCGTAGTGGCTGATGGGCAGCGGCGTGGGCTCGCCCTTGGTTTTCTTGCCGATGTTATCCGGCTGCATGTGACAAGCCTGGCACATGTTGCTATCCGGCTTGATCGGCACGAAGTCCGCGATACTGTGCGGCACCTGCGGGGGGGCGCCGTCATAGGCACGCGGCAACACCCCGGAGCTGGTCGGATCGGCCTCGCGGTAGGCGAAGACATCGGGCACCGGGACGTCGTTGACGCTGGTCTTGCTCAGACCAATCTCGCTGTCGCTGACGGCCTTCCCCGCACCCGCCGCGAACGCGACGCCGGTGGCGAGCAGCAGGGCGGAACTCAGTAGTGCAAGCTTCCTCATGGGGATCCTCCGTATCTGCATCAGTGGTTGGGTTGCGATGTCTGGGACTTCGCGGCGTCGCGCCGGTTGTGCGCGGCAATCAGCGCGCGCAGGTCAAACTTGAGGCTACCCTCCGGGCAGATGGGCGTGCAGCGTCCACAGTTACTGCACTCGCCGGAGTAGACGTAGCCGGCCTGTCCGATGCGCTTGAGGTTCAGGACGTGCGGCTCGGGGCACACCCGGGCGCACTCGCCGCACGAGGTGCACGTGGTCTGATCGAACCGGACGCGGACCTGCGCTGCCCGGCCGATCAGCCCGTAAAACGCACCCAGTGGGCAGAGGTGCCCACACCAGCCGTGCTTGAGCAGGAACAGGTCGAACAGGAAGATCGCGAGCAACGCGAGGAACCCCATACCCATGCCAAAGATGATGCCCCGGTGGGCCATGCCAATCGGGCTCACCCACTCGAAGGCAGCCACCCCCGTCAACGCCGAGAGGATCAGCGCGAGCGCGAGCACGTAGTAGCGCGTGTTGCGGCTGACGTTGATCTGGGTACCGATGTTGAACCGCGCGCGTAACCAGCCGGCCAGGTCCGTAACCGGGTTGACGGGGCAGACCCACGCGCAGAACACCCGACCGCCCACCAGCAGATAGAAACCCAGGACGATTGCCGCGCCAATCACGACCTCACGCTGCAGCACATGCCCCGTCAGGAAGATCTGCAGCGTGGCGAACGGATCCGCCAGCGGCACGACCCCCAGCAATTTCGATGCGCTGAGATTGCCGGTGAGCACCGGTGTGTCCTTGCCGATGTGCCACCCCCAGTGCGCCGTGCCGAAAAACAGCAAAAGCACCAGAAACTGCGAGAGGCGACGCAGAATGATGTATCGCCACGACCACAGGCGGGCACCCAGGGACAGTTGTGTATGTGCCTCACGGGTGACGGACATGCGCTCAGCCGGTGCGCTCATAGATCACCTTTGTTCAAGTAGTCCTGGCCGGGAATGGCCTTGGGCGGCGTGCCGAATGCCTCGGCCGGCGCTTCTTCGTAGGGCTTGAACTCCTGGGTGATTGCATTCTCGGTTTTCCAACCCAGCCGGTAATGCTCACCCACCTTACCCTGCACGAGCTTGTGCGGCAGGATGCGGATCGCCGGTTCCTGGGTCGGGCAGGCCTTCTCGCAGATGCCACAGCCGGTGCAGGCATCGCTCTTGACCATGGGCACCAGCATCGCGTGTTTGGAAATTTTGCGCGGGTGCGGTTCGACGACGATGGCCTTGCCCTTGAGCGGGCAGTCGCGATAGCAGATCTCACAGCGCAGGCCGAGCCACGAGAGACAATTCTCGATATCGATGACCGCGAGCCCCATCCGGGCGTCGTTGATGTCCTTCAACGCCGGGGAGAGCGCACCGGTCGGGCAGGCCTTCATGCACGGGATGTCCGGGCACAGGTAGCACGGGATATGGCGCGGCTTGAAGTAAGGCGTGCCGATCGGCAGATCCTCGCCTGCTGCGGCCAGCTCCAGGGTGTCGTAGGGGCAGGCATTGACGCACTGCCCACACTTGATGCAGGTCGCGTTGAAGTCCTTGTCGGGCAGCGCACCCGGCGGCCGCAGGGCATATGGCATCGCGCGCGCCTCCTGCTGCAGCAGGTAGGCCCACAGCGGCGCCCCCGCAGCGACCACGGCCGCGCCTTGACCGAACTTGGTCAGGAAGTCACGACGGGAAATGCCCTGCTTGCTCATGGTCCGCCACGCTCGAAAACACCGTTCTCAACTGGTCGCCGGGGCGGAACAAAGCCGCCCCGGTCCGTGGGACTCAGGCCTTGTAGACCTTGACTGCGCACTTCTTGTAGTCGGTCTCTTTCGAGATCGGACACGTGGCGTCCAAGGTCACCTTGTTGATGAACACGCCCTCGTCGAACCAGGGGACGTACACCGTGCCACGCGGCATGCGGTTACGGCCGCCGGTTTCGATGCGGACCTTCACCTTGCCGCGGCGCGACTCGACCCATACCAGGTCGTTGCGCGCGAGCCCCATGGCCTCGGCGTCCTTCGGGTGCATCCAGCACACCGCGGCCGGGAACGAGCGGTGCAGCTCGGGTACGCGGCGGGTCATCGTCCCGGAGTGCCAGTGCTCCAGAACGCGGCCCGTGCACAGCCACATCGGATAGTTGCTGTCCGGCTTCTCGACCGGCGAGGCATACGGGCGGAAGAAGATCTTCGCCTTGCCGGGAAACGCCGTCTTTTCCGTGCTCGTCGGCGCGTCGAGGTTGCCGCTCGGAAGCTCTTTCATGGCCTTGCCGTAGAAGTCAAAGCCGGAGCCCGGCTTGCAGTAGGGGTCGTACTGCTCGTTGAACCGCCACTTCGTCTCGACCCACTTGCCGTCCTTCTGCACGACCGGCCAGCGCAGTCCACGCACCTCGTCGTCGTAGTAGACGTCGAAGGGAGCCAGGTCGTGAGCGTGACCGGTACCGAACTGACGGTACTCCTCAAACAGGGCCTTCTCCGGGAACCACCCTTCGCCCAACGCATCGGCGATGTGGTTGGGATGCCCCTTGGCCACCGGATCCGGCCACTTGACCTTCTTGTTCTCCGGCGTGGCGAACAGCACTTCATAGAGCGTCATCTCGGGGTCGTAACCCATCGCCTTGGCGGCTTCGAGCACATCCGGCAACGTGTCGTCGGCGAAACCCTCGGCCTTGAGGCCGGGCACCTTCTTCTCGCCCCAGACATCCTTGAGTTTGAAGCGCTTGGCGAACTCGAGCATCATCCAAACGTCGCCCTTGGCCTCACCCGGCGGCGGGACCTGCTGGCGCCACAGCTGCGTCCTGCGCTCGGCGTTGCCGTAGCCACCCCACTTCTCGAAGATCATCGCCGCAGGCAGGATCAGGTCCGCCACCTTCGCGGAGATGCCGGGATAGGCGTCGGCGACAACGATGAAGTTGTCCATCTCGCGCGCCGCCTTCACCCAGTGGTTGGCGTTTGCGGTGTTCTGCCAGGGGTTGTTGACCTGTACCCAGGCAAACTTGATCTGGCCGTCCTCCAGGTCGCGCATGATCTTGACGAAGTGGCTGCCCACCTTGGGGTTGATCGTGTTCGGCGGCAGCTTCCACAGCTTCTCGGTCAGGTCGCGGTGCTTTTTGTTGTCCACCACCATATCGGCCGGCAGCCGGTGTGAGAACGTGCCGACCTCACGCGCGGTGCCGCAGGCCGAGGGCTGGCCAGTCAGCGAGAAGGCCCCGTTGCCAGGCTGGCACATCTTGCCGGTGAGGAAGTGGTTCGTGTAGCACTGCTCGTTGACCCAGGTGCCGCGCTGGTGCTGGTTGAAGCCCATCGTCCAGTAGGACACGACCTTGCGCTTTGGATCGCAGTAGAGATCGGCAAGCTTCTGCAGCTTCTCCTTGAACTTATCCATGGGCTCGTCCGGGTCCCCCTTCGCGACTTCCGCCGTGTAGTCCAGCGTGTACGGCTCGACGGCGGTCTTGAAGTCCTCGAAGGTGATGAGCCAGTGTTTGCCGGCATCGGCTGCGTTCTTCTGCTCGACGGCCTCACCCTCCTTGCGGCGCTGCCCGATCGCCTCGTACTTGTCGAGCACGTGGACGGCCTCGTTCTTGTACGTCTCCATCTCCGCGGCGGAGGCGAACTTCTCGGCATTCTTCGGCCGGAAGCCGTAGCCGATGTCGTACGGACCCGTCGTGAACACCGTGTATTTCTCAACGAAATCCTTGTCCATCGCGCCTTCGCGGTTGACGATCTCCCGGGCGATGTAGTTCTGGATGGCCAGATCACCGTTCGGCGCAAAGATGATCTCGATATCGGCGATGTCCGAGGACATGTTGCCGTAGGTGGTCAGGTTCACCACCACCATGTCCTTGTGGTTGAGACGCCGGTCGGTGATGCGCGACCACAGGATGGGGTGCATCTCGGCCATATTCGCGCCCCACAGCACGGCCGTGTCCGTGTGCTCGATGTCGTCGTAATTGCCGGGCGGCTCGTCGATTCCAAAGGTCTGCATGAAGGCAGCCACGGCCGAGGCCATGCAGTGGCGTGCATTCGGGTCGAGGTTGTTGGAGCGGAAGCCCGCCTTCATCAATTTGGAAGCGACATAGCCCTCCTGAATGGTGTACTGGCCGGAACCGAAGATGGCCACACCCGCCGGCCCTTTCTCCTCGTAAGCCTTGCGAAACTGCCTTTCCATCTCGTCAAAGGCCTGCTTCCAGGTCACCGGCTGGAACTGGCCCTTCTTGTCGAACTTGCCGTCCGTCATCCGCAACAACGGCTGGGTGAGACGGTCCTGGCCGTAGAGGATCTTGCCGTTGAAATAGCCCTTGACGCAGTTCAGGCCCTTGTTGACGGGCGCCTTCGGATCGCCTTTGGTAGCGACGATCTTGCCGTCCTTGGTGCCAACCAGGATGCCGCAACCCGTACCACAGAAACGGCACACGGCCTTGTCCCACTGAACGCCGGCATCCGCCTCCTTGGCGGCGGCCTCGGCCATTTGGCTCAGCGGCATGCCCACGATGGACGCCGTGCTGGCGGCCACACCTGCTTTCAGAAAATCACGACGTGTCAGTGCCATCTCATCTCTCCTCTAGCCAGATTCTCTCGATAACCCTTGGGCGCAGCTCAATCCCGCAGGCAGGCAGGGACGGCGACGTGGTCATCCTCCTGCAAAACCTCGGGCATGGTGGTGAACAGTTGTTGATCGTCAGCGAAGTAGTGGTAGGCCATCTCGGCCATAATGACGTGCGGCAAGGCCTTGATCCGCTTGATGCCCTCCACCTCGGCACCGACTGTCTCCGCCTCCTGGACCACGACGAGGCGCCCGGTCGCGGGATCAGTGTGGTGCACTTCGACGCCAGGCAGCGCGTTCAGCGCACCCGCCACGGTCTCCATGTGCTCGGGCTGGGTCATCACCAGAATGCCGGACAGATTCATGTGCGCTCACCTACAACTCGTTTCGTATAGGAAAGCTTGTTCCGCGCGCGCAACATAATCCTTGATTCACATCAAGCCCTCTCTCGAGGGAAATCAAATGGTTATGTCATTAATGACATAACGAACGAACAGGGCACCGCACGACTTGATTTACTGACCGACTTGCGGGGTTACAATAGCGAAACCGATCCCCACAAAATCGCGAGGAACCGTCATGACCTTCGTCGTCGGTGACAACTGCATCAAGTGCAAATACACGGACTGTGTCGAGGTCTGCCCCGTGGACTGTTTCCACGAAGGGCCGAACTTCCTGGTCATCGACCCGGACGAGTGCATCGACTGCACGCTGTGCGAACCCGAGTGCCCTGCCCAGGCCATCTTTGCGGAGGACGATGTGCCCGACGACCAGCAGGAATTCATCGCACTCAACGCCGAACTCGCAAAGCAGTGGCCGGTCATCACACAAAAAAAGGACCCGCTGCCCGACGCCGCCGAGTGGGATGGCGTGAAAGGCAAGCTCCAGTACCTCGAGCGCTGAGGCGAGCGACCCCAGCGCGCGCGCTGCCTCGCCCGCGATGACCGTGCCAGGCAATGTCCGGTGGCTCGAAGGCGACGAGCCACTGGTAGCCAGGCTGGCGAACTGGATCGCCGAGACTCACACCGCGAATCTGCCTGACCTCAGCCAGTGCGTCGTGCTGGTGCCGGAGGTCTCGGCCGCCGGGCGGCTACGCGAGTGCCTGCTCGACGCGACCCGCGCAGGTGCGGTGCTCGGTCCCCAGGTCACGACACTTCGGCAGTGGGTGGAGGCGCAGACTCCCACCCACCTGAGCGTGCTCAATACGCACGGCCGCGAACTGATGTTGGTCGAGGTGTTGCGCGATCACCCCGCGCTGCTGGGGGGCGGCGATCCTTGGCAGATCGCCGATGAGCTCCTGGACCTGTTCGAGGAACTCTCCTTCAGTCAGGACGCAGAGCAACGTCTGCTCGACCCCGCCTTCTTCACCACCCGCGACGCGCTGAGTCCTTTCGAGACACAGGCGGACCTCGTCCGCACCCTTTGGCGCGCCTGGAACACCCAGCTCGAAGCGGAGGGGCGTATCGACCGCGCCACCCTCTACGCCCGCGGGCTCGCGGCGCAACCCCACGGCGACGAGCCTTGGCGATACTTCCTCGCAGGCTACGACTGGCTGAGCGCCGCCGAGCTCGCCTGGGTGCAAAAGCGGCTCGCAGCGGGCCAGTTGCGGGTGCTCATCGACCGCGACGCGCCGCTCGCGCGGCAGCTCATGCCTTCCGCACCACTGCCGAACCCTGCATCCGCGGCACGCGCAGCCCACCTGCGCCTGCTCGACAGCGTCTTCAAGCGCGAAGCCGGGGACCTCAGGGCCCGTGCGGCTGACTGGACGGGCCAGGCAAGCCCGCTTCGCGACCGCTGCGCCGTGTTCGCCGCCGCAAGCCCCGAGCAGGAGGCGCGGGTGGTCGACATCCAGGCGCGGCTCTGGCTGTTGGAGGGCTGCCGGTCGGTTGCGATCGTGACCGAAGACCGCCGGCTGGCGCGCCGGGTGAGCGCCTTGCTGCGCCGCGCAGGGCTCGACGCTCAGGACGACGCCGGCTGGCCACTCTCCACCACGATGGCAGCGGGCGCACTGGAGCGCTGGCTCGAGGCCGTTGAATCCGATTTCGCCCACCAGCCGTTGATCGACGTGCTCAAGTCCGGCTTTCTGCAGCCCCATCCCGCAACGGAGCGGACGGTACTCGAGCTGCAGACCGGCATCATCGAACACGCCGGTGTGGCGCGCGGGCTGGCGGCCTACCGCGAGGCCGTGGCAGAGCGCGCCAGGGCACTGTGGGAAAGCGGCGAGCGCTACGCCGCCCCGCTGCTCGAGCTCCTCGACCACGTCGCGCAGGCAGCGGAGCCCTTGCTGCCGTTCGTTGCCGCCGCTGCGATCGCACCAGTCGCGTTCATCGACAGCCTCACCGAAAGCCTGCGCCGTCTCGGACTCTGGGGCGGTTACACCCTCGACCCCGCCGGCCAGCGCATCCTGCAGGAGCTCGCCGAAATGCGTCTGGGGCTGGATGGGCGCACACTCACCCTGGCCTGGAGCGAATGCCGCGCCTGGCTCGGGCGCGCGCTGGAAACGCACAACTTCCGACCCGCCCGCGCCGACAGTCCGGTGCGCATCATCAACCTCGCACAAAGCCGGCTCATCGACGACGACGGCGTGATCCTCGCCGGTGCCGACGACGGGCACCTGCCGGGTCAGCCCGGACGACACGCCCTATTCAACCAGAACGTGCGGCACGAACTCGGGCTGCCGACCTGGCGCCTCGCACGCGAGCGGCGGCTGCGTGAGTTCACCCGCCTGCTCGCCACCGCGCCGCGCCTGCTCTGCACCTACACGACCGAAGTCAACGGCAACCCGCAGCTGCCCTCACCCTGGGTCGCGCTGCTCATGACCATCCACCAGCAGGCCTTCGCCACGGGCCTCGAGAATGCCGTGCTCGCAGCGCTCGTCCGCGACGAGGCCACCCGCGTACGCTCCCCGGCGCCCGCACCGCTGCCGTCGCTCACCGAGCAACCCCGGCCCGTCCTGCCACGCGACCTGCTGCCCAGCACCCTCTCCGCCAGCGGCCACCAGCGGCTGCTCGACTGCCCGTACCGGTTCTACGCCGCTGACGGTCTGCGCCTGAAGGCGCGCGAACGGATCACAGAGACCCTCGACAAGCGCGATTTTGGCGTGCTGGTCCACGAGGCGCTGCAAGCGTTCCACTTTGGCAAGCGGGGTATCGCCGAGCACTTCCCCCACCCCATCGATGCCTCGACCCGCCAGACAGCGATCGAGCGCCTGACCGAGGTGAGCCGGCGGGTGTTTGGCCGCGCGATCGACGCCGCCTACCAGCACCGCGCCTGGTGGCAGATCTGGCAGGCGCTGATACCTCGGTACATCGACTGGCAAATCGGGCGTCAGGCCGACTGGATACCCGCCGAAGGCGAACAGGAGCCCACGCGCGAGCTGGGCAACGGCTTCACCCTGCAGGGGCGCTTCGACCGCCTCGACTGCGGCCCAGCAGGCGTCGCGCTGATCGACTACAAAACGGGCCACGTCCCAGAGGAGAAAGAGATCCTCGCCGGAGAGGCGGTGCAGTTGACCACCTACGCCCTGCTGGTCGCCGATGTGGTCGAAACGACCTACGTCAACCTCGCCGACCCGGAGGAGCCGCTCAAAGCCACCGCCCTGCGCGGCGACGACCTCAGGCGTTTGGTATCGCACGTGGAAGCCCGGTTGCGCACGCTGCTCGACGCACTCACCCAGGGCGCGCCCCTGCCCGCCAACGGCGATACGTCCACCTGCCGTTACTGCGACTTCTCGGGGCTGTGCCGACGGGAAACGTGGAACGACGCACCGGCATGAACCAGCGCGACCTCGACCGCAGCCAGTTTCCCTGCCGGCGACTCGCGCATGCGGCTCTAACACCCGGCTCGCGCGCTCACGGGTCGTTTTGACCGCCGTCCGCGTGACCTCGCCCGACGGCCCGGGCACCAAGACTCAGCCGCGGAGCAACCCGCGCGCCGATTGCGACACCGCGACCGGCAGCTTGCGCAAACCCCGCAGGGTCATCAGGCCACCGTGCTTGACGCGATCGACCCAAGGGCTCTGCCCGACGGGAGACGGGTTGATGTGCAGGCGCCGCCGCATCCAGCCGTTCAACTTGTGGAGCCGTACCTCCCGCTCGATCTGGTCCGAGTAGAACGTAATGCTGAACGACACGGAGACCTCCGGCCCATTCTGCACCCAGTGCGGCGCATTGACGGGCACGAACAGTCCGTCGCCAGGATGGAGCGTGAAGGTTTGCGCTTTCGACTGAAATTCATCCCGGAAGGGTTGGTTGCGATGCCGGGTTGGGTTCAGGTAGATCTCCTCGATCGCACTGGCCGGCAAGACCGAGCGGTCATGACGGTCGAACTGGTGCATGGTCTTCTGGCCGCGCACCTGCAGCAGGAAGTTGTGCTCGGGATCAAAATGAAACGGCGTCACCCCCCCGGGCGAGGTAATGAAGATGAATGCGGCCCGCGTGTGCATGCCCGTTAGCTTTCCGCCAAGCAGTGGGTAGACCTCATCCAGACAGGCGTCGAGCAGCGCCTTGTACTCCGGCACCCGCTCCACGTGCTTCAATACAAGCCAGGAACGACATTCCTCGATGCGCGCGACTGTCTCCTCCACGCTCAACCCGTTGGACGGCGTAGCCGCCGGATCCTGGCCCGGGCGCAAGTCTCCGGCGTTGTACTCAGCCAGCCCAGCAGGCAGCTCCCGCGCCAGCGCAACGAGGCGCGCGATATCGAACAGGGGGTGGTTTACCAGCCGGTGGCGGATCAGAAACCCACGCTCTGGGAAGTCTCGGGCGAAAGTATCACGATCGATGTCAAGCAGGTTCATGGGCAACCCTTTTGCGTTTCCGGTAGTGTCGATAGAGTGATGCCGCACGCCACACCGAACGTAGCAGCATCTGGTTGAGCAGCCCGCGTGCCCCGACGCGCAAATTGCACATGGCGCGGCGCTCTGCCCACAAATGGTCGATCATCGGGTGGTCTGGCACGGCGCAGGAGTCCATCCACCCCACACTGGAGCGGTCAAGCACCGTCATGATGTTCTCGATCTCCAACAACACACCGGGCGAACAGGCCTCGAAGCGCTCGTCGTAGGCGATCTTGAACGCAAACGCCCCTTGCGAGGGGGCCGCGAAGCTGACCTTCATGGCGACCGGCTCACCGTCGAGCGAGAACTTGAGCATCATGAGCTGGCCCGCCTCCGCCGCACCCACCATGAGCTCGATGGCGAACGCACGCTCCGAAGCCCTGCAGTGCAGCGCTGTACCGCTCGCGCCCTTCCACCCCTGGCGCTCCAGCTGCAGGAACTCGTTGATCCACGGACGCGCGTCGCGCACATCGCCGAAGCGATACTCATCGACTTCGAGCCGACCGGCATCAGCGAGCCGCCTGCGCAACCGCCGAAGCTCCTTCAGCTTTTTCTTGCGCAGGTGGGTGTGGAGATAGCGCTCGCCGTCCAGTCCGGAATTGAGCAAGGCCCGCTCCCAGCGCTCTGGCGGCCCCAGGATGAAACCATGTCTTGGCAGTTTCTCGACCATAAGGTGGCACAGCGGGCCATCCGCGCCGAAGTTCTCGAAGGAGATCAGCCCAGCGTTGCCCTGCGCGGAAAACCACGCCATGAACGCCAGCATCACGCCCTCCTCGTGCCCAGCCCGAACCAGCGGCGTACCCAGCGGGCAATGCACATGGCGCCAGTTACGCCAATGGACAACGGGCAAACGCCGATAGCCACGTGTCAGCTCGGCTGGCATGAGACCGGCGAGGAGACCGCGAGAGGCGTCCGCCCACACAAGCAGGACACCCACGGCATCGCCTGGGCTGCGCAGGTGCTGGAGCGCCGGCAGCAAGGCCCATCGCTCGAAAAACACGTTGGGCTCGACCGCGTGCAGCGCGAGGTCGTCCCAAGCCTTGGCGGTGGCCTCCAGGTCACGCAGGTCCGTGATCCACTCGGCCATCAGTGTCGAACTCGTCGTCGGCAGGGCTCGGGGCATTGGCGCAGTTACGGCTTCTCGTTATATCTTTCAGATTGCCGTGGATGCCAGTATGTAGCGCACTCGGGAAACGCCGCTCGATTGACCGTGCGGGTGTGACACAGAGTGACGCAGCCGCGTGGGCATCGCCCACCGACAGCGCCACCTGGATATCCAACGGTGTTTGGATAGACAGCCTGAAGGGGAAAAAGTGCCAAAACGGCCTGCGCTTCTTAATGTGAACCGCCGCGGAGTGCGTTGGGCGCCGCCCTGCCCGGAACGCGGCACGCCCCGCGTCCGACCATTCCACCGGCACACCCCAGAGGCCAAATGAAAACGACCCATTCGATTTACCTGACGCAGACGGCCTCGGCTTGGGGAAGCGAGACGCGCGACGAAGTGCTCAGGCAAGAACTGGAGCGGCTCGATCCAACCTCACTCCCCCTCCAGGCCGGGCTGTCGCGGGGCAGCCACGTAACCGCTGAGCCGTTCCGGATCATGATCATCGACACGACGCAAACCGCTGACCGATACATCGCCACCGTCGGCGTGTTTTACGAATCGGTCATAGCCGGTTGCAGCTGCTCGGATGATCCGACGCCGGTCGACAGTGAACCCGAGTACTGCGCGCTGCGTCTGGAAATCCATCCCGTCACCGGCGAGACCTCCATAACGCTGCTCGACTGAGCCGGGCGGCTCATCGCCCACCGGCATGGGTTCGTCGGCCACAGCCAGCAACGCACCACACTTCACGCGCAACCCCCTCAAGGCCGGCGTCGAAACGCGTTACTGTTCCTGCGTCGCGCCAAGCCCCCACGCGCGACGGCTCGGCTTGGAAGCCGTGCCCTACCGCCATGGCGTACGGGATCGCGCCGTGCGCCGATTCAACCAGCAAGGAGCGCTTCAGACGTGCAGTCCAATCTTCGCTCGCCCGTGCAGGACGCCGGGCATTCCACCGATGTCAAGAACTCGTCCAACCTTCGTAGCTCGATCAACCCACCGCAGGAGGCTCCCCGATCTGGCATCCGCGCCGATGCGCTGCGCAACAACAGCCTCGCCCTGCCAGCCATCACTGGGCGCTATCTGCTCACGACGTTCTGCCTGCCGATCTACAAAGACGCATCCGGCAGACGCTACCTCGACCCGCTGTGGATCAAGGACCTCAAGGAGCACGTCCGCTACATCCGCAACCTGGTACTCGCCTCACCCTGCCGGCTCGAAGTACCCCCTGCCGGCTACGTACCCGTAGACACCGTCCCTGAACTCGCTCGGGTCGATTTCGTCGAACTGCCCGCAGCGCGCAGCACGCTCGACGGGCTGGTTAAACTGCCCACTACCCTTGCCCGCCTGTGGCGAGCGATCCGCAGCGCACAGATCGTGCACAGCGCCGTCGCCGGCTGGCCCATTCCAGAGGGCTGGCTCACCACGCCGCTCGCCCGGCTCAGCGGTCGGTTCACGACGATCGTGGTGGAATCGTCCCTGTGGCGAATGGCACCGGGCGTCCGATCGAACTGGCGGCAACGGCTGCGCGCTCATGTGACCGAGTGGGCCAACCGCCGCGTCGTGCGCGCGATGGATCTGCCGTTTTTCAACCAGAGCGAGTACCGCGACCAGTTTCTCGGCGAGGACCGCGAACGCGGCCACGTGGTGCATGCCAGCTGGATCGACGCAGACGACATTCTGACGCCGCGCGCGGCCGCCGACGTGTGGCGCAGTAAGCGCCCGACCGATGGCGAACCGCTACGACTGGTGTTCGCCGGCAGCCTGATTCCGACCAAAGGCGTGCCGGTGCTGCTCGCGGCGATGCGCAAGGCGGCCGAGGCCGACCTTTCGGTACAGCTCGACATCTTCGGAAACGGCCCGCTGCTCGACGAATGCGCCAGCGTCGCCGCGAAGCTCAAGGGCGAGACACGCATCCGGCTGCGCGGAACCGTCCCCTACGGACCGGAGTTCTTCAAGCGCCTGCAGCAATACCACGCGCTGGTCTATCCCGTCGTCTCGGGCGAACAGCCGCGCATCATTTTCGATGCGTACGCCCAGGCGCTACCCATCCTCGCCAGCGCGAGCGCGGGCATGACCGAGTGCGTCAAGGACTTCCACACGGGCCGCCTGTTTGCTCCCAACGATGCCAACGCCCTGTTCGAGAGCATCGCCTGGGCGCACGACAACCGCGACCGGCTGCAAACCCTGGGCATGAACGGCCTGCGCTTCGCCGACGGCCGCACGCACACGGCCATGCACCGGGAACGCTGGCAACGGCTGGTGGAAAAACTCGATCCCCGTCTGCTGGAGAGGCCTGCGTCGCGGGAAGCAACGGTGCATTGAACGTTTGCATTGAACGTTCCCGACGCGACGGCGATCACGTCGCCGTCGCGCATTGGGCGATCTTCGCTACAGATCCGACCCAAACCCAGTCACTGGCCCGACGCACAAGCCGAGGCCGGCACCTGCGCTGGAAGCGCTGTCGAGAACCCACTGCCCCGCCGGTTTTTCCGACCGATCAGCGGCTTGCTCTACAATGCCGCGCACCAGAATTCCCAACCAACCGGAGATCCCGCATGGCCGCCCCGCTCGACGATCGCGCACTCGACCAGCTGTTTCGCGAGGCCCGTACCCACAACGCTTGGCTCGACAAGCCAGTGCCCGTGGAGGTACTGCACCAGCTCTACGACCTGCTCAAATGGGGCCCGACCAGTGCCAACTCCTGCCCGGCGCGCTTCGTGTTCGTCACCACACCGCAGGGCAAGGCCAGGCTCAAGCCGGCGCTCTCCGAGGGCAACCTTGCGAAGACCCTGGCGGCACCGGTTACCGTAATCGTTGCGCAGGATCACGCCTTCCACGAGCGGCTGCACCAGCTCTTTCCCCACACCGACGCCCGCTCGTGGTTCGAAGGCAAGCACGACCTGATCAACGAGACCGCCTTCCGCAACGCGAGCCTGCAAGGCGCCTACCTGATACTCGCGGCCCGTGCGCTGGGTCTCGACTGTGGGCCGATGTCGGGGTTCGACAAGGAGAAGGTCAACGCCGAATTCTTCGCCGGTACGCAGGTCAAGGCCAACTTCCTCTGCAACCTGGGTTACGGCGATCCCGCCGGCCTGTACCCGCGCAGCCCGCGTCTAAGCTTCGACGAGGCGTGCAGCATCGTCTAAGCGGACGGCGCGACGTAAGACGGCACGCCCGCGTCGGGAACTATCTCCAGCGCGGCGCGAGAGGATCTTCCGGCTTGAGGGATCGGTCAGCCGACGACGCGCAGTGAGCGCGCGGCAATCTGGGGACGCTGATCCGGGGAACAAGCGCGCCCGGCGCCAGTTGGGAGCCGGGCAGCGCGAGGGCTGTGATGTCAGTGCCGCTTGGGTTTGGGGGGTGGGGTCTGCGAGGTGGGCTCCTCGACTACGAAGCCCCGTCTGACCCGCTTGCCGAACAACACGCAGGCCTTCTCGAAGGCTTGCTCGGCCTCTCGCGCGCACCACTCCCACTCCATCGGCGTCGTGTTGACCGGGATCTGCCAGTGGCCGGTGACGAGGACCTGCCCGATACGGATCTCCACCGCCCAGTCGTGCCAGACGCCGTCCTCGTTCTCGCTGCTCGACTCCCCCTCCACCTCGCTGAATTCCTGCTCGACGAGCCGACAGTAGTTACCGTTGCGGTCATCGGCGGCCAGCAGGTCCGCCACGACCAACGCCGGATCGACACAGCTCGTCCAGCCGGTATGCACCGAATTGGCGGTATTGAACAGGGAATGGATCAGCCAGTTGGGGGTGAGGGAGAGCGTGAGCTGGATTTCCCAGTCGGGTTCATTGCTGCTTTCAGGTTCGTTCACGGTGCGTCCCGATCCAGGCGCGGCGCGCGGCACCCGATTGCCGGTCCGCCGCGCTGCACAGCCTTGGTCTATCATTCTCTAAACAGGGCAAACGGCTATGTTAGGGAGGGCCGGCAGAAATGAATAGGGTTGCGGTGCTCGCGGTGCATGGTGTGGCGGATCAGCAACCCGAAGCGTCGGCGCGTGCCATCGCGGACCTGCTGCTCGGGCCTGAGGTCGGCGATCGCTACTACGGATTTCAGGAAGAAGATCTGCGCATCGCGCTGCGCAAAGTCGAGGTTGCGCAGCGCGTGGACGAGACCAGGGCCGGACGCGGCATGCTGAGCCAAGGCTCCGCCACACTCGAATACCTCAAGCGCGGACAAGCCATCGAACTGGAGGACATCAATGGCGCACCGCGATCCGAAGCCGTGCGACATAGCGGACGCCTCGACTTTGCAGCCATCGAGCACAACGCCATGCGCGAGCAGCTGCAGGACTTCGAAGCCGCGCCCGGCGACGACGCACTCGATACCGTCGTGGTGCGCGGCTTTCGCAGACAGGCCGAAGGCGGTGAGGCGGAGTACGGTGTCGACGTCTTCGAGATGTACTGGGCCGACCTCTCGCGTCTGAAGTCGAGCCTGCTGTCGGTGTTCTTCGAGTTCTACCTCCTGCTGTTCTTCCTCTCGCGCATCGGCGGCATCACGCTCGCCAGTGCAGCGGCCCACTTCCGCGACAACGCCCGGCAGTGGGTTCGTTTGGCCAACGTGCACGAGCTGGCGGAGATCACGCTGGCACTGGTGATTCCGATCCTCATCCTCTGCCTGCTCTCGCTGTGCGTGGCCGCCAGCCTGTATTTCCTGCCGGGTCAGGCACCGCTCGCCATTCTCTTTGCACTGGTGCCGGGCGTGATCACCGCGCTATTCATCGGGCTCCTGCTCTACCGTTGTCGCTTCCAGGTCCCGGGACGGCTCTGGCCACCGTTGTTTGCCGTCGCCTTGCTCGCCAGCGGCGGCACCAGTGCGATCGCGCTCGCCAACGGCATCGGCTTTCGGGGCTTCGTGTTCTGGCTGTGGCTGGTCGCGGCTGCCTTGCTACTTTGGCTTTGCTACATCTACGAACGGCGCAGAAAGGGAGCATGGCCGCTCGGCCTGTTGCTGTTCGCGATCACCCTGGGGATCTACGCGGGGCAGCTTTGGTGGGCCGGCAACGACGACTCCCCGGGAGGCGTGTACTACGCCACGCTCGCCGCGGCACGCTGGTTGAGCTACGGCATCACCGCCGCCTGGAGTGTTTTCATCGTTTTGAGTATCTTCACGAGTGCCCTAGGCGGTCTGATCAACCTGACGGCCCCCGTCGCGCAGCGCCACATCGTGCGCCGCTCCATCTGGACAGCGAACCTCAGCCTCGTCCTGCCGGGCATGCTCGTGCTCATCCTCAACATCGGCCTATGGCGGGCGCTCGCTTCGCTGGCCGAGCGCACCGGGCACATCCCGGATACCGAAATGGGGCAGGTGCTCGCGCTGATCGATAGCTACACCCCGGTGGGCATGGGGTTTGGCATCGCGCTGCTGGCCATCGTTACCCTGCTTGCCGTCTGGTCGATTTCGCCCTCCGTACTCGGCGAGCTGCTAGGCGACTCGGGTGATGGGCGGCGTAGCCGTTGGCTCGGTGAGTCGTTGAGCGCGGGCTTTCGCTGGATGCGCCTGTCCGGCGAGGCGTTTCGCTGGCTGATCGTGCTGGGCGTGCCGGCGAGCTTCGCCCTGGCCTGGTGGTTCGGTTGGTCACGCACGGATACGGACCGGTACGCAGCGCTGGGCACCGGGCTGCTCGCGCTGTTGATCGTCACAGGCTCGCACGGGCCGTTCAGGTTCCTCGCTCTTGGCTTTCGCAGCGCGCTCGACATCGCGCTCGACGTGGCCAACTGGCTGCGCGCCACGCCCAAGCGCGCAACGCCACGGGCCGCCATCTGCCGCCGCTATGTCTCCCTGCTGCGGCACATCGCCAGCTGGCGCGACCCGCGGGACGGCAGCGGCTATTCGGCCCTGATCATCGTCGCGCACAGCCAGGGCACCGTCATCACCGCCGATCTGCTACGCTTCCTGACCCGTGAATACGGCAATGCCGCGCAATCCCCTGACACCTCACTAAGCTGCCTGTTCCAGCTCGACCCGGATCGCCACCTGCCGATCTACCTGTTCACGATGGGCTCACCGCTGCGCCAGCTCTACAGCCTGCGCTTTCCCCTGCAGTACGGGTGGGCGGGAACGGACACCGCGCTGGGCGCCCTGCCCGGCCCCGACCCTGCCACCCTCACGGTCACCCGTTGGTCCAACGCCTACCGCAGTGGCGACTACGTCGGACGCCACCTGTGGCGGGCGGACGATGACCCGCACCTGTGGGACACCGTCTGGCATGACCTAGACACCGTACGCCGCGAAACCTGCCTCGGCGCCGGCGCGCACACGCACTACTGGGACGGCACGGCACCGGAGGTCGCTGCCGAGCTCGACCGCCTGATCGCCGAGGCCTGCCGGCTCGCAGTTTGACTTGCGCGGCGCACCACGGGAACCCGCGCGGGTCTCGAATGGTCCACACTGACACGCACGACGCGCGAGCGGATCTGCCCTTGATGGTGCGCTGCGCGGTCCCTAAAGGGCACCTGCCGCAGCCCTGCCCGGTTGGCGGCCCCATCCGACCCACTACGCGAACGCTGGTAGACCACGCAATGCCCACGCAGCCCAAGACCGTTTGCTGGAACGCAATCGTCAAGAACGAATCCCGCATCATCGAGCGCTGCATGGCGTCCCTGGTCGGCGAACTGGACTACTGGGTGGTCGTGGACACTGGCTCCACCGACGGGACGCAGGACATCATCCGGCATTTCATGGACCGCCACGGTGTGCCCGGGGAACTGATCGAACGCCCGTGGGTGAATTTCGCGCACAACCGCAGCGAGGCCCTCGAATTGGCCGAGAACAAGGCGGACTACATCCTGTTCTGCGACGCGGACATGGCGCTCGAGGTCCATGACCCAGACTGGAAGCTGTATCTCGACGCCGACGCCTACCTCGTCACCCAGCAGGCCCACGCAGACCTCGTCTACCGCAACATCCGCCTCGTCAACGGGCGGCTACAGGGGGACCGGCGCTTCCGCTACTGGGGTGCCACGCACGAGTACTGCGACTCGATCGAGCCGAGCGTCGCGCCGCATGCGCGACTGGACAGCATCTCGATGCTCGATTTCGCCGACGGCGGTGCCAAGGCCGACAAATTCGAGCGCGACATCCGGCTGCTTCAGGGACAGATCGAACAACTCAAGGCACTCGAATACGCCGGCCCCACCGAGCGTGCAGCGGCTTACCAGAGCGGCCTGTTACGTCATGCACCGGGGCTGCTGACGCGCTGCACGTTTTACCTCGCCCGCACCTACCGCGACAGCGGCGACGACGAACAGGCCATACGCGCCTACGAGGAACGCCTTGCGCTCGGCGGCTGGCCTGAGGAGGTGTGGTACGCCCTGTTCGACATCGCCCGGGCGAAGGAAAAGCTCGACCGCCCGCCAGAAGAGGTGATCCGGGCCTACCTCGACGCCTACGAATACCGGCCGCATCGCGCCGAGGCGCTGTATCACCTCGCCCGATACCTGCGCGAGCGCGGTCGCTTCGCGCTTGCCTACCCCTACGCACTGACCGCCGCGGCCACCCCGATGACCGACGACCTGCTGTTCGTCTCCCGCTCCGTCTACGACTGGCAGGCCAAGGACGAGCTCAGCATCGCCGCGTACTGGATCGGCCGCTACCAGCAGAGTGCCGACCTGTGCGAGGAACTCCTCCACTCCCCTGCCCTGCCGGAGTCGGCCCGCCCCCGCATCCGCGAGAACCTCGGGTTCGCCGCAGCCAAGCTGCGCGCCGCCTAGACACGAAGACGCTTCCCAATTGGCCCAAGACGGCGTATAGTGAGGCAATCCGCTACCAGAGCCGTCCCTCGCGCCTTGCGCTTGAGATCCGCCAAAGGGACGGCAGTCGAGCACACGGCGTGCAGCCGTGCATGGTCCGCCCCCCAAGACTCGGAAACTCAGCGCCTCGCCAGGGCCGCTCGACGGAACTCCGTGCGCCGGCAACTACCGCGTCGATTGCCTGCACACACTTTCGAAGACGACGCGCGCAACCAGGAAATCTGATGCAACTGTATGTGGGAAATCTCGCTTACTCCGTAACCGAGGATGATTTGAAAGAAGCCTTCACCGCGTTTGGCGAAGTCGCCAGCGTCAATCTGATCAAAGACCGGATGACCGGCCAATCCAAGGGCTTCGGCTTCGTGGACATGCCGCGCAACTCCGAGGCCGACACCGCGATCAAGTCGCTGAACGGTAAGCCGATCAAAGGCCGCGCCATCAAGGTCAACCAGTCCGAGCCACGCAAGGACAGCGGACCGCGCCGCCCGCGCTACTGACGCTCTCTACCGGCCAGAGGCACCGCACGCGTGAGGCGGTGCCTCTGACCAACGCAAGAAAGGTCCGCGATCCGGGATCACCCGGACTCGCGCACTCATTCGGGTTCGTCCGTCCCTCGCACAAGCCAGCCCGCTGCGCTGCGTGGGCCTGGTTTTCAAACGCAGCCTGCTGTGGGTGCAGCTATACTCTCTCCCTCCGCACACCCACGCAGGAGTCGCCATGCGTCCGCTTGCAAGCATTGCCTTCGCCGCCGCCCTGTCGGCCATAGGTTCCGTTGCGTCCGCAGCCGGTTTCACACTCACCAGCCCGACGATCAAGCCTTACGCCTGGCTCACCGAGGCTCAGGTATTCAATGGCTTTGGCTGCAACGGCCAGAACATCTCACCGGCCCTGAAGTGGAGCGGCGCACCCGAGGGCACCCGTAGCTTTGCCGTGACCGTTTATGACCCGGATGCGCCGACCGGCTCCGGATGGTGGCACTGGGTGGTGTACAACATCCCCGCATCGGTCACGGAGCTGCCGGAAGGGGCCGGTTCTGCCGCCGGTGACAAACTGCCTGCCGACGCCGTCCAGGGTCGCACGGACTTTGGCACACCCGGCTTTGGCGGTGCCTGCCCGCCGAAGGGCGACAAGCCACACCGCTATGTGTTCACCGTGCACGCGCTGAAGACCGACAAGCTCGACGCCCCCGCCGACGCGACCGCCGCGTTGATCGGCTTCATGATCAACGCCAACCGCATCGGCAAGGCCAGCTTCACGGCACGTTACGGCCGCTGACGCGACGCTCAGGGGACCCGCTGCGGGCTCCCGCCGGCACTGGCTAAACCCACCCCCAGGGCAGACTGGATCTGCCCGATCGCGAGCTTTTCGGGCTCACTGAACTGCGCGCCACCGAATCCTAGAATGCCGCCCTCGGACGCCGCGTGCGCAACCCGGTCGGCGATCTGCATCACCCACTGCCGGTACTCCCTCGCCTCCTCCGCTCCGGCCTTGGCGGCCAGCAGCGTGTTGGCCTCAGCGCACTTGGCGAGGACTGCCTCTTTGAAGGCCTCCGGCTGCAGCCGCAGCATCGGGTTGTCCAACGACTCGATCGACGAGCGCTGCCCCTCCTTCAGCCGCTCCTGGACGATGGCCTGAATCAGCGCGTTATCAGGAAAGTGCTTGACCGCACCCAGCGACTCTTGGGCCATTGCGAATGATTCCTTCGTCGTGCCGAGGCCGCTCTTGCCAACCACCATGACCACCGCGCCCACCATCATGGGCACATCCATCAGCAATTGCCATTCATCAGCGCTGTAACTGTTTTTGCCGGACATCGGTCCTTAAGTCGTCATAAATAAACCGGTTGTGCGTGCGCACGCCGGGAGTCTAGGTGCCCGCGGCTGGATCAACCGTAAATATTGGAAACGACCGCGCCCCTGCAGCCGCCGGACCGGATGACTTTCAACCCCTCGCCCCCCTAGACGGGGTACTCGGTTGACAGAGCGCGCGGCGGTTCAGATGCCATCGAGCCACGAATCGCCCAACCGGCCCATTTGCCCGCGAATCCACGCGGCGCGTTCCGCGACGTAGGCCGACGGCCGGTCCGCATGGAACCGTTCGGGATTCGGCAGCACGGCGGCAAGCAGTGACGCCTCGTAGCGACTCAGCTCGGCTGGTCGTTTGGCGAAGTACAGGCTGCTCGCCTCGCGCGCGCCGTAGATCAGTTCTCCCCACTGCGCAATGTTGAGATAGACCTCGAGGATGCGCCGCTTCGGCCACAGGGCCTCGATCCACACGGCAAACCAGGCCTCCAGCGCCTTGCGTACCCAGCTCCGGCCCTGCCAGAGAAACAGGTTTTTGGCGACCTGTTGGGTCAGCGTGCTCGCACCCCGCAAACGGCCACCGCGGCTGCCGGACTCGAGCGCCTTTTGCAGCGACTGAAAGTCGAAGCCGAAGTGGTCGGGAAAACGCTGGTCTTCTGCCGCCACAACCGCCAGCGGCAATTCGCTGCCCATGTCGCGAAGCGGCACCCAACGCTGGCGCACCTGCAGGGGAGACTCACCCTGGACAAGCCGCTCGACGCGATGTTGCAGGATCACGGCGGAGGTCACGGGCGCAAACCAGCGCACCGGCAGCACCAAGGCCACCGACACCGCGGTCACCGTGAGCAGGCCCCAGCCCAGCACGCGCAGCCATCGCTGCAGCCCCAAGCGTTGTTTCTTACGTCGCCTCGTCATGGCCGGCGCAGTTTACCCCCCGAGCGCCCCCGCGCAACGGCCACGGCAGCGCACTATCCGGACTACACTCGCCCTTGAACTCAACGCCAACGCGCTGCCCATGGCCCGTCCGCCGTTGTATCTCGCGATCGATCAAGGCACGCACGCCACCCGCGCCGCGGTGCTGTCGCGCTCCGGAGAGACCCTCGCGAGTGCCCTGCGACCGGTTGCCCTCGCGACGCCCCTGCCGGGCCGCGCGGAGCAGGACCCCGAGGCGCTGCTCCAATCGGTTGTCGAGGTCCTCGACACGCTCGCGCAGGCGCTGGGGCCGGAGCGCGCAGCCCGCGTGCGCTCCGCGGGTCTTGCCACGCAACGCGCCACGCTCGTTTGCTGGGATCACCGCACGGGCGTGCCGCTCACGCCCGCGCTGTCGTGGCAGGACACGCGGGCTGCGGAGTTGCTCAGCGGGCTGCAGGCCGATACAGCGGAGATCCAGGCGCGCACCGGGCTGAGGCTTTCGCCCCACTACGGCGCCAGCAAGCTGCGCTGGTGCCTCGAGCACGTCCCGGAAGTGCGCCTCGCCGGTGCGGCCGGCCGGCTTACCTGCGGCCCGCTTGCCAGCTTTCTACTTGCACGCCTGCTCGCGCATCGCCCGCGACTCGTTGACCCCGGCAACGCCTCGCGCACGTTGTTGTGGAACCCGGCAACGCGCGACTGGGACCCGTGGCTGCTGACCCGCTTCGGGGTTCCGCGGGCAATCCTCCCTGCGTCGGTTCCGAGCCGCCACCCCGACGGCACACTCGACTTCGGCGGACGCCAACTGCCCGTAGCTCTGGTCATGGGCGACCAGCCCGCGGCCCTGCTTGCAAACGGCGCAGCCGCCGGCAGCGCATTCGTGAACCTCGGCACGGGCGCATTCATCCTGTGCCCCGCGCCGAAGCGGGCCATCGACGCCGCAGCTCCACCGACCTTGCTACAAACAACCCTGATGGCAGACCGCAAGCACGCGACGCTTGCGCTGGAGGGCACGGTCAACGGCGCTGGTAGCGCGCTCGCCGCCTTTGCCGCCGCCTCCGGCATCCCAGACCTGGCTGAACGACTCCCTGCGTGGCTCGCCTCACACACCGAGCCCCCGCTGTATCTCAACGGCATCGGCGGCGTCGGATCGCCGCTGTGGCAGCCGCACTTCGCATCCCGCTTCACGGCCGACGCGCCGCCTGAAGCACAGGCCGTGGCCGTCGTCGAGAGCATCGTTTTCCTGGTGGCGTGGAATCTCGAGCTGATGCGCGCAACACCTGGCGTGACCGTGAGCAGTCTCGTCGCGAGCGGCGGCCTGAGCACACTCGATGGCCTGTGCCAGCGGCTCGCCGACCTCGTTGGCCTGCCGGTACTGCATCACCCGAACCACGAGGCGACCACACGAGGCCTCGCTTACCTCCTTGCGGATGCCCCGGCGGACTGGCGCGTGGGTGAGCCAGCGCGCTTCGAGCCACACCCCGACACCGCGCTCGAGCGCCGTTACGCCGCGTGGCGCGCCGCGATGCTGGCGCAAGTCGGAGTGGGTGAAGCGCCGACCCAATGAGTGAGCAGGATGGCATGCAAGGCGCGCGAAGCGCGGCGACCAGTGACGCATCGGGTTGGATGGCGATGAGCGCGCCCCACGCACCGCTGCGACCCGCCCGCGCAGCCGTTTACCCATCACGTTTAATCCACTGGCATCAGCCAGATACGGCGGGTATCGGCCTTCGGCTTCGGCTCTGGCAGGGCATGGCGCAGACGCTTGAGCACCTTCTCGGCGGTTGCGCGATAGGTGGTGAGCTTGCCGCCACACACGGTCAGCAGGCGCGGTGGGTCGCCAGCGTCTGTGGCGAACAGCGTTTCCCGTGAGCGCCCGAACGCCGCGCCGTCGCCCAGCGGCAGGATGCGCAGCCCGGCGAAGGCATCGATGGCCCGCGCCTCGCGCGCCGGGAAAAAGTGCGCGTAGGTAGCTAGCAGGTAAGCCGTTTCCGCGGGCGTGGGCTCAACCTGGTCGGGATCACCCGTGAACGGCGTCTCGGTGGTGCCGATCAGGGTCGTCTCGCCCTTGTGCGGCAGGATGAACACCGCCCGGCCGTCGGCAGGCGCCTCAACGTAATACGCACCAGCGGCAAGCGCGCCCGGGACGACGAGATGCGCGCCCTGGACCCGCTCCAGCGACAAGGCCGGCATGGTCGGCCGCACCCGCTCGAGTACCGTGTTCACCCAAGGCCCCGTAGCGTTGACGACCGTCGCCCCGAACCGGCTGTGACGCCGGCCACCGTGCAGGTACTCCACGACGTAGCCGCGCGGCAGGTGCTTGATTTCCATCACTTCGGCCGGGCAGACGAGCTGCGCGCCGAGCCCGAGCGCCGAGCCGAGTACGGCGCGGGTCAGCGCGGCGTCGTCGGTTTGCGCGTCCTGATAGGTGAACACGGCCTCCAGACCTCGTGTGTCCAGGCCATCCGGGTTGTCCCAGCGGCGCGGGTCGACCTGTCGGAAGCCCCGCCAGTTGCCGAGCAGGGTGTAGAGCGCGAGCCCCGCGCGCACCCGGCCGGGCCGCCGGGCCGTGTGCCGATAGACGGGGATGAAGCTCTGCAACGGATGCACCAGCTCTGGGGCGTTGCGCAGCAGCAGCGCGCGCTCGCTCAGCGCCTCCCGCACCAACCGGAACTGGCCGCTTTCCAGGTAGCGCAGCCCCCCATGTATCAGTTTGCTGGAGCGGCTGGACGTGCCCGCCGCGGGCGCCGTGCGCTCGATCACCAACACCCGGTAGCCCGCTGCGGCGGCCGCCTGCGCCACCCCTGCGCCCTGGATGCCAGCGCCGATGACGATCATGTCGAACAGTTCGACTTCAGCCATCGGCGGCACCCCCCAGCGCCCGCAGCATCTCTGCCACGCGGAAGGTCTCGATGAAGTCCACGCCACGCCCCGCGAGCCGTCGGGCCAGCGCTGGATCGGCCACTTCGTACACCACGACGCGCACGCCGGGAAAGGCGACCGGACCCGATGCCGGCAGGCCGTTCACATCGCAGAACAGGTACTCGGGCGCGAGAGGCTCGAGCAACGGATTCGATCGTTCCGGCCAGTCCGCGACCACCGCGCCGAGTGCCGGCCAGCCGTGCCAGCGCGCCACGAGCAGCACATCGAAAGCGAACGAGATGAGCACCGCGCGTCTCTCAAGCGGTGCGAGCACCGCCGCCACTCGCCTGAACACCTCGAGGACGCCGAAATGCTCCAGTGCCGAGCGCTTGAGCTCGACGAACAGCATGGCCTCGGGCCAGTCCGCAAACAGCGCGACGACCTCATCGAGCGTGGGGATGGCCGCAGGGAGCCAGCCCTCGGCGCCCCGCACCGTAAGCCCGCGCAGTGCCGCGAGCGGGCGCTCGTGGATCATGCCGGGCACGCCGCACAGGCGCGTCAGCAGCCGGTCGTGGAACACCACGGGCACGCCTTCTGCCGAGAGCTGGACGTCGATCTCCACAAAGCGCGCCCCCGCGCGCAAGGCCGCCTCCACGGCGGGCAGCGTGTTTTCGGGATACCGGTGTGGATAGCCGCGATGGGCGATGAGTTGTGGTTGCATCAGGCGACAGTAACCCGAGCAGCGCCGACCTGCATCATGCAGCGGACAAACCGCGCCTTTGCGCGGCGCCGTGGTTGCGAAGCGCGGTGACCCCGGAGCGGACGGCTAACGCAACGACGCCCGCAGCGCCGCACCGTCAATCGCGCACCGGCCGCTTCGCGAGCTTCCGTTGCAGCGTGCGCCGGTGCATCTTCAGCGCCCGCGCGGTGGCCGAGACGTTGCCGCCGTGCTCGGTAAGGACGCGCTGGATGTGCTCCCACTCCAGGCGGCTCAGGGTAGGCGGCTCCAGCGTCGCGCCTACGCCGGGGTCGCCGGCATCTCGGTGCAGGGCGCTCAGGATCTCATCGACGTCGGCGGGCTTGGCGAGGTAGTGCGTCGCACCGAGCTTGATGGCCTCAACGGCGGTGGCCACGCTGGCAAAGCCGGTGAGCACGAGGATGCGGGTCTGCGGATCCAGCTCGGCAAGCGCCCGGACCAGCACGAGACCCGAGTCGCCCGGCATTTTCAGATCGACGACCGCGTACTCCGGCGACTCGGCCCGCGCCAGTGCCAGTCCCTCGGCTGCATCGCCTGCCATGCGCACCTCGTAGCCCCGGCGCGTGAACGCGCGCGCGAGCGTCTCACGGAAGACTTCGTCATCGTCGACGAGCAGGATGCTCGGGCGGGGGTTTTCTTGGGGTTTCTCGATCAATCGCCATCTCCCGTTTTCAAACGTCGCAGCGGCAGCGTGAGCTCGGCCCGAGAGCCACCATCGGGCCGGGCCCGCAGGGTAAGCTCCCCGCCGAAGCGCTCGGCGGTCACCCGCGACAGGAACAACCCCACCCCCATTCCGCCTTGCGACGGCCGCGAGGAGTACACTTCGCTGCCAGGCGCGCGTTCGACCTCGGGGGGCGGGCCCTCGCCGCGATCGAGCACCGCGCAGCGCAGGGCGTGCGCGTCCCACTCACAACGCAGCTCCACACTGGCCGGCGAGGCACGCTGTGCATTCTGCAGCAGGTTGAACAAGGTCTGGCGCAGCGTCACGTCCACCGCAATGCGCGGCCCGGGGCGCGGCCCCGCCAGCTCGACACGCAGCGCAGCGCCCGGGTGCGCGGCCTCCCAATCGCGCACGACGGATTCGAGCCACGCATCCAGCGTCTGGGCTGCACCGCCCTCGCTGCGCGGTACGCCCGCGCGTGCTGTGAGCTGCGAGAGGATCTCCTTGCAAAGCAGGGTCTGCTCACGCAGCGCGGTGAGGTCTCCGGCGAGGTCGGGCCGGTCGGCGAGCGCGCTGCGCAACTCGTTGCCGATTACCTGGATGGTGGCGAGCGGTGTGGAGAGTTCGTGCGCCGCGCCAGCCGCCAGGGCGCCGAGGGCGACGACATGATCCTGCCGGAGTGCGGCCTCGCGCGCCTCGGCGAGCATCCGGTCGCGCTCGCGCAGTGCCGCCGTCATGCGCGTGACAAAGTAGGCCATCAACGCCGCGCTGATGATGAAATTCAGCCACATGCCCGTCACGTGCAGGGTGAAGGCGGCGGCCGCCCCGCCACCCGGCGGGCTGGGCAATGGGATGTAGTAGAACATGAGCACGGTGTAGGCGGCCGCTGCGAGCACGGTGATCGCCCAGGCGAGTGGCGGCGCGAGCGCCGCAGCACTCAAGACGACCGGAACGAGAAACAGCGACACGAACGGGTTGCTCGACCCCCCGCTGTAGAACAGGAGCGCAGCCAGCGCCGCGAGATCGACCGTGAGGTGCGCGAACACCTCGGCTTCGCTGACCGCCTCGCGCCAGCGCAGGCGCAGGTCGGTGAGCACGTTCAACGCTGCCAGCAGCGCGGGCACCGCGAGCATCGCACCCAGTGGCAAGACGATGCCCAGTCCGAAGTGCACGGCCAGTATCGTCGCGAGCTGCGCCACTACGGCGAGCGAGCGCAGCCAGAACAGCAGCCGCAGGATATCCCGCGGCGGCAGCCCGCTGAAACGTCCGATCCAGTCCCTCAAGCGCGTCATGGCTGCGATTGTACTGCAGCACCAACGTGGCTCATGGGTAGTGCGGCATTAAGTCGCAACACGGTCCTGCGACAATTTGCCGCATTCATCGCCACGCGCGTTGCCCCTACCATCGCTCATGTATTTCAGAGGGTTACAACCATGACAACTGTGCGTACACGACAACGTCGACTGGTCTCGCTCATCGCGCTCGCCGTGGCCGGTGCAATGGCCCACGCAGAGGAGGCGCAACGCCTGGGCCGGATCGAGGTCACCGCCGACTCGATTCCTGACCTGACAGGCGCCACCACGCTGCAACCGGCAAACCTGCTGCGCCCCCCGCAGGCCGACGCCAGCGCCCTGCTGCCTCACGCCCCCGGCGCGGCGACGGTACGCAACGGCGGACTCACCGGCATCGCGCAACTGCGCGGGCTGTTCAACGAGCGGGTGCGCGTCGAGGTGGACGGCATGCAGATCACCCCGGCCTGCCCCAACCACATGGACCCACCCCTGCACTACACGGCACCGTCCGAGCTCGACACGCTCGCTGTCCTCCCGGGCATCACGCCGGTGAGCGCGGGCGGCGACAGCATCGCGGGAACGATCCAGGCGAAGAGCCCCGACCCGGATTTCTTCGCAGCCGGCAAAACCGGCACGCGGGGCGAGGCGGGCATCGGCTACAGCGGGATGAACGACGCCACCACCGCCCACGCCCGCGTGGAGGCCGGCAACGACCGCATCGTCGCGAGCCTCAACGCAAGCTACGCGGACGCCGATGACATCCGCTTCCCGGGCGGTCGCGTTCAGGACACCCGCTACACGACCCAACGCGGCGCGCTGCGTCTGGATGCAAAAACTGACAGTGGCCGCGCCATGCTCGAACTCGGCGCGCGCCGCGCCAAGGACGCCGGCACACCGACCCTGCCGATGGACATGATCAAGGACGACGCCGACCGCATCCGCCTGGCCTACTCCGGCAACCACCGCGCCCACAAGGTCGAAGTGGGCGCCTACTGGCACGACATCGAACACCTGATGGACAACTACTCGATGCGCCCCAACAAGGGCATGCGCATGGAAGCCCCCGCGGAGAGCCGCGACGCGGGGCTCAACGTGAAGGTCGAACGCCCTGGCTGGGGCGGGACGCTGCGTGTCGGCGGTGACCTGCACAGCAACGCGCAGGACGTGTACCAGCGCAACATCGCCACGCGCGCGACGCAGGACACCCTGCGCGACGCAACCCGCGAACGCATCGGCCTATTCGGCGAATGGGACAGCGGCACCAACTCCGGCTGGCGCTCGAGCTACGGCCTGCGCGTCGATCACGTCATGAGCGATGCCGGCAACATCGCCAGCAACTTCGCGCCAAGCAACGCCGACCGCATCGCGTTCAACGCCCGCGACCATCAGATCGATGATACCAACGTCGATTTCACCGCGCAGTGGAGCTGGGCGGCGAGCAAGGCGCTGGAGTACCAGATCGGGCTCGCGCGCAAGAGCCGCTCACCAAGCCTGCTCGAACGCTACCTGTGGACGCCGCTCTCGGCGAGCGCCGGCCAGGCAGACGGGCGCACCTACCTCGGCAACCTGGACCTCGATCCCGAGGTCTCTCACCAGCTGAGCCTCGGCCTCGCCTTCAAGCGCGACGGACTCGAGTTGCATCCCGCGCTGTTCTACAACCGGGTGAGCGATTTCATCCAGGGTATGCCGATCGCACGCCGCGACGCCGCCGGCCTGCCCGTGCTCCAGTACCAGAACCTCGAAGCCGAGCTCTACGGCCTCGACGGCAGCTGGCGCTGGGCGCTGGACTCGAACCTCGCGCTGGGTGGCACGCTCTCCTACGTGCGCGCCGAGAACACCGAAACGGGTGACAACCTCTACCGCATCGCGCCGCTCAATGGACGCATCTACGCCGACCTGAAACAGGGCGCCTGGAACCACCGTGCCGAGGTTCGCGCCGCTGCCGCGCAGGATGAGGTCGCCGCCTACAACGGCGAACGGGAGACCTCCGCCTGGGCCGTGCTCGACCTGCACACACGCTGGAAACACGGCCCCTGGCAAGTGAGCGCCGGGGTGGAAAACCTGCTCGACGCCGAGTACCACGACCACCTCGCCGGCATCAACCGCGTCGCCGGTGGCGATGTGGCCGTCGGTGCGCAGATCCCCGCCGCCGGCCGCTTCGCCTACCTCGAGGCGAAGTACTTCTGGTAACGGCATAGGCCTGACTTGAACTGACCCGAGAAACGCCCGGCGCAAGGCCGGGCTCGCGCGACGTTGTGATCGGGTTTTCTTGCCGCGGTCATACGGCTTGCGGATGATGGACCGCGATCTGTACCACTCGGGTGCCCTTACCTTGAATCAAGAATCCCTGCGTGTCATTCAACTGACCGACCTGCATCTGGATTCGCCAGCCAAACCCCTGCACCACCGCGAAGGCACCACGGAAGACACGCTGCGCCAGGTTATCGAGCGCGTGCGCACGGAGCGCAAGGATCTGGTGCTGTGCACGGGCGATCTGGCGGACAACCCCTCTACTGCGACTTACGAGATCCTGCGCGACCTGCTGGCCACACTCGACTGCCCCGTCTATTGCCTGCCCGGCAATCACGATGACCCGGCGCTTGCTCGCGACGTGCTGCGCGGCCCCAACCTGTCCTGGGACAAGCAGTTTCAGGCCGGGCACTGGCGCATCGTGCAGCTCAACTCCGCGCAGCCCGGGCCCGTGCCCGGCACGCTCGACGATGCGGAACTCGCCATTCTCGACCGCGCGCTTGCGGCCTTCCCCAGCGCACCCACTCTCGTGTGTCTCCACCACCACCCGCTGCCAACAGGCAGCCCGTGGATGGATTCGCTCATGCTGACCAACCCGCAGGCGCTCTTCGAGATCATCGAGCGCCACCCCCACGTGCGCGGGATGCTCTGGGGGCATATCCACCAGGCGTTCGACCAGACGCGAGGTGCGCTGCGCATGCTCGGCAGCCCGTCGACCTGCATGCAGTTCGTCCCGCAGGTGGAACGCTTCACCGTGGCGGACCTGCCACCGGCGTTCAGGCGCCTTGACCTCCATGCCGACGGCTCGATCGAGACGAACATTGTTTACTGCGACACATGAGCCCGGGCGCTTGACTTGCCGGAATGGGGTGTGGAGGCTGTACGCAAAGATCACTGGAACCATGTAGCCCCGGAGACGCGTGCCATGAAACCCGCTGAGGCGCTCAGGGCCTACCTTGAGCAGGTCGATGCCGAACCCGACGTGCTGCGTGCCTCCCTGCTCGTGGCGCGGCACGCTCGCCCCGAACTCAACGAGGAGGACTACCTCGGCATCGTGGCCGACTGGGCCGCAACCTTGCGCACGCGCATTCCCCCCGATGCAGGGACCAAGGAAAAACTCGTCCGCCTGAATCACTTTCTGTTTCAGGAACTTGGCTTCCGCGGCGCCGACGATGACTATTACAACGCAAGCAACAGCCTGATGGACGAGGTAATCGCCCGCCGCCGCGGCATTCCGATCACGCTCTCGGTGCTGTACATGAAGCTCGCGCATAGCATCGACCTGCCGCTCGAGGGCGTGTCCTTCCCCGGGCACTTCCTGGTGAAGCTCAACCTGGGGGATAGCCTCATCGTCCTCGACCCGTACCATCAAGGGATCAGCCTCGGCGAGGAGGAGCTGCTGAACCTGCTGCGCCGCCACCGCCTGGACGCCAGCGAGGAATTGATTCCCCTGCTGCTGACGACGGCCAACAGTCGCGACATCATGGTGCGTCTGCTACGCAACCTGAAGTACATCTACCGCCAGCAGCGCAAGCAGACCCTGGCGCTAGAGGTCTACAACATGATCCTGGCCATTGACCCGAAGCTGCATGAAGAACGGCGCGAACGCGGCCTGCTGCTGAGGGAGTTGGAATGCAATCACGCGGCGCTGGAAGACCTCAGCGCCTACCTCGAGGCACAGCCGGAAGATCTCGATGATGACGAGGAGCAGAAGATCCGCAAGCTGGTGCTGGACCTGCGCCGGGAACTGCGTCCACTCCACTGATTGAGGGAGATCCTCGTCGAATCGACGCGCGGCATGACGTACGACAACGAGACGGTTCGGGATCTGACACGCAAACGCAACGCCCGGCCCACGCCGTGACTTCGGCAGCTCCCCCTGCGGTGGGCATGGCCTTCTGCGGCGCGGGGCTCGCTGCGCTACAGTGCTGGGAAAAACCGGCGCGTACGCCCATCCACTGACCACCATGTCTGAAGTCTCGCAACCAGAAACCCTCTATCACCTGGCCGCTGCGCTCGCGCTGGGCCTGCTGATCGGCACGGAGCGTGGCTGGCAGAGCCGGACCCAGCGCGAGGGCACACGCATCGCCGGACTACGCACCTTCGGGCTGCTCGGCCTGCTGGGTGGCGTGAGTGCCTTGGCGTCCCAGCAACTCGGCGCGGCCTGGGGTGCGGTGGCGCTGGCGGCGATCGCCCTGTTGCTCCTCACCGGCTATTTCCTGCGCTGGAACGCGGGCCAAAACGCGAGTGTCACGAGCAGCGTGGCCGGTCTGCTGACCTTCTCGCTCGGCGCACTGGCCGGCATCGGTGAAGTCGTCACCGCAGCGGCCGTGGCGGTGGTGGCGACCATCCTGCTCGGGCTCAAGCCCGTGCTGCACCGCTGGCTGCGTCAGATCGAGCCCGTAGAATTGCAGGCTGCCATGAAGCTGCTGCTGATCTCGGTGGTGCTCCTGCCGATCCTCCCCAACCGGGGTTTCGGCCCGTGGGATGCGTTGAACCCCTTCGAGCTATGGCTGATGGTGGTGCTGATCGCCACCCTGTCATTTGCCGGCTATGTCGCCATCCGGCTCATCGGGGCACAGCGCGGGCTGCTCATGACCGGCATCCTCGGCGGTCTGGTTTCATCGACTGCGATCACGCTGAGTTTTTCCCGGCTGTCCCGCACGCAGGAAGGGCTGGAGTCACACCTGGCGAGCGGCATCCTTTTCGCCTGCGCGATCATGTTCGTACGGATTCTAATCGTGGTGGGCGTGCTGAACGTGCCGCTTGCCCTGACGCTGCTACCCACCCTCGGTGGGATGGGCCTAGCATGTATTGCGGCCGCGGTATCGTTCGGTCGCAACTCGCCCCCACCGGGCTTGCGGCAGGAGACGAAGATTTCCAACCCCCTGGAATTGCAACCAATCCTCTGGTTCGGTGTGCTGCTCGCGGCGATCGTGCTGTTTTCCCGCGCCTTGCAGGCGTGGTTGGGTGATGCGGGCGTGTACCTGCTCGCCGCCATCGCAGGTTTGACTGATGTCGACGCTATTTCGCTGACGCTGGCGCGCTGGGTACCCGGCGTCATCTCACCGCAGAGCGCAGCGCTGGGCGTGCTGATCGCGGCCAGCGTCAATACCTCGGTCAAGGCCGGTATCAGCGCAGTGATCGGTACGCGGGCGCTGGCCAGGCGCACCCTGCCAGCGTTGACGGCGGTGCTATGCTTAGGAGGTCTTGTCTATCTGATGCAATGAAAGAAGTATGTCCGCCGCCCAAATTCGCCTGAAAGACCTGAACGACTGGGTCGTCGGTCAAATCGGCCATCCTCAGGTCACGATCACCCAGGCATCCGAGGATGCGAGCTTCCGCCGTTACTTCCGCGCGGCCAACGGCTCGCACAGCTACATCGTGATGGACGCCCCGCCGGAGAAGGAGGACACTGCGACGTTCGTCGATATCACCGGGCGGCTCGAACGCGCGGGCGTCAACGTCCCACACGTCCATGCGCGGGACTCGGAACGGGGTTTTCTGCTGCTCGATGACTTCGGCAGCACGCTGTTCCTGCATCAGTTGAACGACGACACCGTCGACCGGCTCTATGCCGATGCGATCGCCGCGCTGATCAAGATCCAGGGCGCCCCAGTCGACGGCCTGCCGGCTTACGACGAAGCGCTGCTGCGCTTCGAGATCAGTCTGTTCCGCGACTGGCTGCTGGCCCGGCACCTCGGCATCGAATTCACCCCGGCGCAGACACAGTCTTTCGAGCAGGTCACTACTGCCCTGGTGGAAAACGCCCTGCGCCAGCCGCAGGTGTTCGTGCATCGCGACTACCACTCGCGCAACCTGATGGTCACGGCCGTCAACAATCCGGGGGTGCTCGATTATCAGGACGCGGTGCGCGGCCCCCTGACCTACGACCTGGTGTCGCTGCTGCGCGACTGTTACATCGCCTGGCCGCGGAGCCTGGTCGTCGACTGGGCGCTGACCTTCCGCGACGCTCTGATGCGGCGCGCGCGCCCGGCGGGACAAAGCGAGCGGGAATTCCTGCGCTGGTTTGATCTGATGGGCATCCAGCGGCATCTGAAGGCCAGCGGCATCTTCGCCCGTCTCTGGCATCGAGATGGAAAGCAAGGGTTTCTCAAGGACATACCGCGCACGCTCAACTACATCGTCGAGACCGCGCCCCATTACCCCGAAACCGCACCGCTCGCGGAGCTGATCAAGACGCTCGATCTGCCGCGCCGTCTAGCCGCGTGAGGGCCATGATCCTCGCCGCCGGCCGCGGCGAACGCATGCGACCGCTCACCGACCATACGCCCAAACCGCTACTCGAGGCCGGCGGGCGTAGCCTGCTCGAGCATCACATCCGCCGCTTGAAGGCTGCTGGGTACGTCGATCTTGTCATCAATACCCATCATCTGGCGCCGCTGATCCATGCGGCGATCGGTGATGGCGCGGCCCTCGGCGTGCGGGTGCGCTACTCGGACGAGCTTCCCGAGGTGCTGGAGACGGGCGGCGGCATCCGCCAGGCCCTGCCCCTGCTCGGGGACGAGCCTTTTCTGGTCATCAATGGCGACGTCTGGTGTGAACATCCCCTCGCCCCACCCGAACTCCCGGAATCGATCCTTGCCCATCTCGTGTTGATCCCGAACCCCGAGCACCACCCCCTAGGGGATTTCACCTTGGTAGGGCAGCGCGTCACCAATGATCCACAGCCAAGGCTGACCTTCAGCGGCATCGGCTGGTATCGCCCCGCACTGTTCGCGCACCTCGAGCCGGGACGCTTCCCGCTTGCGCCGCTGCTGCGTGCCGCCTGCGATCGTGGGGCTGTCACTGGCGAGCTGTTTCACGGCTACTGGCTCGACGTGGGCACACCGCAGCGGCTGGCCACCCTGCGCGAGCGGCTCGAGCGGCAAGGCGCGCTGCAACCGAACTGAGAGGAGAAATGGTATGGACGCCTCCCCCCGTGAGGGTAGTTGAGCGTAAGCGAGGAGGCGGACCCTCACGGGCCGACGGCATCACAAGAGACCAATGTGGAAGATTGGATGATCTTCACAGGCAAACCGGAGGGTCGGAAATGAATGGTAGCAAAACTGACGTCGGCATCGATATCGCCAAGCGCGCGTTAGAGTGGCAGGGGATCGACGTGGATGCCGGCGAGTTCGCGGGGTTGTGGGTATGGGCCGGGG
>CAYSFW010000012.1:0-14890 GCA_964430355.1 uncultured Thiotrichales bacterium
AAAGTATTTTGTCATAAGTCAAAGCTGCGTCATGCATTTATTCTTCAAGCAGAATGCGTCATGCGGAATCTAGTACGGGCTAGAGGGCTCGGAGAGGTGTATAAGAGGCAGGGTGCCCTGGGCTGCGCCGCAAACCCGTCACGCTCCGGTCTTAGCAGGCCGGAGAGCTGGCTGCAGGTCTTGAAACGCGAGCGGGCCGTCCCAATTCAACGAATCATGTGGGAAGCTGTTGCCCGCGGGGTTGCGCCGTTGGCTTCTCACGGGTAGAACCGGTCCATATAATCGAGCGCTAATATTCCAGACCTTTCGAGGGAGCCTGATTCCTATGCCAATCTACGAGTACCAATGCACGAATTGCGGCTACGACATGGAGGTCATGCAGAAGATGAGCGACGCCCCGCTCACCGATTGCCCTCAGTGTGGTCAGCCCGCGTTGAAAAAGCTGATCTCCGCAGCAGGATTCCGTCTGGCCGGTGGCGGTTGGTATGAGACGGACTTCAAGAGCGGTAACAAGCGCAACGTCTCCGAAAAATCCTCATCCGACACCGGTGGGGGTGGCGGTGCCTGCTGCAGCGGCAGTTGCGGTTGCGGTTGAGCATGCAGGGCCCCCTGGAGTGTCACCGCCGCGAGTAAGCGACTGGCCACGCGGGTACTGGTGCGGATCGGCGTTCGTCTCCGAGTTTTTCTAGGCCACGAGCTTGCAATGGTTCCCGAGGCTGCGCCTCGGGAAGCCCTCCAATAAATCCATCGCCAGGGTGTGGTCGCGCAGCAGCACTCCCCCAAACGATAGTAGTTTCAACACAGCAGCCCTTCCCGGCACGCACTGTGGTGTGTTTCGGGAGTCAACGCCGACAGTAGCCGGCATTTCGCCGTCCAGCTTCCGGGCTTCGCCCCAGTGCCGCGCCGGGGCTGGTGCGGTTGCGCCTGGGGAAGTGACTTCGTACCATCGCGCTCTTTACTCGAATTTCCTCGTTCGGACGGACGGATTCCATGCGAAGTGTGTACTGCGGCTCGGTGAACGAGTCACATCTCGGACAGACGGTGACCTTGTGCGGTTGGGCGAACCGTCGCCGCGACCACGGCGGCGTGATCTTCATCGACCTGCGCGATCGCGAGGGGCTGGTCCAGGTGGTGTTCGACCCGGATGACCCGGCGATGTTCAAGACCGCCGAGCGTATCCGCAACGAATATGTGCTGCAGGTGGAAGGTGAAGTGCGCCGTCGTCCAGAGGGAACGGAGAACCCCAATCTCAAGAGCGGGCAGGTGGAGGTTCTGGCTAAGGCGCTCACCGTCCTGAACACGGCCGAGACACCGCCGTTCCAGCTCGACGAGGAAGCGAGCGAGGAGGTGCGCCTGAAGTACCGTTACCTCGACTTGCGGCGCCCCGAGATGCAGCAGCGCATGCAGATGCGCGCCCGGATCAGCGGATTTTTCCGCCGGTTCCTCGACGCGCACGGCTTTCTCGATATCGAAACGCCGATGCTCACCCGCGCGACCCCCGAGGGCGCTCGCGACTACCTGGTGCCAAGCCGCACGCACGACGGCAAGTTCTTCGCGCTGCCGCAGTCGCCCCAGCTGTTCAAGCAGTTGCTGATGATGAGCGGTATGGACCGCTACTACCAGATCGTGCGCTGCTTCCGCGATGAGGACCTGCGTGCCGACCGCCAGCCGGAGTTCACTCAGCTCGACATCGAGACCTCGTTCATGAACGAGGCCGAAATCACCGGGCTGATGGAAGAGATGATCCGCCGCCTGTTCGCGGAGGTGCTAGAAGAACCGCTGCCCAACCCCTTCCCGCGCATGACCTACGCCGAGGCAATGCGCCGCTTCGCCTCCGACAAGCCGGATCTGCGCATCCCGCTGGAGCTCGTCGACCTCGCCGACGTGATGAAGTCGGTCGAGTTCAAGGTGTTCAATGGCCCGGCGAACGACCCGCAAGGCCGCATCGTCGCGCTGCGTCTGCCGCAGGGCGGCGAGCTCTCGCGCAAGGACATTGACGACTACACCGCGTTCGTCGCCCGCTACGGCGCGAAAGGGCTGGCCTACATCAAGGTCAACGACATCGCCAAGGGTCGGGAGGGGCTGCAATCGCCGATCCTCAAGTTCCTGCCCGACGAGGTCGTGACGGCGATACTCGAGCGTACCGCTGCCGCGGACGGCGACGTGATCTTCTTTGGCGCGGACAAGGCGAAGATCGTCAACGAGTCGATGGGCGCGCTGCGTGTCAAGCTGGGCCACGACCGGGGCCTCGTCGAGCGTGGGTGGAGGCCGCTGTGGGTGGTCGACTTCCCGATGTTCGAGTGGGATGAGAAGGAGGGCCGCTGGTTCTCCCTGCACCACCCGTTTACCGCGCCGATGGTCGCCAGCGTGGACGAACTCAAGGCCAGCGACCCCGCGACGCTGCTCTCGCGCGCCTACGACATGGTGCTCAATGGCACTGAGGTCGGCGGCGGCTCCATCCGTATCCACACGCCCGCGATGCAGAGCGCGGTGTTCGACTTGCTCGGCATCGGACCCGAGGAGGCGGATGAAAAGTTTGGCTTCCTCATTAATGCCCTCAAGTACGGCTGCCCGCCGCACGGGGGGCTCGCCTTTGGTCTGGATCGCCTGGTCATGCTCATGACCGGCAGCCAGTCGATCCGCGACGTGATGGCCTTCCCCAAGACCCAGACCGCGCAGTGCCCGCTCACCAACGCGCCGGGCCCGGTGGACGAGCGCCAGTTGCGCGAGCTGCACATCCGTCTGCGCAACCCGCCCAAACCGACGTGAAACCCTACAAGCGGCCCGAGTCCGTGCTGGTGGTGATCTACACCCCGGCCGGCTCGGTGCTGCTGCTGCGCCGTCGCGATCCGCCGGATTTCTGGCAGTCCGTAACCGGCAGCCTGGAGTGGGGTGAGTCGCCCGCTGAGGCTGCCCGCCGCGAGCTGTACGAAGAGACGGGGTTTCAGCATGCAGCGCTCGAAGACTGCCGCGAATCCCGGCGTTTCTCCATCGTCCCCCCCTGGACCCGGCGCTACGCGCCCGGTGTCGTCGAAAACCTCGAGCACGTCTTCCGGCTCTGCCTGCCGGAGCCGATCGACCCCCACCTCAACCCCCGCGAGCACGGCGAGTTCGCGTGGGTGACGCGCGCCGTCGCGGCCGCCAAGGTCGCGTCGTGGACGAACCGCGCGGCGATTCTCGCCCACGTGCCGACCGAGGGGACACCGCCGCTCTGACAAGCTCTACCGCGCCGGTTGCCGACCCTCGGCGCGCCCTTGGTACCTCGGGAAGTACGGATCAAGTTGCCTTCCCCAAAGGGAGAGGGGTGGGGATGAGGGAGAACTACTGATGATTCAGCAAATTATCCCCCCCTCACCCTAACCATCTCCCCCGCAAGCGGGGGGTGGAGCGGATTTATCAGCTGTTTCCTCGGGCGGACCGGCCGCCAGCCCCGATCCGATCTCGTACACCGGTTGTAGTACGCCGCGCGCCCGACGTGCGCTGACCCTCTGGCGTCTTGTTTGCGAATGCGCGGGCAACAATAATTGGCCGGCGGCACGGCAAGCGGAGGCCATGATGCGTCAGCGATTTCTCGTGTTCGGATTGGTGGGGATTCTGGCCATCGCAGCGGCGACCCACTTCGCCACCCGCCACATCACCCCACCGCCGGGAGAGACGGAGGGGAGTACCGTTCAGTCACCGCAGGTGCCAGCCGGGGAGGTCGCGGCGAACCTGCTCGCGGCCCGCACCGGCGACCTGGAAGCCCGCGCGGTACCCGAGGCTGCGAGCCCGCAGTCCGGCGGGTTGCGCCTGCTGCGCACGCTCGCTGACCCGAGCACCGGTGACGGCGAGGTCTGCCTCGTGTTCTCCGCCCCGCTGGCGGCTGGTGCCAACGTGCCGTTTTCCGATTTCCTGCGCATCGAGCCGACGCTCAAGCTCGCCGTGCGTGCCGAGCAGTCGCGGCTGTGCTTGGGGGGGCTGAAGTACGGTGTCGATTACCAACTGACCTTGCTGCGCGGTCTACCGGGTGCGGATGGCAGCCGGCTCGAGGCCAATCAGGCGCTTCCCCTAAGCCTGGGGGACCGAACCCCGTCGGTGCGGCTCGGTGGTGGCTTCGTGCTGCCGTACGGTGCTGACGACGGATTGCCCGTGACCACGGTCAACGTCGACAAGCTCGACCTCAAGCTCTATCGCGTCGGCGACCGGCTGCTCGCGCGCCTGCGGGCGGACTTCGTCGATGAACAGAACTTGGCCTCCTACGACGTGCGGCGCATCGGCGAGGACGAGGGGCGGCTCGTTTGGAGCGGGGGTATGGCCGTCGCGGGCGAACGCAACAATCCCCGGACCAGCCTGATCCCGATCCGCGAGGCCATCGGCAAGCGCGAGCCGGGCGCGTATTTGCTGGTCGCGAGCGACGCCGCGCGGGCCACGGCCGACGAGAGTGAGACCGAATACGACGGAGGGGCGGGCGATCGCACCGCCACGCAGTGGATCGTCCACTCCGATCTCGGGCTGACCTCGCTGCGTGGGGACGATGGCTTGACTGTGCTGGTGCGTTCGCTGCACGACGCAAGCCCCCGCGCCTTTGCGCGCCTGAGTCTGATCGCACGCAACAACGAAATCCTGGCCGAGGCGACGACCGACAACGACGGCCGGGCCCATTTCCCGGCCGGGCTGCTGGAAGGCGAGGGCGGAGCCGCGGCGGTTATGCTTATGGCCTACCTCGGCGAAGATTTCAATTTCCTGGACTTGCGCCGTGCCCCCTTCGATCTCTCCGACCGGGGTGCCGACGGGCGGGCGCCAGCCGGTCCCGTCGATGCCTTCCTCTACACCGAACGTGGCATCTACCGGCCGGGCGAAACGATTGCCCTGACGGTGCTGGCGCGTGACGGGCGGGCACGCGCCCTCGCGGATCGCACTCTCGTGCTCAAGCTCATGCGGCCGAACGGCAAAGAGGCCCGGCGCTACACGGTCAAGACGCAGGCGGCCGGTGCGGCAAGTCTCCCGGTGGTCCTGCCCGCGAGCGCGGCTCGGGGCGGTTGGGAGATCACCGCGCACACCGACCCCGAGGCAGCCGCCGTGGGCCGTGTGGGCTTCGAGGTGCAGGATTTCGTGCCGCAGCGCCTCGGCCTGACCGTGCTCGAACAGCCGCGCGTGTTGCAGCCCGGTGTCGCCTTCGCGCTGCCGGTCGAGGCGCGCTTCCTGTACGGCGCGCCCGCGGCTGGCCTCACCGGCGAGGGCGAATTGATCATCGAGGCTGACACCGAGCCGTTCCCCATGCACAAGGGCTTCCACTGGGGCGACGAGACGCAGACCTATCACGGTGAACCGATCACCCTGACGGTGGAGGCGACCGACGCAGCCGGCAGGACCCGCGTCCAGGGCCAGTTGCCCAACACGATCGGCGGCACACGCCCGCTGCGCGCCAATGTCCAGTTCGCGATCCATGAGCCCGGCGGACGCGCCACGCGCGAACAGGTGCAGATCCCCATCCGCACGCAGCCGGTGGCGCTCGGCTTGCGGCCGCTGTTCGAGGGGGCCGTGCGCCGCGGCGATGAAGCCCGCTTCGAGGTCATCGCGGTGGATGCGGCGGGGCAGCGCATCGCCCGCGCCGGCCTGGATTACCGCATCATCAAGGACGAGACGACCTGGCAGTGGCACCGGCGCGACGGACAATGGCGCTACGAGCCGATCGTGCGCGAGCGCGAGCTGGCGACCGGCCGGCTCGATGTGTCCGCCGACCGGCCCGCGACCCTCCGCCAGCCGGTCGGTTGGGGCAGCTACCGCCTAGAGGTGACCGATCCGCAGAGCGGGGCGGTGAGCGTGCAGCGGTTCTACGGTGGCTACTACGGGGAGGCCACCGCCGAGCGGCCCGACCGTCTATCCGTGGCGACGGACAAGCCCGGCTATCGGGCCGGAGAGACTGCGCACCTGCGCATCGACAGCGAATTCGCCGGGCAGGCCACACTCGTCATCGCCAACGAGCGCGTGCATGAGGTCTGCACGGTCAGCGTGCCGCAAGGGGGGCTCGATCTGGAGGTGCCAGTGCGCCCCGAATGGGGCGCGGGGGCCTACGCGCTTGTCACCTTCTACCGCCCGCTTGCCGATAAACCGGGCCACGCGCCGGTGCGCGCGGTCGGTGTGGCCTGGCTCGGCCTCGACCCCGCGGCACGCACCCTGCAGGTGACGATCGGCGCGCCGGGTAAGATCACGCCACGGCAGCGGGTGGAAATCCCGGTTACGGTCACGGCAGCGCAGCGTGGCGGTGAGCCCGTGTGGCTGACGTTGGCGGCGGTCGACGAGGGCATCCTGCAGCTCACCCGGTTCAAGACCCCGGTGCCGCAGCAGCACTACCTCGGCAAGCGCAAGCTGGGCGTGGGGTTGCGCGACGATTACGGGCGGCTGATCCGCGGCGTGGCTGTCGACGGTGAGGATCAGGGCGGCGATGGCGACGCGGGCGAGAGCAAGGGGCTGGACGTGGTACCGACGCGGACCGTGGCCCTTTTCGCAGGCCCGGTGCAGACCGACGGAGACGGTAAGGCTTCGATTCCGCTGGAAATCCCGGACTTTCAAGGGGAGCTGCGGCTGATGGCCGTGGCCTTCGACGCCGAGCGCGTCGGTGCGGGCGAGGCGCGCATGACCGTGCGTGACCCGCTGGTGGCCGATGCCATCCTGCCACGCTTTCTCGCGCCGGGGGATGCGGGGGCGCTCACCGTGCTGGTGCACAACGTCGAGGGCGCGCCGGGTGCCTACGCGCTGCGCCTGACCGCGGAGGGCGCGGTAGGCGGTGAGTCCTCGGCCGTGCTCGCCGAGCGCAGTCTGCAACTCGGCGCCGGGGTGCGCGAGGTCTTCACGCTGCCGCTGCGCGCCGGCGAGGCGGGCATCGGCAAGGTCGTGATAACGGTCGCGGGTCCGGCCCAGGTCGACGGCAAGCCGTTTGCCGTGACGCGCGACTGGTCGATCCAGGTGCGTCCGCCGCAGGCCGTGGAAACCCGCAAGCAGACCGAGCTGCTGGCGGCAGGGCAAACGCTCACCCTGGATGGGGCGCTGCTCGAAGGCCTGCTGCCGGGCACGGTCGCCGCTTCGCTCAGCGTCTCGCGCTTTGCGGGCCTCGACGTGCCGGGCCTCCTGCGCTGGCTGGACCGCTACCCCTACGGCTGCCTCGAGCAGACCACCAGCCGCGCCATGCCACTGCTGTACTTCAACGACATGGCG
The DNA here is from genome assembly GCA_964430355.1 of uncultured Thiotrichales bacterium. Lineage (GTDB taxonomy): Bacteria > Pseudomonadota > Gammaproteobacteria > UWMA-0217 > UWMA-0217 > CAYSFW01. The sequence continues at coordinate 7,195 of CAYSFW010000012.1, forward strand.
CGTGACAGCGGCGTGCGCGTAGAGCGCGGTCTCGACGCCCGCGTGCAGAATGCCATCGACCACGTGCTCGCCATGCAGAACCGCGACGGCGGATTCAACATGTGGGGTCCGTGGGACGAGCAGGGTGCCGACCCGTGGCTCGCGGTGTTTGCCGTGGACTTCCTGCAGCGCGGCGCCGAACGCGGCTTCGACGTGCCGCAGGCGCCGCTGCAGCTCGCCCAGCAGTGGCTCGGCTCCACCGCGTGGCGCGACGGCCGCGCGGAGGTGCGCGCCTACGCCGCGGCCTTGCTCGCGCGTCAGGGCAAGGTCAACGCGAGCGAGCTGCGCTACTTCCACGATCAGACCCCGCCGCAGGGGCCGGTCGGCTGGGTGCATCTGGGGGCCGCGCTGGAGGCGATCGGCGAGCGTGGCCGTGCCAACAATGCCTTCACCCAGGCGCGCAACCTGCTCGCACGCACCGGTGCCGCCTACAAGCCGTTGCCCTACGGCAGCCGCCTGCGCGACATCTACGCCGTGGCGGCGATCCTGGCGCAGGCCGGCCGCGCGGAGATGATCCCAGCGGTGCTCGAACTGGCGCCGCGTAGCGGGGCGCGCGAGGGGGCGGACTACACCACCACGCAGGAAAAGGCGTGGATGCTGCTCGCCGCGGCGGAGCTGGGGCGCAACGCGGGGCAGACCGCCGTTGAAGTCAACGGCGCGCGCCTGCCCGCCGGCGATCCGGCCTCGGTCACGCTGGATGCGGCACAGCTCGCCGGCACCCGCCTGCACAACGCCGGTGCGACGGATGTCTTCCGCATCCTGTCGGTCGAGGGCGTGCCTGCCGCGCCCTTGCCCGAGGCCGCTTCCGGGATGCGGCTCAGCAAGCGGCTGTTTACGCTGGACGGCAAGCCGCTCGACCCGCTCGGCATGGCGCGCAACCAGCGGGCCGTGGTGGTGATCGAGGGCGCTGCGGTCGACAAGCAGGCGGGCGATTACGCCGTGCTCGACCTGCTGCCCGCCGGTTGGGAGATCGAGGGCGTGCTCACGCCGGAGTTGGCCGGTTTCGCCTGGCTCGGCACAGTCTCGGAAACGCAGATGCGTCAGGCGCGGGACGACCGCTTCATCGCCTCGCTGAACCTGCCCCTGGAGGGGCCAGACGAGGTGGATGCGTCCGGCCGCTACCTGCCCTACCACGCCCGGCTGACCTACGACTTCAAGCTCGCCTACGTGGTGCGTGCGGTCACGCCCGGGCGGTTCGTGCTGCCGGCGGCGCGCGCCGAGCACATGTACGCGCCGCACACGTTCGCGCGGACCACCGTGGGCGCGCTGGAAATCAAGGAGTAGGCGGCTTGCCGGTGACGCGGTGTCACACGCGGCCTTGCCACGGGGTTTGAGTCTGCGCGCGCCGGCCCGCCGGGCGCGGTACGCCGCGCTCATGGTCGGGTTCGTGCTCGCGGTGGCGTGGTTCTACCTCCTCGCGCGCACGGACTCGCCGCTCGCTCACAAGCCCCCTGGCTGGGGCGTGCGGCTTGCCGATGCGGCGGGCCTCAGTTGGCTCGTCCCACCCAACCTGCAGCGCGTCGAGCAGCACTCGAGTCTCGTGCTGGACCGCCACGACCGGCTCTTGCGTGCCTTCCCAACCGCGCACGGGGCCTGGCGGCTACCCACGCGCGCGGGCGATGTGGATCCGCTCTACCTTGCCATGCTCAAGGCCAGTGAGGACCAGCGCTTCGACTCGCACCTTGGCGTCGATCCGCTGGCGGTGTTACGGGCCATCGGGCAGATGCTCGCGAGCGGCCGGGTGGTGTCCGGCGCCTCCACGCTTACCATGCAGGCCGCCCGCCTGCTGCAACCCAAGCCCCGCACGCTCGGCAACAAGCTGCGCGAGGTGGGGCGCGCGCTCCAGCTTGGGTTGCGCTACGGGCGCAGCGGCGTGCTCGACGTGTACCTGACGCTCGCGCCCTTCGGCGGCGCCATCGAGGGGGTGAGCGCGGCGTCGCTGGCCTGGTTCGGTCATCCGCCCGACCGCCTGTCGCCGGCCGAAGCGGCGCTGCTCGTGGCCTTGCCGCAGGCCCCCGAGCGCCTGCGCCCCGACCGCCACCCCGAGGCGGCGCGCGCGGCGCGCAACCGCATCCTCGAGCGCGTGGCCGCGCGCGGGGTGATCCCTGCGGACGTGGCCCAGGCCGCGCAGGCCGAGCCGGTCCCGCGGCTGCGCCACCCGATGCCGCGCCTTGCTCCTCACCTCGGCGAGGCGCTGGTCGCCGGGGCGCCGGGCAGGGTCGTCCGCACCCATCTCGATGCGCGTCAGCAAGCGGCGCTGGAGGCGCTGGGGCGCGACTGGCTTGCCAAGCTGGAGCCGGGCAGCGACCTCGCCGTGGTGGTGCTCGACGGGACTCGCCTCCTCGCCCACCTCGGCAGCGCGGACTGGCAGGCGCGCAAGCTCGATTTGAGCCGCGCCTTGCGCTCACCGGGTTCGGCGCTCAAGCCGTTCGTCTACGCCCTGGCGTTCGACGACCTTGCGCTCCACCCCGCCACCCTGATGGAGGATGCGCCGCGCCGTTTCGGCGACTGGCAGCCGCGCAACTTCGACCAGCGTTTCCACGGTACCGTGACGGCGCGCGCTGCCCTGCAACGCTCGCTGAACATCCCGGCGGTGCAGGCGCTCGAACGTGTTGGGGCGGCCCGCTTCACGGCCTTGCTGCGACAGTGTGGGGTGCGTCTTGAGTTCCCCGGTCGCGCCGACCCCGGCCTGCCGCTCGCGCTGGGGGGCGTCGGCATACGGCTCACGGATCTGGCCCTGCTCTACGCCGCGCTCGGTCAGGGTGGCCAGGTCGAGCCGATCGCCATCGTCCGGTCCGCCGAGCCCGCGGCGCCGCCGAGCTGCCGACTGGTTGGCGAGACCAGCGCGCGTGTCGTGCTCGAGATCCTCGCCGACAGCCCCATGCCGGAGGGCATGGCCGCAGCCTCCGAAACCCTGCGTCCGCACCGGGTCGCCTTCAAGACGGGCACCTCTTACGGCTACCGGGACGCCTGGACGGTGGGTGTCGCCTCGGGCTACACGGTGGCCGTGTGGATGGGCCGCGCGGATGGGGGGGCGGTGTCCGGGGCGTTGGGGCGGCTCACGGCAGCGCCATTGATGTTTCGGGTGTTCGACCTGCTCGCGCCGGGGCGCAGTCTGTCGGCCGGCGATGCCGACCCCGAGCATCCGCTCATGCAGGCGGCCGCGCCGCCGGGGCTCGCCCGGCTCGACGTGGAGCCGGCCGCCGCACAGCAGGTTCCGCGCCTGCGCATCCTCTTTCCGCCGGACGGGAGCAGCGTCGAGCCGCTCGACGAGGGCATCGCCCTGCGCGCACACGGTGGCTCACCGCCGCTGCGTTGGGTGGTCAACGGCACGCCGTTGCCCGATGAAGCGCGGTTCTGGCAGCCTGAAGGCGGGGGATTTGCCCGGCTCGTCGTGCTCGACCGGGAAGGCCATCGCGCCGAGTCCCGCATCCGCGTGGTAGGCCGGGAGTGACCCGTTTGCATCAATCCAGCACCTGAAACAGCCGCGCCGCGTGGTTGACCCGCCGGCACACGTGGCACAGCGCGTCGGGTTCGGCGTCCGTCTCCGCGATGGCATGAAAGCCGACGCCGCAGGCGCGGCAGCGTTGCGCACGCAGGGCGATGGTGCGGACTTCTGCGCTGCCGAAGGCGCCGATGGTGATGGCGTCGGCCTCGCAGACGTCGCTGCACAGCCGGCAGCCGGTGCAGGCATCGGGCGTGATGCGGTACGCGGGGTGCGGTTCGGCTTCGAGGCGCAGGGCATCGGTGGGGCAGACCCGGACGCAACTGTCGCAGGCAGAGCAGCGCGTGACGTCGAGCAGGGGGCGCCACTCCGCGATGCCTTGGCCGAGCCCGCCGAGGATGGCTGAGGCCGGCCGCGGCGCGGTCGCCTGGGGGGTGGTATCCGCGGCGGACGGCGTGGCGGATTCCACGAGTCGAGCCAGCCCTTCTCGCAGGAAGGCGCGGCGGCCCGAGGATGCGAGGCGGTCGCGGGGCACGTCGCGGTCGCGCAAGTCCCGCCAGTTTGCATACCGCAGTGTGATGGCACGCAGTGGCTTGATGCCTCGTACGGCCAGGATGTCGTTGAGGTGCCCCAGGGCTTGCGCGAGCGTTGAGCCCTCCCCGCCGCGCCGCGGGCAGGCTGCGCATTCCCCCGTGCTCACCAGCAGGCCGTCAAGTCCCTGCGTGGCGAGGGTGGCCAGCGGGCGCAGGCCGAACGCGTGCACGCAGGGCACCACACCCGGACCGCGGGCGTCGGGTGCCGCACGTTCGCAAGCCAGCCCGGCGAGGTGCCGCCGACCCCCGTCTAACCGGATCTGCACGGTTTCGACCGGGAGCTGCAGCGCCTCCTGCGGACAGGCCGGCACGCAGCGGCCGCAGCCATCGCAGCGGGTTGTGTCGAGACCGAGCCGCTCCTCGTCGAGAACCCAGGCATCGCTCGGGCAAGCGGCCACGCAGGCGCGGCACGATGCCTGCTCCAGGTGCGAGTGCACGCAGCGCTCCGCTTCCACGGCGGGCAGACGGTCGGCGGGGCGCGGGTGGTCCGCCGGGGCTGCGGGGCTCGCGTCGCTCACCTCACGTGATCACCACGATGGCGCGACGCCCGGCATGTAGCGTAATGGAGCGGTGGAGTGCGTGGCGTTCGCCGCACGCTCGCGCCCGATTCTCGCTTCTACGGCTTCGCGCGTGGGGCGCGGGGTGCCCAAGATTTCGCTCAGCAGTTCCCGCAACTCGTCCAGGTACAGCGCGGTGAGCAGGTTGAGCCCTGCGTAGAAGCCGGTCGCACAGCGTGTCGCAACACGGTTGGCGAAGTCTTCGATCCACAGCAGGAGGTGGCGATCCAAGAAGTCGGCCGCCTCCGTGAAGGCGGCCGCGGAGGACTCTCTCCCGAGGAGGTGAGCGAGAAACAGCAGTTCGTGAACGAGGTGATCATCCGGGCGCACACGCCAGTTGGCGACCGCGAGGCCGTGGCGGGCCATCCACTCGCGGACCTCAAACATCGGTCCCTGCATGGCGAGTTGCTCATCGTCGAGCCACACCGATTCCATTGGCGCGGCGCGCAGGCTGTGGTTGAGATAGATGGCGGCGAAATCGGCGGCCAGGGCGTCGAAGCGCGCCGACACCGGGTCATCGCGCAGCTCATCGAGGCTCTGCCGCAGCAGCCGAACGGCCGCCTCCGCCCGGGGGCTCTCCAGGCACAGCGCGAGGTCTTCGGGGAAGTCGGCCGCTGCGATCCGCGCGAGCATCGCGGGGTCGATCTCCCGGTCGTGCAGGGTGGCGAGGATCTCCAGGTCCGCGGCGGTGAGCGTCGCGAGCTGCCGCAGCAGCTTGTCAGGTTGTGCGCTCATCCCTCCACCTTGCCTTTGCTGTGGGCCACGAAGACGATCGAGGGGTGGGTCAGCTCCGGGTTGGCGAAGTTCTTCACCGCGCGCACCGGCGTGTCGTTTGGGCCCATCGCGGGGGTCGCGTACTGCTTCTCGCGCAGCTTGTCGATCGGGCCGATGTCCAGCACGCGCATCATGCAGGCCATGACGCAGTAGGGCTTGCGCCCGGCGTCGATCTCGTCCACGCACATGTTGCACTTGGACACGATGTTGAGCTCTGGGATGTACTGCGGTGCACCATACGGACAGGTAGCTTCACAGCGTCGGCAGCCGATGCACAGGGTGGAGTCGATGTCGACAATGCCGTCGTTCTTGCGTTTGTAGATTGCGCCAGTCGGGCAGGCCGACAAGCAGGCGGGCTCCGCGCAGTGGTTGCAGGACACGTTCACCTTGTAGGCGTAGACATCGGGGAAGGTGCCGCCCTCGACGTACATCACGCGCCGGAAGCGCGGCCCCGGCGGTAGGCCGTTCTTGTCCTTACAGGCGATTTCGCAGGCCCGGCAGCCGATGCAGTCGACGTTGTTGTGCACGAAGCCGAGCTGCATGGCGGGTACGACGGGGGTGTAGACCTCTTTTTTGCGTCGCTTAATCGCTTCCTTGATGGTCGCCGTGTCTTTTTCTGGGGTATCGGCCATGGGGTGCTCCTCGCAATGGGTTACAGATCGCGGCGGAAGACGTGCGAGCGCGAGGTCGCGAGCCGGTCCCAGCCGGGGCGGTGTTCGAGGTCGGTCTTCTTCAGGTTGACCAGCGCCGTGTTGTAGGCGAATGCGCCTGCTGGGCTCGGTGTGTCGGGCGTGAGCATGTCCGGGTTGCCGGAGCGGTCGACGCCGTTCTCATCCAGGTCGAGCCAGGCACCCTCGTGCAGCACCAGCACGCCGGGCATCACCCGTTCGGTGACGTACACCGGCACCACGACCCGCCCGCGGTCGTTGAAGATCTCCACCGTGTCGCCGGTCTTGATGCCGAGCCGCTTCGCGTCGCTCGCGTTGATGGTGACCTCTTGCTCATAGGTCTCGCGCAGCCACGCGCAGTTGTTGAAGATTGAGTGCGTGCGGTGGCGGGGGTGCGGGCTGATCAGGTGGAACGGATACTTCGCCGTGATCGGGCTGTTGAGGTACTCGCCCGGCTCGATCCACTTCGGGATCGAGGGAATGTGCGCGCCGTAGCGCGTCCTGGTCCAGTCGCTGATCTGCGCAAGCTCGGTGCAGAGGATCTCGATCTTGCCCGAGGGGGTCTGGAACGGTTTGCCCTCCTCGATCTGCGCGCGGAAGGCCACATGCGGCTTGTCGAGCTTGAACTTGTACACGCCGTGGCGCTTGAACGCCTCCCACGGCATGGTCACACCCTGATGGGCCATCACCTTGCCTTCCCACCACTCGCGCAGGTAGGCCTCGTCGACGTGGTCGTTGACCTTGAAGTAGTCGCGGTTGGCCTTGGGGTTATAGAGCGCGCCGAACTTGCCGTAGCCCTGTGGGTCGAGATCACCGATGCGGTAGGCCAGTTCGGTGAAGATCTGGAAGTCCGTCTTGCTCTCGCCGAGCGGCTCGATGACCTTCGGCCGGTGGATGTAGTAGTGGCCCTTGTACCAGGGCAGGGCGACGTCGTGGCGCTCGAAGTGCGTGGCCACCGGCAGCAGCACGTCGGCATACAGGCCGGAGGGGGTGATGGTCGAGTCCATGCACACTACCAGCTCCAGTTTGTTGATCGCCTGGATCTCCTTGTTGATATTGGTGAGCTGGTTGAACCAGTCCGACCCCTGCCAGAAGATGCCCTTGATGTTGGGGATGACGCCGTCGAGCTCGTCGTCGCGCGGCCATAGGCCGGCTTCCTCACGCTTGACGTTGGGGTAGTTCAGCACGATGTGCGCCCAGCGGTCGGACTTGATCGAGGCGTACCAGACGTTGGCCCATTCGTCGTAGGGGTAGGCGACGCCCTCGGCGTGCCAGGCCTTGCCGACACCTTCGGCGCAGCCGCCGAGCACGCCGATGTTGCCAGTCATCGCCTGGAGCGCGGCGGCCATGCGGTTGTACTGCTCGCCGTAGAGCTCGCGCCCCGGCGCCCAGGAGGCCTTGAGCGCCGCGGGCTTGGTGCGGGCGTAGAGGTCGGCGAGTTTCTTGATGTCCTCCGCCTTAACCCCGCAAATTTTTTCTGCCCACTCGGGCGTCTTGGGTTGTCCGTCGTACTTGCCGAGGATGTAGTCCTTGAAATTTTCCTTGCCGTTGACCGAGTTCGCGGCCCAATCGGGCATCGTGCCCGCGTCCATGCCGAGGCAGAAGCGGTCGATGAATTTC
>CAYSFW010000013.1:0-2568 GCA_964430355.1 uncultured Thiotrichales bacterium
TTCTTCTTCTTTCTCTTCGTGTTGTTTTTTGTTTACTGAAGCGGGAACCGCCGAGATCAAAACAGGGTAGATCGTCGGCAGGGTCAGGTGTGTAAAAGAGACAGTCGATGGAGCGCCGCGTCACTAGGGCCCGCCTACGCCGTCGATTGCCTAAGGAGACACTGATTTCTTCATTCCCTCTCCCCCGCTTGCGGGGGAGAGGGTGAGGGTGAGGGGGTATCCTGCTGAAGCAGCGTAACTTCTCCCCCACCCATATCACGCTCCCCGAGGGAGTGGGATTCAATCAGCGTTTCCCTAGGCTCCAAATGACCGAGTCGCCAGTGCGCTTCGCGTCCCCCACTTGCGCGTGGAGCTACTGTTGCGAGGCGGGCGCAAGCGTTTTCGATCGTTGGCTGAGGATCTCGCGGTTTGCCCGGTAACGATCGCGTCAGTTGGAGAGATCGCCGAATCGGGCTTGCGCCCAGGCGAGAAACGCTGGCCCCGCGGTTTCGCAGCGCAGCACGCGAGGGCCGAACCGCACGGCCAACGCACCCGCCCGCTCAATATGCTCGGCCTCCGCATCAGACCACCCGCCCTCGGGGCCGACGAAAAACAGTAGCGCGCCCTCCGCGGGGACAACGGCATCGAGCGTTGCCGAAGCGCTGGGCGTCAGGAGCACGCGCGCGGGCCTGTGCGCCAGGTTGTGAAGGTAGTCGGCAAGCCGAACCGGCCGATTCACACGCGGCACGATAACGCGACCGCTCTGCTCACAGGCGCTTACAACGATGCCCTCCCAATGCCGCAGCTTTTTCTCTTCGCGAACCTCATCGAGTGGCGCATGGCCACGCTCGGCATAGACGGGGCTGATGGCCGAGACGCCGAGCTCGACGCACTTCTGCAGGGCGTAGTCCATACGCTCACTCCCGCACACGGCCTGCACAAGCGTGGTGTACAGGGGGGACTCTCGCCGGGTTTCCGTTATCTCGAGCACGCGCACGCGCGCGGCTTTGCGGCTCGCGCTGATGAGTTCGAGTCGTGCCTCGAGCGCATCGACCCCATTGAACGCCAGCAGGTGACTACCCACTGCCAGCCGCAGCACCTGGATCAGGTGGTGGCGTGGACCGTCCGGCAGGTCGATCTCTGCGCCGACTGCAAAAGTAACCGGCAGGTGGACGCGCGTCAGCCTCACGCGTTCAGACCGTCGGCGCGAGTCCCAGGTTTCGCCATAGGGCCAGCGTGGGTTCGGCCTTGTTCATCGTGTAGAAGTGCAACCCCGGCACCCCCTGATTGAGCAGTCGCGCGCACAGTGCCGTTACGACCTCCTCGCCGAACGCCCTGATCGACGCGAGATCGTCGCCGTAAGCCTCCAGGCGCTTGCGGATCCAGCGGGGGATTTCCGCGCCGCAGGCATCCGAGAACCTCGCGAGCTGCGCGTAGTTGGTGATGGGCATGATGCCCGGGACGATGGGCACTTCGACGCCCATCGCGCGGACGCGCTCGACGAATGCGAAATAGGCGTCGGCATTGAAGAAGTATTGCGTGATGGCACCGTTCGCGCCGGCTGCCACCTTTTCGGCAAAGTGTTTCAGGTCCTTCAGCGCATTGCTGGCCTGCGGATGAAACTCGGGATATGCGGCGACCTCAATGTGGAAATGCTCGCCGGTGGTTTCCCGAATGAAGCGCACGAGCTCGCTCGCGTAACGGAGCTCCCCGGGATCAGCCATGCCAGACGGCAGGTCGCCGCGCAGCGCCACGATGCGTCGGATGCCGCGCAAGCGGTAGCGCTCCAGCAGATCGCGGATGCCCTCTCGGGTCGAGCCAATGCAGGAGAGATGGGGCGCCACACCAAACCCGGCGGCATGGATTTCGAAGACGGTTTCGAGTGTGCGATCCTGCGTCGAGCCGCCCGCGCCGTAGGTAACGGAAAAGAAGGCGGGGCCGAGCCTCGCGAGCGCGTCCCGGGTGCGCCTGAGGTTCTCCATACCTTCCGCCGTTTTGGGTGGAAAAAACTCGAAGCTGAATACGACATTGGCATCGGCCATGCGTGTCCCTGCCCTGCGTTGGGGGGCGCGGCGACCTCGCCGCGCCCGCGTTGCCGATCAGTACCGGTAGTGCGCGGCCTTGTAAGGCCCCTCTTTCGGCACGCCGATGTAGGCCGCCTGCTCGTCGGTCAGCTCGGTGAGCTGCGCGTTGAGCTTTTTGAGCTGCAGGCGGGCGACCTTCTCGTCGAGGTGCTTCGGCAGGGTGTAGACGCCGATCGGGTAATCCGCCGTGCGGTTGAACAGCTCGATTTGCGCAATGGTCTGATTCGCAAAGCTCGAGGACATCACATAGGACGGATGCCCAGTCGCGCAGCCCAGATTCACCAACCGCCCTTTGGCGAGCAGGATGATCCGCTTGCCGTCCGGGAAGATGACATGATCGACCTGGGGCTTGATCTCCTCCCACCGATAACGCTCGAGCGAGGCAACGTCGATCTCGTTGTCGAAGTGGCCGATGTTGCACACGATCGCCTGATCCTTCATGCGTACCATGTGGTCATGCGTGATGACGTGGTAGTTGCCCGTGGCGGTGACGAAGATGTCGGCC
>CAYSFW010000014.1:0-35111 GCA_964430355.1 uncultured Thiotrichales bacterium
CGATAACGCTCGAGCGAGGCAACGTCGATCTCGTTGTCGAAGTGGCCGATGTTGCACACGATCGCCTGATCCTTCATGCGTACCATGTGGTCATGCGTGATGACGTGGTAGTTGCCCGTGGCGGTGACGAAGATGTCGGCCTTGTCCGCGGCGTATTCCATGGTCACGACCCGGTAACCCTCCATCGCCGCCTGCAGCGCGCAGATCGGATCGATCTCGGTGACCCACACTTGGGCCGACAGGGCGCGCAGCGCCTGCGCCGAGCCCTTGCCCACGTCGCCATAGCCGCAAACCACCGCGATCTTGCCGGCGATCATGACGTCCGTGGCGCGTTTGATGCCATCGACCAGCGACTCGCGGCAGCCATAGAGGTTGTCAAACTTGCTCTTGGTAACCGAGTCATTCACGTTGATCGCCGGGAAGCGCAGTTCGCCGCGCTCGTGCATCTGGTAGAGGCGGTGCACGCCCGTGGTGGTCTCCTCGGTCACGCCCTTGATCTGCGCGATACGCGTGGAGTACCAGGCCGGGTCGCTGGCAAGTTTTGCCTTGATCGCTGCGAACAGCACGCGCTCCTCCTCACTGCCCGGGTTGGCCAGCACGCTCATGTCGCGCTCGGCACGCGCGCCGAGGTGCAGCAGCAGGGTCGCATCGCCACCGTCGTCGAGGATCATGTTCGAGTAACCCTCGTCAGCCCATTCGAAGATCCGGTGGGTGTAGTCCCAGTACTCGGCCAGCGACTCCCCTTTCACGGCGAACACCGGAATGCCCTCGGCTGCGATGGCCGCGGCAGCGTGATCCTGTGTCGAGAAAATGTTGCACGAGGCCCAGCGCACCTGCGCACCAAGCGCGGTCAGCGTCTCGATCAGCACTGCGGTCTGGATGGTCATGTGCAGGGAGCCGCTGATCCTCGCGCCCTTGAGTGGCTGAGTGGCCGCGTACTCCTCGCGGATGGCCATCAGCCCGGGCATTTCGGTCTCGGCAATACGGATTTCCTTGCGCCCCCAGTCGGCAAGGGCAAGGTCAGCGACCTTAAAGTCGGAGAAGTCTTGTGGCTTTACGACAGCGTTCATGGTTTAAGCTCCTCTAGAAAGTCCCGTGTCGGTCTCGGCGATCGCGTGTCGATGGAACCGACAAGGACAACCGAGCGCCGTTGGTTTGGACTTTCCGTCGAGCCTGGCGGTGATCCCGTCGCAGCGCTCCTCAACGCGAAAGCTGCCGCCTGCACAGCCCGGCGGCCCGGCTGAGTTTGGCTAGACGCCGGCGGCGGCGCGCAGCGCCGCGACCTTGTCGGTGCGCTCCCAGGTCAGCGCATCGAGGTCATCCTCGCGGCCAAAGTGTCCGTAATTGGTGGTTTTGCGGTAAATCGGCCGCAGCAGGTCGAGCTGGCGTACGATGTCCGCCGGCTTGAATGAAAACACATCGGAGATTGCGGCGATGATGCGCGCATCATCCACCTTGCCCGTACCAAAGGTCTCCACATGAATACTGACCGGGTGCGGATAACCGATCGCGTAGGCGACCTGCAGCTCGCAACGCTCCGCCAAGCCCGCGGCCACGACGTTTTTCGCGACGTAGCGGCACATGTACGCAGCCGAGCGGTCGACCTTGGACGGGTCTTTGCCCGAGAAGGCACCGCCCCCGTGTCGGCCCATGCCGCCATAGGTGTCCACGATGATCTTGCGCCCGGTGAGGCCGGAATCGCCCTCGGGCCCGCCGACGACGAAGCGCCCGGTGGGATTGATCAGGTACTTCGTGTCTTCCGTCAGGTAGGTCTCGGGAATCACGCGCTGGATGAGATCCTTGAGCAGGATCTCGCGGATCTCGGGCGTGTCGATCCCGGCGCTGTGCATAGTGGAGATGACCACCGCGGTGACGCGCGACGGCCGGTTATCGACGTACTCCACCGAAACCTGGGTCTTGGCGTCGGGCCGCAACCAGGGGTAGGTCTGCCACGCCTCCTTACGCATGCGCGTGATCTCATGGCCCAGCATGTGCGCGTAGGCGATCGGCACCGGCATGAGCTGAGGGGTCTCGTTGCAGGCGTAGCCGAACATGATGCCCTGGTCGCCCGCACCTTGCTCGGCGGTTTCCTTGTGCTCGACGGCACGCTCATCGACACCCTGCGCGATGTCTTGTGACTGGCGGCCCAGACAATTCATGAAGAAAAAGTGATCGGCGTCGAAGCGGCAGGTGTAATCCAGCCGGTTTGCGCTGCCAGCGATGCGCGCGCGCTCCGCGTGGAGCTCGCTCGAGTAACCGATCTCACGAATCGCCTTGCGCACGACTTCCTGGTAGTCGAACTGCGCCCCCGTCGTGATCTCCCCGCCGACAACGACAACGTTGTCCTTGACGAAAGTCTCGCAGGCAACCCGACTGCGCGGATCCTGGGCCAAGCAAGCGTCGAGGATACTGTCGGAGATGGTGTCGCAGACTTTGTCTGGATGCCCTTCGGATACGGATTCCGAGGTGAACTGATAGCTCCGGGCCATAGCGGTTCCGTCTGACTGGGTGGGTGTTGAATGAGCGCGGAGTCTAGCGAAAGCTCGGGTGAAAATCAGTATTTCGGGCTGCCGCTTCGTGATGCGTTTCACGACCCGTGTCTCGGGAGGGCCCCAACCCGCCGGCCCATGCTTGCTATGTTGCGGTGCGATAACGAGTTCTATCTAAATTGGGGTTGATGATTTCGCTTGCCGTTACTGCTTGACTTCTGGAAAATAGCGCGCTCATTTGAGGCGCCCAGCCCGGTCACATTTAACACAACGCATACACCTCGGCGCCAGCGACCGTAGACCGGCCCGCGATAGCCTCGCCTCGAGCGGGCGGGTCCGGATCACGGTTCGAAACGGAGGGGGCCCCGGTTCACGCTTTTACTTTGTGGAGCATTGCCTATGTCGAATCGTAGAGAGCTGGCTAACGCCATCCGCGCGCTGGCGATGGATGCCGTGCAAAAGGCCAAGTCCGGTCACCCGGGTGCCCCGATGGGCATGGCGGACATCGCCGAGGTGCTGTGGAACGACTTCATGAAGCACAACCCGGCCAACCCCAAATGGGTCGATCGCGACCGCTTCGTGATGTCCAACGGCCACGGGTCCATGCTGCCTTACGCGGTCTTGCACCTCACGGGCTACGACCTGCCCATGGAGGAGATCAAGCAATTCCGCCAGCTCCACTCCAAAACCCCGGGTCATCCGGAGTACGGCTACACCCCCGGTATCGAGACCACGACCGGCCCCCTGGGACAAGGGATTACTAATGCCGTGGGCATGGCCATCGCAGAGAAGGTGCTCGCTGGCACGTTCAACCGCGAGGGGCATCACATCGTTGACCACTACACCTACGTGTTCCTCGGCGACGGCTGCTTGATGGAAGGCATCTCCCACGAGGCCTGCTCGCTTGCCGGCACCCTCAAACTGGGCAAGCTCATCGCGTTTTACGACGACAATGGCATATCGATCGACGGCCATGTGCACGGCTGGTTCACCGACGACACCCCGAAGCGTTTTGAAGCGTACGGCTGGCATGTCGTGCGCGATGTCGACGGCCACAACGCCGAGGCGATCCACAAGGCGATCCTGGAGGCACGTGCGGTCAACGACAAACCGTCACTCATCTGCTGCAAGACTGTGATCGGTTACGGCGCACCGAACCTCTGCGGTAGCCACGACTGCCATGGCGCACCGCTTGGCGAGGACGAAATCAAGGCGACCCGCGAGAACCTGGGCTGGAACTACGAGCCTTTTGTCATCCCTGATCACGTCTACGCCGGCTGGAGCGCGAAGGAGAAAGGCGCTGCGGCCGAGGCACACTGGAATGAAAAGTTCACGGCATACAAAGCCGCGTACCCCGAACTTGCGGCCGAGTTCGAGCGTCGCATGCGCGGCGAACTGCCCGCAGACTGGGCCGAGAAATCCGCCGCCTACATCACCGCCACGCAAGAGAAGGGCGAGACCATCGCCTCACGCAAGGCCTCGCAAAACGCGATCAGCGCCTTTGCGCCGGTACTGCCCGAGCTGCTCGGCGGCTCTGCTGACCTCGCGGGCTCCAACCTGACGATGTGGAAGGGCTCTGTGCCGTTGTCCGACACCGTCTCCGACGGCAACTACGTGTACTACGGCGTACGTGAGTTCGGCATGACCGCGATTATGAACGGAATCGCTCTGCATGGCGGATTCATCCCCTACGGTGGCACGTTCCTCATGTTCTCCGAGTACGCCCGCAACGCCGTGCGTATGGCGGCGCTGATGAAGGTTCAAAACATCCTGGTCTACACCCACGACTCCATCGGTCTGGGTGAGGACGGCCCAACGCACCAGCCCGTCGAGCAAGTCGCCACGCTGCGTATGATCCCGCGCATGACGCTATGGCGCCCCTGCGATGCGGTCGAATCCGCCGTCGCGTGGAAAGCCGCCATTGAGAAGCGCAACGGTCCTACCTCGCTCATTTTCTCGCGGCAAAACCTCGCCCACATGAGCCGATCGGCCGAACAGGTCGCCAACATCGCCAAGGGCGGTTACGTCCTGCGCGACTGCGACGGCACGCCGGACGCGATTATCATTGCCACGGGCTCCGAGGTGGAGCTCGCCGTAAAGGCGGCCGAAGCCATCACCGACAAGAAGATCCGCGTCGTCTCCATGCCGTCGGCAGAAGTGTTTGATGCGCAGGAGGCGTCCTACCGGGAGTCGGTGCTACCCGGGGCCGTCAAGGCGCGTGTCGCCGTCGAGGCAGGCGTGACCAGCTACTGGCGCAAGTACGTCGGGCTCGAAGGCGCAGTCGTTGGCATCGATACCTTCGGCGAGTCGGCACCAGCCGGCGTGCTGTTCAAGCACTTCGGCTTCACCGTCGAAAACGTCGTCAATACCGTCCGGGGCGTCCTCTGAGGGGCATATCCGGGGAAAAAGTCTCAGCAATACATAGAGCTTGGAGAGAAAACCATGACTATCAAAGTCGGTATCAACGGCTTCGGCCGCATCGGCCGGATGGCCTTCCGCGCGATCACGAAAGACTTCCCGGACATCGAAGTCGTAGGCATCAACGACCTGCTCGAGTCGGCGTACCTTGCCTACATGCTCAAGTATGACTCCGTGCACGGCAACTTCCCCGGCGAGATCGCTGTTGACGGCAACACCATGATCGTCAACGGCAAACGCATCCGCCTGACCGCCGAGCGTGACCCTGCGAACCTCAAGTGGGGTGATGTCGGCGCGGATATCGTCATCGAGTGCACCGGTTTCTTCCTCACCGAGGAAACCTGCCAGAAACACATCGATGCAGGGGCCAAAAAGGTCGTTCAGAGCGCGCCCTCCAAGGACAAGACCCCGATGTTCGTCTACGGCGTCAACCATAAGACGTATGCCGGCCAGGCTATCATTTCGGCAGCCTCGTGCACCACGAACTGCCTCGCACCAGTGGCCAAGGTCCTGCACGACAACTGGGGCATCAAGCGCGGTCTGATGACCACCGTGCACGCTGCCACGGCTACCCAGAAGACGGTTGACGGTCCTTCGAGCAAGGACTGGCGCGGTGGCCGCGGGATCCTCGAGAACATCATCCCCTCCTCCACCGGCGCTGCGAAGGCCGTTGGCAAGGTGCTGCCCGACCTCAACGGCAAGCTGACCGGCATGGCGTTCCGCGTGCCGACCTCCGACGTCTCGGTGGTCGACCTCACCGTCGAGCTCAACAAGGAAGCCAAGTACGAGGACATCTGCGCCGCGATGAAGGCAGCCACGCAGTCCGGCGATCTGGCCGGCGTGCTCGATTACACCGACGAGAAGGTGGTCTCCACCGACTTCCGCGGTCGTGGCACGCCCTCGATCTTCGACGCCGAGGCCGGTATCGCGCTCGACCCGACCTTCGTCAAGGTCGTCGCCTGGTACGACAACGAGTACGGCTACACCTGCAACATGCTGCGCATGGTGCAGCACGTCGCCCGTTAGCCGGGGAACGCGGGGTGGGTCGGCGCATAACGCCCGACCCACCTTTCCCGCAGCCGAGAGTGGTTCGCTGACGCGCGGCGTCAACAAACCATTTTCCACATCGAATCAAAGCGGAGGATCAAACCATGGCCTTCAAGCGTATGACCGACCTCGACCTCGCCGGCAAGCGTGTTCTGATCCGGGAGGACCTCAACGTGCCTGTCAAGGAAGGCAAGGTGACTTCCGACGCACGTATCCGCGCATCGCTCCCCACCATTGAGCATGCGATGAATGCTGGCGCCAAGGTGATGCTCATGTCGCACCTCGGCCGGCCGACGGAAGGTGAGTTTTCTGCGGAAAACTCGATGCAACCCGTCGCTGATCACCTGTCCAAGCTGCTCGGTAAGCCAGTTCGCCTGCTCCGCGACTACCTCGATGGCAACTTCGAGATCGCCAACGGCGAGGTCGTAATGTTCGAGAACGTCCGCTTCAACAAGGGCGAAAAGAAGAACAACGAGGAGCTCTCCAAGCGCTATGCGGCCCTGTGCGACATCTACGTGATGGACGCTTTCGGCACCGCGCACCGCGCCGAGGCATCCACGCATGGCGCTGGCATGTTCGCCCCGATCGCCTGCGCGGGCCCGCTGCTCGCGGCCGAGCTCGACGCGCTCGGTAAGGCGCTCGAGAACCCGGCTCGGCCCATGGTGGCAATCGTCGGCGGTTCTAAAGTGTCCACCAAACTGACCGTGCTCGAGTCGCTGTCCAAGGTCGTGGACCAGCTGATCGTCGGTGGCGGCATCGCCAACACCTTCATCGCCGCTGCGGGCTACAACGTCGGGAAGTCGCTCTACGAGGCCGATCTGATCGACACCTGCAAGAAGCTGTCCGCTGATGCAAAGTCGCGTGGCGGCAGTATTCCGGTGCCGACGGATGTCGTCTGCGGCAAGGAGTTTTCCGCCGACGCCGCCGCGACGTTGAAAAAGGTCTCCGAAGTCGCTGACGACGACATGATTTTCGACGTCGGCCCAGAGACCTCCAAGGCCTTCGCCGAGATCCTCAAGAACGCGAAAACGATCGTTTGGAACGGGCCGGTCGGCGTGTTTGAGTTTGACCAGTTCGGCGCTGGCACCAAGGCGTTGGCCATGGCGATCGCCGAGAGCGATGCGTTCTCCATTGCCGGCGGTGGCGACACGCTGGCGGCTGTGGACAAGTATCAGATTGCCGACAAGGTGTCGTACATTTCTACGGGCGGCGGTGCGTTCCTCGAGTTCCTCGAAGGAAAAAAGCTGCCTGCAGTGGCCATGCTCGAGGAGCGCGCCAAGTCTTGAATACGCCAGACAGCTGTATCGAAGCGCACGCATCTGGCCCGACCTGTTACCAGGGTCGGCGCCAGTTGCGGCGTACGAAGATCGTTGCCACCATCGGGCCGGCTACGGACAGCTACGATGGTATCCTCGGGCTCATTCAGGCGGGCGTCGACGTATTCCGGCTCAACTTTTCCCACGGCAGCGAGGATGAGCATCAGACTCGCATGCTCAACATCCGGCGCGCAGCGAAGGAAGCCGGGTGCGACGTTGCCGTGCTGGGTGACCTGCAAGGCCCTAAAATCCGTACCGAGCGCTTTGCCGAGGGCAGTATCCAGCTGGCCGAGGGCGCCCGCTTCATCCTCGACGCGGCGCTAGACAAGTACGCCGGTAATCAGGAGCGCGTCGGCATCACATACAAGACCCTGCCGCGCGAGGTCCGCCCCGAGGACGTCCTGGTACTCGACGACGGGCGGATCGTACTCAAGGTCATCGAGGTGCGCGGTGAAGAAATCCACACCGAGGTCACGACCGGCGGAACCCTGTCCAACAACAAGGGCATCAACCGCCAGGGCGGCGGGCTTTCCGCTGCTGCGCTGACGGACAAGGATCGGGCAGACATCAAGCTTGCCGCGCGCCTGGGGGTCGACTATCTCGCGGTGTCCTTTCCGCGCGACGAGAACGATATCCTCGAAGCCAAACGGCTGTTGCAGGAGGCGGGCGGCGACGCCGGCATGGTCGCTAAGATCGAGCGAGCCGAGGCCCTGGAGGCTATCGAGCGCATCCTCGCCGTCTCCGACGCGATCATGATCGCGCGCGGCGATCTAGGGGTGGAAATCGGGGATGCGAAACTGCCAGACGTGCAGAAGTCGCTCATCCGGCAGGCACGGCAGTCCAACAAAGTCTGCATCACCGCCACGCAGATGATGGAGACAATGATCAAGAACCCGATCCCCACACGGGCCGAGGTTTTCGACGTCGCCAACGCAGTGCTGGACGGAACCGATGCGGTGATGCTGTCCGGAGAGACTGCCGTGGGCCTCTATCCGACCAAGGTCGTCCGCGCAATGAGCGAGATCTGCATCGAGTCGGAAAAACAGCGCTCCGTGCGGCGTTCGGACCATCGCATCAACACGGAGTTCACACACGTCGACGAGGCCATAGCCATGGCGGCGATGTACCTCGCGAACCACTTCGGGGTCAAAGCGATCGCTGCGATGACCGAATCCGGGGCCACACCGCTGTGGATGTCGCGTATCAGCTCAGGCATCCCGATCTATGCGATGACCCAGCACGAGAAGACCCGACGCAAGGTCAAGCTGTACCGCGGTGTCTACCCCGTGCATTACCCGACCTCGTCATTCGACTCGCACGCCAAGGCCAACAAGGCCGCGGTGGACATCCTGGAGCGGCACGGGATTGTTGAAAGCGGCGATTACGTCGCGATCACAAAGGGCGACCTCATGGGCATCGGCGGCCACACCAATGCGCTGAAGGTCGTCAAGGTCGGTGACATGCCCTCCCCCGATTGACCACGGGGGAACTGAAGGCTTGTAAAATCTGGTGTACCATCCTGCCGCTCGCAGGCCGACGCTACCCGGCGCTGGGGCGGGCGGCCGATGCGCCGGCAACCCACTCGCGAAGAAGCCAGCGGCTCCGTCGGAGGGGAAGACGATCGTAGAACTTGCTTAAATCCACAAGGAGACCTGACACATGGCTCTGATCTCGCTACGTCAACTACTCGATCACGCTGCCGAGCATGGCTACGGCGTTCCAGCGTTCAACGTCAACAACCTGGAGCAGATGCGCGCCATCATGGAAGCGGCTGACGAGACCGATTCCCCGGTGATCGTGCAGGCCTCCGCCGGGGCACGCAAGTACGCGGGCGCGCCGTTCCTGCGGCACTTGATCCTCGCGGCCATCGAAGAGTTCCCCCACATCCCGGTGTGCATGCACCAGGACCACGGCACCTCTCCCGCCGTCTGCCAGCGCTCCATCCAGCTGGGCTTCTCCTCCGTCATGATGGACGGCTCGCTCGGTGAAGATGGCAAGACCCCGACCACCTACGAGTACAACGTCGACGTCACTCGCCGAGTCGTCGAAATGGCACACGCCTGCGGCGTTTCCGTCGAGGGCGAGCTTGGCTGCCTAGGCTCACTGGAGACCGGTACCGCTGGAGAAGAGGACGGCATCGGGGCCGAAGGCACGCTCGATCACAGCCAACTGCTCACGGACCCGGAAGAAGCCGCGGATTTCGTCAAGAAGACCGGTGTAGACGCCCTCGCGATCGCGATCGGCACCTCCCACGGGGCGTACAAGTTCACCCGTCCGCCGACGGGTGACATCCTCGCCATCGAGCGCGTGAAGGAGATCCACGCACGTATCCCCAACACACACCTCGTCATGCACGGGTCATCATCCGTGCCCCAAGATTGGCTGGCCATCATTAACAAGTACGGTGGCGACATGGGCGAAACCTACGGCGTACCCGTCGAGGAGATCGTGGAAGGGATTAAGCACGGCGTTCGCAAGGTCAACATCGATACCGACCTGCGTATGGCTTCCACGGGCGCGATCCGCAAGTACCTGGCAGAGCACCCGAAGGAATTCGATCCGCGCAAGTACTTCACCGCCGCCACGAAGGCCATGAAGGATATCTGCAAGGCGCGCTACGAGGCCTTCGGCACCGCCGGCAACGCCTCGAAAATCAAGCCGTTGAGCCTCGAGGTGATGACCGCCCGCTACGCCAAGGGCGAACTCGACCCGAAAGTGACCTAATCGGCCACTCGAGTCGATTCAGCGTTCGGAGGGGGCGGCTTGACCGCCCCCTCTTGTCTCCGCACCAAGCGGGTGTTGCGGGACGTTGCGAGCGGTGCTCAGGCCAGGTCTTAACCAGAGTCGACGCAGTTTGGCCGAAGTCAGCGCACGACGCGACGCGATCCGCAACGCAGCAACAACGCCACCGGTGGGTTTTCAACTCACCAAGAGAGGGCCGCCCATGGAAATGTATCCCTGCCCCTGCTGCGGCTACAAGGTCTTTGATCGCGAACCCGGCAGCCATGCGATCTGTCCGATCTGTCGCTGGGAGGATAACTGGGTCCAGCTCCGGTTTCCGCTCATGGCTGGCGCCGCCAACCACGTCTCACTGGCGGAAGCTCAAGTAAACTTCGAACGCTACGGCGTGGCCGAACGGCGCCTGGCTCCCGAAGCCCGCGCCCCGTTTCCGCACGAGTCGCGCGACGCCGGCTGGAGACCCCTCGATCCCGCGCGCGACAACCCCGAGGAACCTCGGCGCGGTGTCGGGTACGCCGAGTCCTACCCGGAGCATGACCCCACAGTGATGTATTACTGGCGCGCCACCTACTGGCGGCGCTTTAGCAGTTAGCCAACACCCGTTCCGCGAGTGCGTCAACCGTTCGCTCCTCGCTGACCGGATCGAGTAGCAGCACGGGCTCTCCCAGGTACGCATTGATCGCCCCCGCGTTGTCGAGCGCCGAATCCGCTGGCCGGCCCATGGTGTTCATCACCACCGCCAGCAGCCTCAAGTCCCGTCGCCGGATCGCTTCCGCGGTCAACAGCGCGTGGTTCACACAACCGAGCCGATCCGCCACCACGAGGAGCACCGGCAATCCCAACCGATGTGCCAGGTCGGCATTGAGCGCCTGCTCAGCGATCGGCGAATAGAACCCGCCCGCACCTTCGACGATGCGTATGCCGGAGTCAGCGTCGCACGCTTCCACCAGCATCTCCAACGTTAGGCGTCGCCCGGCGAGCCGTGCTGCACGCTCCGGCGAGGCTGGCACGGCCAACCGGTGCGGACAAATCGTGTACAGGGGTACCTCGCCCTCACAGGCCCGCCAGTACGCGAGCCCGTCCTGGGGTGCAAGTTCGCTATCCCCCGCCGCACACCCGCTCTCGACGGGCTTGCGTGGCGCGACGACTACGCCACTGCGACGCAGCGCCGTCACCAACCGGCAGCCCACGTAGGTCTTGCCGGCACCCGTGTCGGTCGCCGTGATGAATACCCCCCTCAAGCTTCTGGACATGATCGATGAACTCCAGACAAATCGACGAAGTATTACGCCATAATGCCCGCGCCTTTCCCACCTACCACGGGTTCACATGCGCGTTCAGGAAAACCGTTCACTCCGCGACCTCAACACCTTTGGCGTCGATGCCCGCGCCCGCTACCACGTGGTTCTCGAACACCCCGATGAGATTGCCGCCTTGGGTGAGGACGCGCGATGGCGCGACCTGCCCCGATTGATCCTGGGTGGCGGTAGCAACGTCCTGTTCATCGCGGACTTCCCGGGTGCCGTGATCCAGATCGGTTGGACAGGCTGGACCCGAGTAGATGCCGACGCGGATGCCTACTGGGTTCGCGCCGCCGCGGGTCACGGCTGGCATGCCCTGGTGCGCGAGACGATCGATGCGGGTTACGCGGGCCTCGAAAACCTATCCTTGATCCCGGGAACGGTCGGTGCCGCGCCAATCCAAAACATCGGCGCCTACGGAGTAGAACTCGAGAGCCGCTTTCACTGTCTCGATGCCGTCGACCTCTGCACCGGCACCCAACGGTGTTTCGACCGGGAGGACTGCGCCTTCGGCTACCGTGACAGCGTATTCAAACACAGCGAAGCGGACCGCTGGCTGATCACCTCCGTGACCTTGCGCCTGCCTGCCCGGGCCCAGTGGCAGACCGACTACGCGGGCTTGCGCGAGCAACTCGCTAGGCAGGGCACCCCCCCCTTGTCCGCACGCACCATCAGCGACGCCGTATGCGCGCTGCGGCGGGCCAAGCTGCCCGACCCCGCCGAGCTCGGCAACGCCGGGAGCTTTTTCAAAAACCCTGTGGTGAGCGACGACCTCGCGGCGGCACTACGGTCACAGTACCCTGAGCTCAAGGGGTTTCCGGTTGGGAACGGCACGACCAAGCTTCCCGCCGCGTGGCTGATCGAGCAGTGTGGATGGAAAGGATTTCGCAACGGCGATGCGGGCGTTTCAGGGCGTCACGCCCTAGTGCTGGTAAACCATGGCAACGCCACGGGTGCGGACCTGTGGCGCCTCGCAGAGGCGATTCGCGATAGCGTCGCGCAGCGCTTTGGCGTGAGCCTCGAGCCAGAGCCGCGGCTCATCGGATGATCGAAACTGGCCGGGTACGTGCGCCGGCACGGCAGGTTTTGCCGTCAGCGTGCAGGGCTCGCGGTGACGCGCCGCAAGAAAAGGATCCTGACTAGAACAGGAGAAAAAACGCGATCGCCGCGCCAACCACCAGACTGATGGACGTCACGGGTGTCACCAGGATCGATCCGGTCACGAACATCCCGTAGATGGCTACGGCGACCACCATCGCGGTGGCGATGCCGAGTGCCCGAGCATCGCTCATGATCTTGGTCTGCACGACGAAGGAGATGAAGGCCAGACCGACGAACCCCGCGCCGAGCATCGAGACATAGGCAGGACTCATGGGACTGTTCTGGTTATTGGCGTAGTAGTCATGCACCAGTTCCGGGCTGAAGATCAGGATCAGACCCCACACCCCGAACATGGCAATCGCATACCAGAGGGCAAACTTGCGGAAAAACTCGGCCATAAGTCCTCTCGTCGTTCAGCTAGGTACGAAGCCGCGAGTACGCGCTTGCCGCGGACTATTTCTTTAACAATTGTAGAACATATCCATCCCCGGCATAACTGCGGTCGTCGGGGCCTCGGCGCATTCCGGCTGTTAGCGGTGCCTCAGCAAGTACGCGTGATGTATCGCCGCGTTGCGCGCAAAGTCCGGCGGAATCGTGCGCGGGCCGATGTCCTCGACCGCGAATTCCTCGAGTAGCGCAGCGTCCAAGCGAAACTTGCGGAAATTATTCGAAAAGATCAGCAGCCCGCCGCGGTCCAGCAGCCGCATGGCAGCTCGCACAAGCGTCGCGTGGTCGCGCTGGATGTCGAGCACGCCCTGCATGCGCTTGGAATTCGAGAACGTCGGGGGATCAAGCAGGATCAGGTCGAAACGCGCCGAGCGAGCCGCGGCATCCTCCAGCCACTGCAGGCAGTCGGCCCGAACCAGCCGGTGCCGCGTACCGGAAAGCCCATTCTCGGCCAGATTGCGCCCGGCCCATTCGAGATAGGTGGACGAGAGGTCCACAGACGTCGTTGCGACTGCGCCACCCCTTGCCGCGTGGACTGTTGCCGTGGCCGTGTAGCAAAACAGGTTCAGGAAGCGCTTCCCCTTCGCCTGGGCCTGAATCATCGTGCGCACCGGGCGATGGTCGAGAAACAGCCCGGTGTCCAGGTAGTCGGTGAGATTGACGAGCAGCCGACAGCCACCCTCCGTGACGGGCACGAACTCGCCACGCTGGGCGAGCCGTTCATACTGCGCCTTGCCGCGCTGGCGCTCGCGGACCTTGAGGATGACCTGCTCGGGGGGAACACCCAGCGTTTCGGGTAAGGCACGCATCGCACTCCGAAGCCGGGCACGCGCGAGCTGTGGGTCCAAGGACTTCGGCGGCGCGTACTCCTGAACGTGCGCCCAAACCTCGCCCGTATCCGCGTTCTGGTAGCGATCGATCGCCAACGCAAATTCCGGGAGATCAGCGTCGTAGAGGCGGTAACTGGTCACACCCTCTCGCGCAGCCCAACGCGCGAGGTGCTTCGCGTTCTTGCGCAACCGATTGGCAAAACCGGCTACATCACCAGCACCTTCCGAATCGTTGAAAAACCGCGCCGCGGTCAGCACGCCGTCGACCTCCGCGTGCGACCGCGGCCCCCGCTGCACCTCCGGCGCGATGCGGAAACGCAGCAACTGGCACTCGATCGGGCCATTGAAAAACACGTGACTGCGGAAGGCACGCAGCCCCAGATGCTGCCCGAGCTTTGGGTTGCCGGTGAGAACGCCCGCCTGCCAGCCGTCGAGCCGTTCGATCATGAGCTTGCCGAGTTCTGCATACGTGCCGGCAAGCGCAGACTCTTCGCCGAGGCGCTCGCCGTAGGGTGGATTTGTCAACAACAGCCCCCGCGTCGCGGCGATCTCCGGGGCGATGCGCAACTGGTCCAGCGCCCAGTGCTCGATGCGAATATACGCCTGAAGTCCGGCGGACACCACGCTCTCGCGCGCCAGTGCGACCGCACGCGGATCGCGATCGAAGCCCAGGACCGGCGGCAGCCGCGCGAGCCCGGTCTTTCGACGCGCTTCGGCCTCGTCTTGAAGCTGCTGCCACGCGGACGCGTCAAACCCTGTCCACCCGACCGGGCCGCCATCCTTCCGGAGCAAACCGGGCGCGATGTCCGCGGCGATCAATGCCGCCTCAACCGGCAGGGTGCCCGACCCGCACATAGGATCCAGAAAAGCCCCGCCGCGCGCCGCTACCTCTACCCATCCTGCACGCAGCAACAAAGCGGCCGCCAGATTCTCCCGCAACGGCGCAGGCGCGCCGCGCGGACGATAGCCACGCTCGTGCAGCCGGCCACGGGCCAGATCCAGCCCCACCGCAGCCTCCTCGCCGCGCAGGTGCACGTGGATCAGAACGTCCGGCGCCGCGGGATCGACTGACGGCCGCTCGCCGATGTCGGCGCGGAAACGGTCCGCCACCGCGTCCTTCACGCGCAGCCCGGCGAACTGCGTGTGGCGCACCGCGCTGCGCTCGCTCGCGGTGACTTCCACTGCGAAGGTACTGCCAACGCCAAACACCTCTGGCCACGGATACCCCCGCACCCCGGCGTACAGCGCATCCGCATCTCCCGCCGCACAGGTGAACAGGCGCAGCACCAATCGAGAGGCCGTGCGTAGCCACAGCAACGCGCGCAACGCATGATCGGCATCCCCCTGAAACGCCACGCCGGCGCGCTCCTCGCGCAACTCCGTCACGCCGAACGCGCGCAACTCGTCCGCGGTGATCGGTGCAATCCCCAACGGCGAAGCGGCGAACAAGGTGAAGGGTCGGGTCATGGGGAGGCTGCACGGGAACAAGAAGCAGGATAAGCACGGCTCCGCCATCGACTCGGCCGCGTGGAGTGGCCAGTCTACACGGAGTCCATGCGCTTTTTCAGCCAAAGGGGCCGCTGTTATGCTTTGCCGATGAGCTGCATCGAAGCTGACGGGTCTACCTATTTGTTACGCCCCTTTCCCGACGGAGCGCGCACGCCCGACGTGCAGGTGCAAGTCACGCTGGCTGGCACCGCCCCGGGTGGACTGCAACTGGCCTACCTTCTGACGGGCGACCTCACGAACCTCAAGATCCCTGCGCCCGTCACGACCGCGCAGGCCGACGGGCTGTGGCAGCACACCTGCTTCGAGGCGTTCATCGCGGCCTGCGGCGAGGCAGCGTATCACGAGTTCAATTTCTCACCGTCGGGGCAGTGGGCCGGGTACCGCTTCGATGCTTACCGCACCAGAGACATCACTTGGTCTGCCCCGGCGCCACCCGTCGTGCGCGTGCGTAGACACACCAACCGACTCGAGCTAGACGCGGTGCTGGAAGCGAGCCATATGCCTCCCCTCGGCAACGGGCGTTCGTGGGCCGTCGGCTTGGCTGCCGTCGTCGAATCGAGCAGCGGGCGGCTGTCATACTGGGCGCTGTCCCATCCCGCCGAACAGCCGGACTTCCATGACCGCAGCGCGTTTTTGGCAAGTGCATTCTTTGTCCTAGCGCTCACGCCACCGTAGACCGCCGAACCCCGGCACGGTTCGATCGACGACTTGGTGCGCCACGCACGCTTGGCGCTTCACCCTTCGCAAGTTTCCGGGATGACCGTCGAACGCCGCTAACCCACGGCGGTTCACCGTCATGTCCAACCACCCTGGGACGAACGGGCACACCGATCTGCGGGGGCCCGGGACGCGAAACCGCGCTGGTCGTCTCAATGTGACCGTTTACTCACCGCAGCCGGGCATCGGCGTGGATCGCGCACAGGCATGTGTTAACCTAGATTTACAGGATTTCTGATTGACACCCAATCGCCACCTGCCAACCCCACCAGTTCGCCCCCGCTTCCGATGAAGCGCCCGCTCTCCACGAGAAGCGGCCCCGATTTTTTTGTGATCCAGTTCCTTGCATTCAAAATTGAACTTCCAACGGAACAAAATTGTTGTTAAGCTTTCTAATGCAATAAGCGCTTAAGCCCAGCGCTTCCCGCTATCCTCCCTGAGCGGGATGGCCCGAATCCCCAAGTCGGGCCGCAAGATTACCCCGGTCTGGTCACAGGCCGGGGATTTTTTGTCAAAACCCAAAGCCGCTGCGGCGCGGTTCCGCGAGACTTACCCGCCTGGTGTGTGGTTCGTGCGGCGCGTCCTCTGCATGCGCCCCCTTACGGACGCAGCCAGTCGGTTAAAACCCGCTCCAGCTCCTCAAGCCCTTCGCCCGTCTCCGCGGAGAACGACTGAACACTGATTTGCTTCGCACTCGCTTGCAGTGCGCGCTCCACGGCCATGATCGTCTGCCGCGTTACGCCACGGCCCAGCTTGTCTGCCTTGTTGAGCAGGATGTGCGCCGGCAGTGACCTTGCACCACACCAATCGATGAGCTGTTGGTCCAACGCCGTCAGGGGGTGGCGGATGTCCATGATGAGTAGCAATCCGCTCAGGGAGGTTCGGTTGGCGAGATAGTCCTCGATCAGGCGGTGCCACTGCATCTTGATCGCCTCAGGCACCTTGGCGAACCCGTATCCGGGCAGGTCCACGAGCAGCGCACCGGACGGCAAACCAAAGAAGTTGATCTGTTGCGTACGCCCGGGCGTTTTGCTGACCCGCGCCAGTCCGCGCTGCCGACACAAGCGGTTCAGGGTACTCGACTTGCCGGAATTCGACCGACCAGCGAACGCCACCTCGGGGCCGAGCGGTGCGGGCAGTTGGCTCGGTGATGCGCAACTTTTAAGAAACTTGGCAGCGAAAAATTGCTCGGTCATGCGTATTTGGGGTTCGTCACAGGGTTGCTTTGACGGGACTTGGCGTTGTGATATAAACCCGACGTTTTTCGGCGCGTTCAACGCGCTCGCACGCGGCGGATTTCTCCAGGAGTCAAGTTGATGAATAAGCTGTTGATGTTGGGTTTGTCTGCACTGGCACTGACGCTGAGTTTGCCGGCCGCAGCCGAGGGCGACAAGTCGGCTGGCAAGGCCAAATCCGCTGTCTGCGCAGGCTGCCACGGTGTCGATGGCAACAGCACGAACCCGGAATGGCCAAAACTCGCCGGCCAGCACGAGGACTACATCGTCAAACAGCTGCAGGAATTCAAGAGCAAGGTCCGCGACAACGCCACGATGTACCCCCAGGCGGCGGCGCTCTCCGATCAGGATATGGCTGATCTCGCGGCCTACTTTGCATCCCAGACGCCCAAACCGGGCATCGCCGACGAGAAAGTCGTCAAGCTCGGGGAAACGCTCTTCCGCGGTGGCAGTAGCGCAAGTGGACTGCCGGCCTGTACCGGGTGCCATGGCCCCAACGGCGCAGGCAACCCGCTCGCCAAGTTCCCGAGCCTTGCAGGACAGCACGCCACCTACACTGCGAACCAACTCAAGGCCTTCCGTGCTGGTGTACGCGCCAACGACGCGGGCAAGATGATGCGCATGATCTCCACGCGCCTGACCGACCCGGAAATCGAAGCCCTTGCGCAATACATCAGCGGACTTCAGTAAGCTGAAGACGGTCCTCCCGGCGCGCCCGAACCGAGCTCTCTGACGGGTTCGTCCTGAGCCCGCTGCTGTGGAGGCAGAACAAGCCCGCTAGTGGCGCCCCAAGGCTCCGTACTGATTTTCCACTCATTCGCAGCCTTCACGGAGATAGACATGGCAAGTTCGCGGCTCTTCCAGATCGTCCTAGCTCTGGTGCTGTTGTTGCCTTTTGTCACCTTTGCCGATCAACCCCCGGCGCCTGCCAACACCAAGTCCTTCGATGAGGGCGTGCATTACGAGGTGCTGGCCAATCCGGTGGCAACGCCGGGTTCCAAGCTCCAGGTGATGGAATTCTTCTGGTACGGCTGCCCGCACTGTTACCGGCTCGAGCCCACCCTCGAGGCGTGGCACAAGCGCATGCCCGCCGATGTCGAGCTCGTGCGCATGGCCGCCGTACTCAACCCGGCGTGGAGCCTGCACGCGAGGGCGTTTTTCGCCGCTGAGGCGTTGGGTGTCACCGACAAGATCCATGCGCCGTTGTTCCAGGCACTGCACGAGCAGGGCCGGCGGTTGAATACCGAAGACGCGCTTGTCAAGTTCATCGGCACACTGGGCGTCGATGAGGCGGCGTTCAAAAACGCAATGAACTCGATGGGGGTCGAGGCGAAACTCCGGCGCTCACAAGAACTGGGGAACCTGTTCCGCTTGACCGGCGTGCCCGCGCTCGTCGTCGCCGGTCGGTACCGGGTAATTGGCAACGGCGTCGTGAGCCATCAGGAGCTCTTCGACATCGTCGACTTCCTACTCGAGAAGGAACGCAAGCGACTCAAAACTGCTACACCCTGATGCCCTGGTGGCGTGACGCGAAAAGTGTGATCATGGTGAAGACATCTTCCGCCCTTCAGATGTAGCCTTTACGCAAAGGACTGGATACCGACAGCAACGAAAATGCCCTCAACGGAAACACTTGGCCAGCAGCGACTCAAGTTGCTGAGCTACAACGTGCAGGTTGGCATTCCGACGCAGAAGTATCGTCACTACGTTACGCACAGTTGGAAGCACATCCTGCCGTTTCCGCAACGTCGGCAGAATCTCGATAGCATCGCCGAGTTTATCGCCGGGTTCGATATCGTTGGCCTGCAGGAGCTGGACGCGGGCAGTATTCGTAGCGAGTTCATTCATCAGCCGGAGTATCTCGCGCGCAAGGCCGGGTTCCCGTATTGCTTCCATCGGGTCAATCGCGATCTCGGCGTGCTGGCTCAGCATAGCCTTGCGTTTTTCAGCCGCATCGAACCCATCGCGATCAACGAACATCGGCTGCCGAGCACGATCCCCGGTCGGGGTGCGCTGGAGGTCCACTTCGGTGACCGGCAAGACCCGCTAGTGGTGTTGCTCACCCACCTGTCACTGTCCGCTCGCGCTCGCAAGCGTCAGTTGCAGTACATCTCACAGACCATTCGGCAGCATCGCCACGTCGTGCTGATGGGTGATTTCAATGCCGAAATCCACAGCAGCGAGATGGCGGAGCTGTTTGAGAGCACCAATCTGAGTCGGCCCGCCCGGGTTGCGCACACCTACCCGAGCTGGCGGCCACGGCTCGGGTTCGATCACATCTTCGTCACGCCGGAGATCAAGATCGCCGAATCGGAGGTGTTCGGCGTACGTCACTCAGACCATCTGCCTATTGGAATCGAGGTGGGCGTGCCGCGGCACATGCGACTGACGCCCGCCGCTTGATACGGAAATCTGCACTTTCAATCAGGGAGGTATCTCAACATGAACACTACGGAAAAACTGAGTCGGTGGGACGTCTACAAGCAACTGCGCGCTTGGGACAACCAGATCGACGATCCCGAGGGCGAGTTGGAGCGAGAGTCCGCTGAGGAGCTCGACACCGAGCTCGTGGACACCCGCGCGGTCCGCCGGAAGGTCTCTGCAGAAGCAACCAATCTCACTCAGGAACTGGGCATCGTGTCGGTGGACGAGTTGTTCGAGCCAACCGTCGAGCTTGTCGACTATCGAGACGTGCTGGGCGGCAATATCCTGGGTGACGACGAGTCCTGGTAGTCGTGGCGAGGGTGCAGCGCCGCATTGCGCTGGTCCCTCCCCGCACGCAGTGGGCGGCCAGAAAGCCGGCGTCCCACGCCTCCACATCCAGGCGATGGGCGTCGGTTCACGGTTCATCCTGAGGGGCTGCGCGATCAGGTAAGGGCCAGTGCAACACGCTAGAATGGGCAGTAGCACGCGAAAGTACCGCGCATCAGCGTTTTGCTCTAAACCTATGGCACGTTTCCGCCCGAAGTCCAGTCAACTGCCTGCTTCGCCCTACATCACTGCCGAAGGCTACCAGCGGCTTCAGGCCGAACTTGATGCACGCTGGGCGCGTCGGCGCGAGGTGGTGAAGGCCTTGTCAGCCGCAGCAGCGGAGGGTGATCGCTCTGAGAACGCCGAGTACATCTACCGCAAGAAAGAGTTGCGGGAAATCGATCGGCGCATCCGCTATCTGCAGAAGCGACTGCCGGACCTGAAAGTCGTCAACGCGTTGCCGGCCGACCTTGATCGCGTCTACTTCGGTGCGTGGGTGACGCTCGAAGCGGACGATGGCAGCGAGCTGATCTGCCGCATCGTCGGCCCAGACGAGATCGATGCCGAGCGTAACTGGATCAGCATGGATTCGCCGCTCGCGCGCGCGTTGCTCAAGCGCAGCATCGACGATGAAGTCGCCGTGCAGGCACCCACGGGCGAGCGCACCTACCTGATCATCGGCATCCGTTACGGTGCGGCTTAGCTGACCCGTGTCGATCACCCCGTGCCTGTGCAGCGGGGCCGATTGCTGCAATACTCGCGACGGTGCTGACGCAACCAACGGTTGCTCGAACCCGCCTTGAACATCCTTACGCTGGCCACCCTCCGTCCATGCCCGAACATCTCAAGCAGGCTGCCCTCGAATACCACCGCCACCCGCAACCCGGAAAGCTGGAGGTCCGGCCGACCAAGCCCCTGGCCAATCAGCGCGACCTCGCGCTCGCGTATTCCCCGGGTGTTGCAGCGGCGTGTCGTGAGATCGTTGCGGAGCCGCTGGCCGCTGCCGACTACACCGCGCGGGCCAACCTGGTGGGCGTCATCTCCAACGGTACGGCGGTGCTCGGTCTCGGCAGCATCGGTGCGTTGGCGGGCAAGCCTGTGATGGAAGGCAAGGCGGTGCTCTTCAAGCAGTTTGCCGGTATCGATGTGTTCGACATCGAGATCGACGAGCGCGACCCACAGGCCTTCATCGACACCGTCGCGCGTCTGGAGCCAACCTTCGGCGGCATCAACCTGGAGGATATCAAGGCGCCCGAGTGCTTCATCATCGAGGAGGGGCTCAAGGCGCGGATGAAGATCCCGGTTTTCCACGACGACCAGCACGGCACGGCCATCGTCGTGGCTGCCGCGGTGATGAACGGGCTGCGGGTACTCGGCAAGGACCTCGGCTCCGTGCGGCTGGTGACGGCCGGGGCTGGCGCGGCCGCACTCGCTTGCCTGAACCTGCTCGTCGAGCTCGGTTTGCGCAAGGAGCACATCATCGTCACGGACATCGCCGGGGTCGTGTACGCAGGGCGCACCGAGGAGATGGACCCGTACAAGGCCGCATTCGCCGTGGATACCCCGATGCGCAGCCTGCGCGAGGCGCTGGAGGGGGCGGACATCTTTCTCGGCCTTTCGGCTGCGGGCGTACTCAAACCCGAGTGGCTGCCGGCGATGGCCCAGCGTCCGCTCATCCTCGCGCTCGCAAACCCCACGCCCGAGATCATGCCCGATGAGGCGCGCGCCGTGCGGCCGGACGCGATCATCGCAACCGGACGCTCGGACTTTCCGAACCAGGTCAACAATGTCCTGTGCTTCCCCTTCCTGTTCCGTGGCGCACTCGATGTCGGCGCCACGCAGATCAACGAGCCGATGAAAATGGCTGCGGCCCAGGCCATCGCCACCCTCGCGCTCGCGGAGCCTTCCGATATCGTCGCCTCGGCCTATGGCGGACAAGACCTGACCTTCGGCCCCAACTACCTGATTCCAAAGCCGTTCGACCCACGCTTGATGGAGTATGTCGCGCCTGCGGTGGCGGAGGCGGCCATGCGCTCGGGCGTGGCGCAGCGCCCGATTGCCGACCTCGAGGCCTACCGCGAGCGTCTGCGCAACCGGGTCTATCGCACCGGCATGACCATGAAGCCCGTCTTCGACCGCGCCCGCGCCGAGCGGCGGCGGATCATCTACGCCGAGGGTGAGGAGTACAAGATTCTCCAGGTCACCCAGCAGGTGCTCGATCAAAACCTTGCCGAACCCATCCTGCTCGGCCGCAAGGCGGTGATCGAGAAAAAGCTCGCGGAGCTGTCGCTCGACATCCGGCCCGGCGTCGACTTCACGGTGATCGAGCCGCTCGACAATCCCTACTACCAGGCCTGTTGCGATTCCGTGCACCGACGACTCGAGCGCAAGGGCTACTCGCCGCGCGAGGCAGCCACAGCCGTGCGCACGAACAACACGCTGCTCGCGGCCACGCTGGTCAACCAAGGACATGCCGAGGCCATGCTCTGTGGCGTGGTGGGGCGTTACCACAACCATCTCGAGACGTTGCAAGAAGTCATCGATCTTGCACCGGGGGCAACCCGGTTCGCTGCGATGAACGCCGTCGTGCTGCCTTCCGGCACGCTGTTTCTCGCCGATACCTACGTGCAGGTCGATCCGGACGCCGCGTCACTCGCGGAGATCACCCGGCTGTGTGCGGCGGAAGTGCGCTGGTTCGGCGTGGAGCCCAAGGTTGCGCTGATCTCCCACTCCAATTTCGGCAGCCACGACTCGCCGTCGTCCCGCAAGATGCAGGAGACCCTGCGGCTGGTGCGGGCGCTGGAGCCGGAGCTGGAGATCGAGGGCGAGATGCACGCCAACCTCGCGCTGGATCCAGCCTTGCGCGCGGAGCGCTTTCCCAACTCACGTCTGCATGGTGCGGCGAACCTGTTGATCTTCCCCAACCAGGACGCGGCCAACGTCGCGTTCAACCTGCTGCGGGTGCAGGGCGAGGGCGTGGCCATCGGGCCGATCCTCGTGGGTGCCGCCCCGTCCGTGCATATCGTCACGGCCTCGATCACCGTGCGTGGCCTGCTGAACATGACCGCGCTGGCCGTGGTGCGCGCACCGGTCGGGCGCCGCAAAGGGTGAGCGCGCGCCCGATCGACAGAGCCAGCCCGACGACTTGGGGACAACAGATCGGGCAGTCGCGCCCGCGCTGAGGTGCGGCCGGGCACTCACTGGCCCAGCCTCGATGGGGACTACTGAACCTTCAGCAGCTCGACGTCGAAGATCAACGTCTCCTGCGGGCCGATGGCCCCGCCGGCGCCGGTCTGCCCGTAGCCCAGTTCGGGCGGGATGAAGAGCTGATACTTCGCGCCTTCGGTCATCAGCTGCAGGCCCTCGGTCCAGCCCTTGATGACCCGGTTGAGCGGGAATTCGATGGGCTGATTGCGCTTGTACGAGCTGTCGAAGACTTCGCCGTTGAGGTGGCGGCCTTCGTAGTTGACCGTTACCTTGCTCGTCGGGCCCGGACGCTTGCCGTTTTCGTTGCCCGGCCTGATGACCTTGTATTGCAGGCCGCTCGGGGTCGTCTGCACGCCCTCGGCCTTCGCGTTCTGGGCGAGAAAGGCCTTGCCCTCGCGGTCATTCTTTTCCATCAGACTTTCGGCGTTCGCCATGTGGATGCCTCCGATAACGGCGAGTGTGAGGATTGCGCTGCGCGCAAGTGTCTTGAGCATGTGATGGCCTCTTGGGGTTGAACGAATCGAATCAGCCGATCAGGACGAAGGTCCAGACCATGATCGCCAGGACCAGCGACAGCAGCACCGCCGCCGACCCCTGATCCTTGGCCTGACCGGCCAGCACGTGCTTTTCCAGACCGACACGATCGACCACCGACTCGACCGCCGTGTTGAGCAGTTCGACGATGAGCACGAGCAGCAGTGAGCCGACCAGCAGGGCCCGCTCGACGCCGGTCGTCCCGAGCCAGAGACCCAGCGGGGCGAGGATCACGAACCCCAGCACCTCTTGGCGAAACGCGGCCTCGTTACGATACGCGGCAGAAAGTCCCTTCATCGAGTAGCCGCCGGCGAGCACGATGCGCCGCAGGCCGGTGTTCTTTTTGGGTACGACGGTTTCTTCCATGCTCAGGCGGTGGTGGTGGGTGCTGGCGCTTTATAACGCAAATCAAGATCCTTTGCTGCCTTCACCTCATCGAAGCGACGATTGGGGAGCGTCCACGGCGCACCTTGCACCTTCGCGGGATCCTCCTCGGCCTCGCGCTGGATCACGAGCATCGCCTCGACGAAGCCATCGAGCGCCTCCTTCGTCTCCGTTTCCGTTGGCTCAATGAGCAGGCACTCGGGTACGAGCAGCGGGAAGTAGGTCGTCGGCGCGTGGATCCCGAAGTCGAGCAGGCGCTTCGCAAAGTCGCGCGCGGTGACATTGAGCTCCTTGGCCTGACGCTTGAGCGTGACGATGAACTCGTGCGACGCACGCCGCGTCGGGAAGGCGAGCTCGAAGCCAGCGCGCCCGAGGCGGGCCATCAGGTAATTGGCATTCAACACCGCAAACTCCGCAACGCGCGGGATCCCTGCCGCACCCAGCATGCGCATATAGACGTACGCCCGCAGCAGCACGCCCACGTTGCCGGCGAAGGCCGAGAGGCGTCCGATACTCTGCGGAAGGTCGCGCTCGGTGAGCCAGCGGAAGGTCTCACCCGCCTTCTCGACCACGGGAACTGGCCTGAACGGCAGCAACCGCTCGCTCATGCCCACCGCGCCTGCGCCGGGTCCGCCCCCACCGTGCGGGGTGGAGAAGGTCTTGTGCAGGTTCATGTGGATCACGTCGAAGCCCATGTCGCCCGGGCGCACCTTGCCCAGGATGGCATTGAGGTTGGCGCCGTCGTAGTACAACAGCCCGCCGGCCTCGTGCACGATCGCCGCGATGTCCTGGATGCGCCGTTCGAACACGCCAAACGTCGATGGGTTCGTCAGCATGATTCCAGCGGTGTGCGGCCCCACCGCGGCACGCAGCACCTCGAGATCGACATCGCCGCTGGCGTCGGTCGGGATTTCCCGCACGGTGTAGCCACACATCACCGCGGTTGCCGGGTTAGTCCCGTGCGCCGCGTCGGGCACCAGCATCTCGGTGCGGGCGTGATCGCCGCGCGCATCATGGTAAGCACGGATCATGGCCACACCGGCAAACTCGCCCTGTGCGCCTGCCATCGGCGTGAGCGACACGCCGGCCATGCCGGTCACACCGCGCAGCATCTCCTGCAGCTCGAACAGAGTCTCCAGCACGCCCTGGCTGTGCGAGTCAGGCGCAAGCGGATGATGGCCGACAAAGCCTGGCAGCATCGCTAGGCTGTTGCAGGCCCGCGGGTTGTATTTCATCGTGCACGAGCCTAGGGGGTAGAACTGCGTGTCGATGGAAAAGTTCTTTTGCGACAGGCGCGTGTAGTGCCGCACGACCTGAAGCTCGGACACCTCGGGCAGCCCGGTCGGCGTCTTGCGCAGGAAGCGCTCGGGTAAACGCACGCCGCCGGTCTGCGCCGGCCGCTGCGCGGTCGCGCGGCGCCCCGGGCGTGCGAGATCGAAAATCAACTCAGCCATGCAGCTTTCGCTCGTACTGGGAAGGTCATGAGGGGACGCCCCCTCGCATCGCGAGGGGGCAGGCGAGCAGTTCGCTCAACCCAGCGCCGCCAGGGCCGCATCGTAATCCGGCTCCTGCGCGATCTCGGGGACGAGTTGCGTGTAGCGCACCTTGTTGTCGGCATCGAGCACGACGACCGCGCGGGCCGTGATGCCGGCGAGCTTACCGTCGGTGATCAGCACACCGTAGTCCTTGGCAAAGTTTCGCGAGCGCATCATCGACAGGGTCTGCACGCTGTCGATGCCTTCGGCGCCGCAAAAACGGCTCTGCGCGAAAGGCAGGTCCGCAGAGATGGTGAGAAACACGGTGTCCGGGTGCTGCTTCGCCGCGGCGTTGAACTTCTTCGTGGATATCGCGCAGATCCCGGTGTCGAGACTGGGCACGATGTTCAGGAGCTTTTTCTTGCCAGCGAAATCACCCAGCGACACGTCCTGCAGATCCTTGGTGACCAGGCTGAAATCCGGTGCAGCGGTGCCGACGGCCGGCAGCTCGCCGCTGGTGTGGATGGGGTTGCCTGCATGCGTGATGTTTGCCATGTCGGTACTCTCCTGTTGTGGGTAGGTCAGTAAACACGGATGGAATCACCGAGCGGCGCGGTACTTGCGCCCCGGTTCGATGGGGCTCGGCACGCCGCGTCGCCCAGCTTGTGTTCCCCTCCGCGCGCAGAGTCTGTCGATCATTCTCCGTAGTAAGTACTCATCGATTCGTTCCCCTCCCGAAGGGCTAGGGGATTGAATCCGTGCGTACTAGACGGCGCTTAGCGACGCGCGCAAGACCTCTGCATAGCGGTCGAGATCCTGCGCGGTCTTGGTTTCGGTCACGCAGGCGAGCACGCAGTCCTCGAGTTCCGCGTAATCGCGCCCCAGCGCATAACCACCCAGCACCTCGTGAGTGGCCATCCGCGCCAACACCGGCCCGGCGGGCTCGCCCAGCCGCAGCACGACCTCGTGGAAGTGCTCGCCGCTGAAGGTCGGCTTGATACCGAGCGGGTCGAGCCGCTCGACCAGAGCGTGAGTGTTCACATGACAAGCAGCGGCCGTGTCGCGCAGCCCCTGCGGCCCGAGCAGCGCCATGTGGATCGTCGATGCGGTGACCACGAGACCCTGATTGGTGCAGATGTTGGACGTCGCCTTGGAGCGGCGGATGTGCTGCTCGCGCGCCTGGAGCGTCAATACGAAGCCCGTCCGGCCATCCGCATCCACGGTACGGCCGACGATTCGCCCGGGCATCTGGCGCACATGCGCCTGCTTGCTGCACAGGAATCCGTAATACGGCCCGCCCGAGGACAAGGGTGCGCCGAGCGGCTGGCCATCGCCGCAGGCAATGTCCACGCCATGGCTGCCCCACTCGCCGGGAGGCTTCAGCAGCTCCAGGGTGAGCGGATTTACGAGCGCAATGGTCATGACGCGATGGGCTTCCGCCCAGGCCGTCAGCGCGTCGACCTCTTCCAGCACGCCGAAGAAGTTTGGCTGCGGAATGACCAGCGCGGCGATATCCTCCCCGGCCAAGCGATTGAGGGACTCCGGCACGAGGTTGCCGCAGTCGGTGCAGTACGGCAGCTCGATCAGCTCGATGTCCTGATGGCGCAAGATGGCGCGCGTGGCCGCTCGATAGGCGGGGTGCACCGTGAGCGGCATCAACACCTTCTTGGCTCGCGCATTGCGTTTGGCGCGCACGGCCATGAGCACCGCCTCGGCGAGCGCGGAGGCCCCGTCGTAGAGCGAGGCATTGGAGACGTCCAGACCGGTCAACCCGGTCATCATCGTCTGGTACTCGTAGATGAGCTGCAGCGTGCCTTGGCTGGCCTCGGCCTGGTAAGGGGTGTAGGCCGAGTAGAACTCACCCCGCGTGGCGATCTGCCAGACGGCCGCTGGGATGTGGTGCTCATAGGCCCCGGCGCCGATGAAGTTGAGCGGGGTTTCATCGCGGCGCGCGCGCTCGTGCATCAGGCGCGTGACCGCCATCTCGCTGAGCGCATCGGGAATACCGGTCAGTTTGCGCGCGCGCAGCTCCGCTGGAATTTCGTCGAACAGCGCATCGATGTCCGCCACACCGATAGCTGCGAGCATGTCCCGGATGTCCTCCGGGGTGTGGGGGATGAACGGCATGGGCTCAGGCGTCGGCGATTTCAGCGGCGTAGCCCGCAGCGTCGAGCAAGTCGGCGGACGCGCCGCGCAACTTGAACAGCCACCCCGCTCGATACGGGTCGGAGTTGACGAGCTCTGGGGCGTCTGCGAGCTCGCCGTTGACCGCGACCACCTCGCCTGCGAAGGGTGCGTAGACGTCCGAGGCCGCCTTCACCGATTCGACGACAGCGCAGGGGGCGCCGGCGTCGATTTGACGGCCGACCTCGGGCAGTTCAACGAACACGAGATCGCCCAGCAACGCCTGTGCGTGGTCAGTGATGCCGACGGTCACCGTGCCGTCGCCGTTGTCGCGTACCCACTCGTGCGAGGGGGTGTAGTGCAGATCGTCGGGAATCTGGCTCATGAGGATTTCCGCTCCAGGATGATGATTCAATCGATGAGACGCTTGCCGTGGCGCACGAAGCACGGCTTGACCACACGCGCCGCGTGACGCTTGCCACGGATCTCCACCTCGCAACGCTCGCCGATGCCCCCCGGCACGCGGGCGAGCGCGATGGCGCGTTGCAAGGTCGGTGAGAATGTCCCGCTGGTGATTTCGCCCTCGCTGCCGTCCGGAAGAAAGACACGCTGATGGCTGCGCAGCACGCCTCGGTCCTCCAGCACCAGCCCGACGAAGGCGCGCAGGCCGCCTGCGGCGCGCTGCCTCTCCAGCGCGGTGCGACCGACGAAATCGCGGTCCTCGGGCTGCCAGGCCACCGTCCAGCCGAGCCCGGATTCGAGGGGGCTCACGGACTCGTCCATATCCGTTCCGTAGAGGTTCATGCCGGCTTCCAACCGCAGCGTGTCGCGCGCGCCGAGGCCGCAGGGCTTCACGTCGGCGGCGAGCAGGGCCTCCCACAGGGCGGGGGCCTCCGCGCTCGGCAGGATGATCTCGAATCCATCCTCACCGGTGTAGCCCGTGCGGGCCACGAACCAGTTGCCCACGGCCATGCCGTAGAAGGCGCCGAGGCGCTCAACCTGCTCGCGCTCGTGGGCCTCGAGCAGGCCGAGCACGCGCTCGCGGGCATTCGGCCCTTGCACCGCGAGCATCGCAAGGTCCTCGTGGACCCGCACACGGACCTCGAATGGCGCGGCCTGTGAAGTCATCCAGGCGAGATCCTTCGCGCGCGTGGCCGCATTGACGACGACACGGTACCGGTCGTCGCTCAGGAAGTAGGTGATCAGGTCATCAATCACACCACCCTGCTCGTTGAGCATGCAACTGTAGAGCGCCTTGCCTGGGGTGCGCAGGCGGGCGACGTCATTGGCAAGCAGGTGCCTAAGGTAGTCGCGCGCGCCTGCGCCGTGCAGATCGACCACGGTCATGTGCGAGACATCGAACATACCCGCGTCGCGGCGCACCTGATGATGCTCCTCGATCTGTGAACCGTAGTGCAGTGGCATTTCCCAGCCAGCGAAGCCCACCATCCGGGCTTCGGCGGCGATGTGCTGGGCGTAGAGGGCGGTACGTTTCGACATCCGGATTTCCAAGCCAAACGAAAAAGGGCGGCGGGCGGATCATGAACCGCCCGCCGCCCCTCTGTCCTGAAACCTGAGAGATTAACCCCCTTCGGTGGCCGCAAGTGCGACGCTCTCCAGAGCCAAAACGCGGTTACGGTCCTTTTGCCTGAACGTTTGCGGGCGGGATTGCGCCTTCGGCGGGCCTGGCTGGCGTCGTGACGCTGACCGTGGCCGCTCTCCCATAACCATTTTTGGAGCCCTAACTATAGTCCAGAAAGCGGCGTTCCAAAACTACAGTCGGCATTTTGTCGCGCCCTGCGTTGCGGGACTTGGTCTAGACTCGCATCACTCGACAAGGAGCGGAACGACCCCATGCGCAAACTCACTCTTAGCCTAATAGCCTCACTGCTAATGACCTCCGGCGCTGCGCTCGCCGACGGCGCACTGCATCTGGTGGACCCATGGATCCGCGAGGCACCACCCGGCATGACCATGCTCGGCGGTTACGTCACGCTCCACAACACGGGGAGGTCGGCGGTGCAAGTGGTTGGTGCGGAGAGCGCGGCGTTCGGCTCGATCGAGCTGCACAAAACGGAGGTCGTCGATGGCACCGCGAAAATGCTCCGCCAGGACAGGCTCGAAATCCCCGCCGGCGGGGAGCTTGCGCTCAAGCCCGGTGGCTATCACCTGATGCTGATGCAGCCGAAGCGACCGCTAAAGGCCGGTGATAAGGTGGACATCACCTTCAAGCTCGGTGACAAGACCACCCAGTCAGCGAGTTTCGAGGTCCGCAAGGCAACGGGGGCAGCTGCGGACGGCGACGCACATCAGCACCATCACCATTGAGGGTTGTGCGCCGCAACACCGGGGTCTCTCGCCCGGCGCGTGGGTGACCGCGATCAGTACAGCAGGAACGCCTCGCGCGCTTCGCGCCAGGCCGCCTCATCCTGGCTGGCGAGCGCCTCGAGGTCACCCGGCGTCGCGGCGGCATCGTCCACCCATTCACGTAGCAGCGGTCCGCCGTTGATGAGGTCGATGGCGAGCCGGTTGTGTTCGTACTCGTAAGGGAAGTCACGCCATAGCGGGTAATCCGGCCGCAGACGGCGCAGCGCCTTGAACGCCAGCGCCATAAGGCGCCAGGGACGGAAACGCTGATGGTCGTAGTGCGCAGGATCGTCCACGTGGATCTGGATACCGTGGCAGAGTTGTCCCGCATGCTTGTGGAACGTGGGCTCAAACCAGCACTCGCGCAGCGCGCAGCCCGTGAGCCACTCGGGTGCCAGCGCGTGCATCTCCCGAAGCAGCTGTCGGGCGTCGAGATCCGGCGCACCAAAGAGCTCCAGGGGGCGAGTCGTCCCGCGCCCCTCGGAGAGCGTAGTCCCCTCGAGCATGACCGTGCCCGCGTAGCAACGCGCCATCGAGAGATTCGGCGCGTTCGGGCTTGGGTTGATCCAGCATCGCTCACCGAGCGGCCAGCCGAAGCCGGGTGCGGCATCGGGCTGCCAATCCCCCATGGGGACGACTTCGCACGCCACCTCCAGCCCAAGCGCCTGCACGAACCAGCGGGCGAGTTCGCCCAGCGTCAGCCCGTGGCGCATCGGCAGGGGACCCGCACCAACGAAGCTCTCCCACCCGAGCCGTAGGGTCAGCCCCTCCACGGGCCGGCCAGCGGGGTTGGGTCGGTCCAGGATCCAGACCGCCTTTCCGTGCGCCGCGGCGGCCTCGAGCACGTAACGCAACGTGGTGATAAAGGTGTACATCCGGCAACCGAGATCCTGCAGATCGACGAGCAGCACATCAAAGCTGTCCATCATCGCGTCGGTCGGCCGGCGCACCATGCCGTACAGACTGAACACCGGAATGCCATGCACGGGATCGACAAAGTCGGGCGACTCGATCATGTTGTCCTGCTTGTCCCCGCGCAGGCCGTGTTGCGGGCCGAAGGCGGCGCTGAGCTGAACGTCGGGCAGCAGCGCGAGCGCATCGAGTGAGTGTCGAAGGTCGCGAGTCGTCGACGCGGGGTGCGCCAGCAGGGCGATGCGGCGACCACGGAGCCGCTGCTGCAGGCCGGAGTCCTCGAGGAGGCGATCGATGCCGAATTTCATGGGAGCGGTTGCCTTGGCATGCGGTGACCCGTGTCGGCTACGGCAGTTGGAATCGAGCCGGTCCGGCCGACCCAGCGCCCGGCGGTCATGGGATGGAGAAGGGGGAGAGTGGTGGGCGATAGTGGGATCGAACCACTGACTTCCACCGTGTGAAGATGGCACTCTACCGCTGAGTTAATCGCCCGGCTGAACTTGTCTGCCCCAGCCTGTCGCTGGGTCGCACTGCAGAGGTGCGAGGGCAAAAGGGTAAACCGGCCGTCGCAGCCGCGCAACCCTCTGACGATCCAGATGCACCGGGTCGGCGCCGCGCTGCACGATGCCCGTGGCCGCCGGATCGTAGCGCTTGGCACCGCACGGGATGCGGCTCCCGCAACCATCAGGCACATCGATGTTGCCACACGTGATCAGTGCGCCTCATCCCAGTTGTCGCCCACGCCCGACTCGACGACCAAGGGCACCTTGAGGTCTGCCACTCGCTCCATGATCTCGACCAGACGCGGCTGCACGGCGTCCACAGCCTGTGCCTCGACCTCGAATACCAGTTCGTCGTGGACTTGCAGGATCATAGCTGCGGGCGCACCGGCGTCGGCGAGCCAGGCGTCGGCGCGGATCATCGCGCGCTTGATGATGTCGGCCGCCGTGCCCTGCATCGGTGCGTTGATGGCGGTGCGCTCCGCGTACTGCCGCTGTTGGTTGTTGCGGGCGCGGATTTCCGGCACGTACAGCCGCCGGCCGAACAGCGTCTCCACGAAGCCCTGCTCGCGGGCCTGCTCCCGGGTGCGCTCCATGTATTCGCGCACCCCGGGGTAGCGCGCAAAGTACAGATCGATGTAACGCTGGGCCTCGCCGCGCGCCACGCCGATCTGGCGCGCGAGACCGAAGGCGGACATGCCGTAGATCAGCCCGAAGTTGATCGCCTTGGCCGCGCGCCGCTCCTCCTGGGTCACCGCTTCCAGCGGCTTGCCCAGCACCTCGGCGGCGGTCGCGCGGTGGATGTCCGCGCCCTGCGCGAACGCGCGCAGCAGCGCCGGGTCCTGCGACAGGTGGGCCATGATCCGCAGCTCGATCTGCGAATAGTCGAACGAGACGATCCGGCGCCCCGGCGGCGCGACGAACGCGGCGCGGATGCGGCGGCCCTCCTCGGTGCGCACCGGGATGTTCTGCAGGTTGGGGTCGGACGAGGACAGCCGCCCGGTGGCGGCGCCGGCCTGGTGGTAGCTGGTGTGCACGCGCCCGCTGGCCGGGTTGACCATCTCCGGCAGCTTGTCGGTGTAGGTGCCCTTGAGCTTGGCCAGGCCGCGGTAGTCGAGGATCACCCGCGGCAGCTCGTGCAGGTCGGCGATCGCCTCCAGCGCCTCCTCGTTGGTGGAGGGCGCGCCGCCCGGGGTCTTCACCCGCGCCGGCAGCTTCAGCTCGTCGAACAGTAGCGCGCCCAGCTGCTTGGGCGAATCCAGGTTGAAGCTGCGCCCGGCCAGCTCGGTGGCCCGCTGCTGCAGGGCCAGCATGCGCCGCGCGAGGTCGGCCGACTGCCGGCGCAGCTCCTCCACGTCGATCATCACGCCGTTGTCCTCGATCCGCGCCAGCACCGGCACCAGCGGCATCTCGATCTCGCGGTAGACCGCCAGCAGCGCCGGTTCCGCCTCCAGCCTGGGAAGCAGGGCGCGGTGCAGGCGCAGGGTGATGTCGGCGTCCTCGGCGGCGTAGCGGGTGGCCGGCTCCAGCGCGACCTGCGAGAACGGGATCTGCTTGGCGCCCTTGCCGGCCACGTCCTCATACTTGACGGTGGTGTAGCCGAGGTGGCGGCGCGCCAGCGAGTCCATGTCGTGGCGGGCCTGCCCGGCCTCCAGCACGAAGCTCTCCAGCAGGGTGTCGTCGGCATAGCCGCGCACCTGGATGCCGTGCCGGCGCAGCACGTGCAGGTCGTACTTGCCGTGCTGGCCGAGCTTCTTCTTCGCCGGATCCTCCAGCAGCGGGCGCAGCGCCTCCAGCACCTCGCCGCGGTCCAGCTGCGCGGGCACCCCGGGATAGGCGTGCGCGAGCGGGATGTAGCAGGCCTGCCCGGGTTCCACGCTGAAGCTGAGGCCGACCAGGTTGGCGCGCAGCGGGTCGAGGCTGTCGGTCTCGCTGTCGAACGCGACTTCGGGGGCCGCCTGCAGCCGCGCGATCCAGTCCTCCAGCTGGGCCCGCGTCAGCACGGTCTCGTACGCGCCCGCTACGGCCTGCGCCGGCGGCGGGTGGCCGGCCGCGGACGTGGCGGAGGGCGCGGGGGCCGCGGCAGGCGTGCCGGCGTCCAGCTCCTTCAGCGCCTGGTTGAAGCCGTAGCGGGTGTACAGCGCGCGCAGGGCGTCCACGTCGCGCGCGCGCAGGGCCAGGTCCTGCGGCGCCACGTCCAGCGCCACGTCGGTCTTGATGGTGACCAGCTCGCGATTCAGCGGCAGCCGCGGCAGCGCCGCGCGCAGGTTCTCGCCGAGCTTGCCCTTCATCGCCGCGGCCTGCGCCATCACCCCGTCCAGCGAGCCGAACTCGGCCAGCCACTTGGCCGCGGTCTTCTCGCCGCATTTCTCCACGCCGGGCACGTTGTCGATCTTGTCGCCCATCAGCGCCAGCCAGTCGACGATCTGCGCGGGGCGCACGCCGTACTTGACCAGCACCGCCTCCTCGGAGTCCAGCCGGCTGCCGCTCATGGTGTTGACCAGCGCGATCGCGCCGCGGCCGTCCTGCCCCGGCGGCCGCACCAGCTGGGCGAAGTCCTTGTCGCCGGTGGAGATGGTGACCGCCATGCCCTGCTCGGCCGCGCGCACCGCCAGGGTGCCGATCACGTCGTCGGCCTCCACCCCCGGCTCGCGCAGGATCGGGATGCCCAGCGCCGCGACCACCTCCAGCATCGGCGCCACCTGCGCGCGCAGGTCGTCCGGCATCGGCGGGCGGTTGGCCTTGTAGGCCGGGTCCAGCGCCTCGCGGAAGGTCGGCCCCGGCGCATCCACCACGAAGGCGATGTGCTCGGGCTGCTCCTTCAGGTGCGCGCGCAGCATGTTGACCACCCCGAACAGGGCGCCGGTCGGCTCGCCGGCCGCGTTCGACAGCGGCGGCAGCGCGTGGAACGCGCGGTACAGGTAGGAGGAGCCGTCGATCAGGACCAGGCGGGACATGCCCGGATTCTACGGCCCGCGCGGCCCTGCCCGGCGCGGGTTCGCGCATACTGTGGGCATCGCTTTGCCGAGGACGACCCGATGCGCGCCCTGCTGCCCCTGACCTGCGCCGCCCTGCTCGCCGCCTGCGCCAGCCCCGGCCCGGAGGCCCTGCTGCCCAAGGAGGCGCAGCCGGTCACCCGCACCGAGGCCAACGGCGACACCGTGACCGAGTACCGCGTGGCCGGGGTGCTGAAGATGGTCAAGGTGGTGCCGCTGCGCGGCCCGGCCTACTACATCTACGACCGCAACGGCGA
The DNA here is from genome assembly GCA_964430355.1 of uncultured Thiotrichales bacterium. GTDB lineage: Bacteria > Pseudomonadota > Gammaproteobacteria > UWMA-0217 > UWMA-0217 > CAYSFW01. The sequence goes on from CAYSFW010000014.1 coordinate 34,657, forward strand.
CGGCATCGTGGACGAGCGCGACAACACCAACGGCGGCCCGATGACCTACTACCGCCTGTTCAGCTGGTGAGCGCTCAGGCCGGGGCGAGGTGGGCGTAGGCCAGCACCAGCCACTTGCTGCCGGCCTCGTCGAAGTTGACCTGCACCCGCGCGTGGGCGCCGCTGCCCTCGACGTCGGTGACCACGCCGAGGCCGAAGGTGGGATGCCGCACCGCCGCGCCCAGCGCCAGCGGCGGCGGCTCCAGCGCGGCGTGCCCGCGCTCGCGGCGCGGCGCCGGCGCGAACGCGCGCGCGCCGAACCCGGGCTGCGGCCGCGGCCGGATCTCGTGCAGCAGGGGCTTGGGGATCTCGCGCAGGAAGCGCGAGGGCATGCCGTACAGGTCGCTGCCGTGGATCCGGCGCGACTCGGCATGGCACAGCACCAGCTGGCGGCGCGCGCGGGTGATGCCGACGTA
>CAYSFW010000015.1:0-22973 GCA_964430355.1 uncultured Thiotrichales bacterium
ATCCCAACCCGGCTGCTCGAGCCATCTGGCGGCCGGGCCGGGATTGTTGGCCGCGCGCCTGCACCGGCGTGGCCGACATCCTCCTCCTCTCTTTGCCCCGGCCATGCCGGGGTGTCTTTTTCGCCTCCGAGATTCGCCCACGCGGCGCCTGGCGTGACAGCCTCCCCGGCCGTCGCCATAATCCCCCCGCCATTTCGGCCCGAATTTCGGAGGAGACACAATGAAGATCGAAACCATCGCCGTCCACGGCGGCTACAGCCCGGAACCCACCACCAAGGCCGTGGCCCCCCCCATGAAGATCGAAACCATCGCCGTGCACGGCGGTTATAGCCCCGAGCCCACCACCAAGGCGGTCGCAGTGCCGATTTACCAGACCACGTCCTACGCCTTCGACTCCACCCAGCATGGCGCGGACCTGTTCGACCTGAAGGTGCCGGGCAACATCTACACCCGCATCATGAACCCGACCACCGATGTGCTCGAAAAGCGGCTCGCGGCGATGGAAGGCGGTATTGGCGCTTTGGCGGTCGCCTCGGGCATGGCAGCGATCACCTACGCGATCCTGACCATCGCCGAGGCCGGCGACAACATCGTCACCAGCTCGACCCTGTACGGCGGCACGTACAACCTGTTCGCCCACACGCTGCCGCGCTACGGCATCGAGGTGCGCTTTGCCGACTACCGCGAGCCGGACAGCTTCGAGCCGCTGATCGACGAGCGCACCAAGCTCGTGTTCTGCGAGTCCGTGGGCAACCCGCTCGGTAACGTCACGGACTTCGAAAAGCTTGCCGAACTCGCGCACCGCCACGGCGTGCCGCTCGTCGTCGACAACACGGTGCCATCGCCCTACCTCTGCCGGCCGTTCGAACACGGCGCGGACATCGTCGTGCACGCGCTCACGAAGTACCTGGGCGGCCACGGCAACTCCATTGGCGGGGCGATCGTCGACTCCGGCAAGTTTCCGTGGGCGCAGCATAAGGCGCGCTTCCCACGCCTCAACGAACCGGACATTTCCTACCACGGCGTGGTCTACACCGAGGCGCTCGGCGCCGCCGCCTACATCGGCCGGGCGCGGGTCGTGCCGCTGCGCAACATGGGTGCTGCGCTCTCGCCGTTCAACAGCTTCCTCATCCTGCAGGGCATCGAGACCCTCCCGCTGCGCATGGATCGCATCTGCGCCAATGCGCTGGCAGTGGCCGAGCGCCTGCGCGACCACCCGCAAGTCTCGTGGGTGCAGTACGCCGGGCTGCCCGACTCCCCGAGCAAGCCACTCGTCGACAAGTACATGGGAGGCCGGGCCTCCGGCATCGTCTCCTTCGGCATCAAGGGCGGACGCGAGGTCGGCGCACGCTTCATCGATGCGCTCAAGCTCATCGTGCGGCTGGTCAACATCGGCGATGCCAAGTCACTGGCCTGTCACCCCGCCACCACGACTCACCGCCAGCTATCGCCGGCGGAACTGGCCAAGGCAGGAGTCAGCGAGGACATGGTGCGACTGTCAATCGGCATCGAGCACGTGGATGACATCCTCGCCGACATCGAACAGGCGCTTGAGGCCGCACGCTGAGGAGCGCGGTGCGGGGTTGGCTGAGTGCAGCAACCCGCACCCGGTTCGCGCCCTACCCGCTCTGGTTCAGGCCCAGGTACATCCTGTACGCCGCCTCGTCGTAGACGTAATCCAGCGCCGGGACGAAGTGGACATCCACGCCGCCCAGATTGCGCTTGAAAGCGCTGATCCCGGCCCAGGGATGCTGTGGGTCGGTGGTCGGGGCGACGCCGTAGAGGTCATACCAACGGCAGCCCCGCGCCTTGGCGCGGGTCATGATGGTGTAGTTCAACAGGTAGGGCGCCATCGCCTCACGATGCTCGGCGAGCGAGCCGGCGAAGAAGTACGTGGCCCGCTCCCCGAAAAACACGACGATGGCCGCGGCGATGCGCTGGCCGGCGTATTCGGCGAAAAACAGCGTGCCGTGGCCGTTGTTAAACAGGGTGCGCAGCAACTCGGTCAGGAACTCCGCCCCCATGGGCGCGACCCCCTTGCTGTGCATCGTCGATCCGTAAATGCCGAGAAAATCTGTTATTGCCGACTCGGTCACGTCCTCGACGACGCGCACGCCAAGCTGCATGGCCTTCCGCACTCGGGAGCGTCCGTTGTAGGGCATGCGCGCCAAAATCTCCTCGGCAGAGGCCGTCAGGTCGACGTAAGCGGTCGAACGCGGCTCGAACCAGTCTGGCGCCTCGATGAAGTCAGCCGTAAAGGGCGGAAGGCTCTGCCACTTCGGCTCGATGCGCAGGTGGCTCACGCGTTGTCCGGGTGGGGCCTCGGCGCGCAACGCCTCCACGCGCGTGAGTAGCTCTCGGAATTGGCTGGCGGCCACGGCGGGGTCCGGCGCCAGCACCGGCCCGTCCGGGATGTAGAAGTACGCACAATCCGCGGCAAACGGGTTGATGAGCACCTTGGCGCCGCCGGTGATCCTGTCTCCGTCCAAGAGAAAGGCATCGGCGCACACGAAGCCCTGGCCGAGCATCAGCTGAGACCACCACGAGGACTGCATGAACCCCGTCGCCCCGCCCGCTGACTGGATAAACGCGTCCCACTGCCGGGACGCTGCGTCGTACCTAGCCTGATCGTACCTAGCCTGCTGCACCTTTTCGCCTCACCCTGACGGCCTGCCCCCTGCGGGCCCTGCGGCCGACACCGCGCGACCTGGCCTTGGGCTTCGACAGCCAAGGGGCGCCGCGGTTGCAACAATCGCCCAAAACACCCCCTGCGGTGCGATAACCCACCGACACGCGACCGGCCGCCGTGGTCTTTCTGTCAGCCATCCGCGCTGTGGGAGCGACGCGGGCATTGGGCATTGGGCAGCAGCGAGGAAGGCGGTCGAACTGAATGGCAGGCCAGAGCACGCGTCAGATCCCGCCAACGCCGCTCGGACGCCTGTTAAACCCGGGCGTCGACCGCTGTTATCCTTAGCGCAATTCCATCCCGCAGGGCCATGCGCCATGTCATCACTGTTTCGCTCGCTCACCGTTGCTTCCGCTTTCATCGCCAGCCTGGCCTTGAGCCCGGCGGCGCGCGCCGATGTGGCGCTGCTCATCCACGGCTACCTCGGTGATGCAAATTCCTGGCGTGCCGCGGGCGTCGAGCCCGTACTCGACGCGGCTGGCTGGCGCAAGCGCGGGGTGTGGCTCGCCACGCCACAGGGCACGCAGTTGTTCGGTGAGGTGGCATCTGACGTGCCGAGCAGTACTACGCCATCGGCTTGCCTTCCACGGCACCGCTCATGATCCAGGCCGATGCCCTCCAGGCCATCCTCACCGCCGTTACCCAAAGACACCCGAACGAGCCGCTGCACCTGATCGGCCACTCGGCGGGCGGCGTCGTCGCCCGGCTGGCCCTGGTTCGGCATGGCGCAGGCCACGTGCAAAGCCTGATCACCATCGCCTCGCCCCACTTGGGCACCGAGCGCGCCTGGCAGGCCATCGAGGCCACCAACAGCGGCGGGCTGTTCGGCCCCATCAAACGCATGTTCACGAAGCAGGCCATCGGCGAAGGCACCTATCACGCGGTGCAGAGCTCGGTCGGTCTGCTCTCCGACCTCGGTCCCGCGGTACCGGGCAGCCTGCTCGCCTGGCTCAACCAGCAGACGCACCCCGATGTGCTGTACGTGTCCATCGTGCGCACCGCTGCCTACGACATGGGAGGCGACATGGTCGTGCCAGCTTATAGCCAGGACATGAATCAGGTACTGGCACTGCGGGGGCGCAGCCAGGTCATCCCCGTCGTGCAGCAACACCTGCTGACGCCGCAGGACGGACAGATGCTGGTGGCGATGCTGACGCGAGACGCGGCACGCTAGACGGCGCTCCCGCCGGCCCGCCCTTACAGGGCAGCAGCTCAGGCAGTCGGGCTGGCGCTGGTCACGACACGCGACCGCTCCGCGGCCAGTGCCCGCCGACGGTCACGCGCGCGCAGGGCCAAGCGGCTGGCCTCGGCAAACACGGCGTGGGAGAACAGCCACAGATCGGCGACAGGCGTCGCAGTCGGCTGCCACAGATCCATCCACGGCTGCCCGGTCACCAGACTCACGATGTGTATCGCAGGATCTTCGCACGCCTCGGCGAGCACGCGGTTGAGCAGCAGTGAGCCTGGGGAGTGGCGCGCAAGTGACTGATCGAAGGCGATCTTCATGACATGGAGCGTGCTGCCACGGCGCAGGCAGAGCTGCGCGGCGATGGGCTGACCGCTGACCAGCAGCAGGTTGACTCGGGGCTCGAAGGTGTCGGGCTCCCGGAAAAACAGGGCCTCGAAAAAGTGCCGGGAACGTTCGTCGATGAGCAGCGCGGTGGCTGAACCCCTCGCCCCCTTCCAGCCGGAGGCCTCCAGCCTCAGGAACTCATCGAAAGCCCAGCGCAACGACTCGCCCAACCCCACCGCGCGCAGCTCGACGGGGCCAAACGCCTCGAGGCCGTGTCGCGCATGCTTCAAAATCTTCTTCAGGGCCTTGGCGTAACGGCTTTCCAGCACCGCGTGCGGCTGGGTGCAATCGAACCAGCAGGAGCGCCCCTGAACGCGCGTGATCACCCGATCCTCCGCGCCTTGCAGCACAGACGACGGGGCGGGAAACAGGGGCCAACCGTTCGCCCGGATCGCGAAGAAGCGTATGCCGTGCCGCGCCAGTTCAGCCCGAATCGCGTGCCACCAGTCGCCAAGCCGTTCGCCCGGCTCAAGCGGTAGCGCGGTGATGTCGAGGCAGGTACCTCGGGGGAGACGCAGCACCGCTGCACCGGGCCAGGGTCGCGGCGTACCAAGCCACATCAGCGGCAGCACGCCGCGCAACACGCCGTCTTGCCGCAGCTCGAGCAAGCGGACGCGTTCGGGCTCCGGCTCGAGCTCGGTCAGGTAGGCGGCGAACCATTCATATTGCGCAAACACCGGCGCATCCGTGTCGGCGCGCATCAGCCCTTGCCACTCCGCGCGCAGGCGAGCCAACGCACCCGATGCGTCGACGAGCCGGGCAGTCCTATCTTGCTCAGTCACGGCCGGTGCGTCCCGGCTCGGGCATGACCCACGACTCGCAACGCAGCAGCCCCGCGTACGCCGCGCGGGCCTGCGCGCTGGCCACGCGGTCGAAATGCGCCTTGATCGCGGCGAGCTTCACCATCCGCTGGATGCGTGCCAAGCCTGCCGAACGGCGCTGCAACTCGAGCCGCGCGAGGTCCTCCCGCTCGATCTGGGCCTGAAGTGCTTCCAGCTCCGTGTACTGGGCCTGCGCTCGAATCCAGCCGAGCAGCGCCTCCCCCTGCGCGGCGATCAACTCGAGGAAGGCATGGCTGTAGGGTTGCCGCGCCGCAGGCCAGCGAAGCTCAAATTCACTCAGCAGGCGCGCGCGTATCTCCTGTTCCTGTGCCTCGAGCGCCTCGATACGCGCCTGCGCGGCGTCAATCTCCTGCTGTGTGGCGGTGCGGCGAGCCAATGCCTCGCGCGCCAGCGCCGCCGGTTCGCGCACCGCGATGCCATGCTGCTCGGCAAGTCGCAGCGCACGCTGGAGGTAGGGGTCGTCCGCCGCAATGGCGATCGCAGACTGCCAGCGCACGTACCAAGGTTGCCAGACCTCGAGGAAATACTCGCTCGTGGAAAACGGGATGTCCGTGCTCAGCGCCTCGGTGTAGGCGTAGTCGTGGGCCTCGCCGAGCGATATCCGCCCGTTATGGTCGAGGTCAGGGTCGCGTGTGAGCGCGCCACCGTCGCGTGCCTTGCCTGCCAGCGCAGCGAAGAAATACGTCGAGTAATCGCGGTACTCACCGACGTCCACGCCGGGCGTACAACCCTCAGCCTCGTGGTTCTCCGAAACAGCGAAAAATCCGCACTGCTCGGGCTGGACCGCAGAGGCGTCTGGCCGCTGCGCCTTGCCAAACACGCTCCGCGCAAAGGCACCGGAAAAGCACTGCGGGAAGATATAGCGCACCGCCGAACCTGGCGGGCGCGACTGCAACAGGCTGGCGAACTGACGCACGTCGAGCTGCGACTCGCCCCACAGACGCAGCGCGTTGTGTGTGGCGTCCGGCTCGCCCCAAGAGCCGTGTCCGTTGTAGACGACCAGCAGGCTGTCACCACTGCCGAGCGCCCGCAAAGAACGCGCGAGCGCGTCGGTCACGCCCTCTGCCGTCGCGGCGCCGTTCACCCGCGGGACCCGGTTGCGGCGGAACACCGACACACCCGCCTGCTGTTCACCGTACAGGCGCGCAAGCGGCAGCCAGCGCTGTACCTGCGGATCGTTCGGGGCGTGCAGCACGACATCGGGGATCGCCTTGTCCGAGGTAGTGAACAGCAGCTCGTGCGAGGCAAACGCACGACCGCGCAAGAGATCATCGATCCAGATGACGTTGCTTTCGATGGAAACTTGCGAATCCGCTGGCAACGGTCCACCGCCGATGAACAGCAAGCGGTCTGCCGCAAACGCCCGCGCCGCACACAGGCTCACGACCAACCACGCGCCGGCCCAACGTTTATGCCGGTCACGCACGCGCATAGCCACCGCTCCGGATCACCGCCCAGGCCGACAGGGCTGCAATCCCCACTGCAACGGCGGAAATGGTCGCCGCCACGGGTGACAAACCGAGCCAAGCGGCGACCACGCCTATCAGGGCGCAGACGACGAACGCCCGCACTGCCGCATTCACCGCGCCACTGGGCCGGACGACCGTCGCCAGCACTGCCGCGAGCGTCACCGGCCACACGATGGCCGCGCTCTCTGCGACGATGCGCAGCAGCATCGACATGACGCCGCGGCGTGACTCGAAGAGCCAGTCACTCTGCAACTGCGCCGTGCCGAGCTCTGAATCCACGACGAGCAGCAAGGTGAAGTACGCAACGTAGACGAGACCTGCGGCCAACATCAGGCCGAGCACCCACCGCAAGCCCCTGGTTCGCCCCTTGCCCCGCGTCATCGCTTGGATACCTGAAAGCTACCGATGAGCAGATCATCGATGCCCGTCGTGAAGAAACAACGTAGCGCATCGAGAGGCGACTCAACGATCGGCTCACCCATGACGTTGAAGCTCGTATTGAGCACGACAGGCACGCCGCTGAGCTCGCCAAAGCGCGAAATGAGACGGTGGTACAGGGGGTTGACCTCTGCGCACACGGTCTGCAGCCGCGCCGTCCCATCCACGTGGGTGATGGCCGGCAGCAGCGCCCGGCTCGCAGGTCGTACGTGACAGACCTTGAGCATGAATGGATCTTCGACACCGATGTCGAAATGCTCGTTGCGCGCCTCGACGGTGGTGGACGGCGCAAATGGTCGAAACGCCTCACGGTGCTTCACCTCGGCGTTAAGGCGATCCTTCATGCCCGGATCGGTCGGGTCGGCGAGGATGCTACGGGCGCCGAGTGCCCGTGGCCCGATTTCCATCCGCCCCTGAAACCAGCCAACGACACGGCGATCTCGCAGCAGCTCTGCAGCAACCCCCGCAATGTCCTCGTGTTGCCGATAGGTGAGCTTGGCACCGTCGAGGATGCTTTTGACTTCGGCGTCTGCGTACTCCGTACCGAGGTAGGGACTCAAGTGTACATGGTCGCGTGGTTGGCCGAGGATCGCGTGCTGAAGGTAGTACGCAGCCCCGATGGACGTCCCGTTGTCGCCCGCGGCGGCCATGGTGTAGACGTCATCGAACGGCGCCTCGCGCAGGATACGACCGTTCATGACGCTGTTAAGCGCAACTCCGCCTGCGATCACCAGATGGCGCTCACGGGTACGCTCGTGCAGGTAGCGCGCCATCGCAAGCCCCCGCTCTTCGAGCACCCGCTGCGCCGCAGCCGCAACATCTCGGTGTCGGTCTTCAAAGGCCGCACCGGACTCCCGAGGCGGCCCGAAGTGCTGCTCGAACTTCGGACTGTACCGACGATCTCCCCCGAATTGGTACCCAAACCAGCTCGGGTCGATGCGCAAATTGCAGCGTTCATCGAGCAACACCATCCCGCTGAACGCTGGGTAGAAAGCGTCCGGATCACCAAAGGGCGCGAGCCCCATGGTCTTACCTTCGTCATAGTTTGGTCTAAATCCACAAAACTCGGTCGCAGCCTCGTAGAACGAACCCAGCGAGTGAGGAAACCAAGACTCACCCAACGTCTTTACGCGTGTCCCATTCCCCCACCCCAGAAATGACGTGGACCACTCGCCCCAGCCATCCAACGAGAGGATCGCCGCCGACTCGAACGGTGAGACAAAAAAGCTGCCAGCAGCATGTGCAAGGTGATGAGGCACGAAATGCAACTCTGGGCCCTTGCCCGGCACCGGCCAAAGAGAGCGGTACCAGTCGCGCAAACCGCGCCCCTGCCAAAACGCGCTCAACAACTCGCGACGGACCAGCCGGGTCGTTCGCAGGAGATGCTGGAGGGCGTAAAACGACTTACGTGCCCAGTGCAACTGAGGGCGGATGGATACGGCGACATGGGTAACCTCATGCGCCGTGAGTCCCGCCACCTGCAGACACCGACGAACCGCCCGGACGGGAAACTCGCTGGTGTGCTTTCGGCGGGTAAACCGCTCCTCCTCCAGCGCGCAGACCAGCACGCCATCCCGCACGACACAAGCCGATGAGTCGTGGAAAGCGTAGTTGAGACCCAGGATTACGATTGGCCGACCATCTGTCGGCACCTGACAGCCCAGCATAAATTTCGCTACTGAATTTTCCCGTTTCCCTTACCGACGCAGCCCATACGCCACCCTAGGCGCTCAGAGCGCACAACGCAATGCGAAACGCGAACCGAAACCAACATTGCGCTCAAAATTTGCAAAAGTTCAAGCACAACCGTCCCTTGCGAAACTCACCGCAAACGGAAGCAAAGCCACGAACGGCCTACAGGCCCGGCCGGAACCGAATCAAGCGCCCACCGTAGCATGACTCGCAAGCGCAGCTGACCCCGCACACCCGCAGATTCCACTCCAGATCGCAGCGAACGCCATTCCTTGATACCCGCGGCTTTGTCACAAACGAAACCCGCGTAGAGATACGACCGACGAGCGGCCACTACAAGCGATCGGGTGATGCGCTGCTCACCTGCCTACCCAGAGCGCGACCTTGCGGACACCGGCGCCGGACGCCCTGCCGCAGCGCGCGGCGCGCTGCACTTTGAGCGGTTGGACTAACGCACTAACACGAAAGTTGCGGCCCGTAACTGAGGCGCAGAAGCGCTGGGAAGGGGAAAACAGCCGCCGTGACGACAGAGACCTTGCTCGCGTGGCGTAAAAACAAGTGAGGCCGGATATCCGGCCTCACGACATAAACACGACAACCACCTACCGGGCGGGCACTACTCCGCCGCGCCACCTTCTCCCGCCTGACCGATTGGACGATCGACAAGTTCGACATACGCCATCGGAGCACTGTCACCTGGCCGGAAGCCACACTTCAAGATGCGGAGGTAACCGCCTGGGCGCGCCTTGTACCTTGGACCGAGCTCAACGAACAGTTTCCCTACGGCCTCCTTGTCGCGCAGGCGGGCAAAAGCGAGTCGGCGCTTGTGCACGCTGTCTTCCTTCGCGAGCGTGATCAGCGGCTCCGCTATCCGACGGAGCTCTTTTGCCTTAGGCAACGTAGTCTTTATCAGCTCGTGCTTGAACAGGCTGCTCGCCATGTTCTTGAACATCGCCTCGCGGTGGGAGGAGGTCCTACTGAGGTTTCGCCCGGAATTTCGGTGACGCATAGTTAAACCCTAAAAATCAATGCCAACACAAAGCCAGATCAAGACGCCTTCTTTTCCTTGTCATGCAGACCCGGCGGCGGCCAGTTCTCTAGACGAATACCCATCGAAAGCCCATGCGAAGCGAGAATTTCCTTGATCTCGGTGAGCGACTTTTTCCCCAGGTTGGGCGTCTTGAGGAGCTCCACCTCTGTGCGCTGAACCAGGTCACCGATATAGAAGATATTCTCTGCTTTCAGGCAGTTCGCGGAACGAACGGTGAGCTCCAGATCGTCGACAGGCCTGAGCAAGATAGGATCGATCTCGCTCTCCTTCTTCCGCGGCGCAGGCTTTTCCTGACGCTCGAAGTCGACAAACACCGCTAGCTGCTGCTGTAGGATGCCGGCTGCCTCACGGATCGCCTCTTCCGGATCGATCGTTCCGTTCGTCTCCAACTCGATCACGAGCTTGTCGAGGTTGGTTCGTTGCTCAACCCGTGTGTTCTCAACGGTGTAGGCCACGCGCTTGATCGGGCTGAAGCTGGCATCAAGCAACATGTGGCCGATCTCCCGCGTCTCCTCGGCGCTGCGGCGCACCATCGCGGGCTCATAACCCCGCCCCCGCGCAACCTTGAGCGTGATCGCGATTTTCGCGTCATCTGTCAGATGCGCAATAACATGATCCGGGTTAACGACCTCGACATCGTGATCAACCTGAATGTCACCGGCGGTCATGACGCCGGGCCCACGCTTGTTCAGCTTGAGCACCGATTCCTCGCGAGCATGCATCCGAATCGCAACACCTTTGAGGTTGAGGAGGATCTCGACTACGTCCTCCTTTACCCCCTCGATCGTTGTGTACTCGTGGAGCACCCCATCTATCTGCGCCTCAGTGATGGCGCACCCCGGAATCGACGACAACAGAATACGGCGCAGCGCATTGCCCAAGGTGTGCCCAAACCCCCGCTCGAGTGGCTCCAAAATAACTTTGGCATGGCTGCCACCGAGGCTTTGCACGACGATCCGACTCGGCCTCAGCAACTCTTTGATCTTGGCACTCACTAGCAAACCTCCTCAGCCAGCTGTCTACTTCGAGTACAACTCGACGACGAGGCTTTCGTTGATGTCAGGCGACAGATTAGAACGCTCTGGCATCCGCTTGAAAACGCCCCGCATAGCCTTCGCGTCCACATCGACCCAGTCAGGGAATCCATACTGCTCCGCGATCGTAAGAGCATCAGATATGCGCACCTGCTTGCGGGAGCGCTCACGAATCTCGATGACATCCCCGTCTTTAACCTGGAACGACGGAATGTTCACAGCGTTACCGTTGACGAGTACAGCCTTGTGATTGACCAGCTGCCTGGCCTCCGCACGCGTAACACCGAACCCCATCCGATAAACGACGTTGTCCAGCCGGCACTCGAGCATCTTCAGAAGGTTCTCGCCTGTCGAGCCGCGCCGCTGAGCAGCCTTCGCAAAGTAGTTTCTAAACTGGCGCTCGAGAATTCCATACATACGGCGCAACTTCTGCTTCTCACGGAGCTGCAGACCGTAGTCCGAAAGCCGCACCTTCTTATCACCATGCTGACCGGGCTGCTTGTCGAGCTTGCACTTCGTATCAAGTGAACGGGCGCGGCTCTTGAGCAGCAGATCGCCACCCTCACGCCGGCTCAACTTACATTTCGGTCCGATATACTTGGCCATAAACTCAACAACCCAATGACTTGTTCAGACGATCTACACGCGACGCTTCTTCGGGGGACGGCAGCCGTTATGCGGGATAGGCGTCACGTCTGTGATACTGAGGATCTTGAATCCAGAGTTGTTTAGCGCCCTAACCGCAGACTCCCTACCTGGCCCAGGACCTTTGACCCAGACCTCCAGGTTCTTCACCCCGTATTCCTTCGCGCCCTCCCCGGCTCGATCTGCCGCAACCTGCGCCGCGAACGGCGTGCTCTTGCGCGAGCCCCGGAACCCCGAGCCACCTGCGGTCGCCCAAGAGAGGGTGTTGCCCATGCGATCCGTAATGGTCACGATGGTGTTGTTGAATGAAGCAAAGATGTGCGCGACCCCATCCGAAACGGTGCGCTTGACTTTTTTGCGCTGACGCGCTGCTTGCGGCTTCGCCATAACCTGAATACCTGGAGATTACTTTTTTACTTGCCGACGCGGACCTTTGCGCGTCCGGGCGTTGGTGCGCGTACGCTGCCCTCGGACCGGCAACCCCCTACGGTGACGAATGCCCCGGTAGCAGCCTAGATCCATCAGACGCTTAATGCTCATGCTGACTTCCCGCCGAAGGTCACCCTCGACGGCAAACTTCCCGACCTGCAGGCGCAAGTCCTCGATCTGCGCCTCAGTCAGCGAACTGATTTTCGCAGATGGATCGATCCCGGCAGCCTGGCAAATGTTGCGCGCACGAGTACGACCTATACCGTAGATCGCCGTCAACGCGATCTCGGCATGCTTGTGTACGGGAATATTGATTCCAGCAATTCGAGCCATTCAGATTCTCCACCACCCCAACCGGGAAAAGCGCGGGATTCTACGCAGTTAACACAATCGGCGCAAGCCTTCAGCCTTGACGCTGTTTGTGGCGCGCATCCTTGCAGATGACGCGTACCACACCGTTACGCCGGATGACCTTGCATTCCCGACAGATCTTTTTCACAGATGCACGGACTTTCATAACACTTCCTCAATAAGCAATATCTGTCAGCGGACCGAACCGGACCGGCCGAGACCGCGCAGATTGGCCTTCTTCATAAGCCCCTCGTACTGATGGGACATAAGATGGGCTTGAGCCTGCGCAATAAAATCCATGATCACCACTACGATGATCAACAGTGACGTGCCCCCAAAGTAGAAGGGCACGTTCCAGTTCAGAATGAGAAACTCGGGCAGAAGGCAGATAACGGTGATGTAGATCGCGCCAACAGCCGTCAGCCGCGTCATCACACCATCAATGTACCTGGCCGTCTGATCACCAGGGCGAATACCGGGAACGAACGCCCCAGCCTTCTTCAAGTTGTCCGCCGTCTCCCTAGAGTTGAATACGAGCGCGGTATAGAAGAAGCAAAAGAAGACGATCGCCGCCGCATACAGCACGATGTAAAGCGGCTGCCCGGGTGACAACGCAGCCGCCACGTCTTGCATCCACCCCATGCCCTCCGTTTGACCAAACCAGTGTCCAAGCGTTGCCGGAAACAGGATGATGCTCGACGCAAAGATCGGCGGGATGACCCCGGCCATGTTGAGCTTTAGTGGCAGGTGCGTGGCTTGGGCCGCGTAGATACGACGACCTTGCTGACGCTTGGCGTAGTTGACGCTAATCCTGCGCTGCCCCCGCTCGACGAACACGACAGCGAACGTAACGAACACTGCGAGAGCGAGAAGCAGAATAACCAGCGCTGGCGACAATTCACCCGTACTGGCCAGTTCGAGCGTACCTCCAATGGCCCGCGGCAGACCGGCGACAATACCGGCGAAGATAATGAGCGAAATGCCATTGCCAATGCCACGTTCGGTGATCTGCTCGCCAAGCCACATGAGGAACATGGTCCCGGTGACTAGTGAAACAGTGGTTGTGAATATGAAGGTGAACCCAGGATTGATGGCGACAGACATGCCCCCGAAGCTCTGACCCTGCAAACTAACCGCCACGCCAATGGACTGGAACGTTGCCAGCGCCACCGTGAAATAACGCGTGTACTGAGTGAGTTTACGCCTGCCCGTCTCCCCTTCTTTCCGAAGTTGCTCAAGAGAAGGGATAACAAGCGACATGAGCTGGATAATGATCGACGCGGAGATGTACGGCATCACGCCAAGCGCAAAAAGACTCAACCGCTCAAGAGCTCCCCCGGAGAACATGTTAAAAAGTCCGAGGATGGTCCCGCTCTGTTGATTGAAAAACTCAGCGAGCGCAGCTGGATTGATACCCGGCACGGGGATAAAAGTGCCGATCCGGTACACAACAAGCGCCATAGCAACGAACGCAAGTCGCTTGCGCAGCTCGGCGACCTTCCCCAGATCACCAAACGATGCTCCCAGATTGGCCTTAGCGGTGGACGACACCTATTCCTCCACTCGGCCACCAGCGGCTTCGATCGCCGCCCGTGCACCCCTGGAAACACTAATGCCCTTGAGCACGACGCCCCGGTTGACATCCCCAGATGCAAACACCTTCGCTTTGCGGGTTTGTGCCGGGACTACTCCAGCAACGATGAGCGCCGCGAGATCCACGACATCGCTGCCCACACCATTGAGTTCGGATAGACGAACCTCAGCGTAGCTGCGCGTGACACGCGCACTAAACCCCGTCTTCGGCAGCCGCCGTTGCAGGGGCATCTGCCCGCCCTCGAAGCCAACCTTGTGGAAACCACCGGCTCGCGCCTTTTGTCCCTTGTGGCCACGCCCACCGGTCTTGCCCAAGCCGGACCCAATGCCGCGACCGAGGCGCTTGCCCGAAGGCCTACTCCCAGGCACGGGCTTGATCGAATTAAGGCGCATGATCTATGCCTCCTCTACAAAAAGCATATAGGCGATCTTGTTGATCATACCGCGGTTTTCTGGACTGTCGGCGACCGTTGCCGAGCTATTCAGTTTTCGCAATCCCAAACCGCGCGCACACGCAACGTGAGCCGCGAGCCTACCATTCAGGCTTTTGCGCAAAGTAACCTTCAACATTTTCTGAGCGGACATAGATCACCCCAGAATCTCTTCAACCGTCTTGCCGCGCTTGGCAGCGACTTGCTCAGGCGCGGAAATCTTCTGCAACGCATTGAGCGTCGCGCGAACGACGTTACCGCTATTCCGTGACCCGAGACACTTCGCGAGGACGTTACGTACGCCAACCACCTCGAGCACCGCGCGCATCGGACCACCCGCGATCACCCCGGTGCCATCCGACGCCGGCTGCATGAATACGCGCGTCGCGCCGTGCCGACCTACTACCGGGTGATGAATCGTCCCATCCTTCAGCGGCACGTTGAGCATCTCACGCCGCGCCTTTTCCATGGCCTTCTGAATGGCAATCGGAACCTCCCTCGCCTTGCCATAGCCCATGCCCACTTTGCCGTTGCCATCACCAACGACCGTGAGCGCCGTAAACCCGAATTGACGGCCGCCCTTCACAACTTTCGCGACGCGATTGACCGCAACCAGCTTTTCCTGAAGACCGTCGGTGCTCGTGCTTTGCTCAACGTTTGCCATGCAATAGAACCCTTAGAATTTCAGACCGGCTTCGCGAGCCGCTTCCGCCAGCGCCTTGATTCGCCCGTGATAGCGGTACCCAGAACGGTCGAAGGCAACTTCAGCAATACCTTTTTCAAGCGCGCGCTGCGCAATGAGCTTACCCACAGCAGTAGCGGCATCCACGTTGCCGGTCCCGCTCAGCTGTTCACGGAGCTCTTTGTCCAGCGTGGAGGCGCAAACCAACGTCTCGCTGCCCGTCGGCGCGATGATCTGCGCATAGATGTGCCGGGGGGTCCTGTGCACCGACAGGCGCATGACGCCAAGTCCGCGGATCCTGGCGCGTGTACCGCGAGCGCGGCGGAGACGGGATTCCTTCTTGTTCATACAAGACCTACTTCTTCTTCGCTTCTTTACGCTGGATCTGCTCTTTCGCGTACTTGACGCCCTTGCCCTTGTAAGGCTCAGGCGGACGGAACGCACGAATTTCCGCGGCTACCTGGCCGACCTTTTGCCGATCCACACCCTTAATCAGGATCTCCGTTTGCGACGGTGACTCAAGCGTAATGCCTTCAGGCGCGACGTACTCAATCGGATGTGAGTAGCCCAGCGTCAGGTTCACCTTGTTGCCGGCCGCCTGCGCGCGATATCCCACGCCAATGAGCTCGAGCTTGCGCTCAAACCCCTTGCTCACGCCACTGACCATGTTATTCACGACCGCCCGCGTCGTACCGGCCAACATATCGGCGCCAGCAACCCCGTCACGCGGCGCGACCTTCACCTCGCCACCTTCGATGCTGACCTCAACACCGCTGTGAACGCGAAACGTCAGCGATCCCTTGGATCCCTTGATGGTCAGAACTGCACCATCCTGGCGTACCTCGACACCGGAGGGCAGCTTGATTGGATGCTTTGCGACTCTCGACATAGTTGGATAACCGATAACTCTTAAGACACGATGCAGATGACTTCGCCGCCTTGCCCCAACGAGCGCGCAGCACGATCACTCATGACGCCCTTCGAGGTAGACAAGATCGAGATCCCTAAGCCACCGAGGACCTTGGGAAGGTCCTCCTTGCCCCGATAAATACGCAACCCCGGTTTACTGACGCGCCGCAGCTCCTGAATAACAGGCTTACCCTGGAAGTACTTCAGCTCAATGGTCAGCTCCGCCTTCGGTCCGCCCGATACCGAATACGCGCTGATATAACCCTCGTCATAAAGCACCTTGGCAATCGCCACCTTCTGCTTCGACGAGGGTATGGTGACCTGCTTTTTGTTGACGAGCTGAGCGTTGCGAATGCGCGTCAACATATCGGCGATGGGATCGGACATGCTCATTTAGACTCTCCTCACCAACTGGCCTTTACGAGCCCTGGGATATCTCCGCGCATGGCAAGTTCCCTGAGCTTGTTACGACCGAGTTTGAACTTGCGGTAGACTCCGTGCGGCCGCCCCGTAAGCGCGCACCGATTACGCAGCCGGATGGCGCTAGAATTACGAGGCAGCTTTTGCAGCGCCGCGACGGCTGACATTTTTTCATCGAACGATTTGTTCGGATCAACGATAGCCGCCTTGAGTTGCGCACGCTTTTTCGCGTAACGCTTGACGATCCGCTCGCGCTTCAGCTCCCGTTGTAACATCGACGTTTTAGCCATGACTTACACCCTCAATTGCGGAACGGAAACGCGAACGCCTCAAGCAGCGCGCGAGCCTCTTGGTCTGTGCGCGCAGTCGTAGTGATCGTGATATCCATGCCCCGGAGCGCATCGATCTTATCGTAGTCGATCTCCGGGAAGATGATCTGCTCCCGCACACCCATGCTGTAGTTACCGCGCCCGTCAAAACTCTTACCGTTTACGCCGCGAAAATCACGAATGCGCGGCATGGCAATCGTGATCAACCGGTCGAGAAACTCGTACATCCGATCGCCGCGGAGCGTAACTTTACACCCAATAGGCCAACCCTCACGGATCTTGAACCCTGCTACCGACTTACGCGACATAGTCACCACCGGCTTCTGGCCGGAGAGCGCAGCCATATCCTGGACCGCGTTCTGGATGACCTTTTTGTCGGCAACCGCCTCACCGAGACCCATGTTCAGTGTAATTTTCTCCAAGCGCGGAACCTGCATCGGATTCGTGTAACCGAACCTTTCCTGCAGCTTGGGAACGACTTGCTCGCGATAAAATGCTTTCAACCTGGCCATACCATTACCTTAACGGTCCAGAACTTCGTTATTCGACTTGAAGTAACGCACCTTGCGACCGTCCTCCAGCATCCGGAACCCTACGCGATCACCTTTACCCGTTCCGGGATTGAAAAGCATCACATTCGAAGCGTCGATAGGGGCTTCCATCTCGATGATCCCGCCCGCAATGCCACGATTGGGATTACCGCGTTGGTGTTTCTTCACGACGTTGACGTTTTGCACGATGACCTTACCGTCCGCGCGCACCTCACTGACCGTCCCGCGCCGACCCTTGTCGCGCCCCGCAATCACTACGACCTCGTCGCCTTTCTTCAGCCGCTTCATACTACTCACTCCCGTCAAAGAACTTCTGGCGCCAACGAGATAATCTTCATGAACCGCTCTGAGCGAAGCTCCCGGGTGACTGGTCCAAAAATCCGCGTACCGATGGGCTGCAACTGGTTGTTGAGCAGCACCGCCGCGTTCTTGTCGAACCGAATCAACGACCCATCCGGCCGACGCACGCCTTTCGCGGTGCGTACGACGACTGCGTTGTACACGTCGCCCTTTTTAACTTTGCCGCGCGGAATGGCGTCTTTGACACTGACCTTGATGACATCCCCGATGCTGGCGTAGCGCCGTTTCGATCCACCGAGCACTTTGATACACTGGACGCTTTTTGCTCCGCTGTTATCGGCTACGTCCAGGACTGTCTGCATCTGAATCATGGCTGTTACCTGTACCTGCTAATGCAACACTCAGCACACGACCCGAACGAGCACCCAAGACTTGGTCTTGGAGTAGGGACGCGACTCCTTGATCTCGACCGTGTCACCGATCTTCGCTTCGTTGTTCTCATCATGGACATGTAGCTTGGTCGTGCGGCGAATGTATTTGCCGTATACCGGATGCTGAACCAAGCGCTCAATCGCCACAGTGATGGTCTTGTGCATCTTGTCACTGACGACGCGGCCCACGACCGTGCGCTCAGACTTCTGGACCTCACTCATGCGCTCTTACCTTCCAAACGCTTTTCATTCATAACGGTGAGCACGCGCGCAATGCCTTTGCGAGCGCGCCCGAACAAGTTCGACCGGGGTGCTTGCCCACTACCCCGCTGCATACGCAGATTGAACTGCTCACGCAGCAGCGCAACGAGCTCTTCGGTGAGCTCTTTGTCAGTCTTCTTTCGCAACTCGGACGCCTTCATTACATCACCTGCCGGGAAACGAACACGGTCTTAATCGGAAGCTTGGCAGCAGCGAGCCGAAACGCCTCCCTAGCGGTGGTCTCGTCTACGCCCTCAATTTCGTACAGGACACGCCCAGGCTGTATCTTACAGACCCAGAATTCGACGTTCCCCTTACCGCTACCCATCCGAACCTCAAGTGGCTTTTTCGTAATCGGTACATCAGGAAACACGCGGATCCACATCCGACCTACGCGCTTGACATGACGACTCAGCGCACGGCGTGCAGCCTCGATTTGCCGAGACGTCAAATTCCCAGCATCAACCGCCTTCAGCCCGAACTCGCCGAAGCTCACTTTCGCGCCGCTAGTGGCAAGGCCGCGATTGCGACCCTTCATCTGCTTTCGATACTTGGTACGCTTGGGTTGCAACATATCTCGAGCCTCTAATTCCCGGCCTTCGCCTTCTTCGCATCAGCACGATCTTCCAGGTCGAACACCTCACCTTTGAAGATCCAGACCTTCACCCCGATGATGCCGTAGGTCGTAAGAGCCTCGGCAAAGCCGAAGTCAATATCCGCACGCAGCGTATGCAAAGGGACCCGCCCCTCGCGATACCACTCGGTGCGAGCAATCTCGGCGCCATTCAGCCGCCCCGCGACGTTCACCTTGACCCCAAGCGCACCCAGACGCATCGCATTACCTACCGCGCGCTTCATCGCCCGCCTGAACATGATTCGCCGCTCGAGCTGCTGCGCGATGCTCTCGGCTACCAGCTGCGCTTCAATCTCAGGCTTGCGAATCTCCTCGATGTTGATGCGCACGCTCTGGGTACCGGCCAAACCCATCTTCTTGGCGACGACGACGCGGAGTGCCTCGATGTCTTCGCCTTTCTTCCCGATAACGATACCGGGCCGCGCAGTGTGGATCGTCACGAGCGCATTACCCGCCGAGCGCGAAATCTCAACACGACTCACCGATGCCTGTGCCAGCTTTTTGCGCAAGAAATCCTTAACTTCGATATCTTGAAGCAGGTTGGCGGCGTAATTCCGCGTATCCGCATACCACTTGGACGTCCAGTCGGTCGTGATCCCGAGCCTGATTCCGGTCGGATGAACTTTCTGACCCATGCTTACCTCTTCTTGTCGCTTACGCGAACAGTGATATGGCTCGTCCGCTTTTGAATCCGGTTCGCGCGCCCTTTTGCGCGCGCATGGATACGCCGGAATACAGGACCTTCATCAACGTAGATAGTCGAAACGCGCAGCTCATCTACGTCAGCCCCCTCGTTGTGCTCAGCGTTCGCGATTGCAGACTCAAGCACCTTCTTGACGATGACCGCCGCCTTTTTCGGGCTGAACGAAAGCACCTCCAACGCACGCCCGACCGGCAAGCCCCGAACCTGATCGGCAACCAGCCTGCACTTCTGCGGCGAAACGCGGGCCGACCTCAAAACCGCTGACACTTCCATCACCGAACACCTACTTCGCTTTTTTGTCGCCAGCGTGACCCTTGAACGTCCGGGTCAGCGCAAATTCGCCGAGCTTGTGCCCAACCATGTTCTCATTGACGAGCACAGGGACGTGCTGCTTCCCGTTGTGGACCGCCAGAGTCAATCCAACCATCTCGGGAACGATCATTGAACGCCGCGACCAAGTCTTGATCGGACGCCGATCCTTCGCTTGCAGCGCGGCCTCCACCTTGCTCATCAAGTGATGATCAACGAACGGACCTTTTTTGAGTGAACGGGGCACGGTAGACCTCTCAAATAATTACTTCTTGCGGCGACGCACAATAAGCTTATCGGTACGCTTGTTCTGCCGCGTCTTGTAACCCTTGGTGGGCACCCCCCAAGG
Source organism: uncultured Thiotrichales bacterium (assembly GCA_964430355.1). Taxonomy (GTDB): domain Bacteria; phylum Pseudomonadota; class Gammaproteobacteria; order UWMA-0217; family UWMA-0217; genus CAYSFW01. Next base: position 20,113 of record CAYSFW010000015.1, read on the forward strand.
GGTGACAGGGTGCTTACCGAAGTTTCGTCCCTCACCACCGCCGTGCGGGTGATCGACCGGGTTCATGGCGGTTCCCCTCACCGTCGGACGCACGCCAGTCCAGCGCTTCGCGCCGGCCTTTCCGAACTTGCGAAGGTTGTGCTCGCCGTTGGACACTTCACCGATCGTCGCACGACAGCCTGCGAGGACCTTCCGCATCTCTCCCGAACGCAAACGAATCGTCGCGTAGGCGCCGTCACGGGCCACCAATTGAATGCCAGAACCAGCACTGCGACCGAGCTGCGCACCCTTACCCGGTTTCAACTCCACGCAATGCACGACAGAGCCTACTGGAATATTACGAAGCGGCAGGGAGTTACCTACCTTGATCGGCGCATCAGAACCGGAGACGAGAACATCGCCCGCCTTAACCTTGGCGGGCGCCACGATGTACCGACGCTCGCCATCCGCGTACAGCAAAAGCGCAATGTGCGCAGAGCGATTGGGGTCGTACTCGAGCCGCTCAACCTTAGCAGGGATATTGTCTTTATTCCGCTTGAAGTCAACGATCCGGTAACGCTGCTTGTGACCGCCACCGATGTGCCGCATCGTGATACGGCCCGCACTGTTTCGCCCCCCGGTGCTTACTTTTTTCTCCACCAGCGGCGCATAGGGATCACCCTTGTGCAGACCCTCCGTCACAACGCGGACTGCAAAACGACGACCCGCGGATGTTGGTTTGCTTCTAACGATAGCCATCGATCCATCCCGTCATTTACTCAGCGCTGATGAAGTCGATCTGTTGACCGGCCTTGAGCTTGACGTAAGCCTTGCGCACGTCCGACCGCCGACCCGGCCTCTGGCCGAACCGCTTGCGCTTACCCTTGCAGTTCACGACCCTAACCGTATCGACCTCAACCTTGAACATCGCCTCGACCGCCTTCTTGATCTCAGGCTTGGATGCGTCGCTAGCCACCTTGAAGACGTAGCAATTTGCTCGCTCGGCGGCCAACGCGGCCTTTTCCGAAACATGTGGCGAGAGCAACACCTGAAAGGCTCGTACCGGATTCATGCCAACCACCCCTCGACCTGCCTGAGCGCGCCCGCCGTCAACACAACATGCGAGTAACGCACCAAGGCATACGGATTCATACCGGAAACCTCAGTAACCCCTACGAACGGCAGGTTGCGCGATGCTAGAACGAGGTTCTCGGTGAGCGACTCGACGACAACAAGGACGTCACTCAAACCCAGAGCGGATAGCTTCTCGGCCAACACCTTCGTCTTCGGTGACTCGACGTCAAATGCCTCTACAACAATTAGCCGCTCCTGCCGTACGAGCTCTGACAGAATCGAACTCACTGCAGCCCGATACATCTTCTTGTTGAGCTTCTGCGTGTAGTCCCTCGGGCGCGCAGCGAAAACCTTACCGCCGGTTCGCCATAGAGGGCTGCGGATCGTACCCGCACGCGCACGCCCGGAACCTTTTTGCTTCCAGGGCTTGGCCCCGCCGCCACTCACATCGGACCGCGTCTTTTGCGCCTTGGTGCCGGCGCGCGCAGCCGCCATGTAGGCAACGACCGCCTGATGCACGAGCGACTCATTAAACTCTCGCCCAAAGGCGGCATCGGAGACGCTCACCGCCCCACCGTCTTTTACTTGAAGCTCCATGACTACCTCTTCACCGTCGGACGAACCACAACATCCGAACCCGGGGCGCCGGGTACCGCACCTTTGATGAGGAGCAGATTACGCTCGACATCTACGCGCACCACCTCGAGATTCTGCGCGGTAACGCGCTCATTCCCCATATGCCCAGCCATCCGCTTACCCTTGAAGACACGACCAGGCGACTGGTTTTGACCGATCGAACCGGGCGCACGATGGGACAGCGAGTTACCGTGCGAGGCATCCTGGGTGCGGAAATTGTGGCGCTTGACAACGCCTGCAAAGCCCTTGCCCTTACTCACACCGGACACATCCACGCGCTGACCGACCGCAAACATGTCCACCTTGTACTCACCACCGAGCTCAACGCCAGCAACATCGTCCACCCGGAATTCCCACAGACCCCGACCCGGCTGTACACCCGCCTTGGCGAAATGCCCCGCCATGGCCTTGGTAACCCGACTCGCCCGCCGCGTACCGACAGTAAGCTGCACAGCCTGATAACCGTCTACATCAAGACCTTTAACCTGAGTGACACGGTTAGGCGTGGCCTCGACGACGGTTACAGGCACGGACACACCTTGCTCGGTAAAAACCCGAGTCATACCGACTTTTTTGCCGACAAGTCCGAGTGACATTTTCAAACCTCTGTTTGCGCCAACCGCCGTTTGAATTTTTCGGCGGCTACTAACTCCGCGGCCCGAGCGTTGCGACTCGGGCCGCGGAAAGGGCGGGGAGTATACCCCAAGATGACAAATTAGTTAAGCTTTATCTGCACATCGACGCCAGCGGCAAGATCAAGCCTCATAAGCGCATCTACGGTCTTTTCGGTCGGATCGACAATATCCATCAGACGCTTGTGCGTACGCAGCTCATATTGATCCCGAGCGTCCTTGTTCACATGGGGCGAGATCAGAACAGTGAACCGCTCCTTCCGCGTCGGCAGCGGAATAGGCCCCTTTACCCTCGCGCCGGTGCGCTTCGCCGTCTCGACAATCTCCATCGCCGACTTGTCGATAAGCCTGTGGTCGAATGCCTTAAGGCGGATGCGAATGCTTTGCTTGGCCATCGAAATCACTCAATAATCTTGGATACCACACCCGCGCCGACGGTGCGCCCACCTTCGCGAATCGCGAAACGCAGGCCCTCTTCCATCGCGATCGGGGCAATCAGGCTCACCTTGATGCGCACGTTGTCCCCAGGCATCACCATCT
>CAYSFW010000016.1:0-4440 GCA_964430355.1 uncultured Thiotrichales bacterium
AACCATCAATGGCTTGTACAAAACCGAGCTTATTCATCGCCGGGGACCCTGGAAGACCAGGGAGGCCGTGGAACTGGCCACCCTGCAATGGCTGCACTGGTTCAACCACATCCGACTGCTGGAGCCGATTGGATATATTCCGCCGGCCGAAGCTGAGGCAAACTACTTCCGGCAGCTTGCCGAGAAGACCGAGACTACCGTCTCAACTTAAACCAACCAGCCTCCTCGATTCCCGGGGCGATTCAATCTAGTATTTCCCTGGGATTCGTCGGAACGCCCCTGTAGCCTACCGCCCGCCCCGCGTCCCCAGCCCCAGAGTCTTACCGTAACCGGTAGACGACCTGGATCAACCAACTTCGGCGGCCAGCCAACCGAATGGAACCCTTCGGCCTGAGTGCCCGTCTTCCTCAAGAACCCGAAAGTCGGCAACGGCTACCCGTCATACGGCTGCCGTCAACAAGCCCACAAATCTGCCTGGCAAGTCTCTCAGACGAATCCACCCATCTTCATTATTTGTAACAAAAATAGTGTGTTAGGTGATTATCAGCCACACGCCGCCGCGCCCACGGAGGACTGAGACCCAGAAAAAATGAACTTTGTTAATTTTAGCGTTACATTTTTTAGTTCAATAGGTTTTGGCCGTTAACAATGAACTACATCAATAAAATAATATAATATATTGATTTTAAATTAATAAAATATTGTTTCTGGCATTTTTCAATCTCCGTCTGGACCATTCTCGTTCGTTTGACTACCCTCACTAGGCCAAAGGGTGATCGGACCTCCACCCTCTACCGATATAGCAGAAAGCCAATCTAACTCCGCGGTTAGTCGGAAAAACTTTGGAAGGCTTCAGACGTGTTGACTAGCCTGTAATGGCACGGGTTTGACTCAGGAGCGTGGCAGATCGTGTATCTGGAACTTCTATGCCGTTCAACGGCTTCCAACGCTTGCGTCCAGCTGGGCGACACCCCGGGGGAATGGTTAGCGACTGCGCTAGCTGCCGCATGGCTGGTCGCATCGCCCTTCAACGCCAGGCCTGGCGAGGAGGTCGGCGCATGAAGAGACGCCTGCTTCTGTTTGGGGTGATTGTCGCGCTGCCGCTTTCTCTGCACGGCCAACGGCTTGGCATGGGCGAGATCATCCTCAGCTATGACTGGTTTGCAGCCGACCCTCACCTCATGCGTCTGGACAACCACGAGGACGCCGTACGCATGTACACGCGCAGAATCGAGGAGAATCCTAAAGATGCCGCGGCATCGAACAACTTGGGTGTTGCCTACGCCGTTAGTGAAGACTACGCAAGCGCAATCTTCCTGCTCGAACGGGCGGTGGCGCTGGCGCCCGACAACCGGGTATTCCGGCGCAACCTGGACCAGCTACGTAACAAGACCCGACTCGCGTGGATGATGGGTAATGACCACCCAGGGACGACTGGCGACAGCACTCACACGCCGCCTCAGGGCACGGTGTTGCCAAAGCCCGTCGTATTTTGACGGGTCGCCCCAGCGCTCAACGCCGGAGAACGGGCCCTGCGATTTGATCCGACAGGAAGCGAAGCGATCCAGCTCAGCATCCCGCAACCCCATCAGCGCCTGGCCTTGAAGAAGACCCTCAGCATCGCGGCGGCCTCTTCCTCTAGCAAACCACCAACTACCTCCATTTTATGCAAGTGCCGGGGATCGCCCGCGAGATCGAAGACCCCTCCCGCGGCCCCCGTTTTCGGGTCTCGCGCGCCAAACACCAACCGCGCGACCCGGGCGTGTAGCATCGCACCCACGCACATCGCACAAGGCTCGAGCGTTACGTAAAGCGTGCTGCCTGGCAGACGATAATTGCCCTCGATGCGGCCCGCCTCACGCAGCGCGATGATCTCAGCGTGCGCCGTCGGGTCGTGGGTCGCGATGGGCTGATTCCAGCCCTCCGCCAACAACTGACCGTCACGCACCAGCACCGCACCGACGGGGACCTCTCCGTGAGACTCGGCCCGCATCGCCACTTGCAGCGCGTGCCGCATCCAGTGCTCGTCGTCTGACATCCGACCGCCAACCAGCGCCAGCTACCGAATCACTCCCACTCGATCGTCGCCGGCGGCTTGCCAGAGATATCGTAGGTCACGCGAGATATGCCGCGTATCTCGTTGATTATTCGCCTTGAGACGTGATCGAGGAAGTCGTAAGGCAGGTGTGCCCAGCGTGCGGTCATGAAGTCGATGGTCTCCACCGCGCGCAGCGCGACGACGTAGTCATAGCGGCGCCCGTCGCCCATGACGCCAACCGATTTCACGGGCAGGAACACGGCGAACGCCTGCGATACTTTGTCATACAGGTCGTGCTTGTAGAGTTCGCTGATGAAGATGTCATCGGCTCGCCGCAGGAGATCCGCGTATTCCTTCTTGACCTCGCCCAGGATGCGAACGCCAAGCCCTGGCCCCGGAAACGGATGGCGGTAGACCATCTCGGACGGCAGCCCGAGTTCCACGCCGATCTTGCGAACCTCGTCCTTGAAAAGCTCCCGCAAGGGCTCGACGAGCTTGAGATTCATGTCGGCTGGCAGGCCGCCGACGTTGTGATGGGACTTGATGACGTGCGCCTTGCCGGTCTTGGCGCCTGCGGATTCGATCACGTCGGGGTAGATGGTGCCTTGCGCGAGCCAGCGCGCCTGGGTGAGCTTGCGCGCCTCTTCCTCGAAGATCTGGATGAACAGGTTGCCGATGATCTTGCGCTTTTTCTCCGGATCGGATTCGCCGCGCAGCGCTTCGAGGAATCGCGCCTCGGCATCCACGCGGATGACCTTTACGCCCATGTGCCGGGCGAAGGTCGCCATCACCTGATCACCCTCGTTGAGCCGAAGCAGGCCGTTGTCGACGAACACGCAGGTCAGTTGATCGCCGATCGCCCGGTGCAGCAGCGCTGCAACCACCGAGGAATCCACCCCGCCCGAGAGCCCGAGGATCACCTCCTCGCGCCCCACCAGGGTGCGCACGCGCTCGATGCTGTCCTCGATGATGTTGCCCGGCGTCCAGAGCGCCTCGCAACCACAGATCTCGCGGACGAAGCGGCTGAGTATCCGGCCACCCTGGCGCGTGTGCGTCACCTCGGGGTGGAATTGCACGCCGTAGAACCGCCTTGCCTCGTCGGCCATCCCGGCGATCGGCGCGCTGTCGGTGCTCGCCATGAGCTTGAACCCCGGGGGCAGCGTGCACACCCGATCACCGTGCGACATCCACACGTCGAGCAGTCCATAGCCTTCGGGCGTCGTGTGGTCTTCGATGTCGGTGAGCAGCCGCGTGTGGCCGCGGGCGCGCACCTGGGCATACCCGAATTCATGGTGGTCGGCGTTTTCCACCTGTCCGCCGAGCTGAGCGGCCATCGTCTGCATGCCGTAACAGATGCCGAGCACCGGCACGCCCAGTTCGAAGACGGCGGGCGGCGCGCGCGGCGGATCGCGATCGGTCACCGATTCTGGGCCTCCGGACAGGATGATGCCCTTCGGCGCAAACGCGCGGACGTCTGCGTCGGACATATCCCAGGGATGGATTTCGCAAAACACCCCGATCTCGCGCACGCGGCGCGCGATCAGTTGTGTGTACTGAGAACCAAAATCGACGATGAGGATGCGGTCGGCGTGGATATTGGCGTGCATGGACGGTCAGGCTCCTGAACGCGATGGGTGGGGTCGCCTAGGCGCGCGTCGATGTCCAGCCACCCAGGGCGTGAGAACGCCGCAGGCTACGCGACGGCGCCGGGCCCTACCCCTTGGCGCGGGCATCGCCCCAAGCGGCGCGCGACTAGTCGATGCGGTAGTTGGGCGCTTCCTTGGTGATCGAGACGTCGTGCACGTGGCTTTCGCGCATACCCGCGCTGGTCACGCGCACGAACTGAGGCTTAGTGCGCATCTCCTCGATGTTGCGGCAGCCGACGTAACCCATGCTGGCCCGCAACCCGCCCATCATCTGGTGGATGATCGCGGTGAGTGGTCCCTTGTAGGGCACACGCCCTTCGATGCCCTCCGGCACGAGCTTCTCGACCGCGTTCTCGTTTTCCTGGAAGTAGCGGTCGCTGGAGCCCTGCGCCATCGCCCCGAGCGACCCCATGCCACGGTAGGACTTGTAGGAGCGGCCCTGATACAGCTCCACCTCGCCCGGCGCCTCCTCGGTGCCTGCAAACATGCTGCCCACCATGATCGAATAGGCCCCCGCGGCGATGGCCTTGGCGATGTCGCCCGAGTAGCGGATGCCCCCATCGGCAACGAGGGGCCCGCCGGTGTCGCGCAAGGCCGTGGCTACGCCGTCCATGGCCGTGGTCTGCGGCCGCACCACCCCGGCCACCGCGCCTGTGGTGCCGATCGAGCCGGGGCCGATGCCCACCTTGACGCCGTCGGCGCCGTGGTCCACCAGGTGCCGGGCGGCATCGGCAGTGGCGATGTTGCCGCCGATCA
>CAYSFW010000017.1:0-2568 GCA_964430355.1 uncultured Thiotrichales bacterium
TCACACCAGTTTTATTTGTTAACGGAGCGCGCGACCACAGAGATTACCTCAGGTTGGAGTGTCGGCGGCTGAAAATGGTTATAGGGGACGGGCCTGCCGGGGGGGGGGGGCGGGTGGTCCCAGCATGGTCCCAGGTGGCGCGTTGCTCGAAACGGCCTCAAGCATAGGCAGAATCGCGCGGCGCCGTGCGCACAGGGTTCATGCTTTTGTCGCTACTTGGCCTGCGCCTTTCTGACCGGTTGCCCACTTTGCTAGTATCACGCGCTTCGTGAACCGAGCTCTCGCGCAATGGCATGACCGTAAGAACCCGCTTCGCCCCCAGTCCCACCGGCTACCTGCACATCGGCGGCGCGCGCACCGCGCTGTTTTCCTGGTTGTTTGCGCGGCGCCATGGCGGCACCTTCATCCTGCGCATCGAGGATACCGATCGCGAACGTTCCACCGACGCATCCGTGCAGGCGATTCTCGACGGCATGCGCTGGCTTGGGCTCGACTACGACGAAGGGCCCTACTTCCAGACCCAGCGCATGGACCGTTACCGGGAGGTCATCCAGCAGCTGCTGGACCAGGGTGACGCCTATTACTGCTACTGCTCGAAGGAGGAACTGGAGGCGATGCGCGAGGCGCAGATGGCGCGCAAGGAGAAGCCCCGCTACGACGGACGCTGGCGCGACAGCACCGAAACCCCACCGCCGGGTGTGGCCCCAGTCGTGCGCTTCAAGAACCCGCTGGATGGCGAGGTCGTGATCGACGATCTGATCAAGGGGCGCGTCGTGATCCGCAACAGTGAGCTGGACGATCTCATCATCGCCCGCGCGGATGGCACACCCACCTACAACTTCACGGTCGTGGTGGACGACTACGACATGCGCATCACCCATGTCATTCGCGGCGATGATCACCTCAACAACACGCCGCGGCAGATCAACATCCTCAAGGCGCTGGGTGCCGAGCTGCCCCAGTACGCGCACGTACCGATGATCCTCGGCGAGGATGGCTCGCGCCTGTCCAAGCGCCACGGCGCGGTCAGCGTCATGCAATATGCCGAGGACGGCTATCTGCCGGAGGCGCTCGTCAATTACCTGGTGCGTCTCGGCTGGTCGCACGGAGATCAGGAAATCTTTACGCGCGAGGAGATGATCGCTGCGTTCGACCTCGACGGCGTCAACCGGGCAGCCTCGGTATTCAACCCACACAAGCTGCTCTGGCTCAACGAACAATATCTGAAGAAGGCCGACCCGGAGCGCATAGCGCCGCAGCTCGCCGAGCGGCTGCAAGGTCTGGGCGTCGATGCGCACGCGGGGCCGCCCCCCGCAGCGGTGTTCGAGGCCCTGAAGCAGCGCGTCAAGACACTGCAGGAAATGGCCGAGGCCGCACGGTACTTCTACGTCGACCCGCACCACTACGACGAAGCCGCTGCAGCCAAGCACTTCACCCCCGCGGTGGCCGACGTCCTCGAAGCCCTGAGCGGTGCGCTCGACACCGTGCAACCTTGGGAGGCATCGGCGTTGCAGCAGTGTATCAGTGAGTTTGCCAAGGCCCGGGGGCTCAAGCTCGGTCAGGTCGGCATGCCGCTGCGTGTCGCGCTCACGGGTGCAACCGACTCCCCCGACATCGGTGTTACCCTGCAGCTGATCGGGCGCGAAGCCGTCCAACGGCGCCTTCGCAACGCGCTCGAATTCATTCGCGCGGATGAAAAAGGCATTGACACAACGGCGCGAAGTCTTTAGAGTACGCGCTTCGTTTTTCGGGGCTATAGCTCAGCTGGGAGAGCGCTTGCATGGCATGCAAGAGGTCGGCGGTTCGATCCCGCCTAGCTCCACCACCGTTTTGCGGCCTCCGTTGATGGTGCGAGCGGGAAGAGTCGTGGCGATGACAGGCTTCGTCCTGACCCTTCTGGCTTTGGTGGGTGGGTTCACGGCGATGTTTCTGGAATTGAAGTTCGCCCCGATCCTTTTGATGACAATTCCGGTTGGATTTCTGTTATTATTCGCTGGCGTTGTCACCGCGTACCTGGCCGGGGAGCCAGCGAAAACGCGGGAACCTGCAGATTAAAAGTCCCCTTCGTCTAGAGGCCTAGGACATCGCCCTTTCACGGCGGTAACGGGGGTTCGAATCCCCCAGGGGACGCCAATAGAAACAAAGGCTTGCAGCGATGCAGGCCTTTTTTGTTTTTTATTTGTGTTGCGCGTAACTGCGCTGCAAGCTTTGGTGATTCAATCGAACCTTTAGGCCCGCGGCTGGTTCAGTCGCGTGGTGTTTGCCTGCGAGATGCTTGTCTTGCGATCAACACGCGCTAAGGAAATGCTGATGAATTGGCTGCGCGGGTGGATCGCGCCGTTGCGGTGCTCGCTACTCGCCTATCGCCTTGATATGTCTCTTCGCTGCGTGCCGTGCGCCTTGCGATCCATCCCGCTCGCTCACTTAATCGGTAGTGTCCCGATTTATGTGCAAAAACGTTTCTGTATGGGAACGCAGGGGTGGTCATGGTAAGAGGTTGATTGTGCGATCGACCTTGAACCCTAAGGAGGGCAAACCATGACCGTGAAAGAGCATAAGACGAAGTTG
>CAYSFW010000018.1:0-5519 GCA_964430355.1 uncultured Thiotrichales bacterium
TCGCGTGCGCCCGGGTAGACGTGGGATGCATTGTTCAGTGCTATGTTCGGACCTTCCGGGGGCCCGATCGTGACCAAGCCACCGGTGTAGTGCGGTGGCACGTAGCAACCTTCGAAGCCCCGCCGAGCTCGAGTAAAGCCACTCGAACCGTGTGCGGAGATCCGCCGGTTGTGGTGGACATACGACAACTGGTTGTTCTGTTCCATACAGTGCGAGGGCTGGCTCGAGCCGAAGAACTCCTTGATCGCGGCCACGACGGGCTTGGCGTTGATGAGCTCCTGCGGCATGAGCCCCTCGCTCTCGGCGACCGAGAGCCGCTCCTTGACCGCACGCTCCACCCGCACAAGGCCAATGCGGAAGGCGTTCTCCGCCATCTCACCCACGCTGCGCACCCGCCGGTTGCCGAGGTGATCGATGTCGTCGACCTGGCCTTCGCCGTTGCGGATCGCAATCAGGGTGCGCATGACCGCCAGGATGTCCTCATTGTCGAGAACCCCCTTGCCGGTGGGATCGTCACGACCCACGCGCAAGTTGAATTTCATGCGCCCCACTTCGGAGAGGTCATAACGATCCTCCGAGAAGAACAGGCTCTGGAACAGCCCCTCCGCAGATTCACGCGTCGGCGGCTCGCCCGGACGCATCATGCGGTAGATCTCGACCAACGCCTCCAGCTGAGAGGACGTCGAGTCGATCATCAACGTATTTGAAATGAACGGACCGCGGTCGACATCGTTCGTGTACAGGACGCGGAAACCCTTGACCAGCAACTTGCGCAGATGGATCAGCTTTTCAGCCGTCAACTCGCTGTTGGCCTTCATGATCAGCTCGCCGGTGTCTTCATCGACGAGGTTGTGCGCGAGGATCTTGCCGATCAGGTAGTCCTCGGGCACTTCGAGAGACTTCACACCGGCCTGCTTGAGGTCACGCACATGCTTGACGGTGATGCGCCTGCCCTTCTCGACGACCACCTTGCCGCCGATCTTGATGTCAAACGACGCCAGTTCGCCGCGTAGCTGCTCGGGATCGATTTCCAGTTCAAATCCGGTGTCCTTGATCACCACGGCGTTGGTGTCAAAGAACATGTCGAGGATCTGTTCATCGTCGTAGCCAAGCGCACGCAACAGGATCGTCGCCGGCAGCTTGCGGCGGCGGTCGATGCGCACAAACAGGCAATCTTTGGCGTCAAACTCGAAATCCAGCCATGAGCCGCGGTAAGGAATGATCCGGGCGTTGAACAGCAGCTTGCCCGAAGAGTGGGTCTTGCCACGGTCATGGTCGAAAAACACGCCGGGTGAGCGGTGCAGCTGGGAGACGACCACCCGCTCTGTGCCGTTGATGATGAAGGTGCCGTTCTCGGTCATGAGCGGCAGTTCGCCCATGTAGACCTCCTGCTCCTTCATGTCCTTGACGACACGCTTGTCCGCCGGCGCCTCCTTGTCGTAAATCACCAGACGCAAGGTCACGCGCAGCGGCGCCGCGTAGGTAGCTCCCCGCAGCTGGCACTCGTAAACGTTGAACATCGGCTCGCCGAGGCGATAGCTGACGTATTCGAGATGCACGTAGCCCGAGTAGCTGATGATCGGGAACACCGAAGAAAAGGCCCCATGCAGGCCGCTGAGCTTGCGCCGGTCCTCGGGCGTGTCCTCCTGCAGAAACTGCCGATAAGAGTCCAACTGGGTGGAAAGCAGGTAAGGCACGCCCAAGATTGTGGGCCGCTTACCAAAATCCTTACGGATGCGCTTTTTCTCGGTGAAACTCAGTGCCATGATTAGTCCTCGTCAGCAGCTGCCAGGGCCACTACCCGCAGATCGGGCAAGAAACAGAAAAAGGCCGGCGGTAGGAACCGCCAGCCTGAGATCGATCTACCTTTGAGCGCAGATCAAACGTACGCGTCGGATTACTTGAGTTCGACAGTCGCGCCAGCTTCTTCAAGCTCCTTCTTGATCTTCGCCCCTTCCTCCTTGGAGACGCCTTCCTTGACGGTGGACGGCACGCCCTCAACGAGGTCCTTCGCCTCCTTGAGGCCCAGACCGGTGATGCCGCGCACGACCTTGATGACGTTGACCTTGTTGGCGCCGAAGCTCGTCATGACGACGTTGAACTCGGTCTGCTCCTCTGCAGCCGGAGCCGCAGCGGCAGCGGCTGCCACCGGCGCTGCCGCAACAGCTGCAGCCGCGGTGACGCCAAACTTCTCTTCCATCGCGGAGATCAGATCAACGACCTCCATCACGGTCATGTTAGCGATGGCTTCCAGGATGTCTTCTTTGGCACAGGCCATGGTAATTACTCCAAATAAATCAATTGATAACGGGTCAAACGGACAGAATCAGCCTTGGGCTTGCTTTTGATCGCGGATAGCAGCCAGCGTACGCGCCAGCTTGCTCGGCACCTCGTTCAAGGTGCTGACGAGCTTCTGCACCGGCGCCTTCATGGTGCCGAGCAGCATGCTGAGCGCTTGCTCGCGAGTCGGCAGACTGGCCACCTTGTCCAGATCCGAGGGCGGCACCAACTTGCCACCGAGCGCGACGACCTTCACGACCATCTTCTCGTTGGCTTTGGCGAAGTCCTTGATCAAACGGGCGGCCGCACCGGGATCATCCTGCGAGAACGCCAGTACGAGCGGCCCGACCAGACCCTCGCGCATGCACTCGAAGGGCGTCCCCTCCACCGCGCGCCGAGCCAGGGTGTTCTTGACGACGCGCAAATAGACGCCGGACTCGCGAGCCTTCACCCGCAAGTCAGTCATCTGCGCGACCGTAAGACCCCTGTACTCCGCAGCGACGGCGGAATGCGCCTTTTCCGCTACCGCAGCAACCTCCGCGACAATCTCTTTCTTGTCAGCGAGATTTAACGGCACAACTCACCTCTGCGTTGAGTGGCAGGCTTGAACCCACCACGGTTCACAACAGGCCGCGCACGCAGCGCAGCCACCTGCGGTGTCCCCTGGTAGGCATCCTGACCCGGGTTCACCATCTACGCGGGCCGGGAACCACCCATTAAGTCAGCGACCCTAACGGACCACCGACACCCGCGGTCTTCGATGCCCACCCGCTCCAGCGGGTAGATCAAAGTCAAAAAACTAGAGCGCCAGCGTTGCCTGATCGACGTGGACGCCAGGCCCCATCGTTGACGAAACGGTCACGCGGCGGACATAGACCCCTTTGGCCGTCGCCGGCTTGGCCTTAACCAAGTCATTCAGCAACGCGTTGAGGTTCTCCTCGAGCTGCGCCTCGGTGAAGCTCGCCTTGCCGATCGTGCAGTGAATGATGCCCGCCTTGTCGGTCCGATACCGGACCTGACCGGCCTTCGCGTTACGCACCGCGCCTTCGACATCGGGCGTAACCGTACCCACCTTGGGGTTGGGCATGAGGCCACGCGGACCTAAGATTTGACCCAACTGACCGACAACCCGCATGGCATCCGGGGAGGCGATCACGACATCAAAATCCAGATTGCCCTCCTTGATGGACGCAGCCAGATCCTCGAACCCGACGACGTCAGCGCCCGCGCTGCGGGCCTTCTCTGCATTGGCGCCCTGGGCGAACACCGCGACACGCACGGTTTTACCGGTACCATTGGGCAACACGGTAGAACCCCGTACCACCTGATCGGACTTGCGAGGATCCACCCCCAGGTTCACCGCGACGTCTACCGATTCGGGGAACTTCGCCGTCGCCAGGGACTTCACCAACGACAACGCTTCGCCAATAGGATAGGCCTTACCCGGAACCAGCTTGGCCCGCGCAGCCTGCTTGCGTTTGGAAATGCTGGCCATTTACACACCCTCCACTTCGAGACCCATGCTGCGCGCGCTACCTGCGATGGTACGCACGGCAGCGTCCAGATCCGCTGCGGTAAGATCAGGCTTCTTTGCCTTTGCGATCTCCTCGAGCTGGGCGCGCGTCACTTTACCCACCTTGATGGTATTGGGCTTGGCGCTACCCGAGGCGATCCCGGCGGCCTTCTTCAGAAGAATCGACGCCGGCGGTGTCTTGGTGACGAAGGTGAAGCTGCGATCACTGTAGACCGTGATCACCACCGGAATCGGCAGACCCGGCTCCAGGTTTTGAGTGGCCGCATTGAATTCCTTGCAGAAGGCCATGATGTTCACGCCACGCTGGCCGAGCGCCGGACCGACCGGCGGACTCGGATTCGCCTGACCGGCCTTCACTTGAAGCTTCACATAAGCCTCAATCTTTTTTGCCATCTAAAGCATCTCCAATGAATGATGGGTCGAACACCGCGAAATGCCTCGCGGCTCCCCGTTCCGCCACCGGCACGCCGGGCAGCGGATCGCTGCGCTCAGGCCTTCTCCACCTGATGGAAATCCAACTCCACCGGCGTCGATCGCCCGAAGATCTGCACCGCCACTAACAAGCGGTTTTTGTCGTAGTTGACTTCTTCAACCACGCCATTGAAATCATTGAAAGGCCCCTCGATCACACGCACGACCTGACCGACCTCGAACAGGACCTTTGGACGCGGCTTCTCGGCACCTTCCTTGACACGATTGAGGATTGCCTGCGCCTCCTTTTCCGTGATCGGCGCCGGCTTGTCGCTCGTGCCTCCAATAAACCCCAACACCTTCGGCACACTCTTCACGAGGTGCCACGTGGCATCATTCATCTCCATCTGCACGAGCACATAGCCCGGGAAAAACTTCCGGTCGCTCTTACACTTCTTGCCGTCGCGCATCTCGACGACCTCTTCGGTTGGCACGAGGATCTCGCCGAACGAGTCCTGCATGTTGTAGCGCTCAATGCGCTCCTTCAGAGAGCGCTGCACTTGCTGCTCAAAACCCGAGTAGGCGTGTACGACGTACCAGCGCAAAGCCATATTATGCCCCGCCAATCACAAACTTGACTGCCCAACCCAAGAGCATGTCGAGCAACCAGAAGAAGATGCCGGCAATCAGCACAAGCACCATCACGATCAAGGTGGTCTGCATGGCCTCCTGCCGGGTCGGCCAGACCATCTTACGCACCTCGACGCGCGAGTCGGAGAGAAATCCGACCAACGCACGGCCCTTGTCGGTGTTCAGGAAAATCACGAGCGCTACGGCAGCCACAGCCAAAAGCCCCAGCGCGCGATACAGCACCGACTCGCCCGAGAAGTAATAAAAGCCGGCGATACCGGCCAACAACACCAGCACGGCGAGCGCCAGCTTGACTGTATCGAAGCCGCTGGAGGCCGCCTCTGCCTGTTTAACCGACATAGAAATTCGCTGCCTGATCGAGGTTGGCAGGCCAGGAGGGACTCGAACCCCCAACCTGCGGTTTTGGAGACCGCTGCTCTGCCAATTGAGCTACTGGCCTAACACAAAAACGAAAGACAGCGAAGGCGCGAGACCTTCGCTGTCGAAACGAGCACGCGAGCATATCACTCAATAATCTTGGATACCACACCCGCGCCGACGGTGCGCCCACCTTCGCGAATCGCGAAACGCAGGCCCTCTTCCATCGCGATCGGGGCAATCAGGCTCACCTTGATGCGCACGTTGTCCCCAGGCATCACCATCT
>CAYSFW010000019.1:0-30896 GCA_964430355.1 uncultured Thiotrichales bacterium
GCCGGATCGAGGGTGATGGCCGCGCCGTTTACGACGTCGATCACCTGCTCGATGGACAGATTCCTTCCGGAAATGCAGATTGCGTTCATGACGCATCCATTTCTGGCTTCTCAGGCCGATACAACTCCATGTTCCTCCAGCATTCCCTTGCGGTGTCAAGTGCCTCTCGAGCATCTTCCTCTTCGGGCAATCCCTCTGGTAACGAACCCGGCAGGGCATCGGGGTAACGGGTTGGAATGTAGAAGATATCCAGTTGGGTCAATGGCTCGCGCATGTCGGAGAGAAATTCGAAAGGCAATAATCCAAGGAGATCGACGATCGAATGGGTTCGCGGAACAGGTTTGTTCAGATTTGCAATGAGCCCCTTGATGCATTTTTCAACGCATTGTTGGGCGTGAAAGCATACCTGACAATATAGACCTTCCTTCATGGCGAGTTCCGCCATTTGTAAATCCTGTCGAGCGAATTCCATCCAACGGTTACCTGGTGCGTTCATAGAGAATGATCCCTTTGCCGATAATTTCCTCTCTGAAAAAAGGGCTTTCCGCACACAAACGGTGAAATTCTTCCGGTGTGTACACCATGATATCCATGGCGACCTTCGGTTGAAGCAGCTTTCGTACGTGTTTCATCCGCTGAAAAAAGGGAAGGTCGGTCCGTTCCACGACTACCATGTCGATATCCGACCATTCGTGAATTCCACCGGTTGCCAGGGTTCCGAACAAAATCACTTTCTCTGGGGTACCATGTTCCGTCAAGAGGTGAACGCAACGCTTCATTTCTTGGTCCAACAGCTGTTTTCGCCTATTCATACGCAGATGTCGATCAGAGGGATTCGTTGGTTCTCCATTGCTGTTCATTTGGATGATCCTTTTCATCGTGAAAATGCAGCGTGCGTCGTCCGTAGGGCGTGGTGCGGCAGTGCATGATTTGACGGCTTCGCACAAAGTCAGATGCTCTTGGTTGACCTGCAGGAGAGCGGGTGCATTTTGCTTGTGCAGCGGAAAACACCACCCGCCCTCCTGCTGGAAGCCCGGCGTTTGAGGGAAATCGGTAAGAGGCGACTTTTTGCGAGGCCATCAAGCTTAGAGCCGTATCCGTTCGTATGAAGCGCATCGGAGTCTTATCGATTTCTTGTGAGACGATCCCATAGGAATCGCCCATGCAACCCGGGTTTCACCCCGGTTAATGAAAGTCGCAGGGGCAAGCTATAAAAAATGGGAGCCATCCGCTTTCTTCTGACTCCTGACTTCTGACTTCTGACACCTGATATTCGACTTTCGTAGGAATTTCACTTCCATCGAAAGCCTATCGAATCCCATATTTCTGCATTTTTTGATACAGGCCGGTGCGGTGAATGCCGAGGTGCCGGGCTGCAAGGGTTCGGTTTCCGCCGCAGGCCCGAAGGGCGTCTTCAATGGCCCGGCGTTCGGCAGCCTCGAGTTGGGATTTGAGCGTGCCGCCTCCGGCATCCGATGCTGTATCGTCCGAAATCCGAACGGAAGACTCCGGATGAAATCGGGCACGAAGCGGCATCGGCAGGTGTTCGAGATCGATCCGATCTCCCGAGCAGACGATCATCACCCGTTCGGCAAGGTTGCGCAGCTCGCGTACGTTGCCGGGCCAGTCGTGGCTCATCAGCGCCTCCATCGCCTCGTCGTGCAGCCGGAAGCTGCCCTTCTCGTGCGCCAGCCGGCCGATCATCGACTCGACGAGCGCCGGGATGTCCTCTTGACGGTCACGCAGGGGTGGCATCTCGATGGGGAAGACGTTGAGGCGATAGTACAAGTCCTCCCGAAACTTGCCGTCCGCAATCCGGCTCTCGAGGTTCTGGTGCGTTGCGGCGACGATGCGCACGTCCGCCTGCTGCGAGCGGTTGCTGCCGACGCGTTCGTAACAGCGCTCCTGAAGCACGCGCAGCAGCTTGACCTGCATGTTGAAGTTCATGTCCCCGATTTCATCGAGAAACAGGGTGCCGCCCTCGGCCAGCTCGAAGCGGCCCGCCCGGGCGGTGATCGCGCCGGTGAACGCGCCTTTCTCATGGCCGAACAACTCGCTTTCCAGCAACTCGGCAGGAATCGCGCCGCAGTTGACCGGCACGAAGGGCTTGTCGGTGCGGGCCGATGCGCGATGAATCATGCGCGCGACGATCTCCTTGCCGGTGCCGGATTCACCCAAGATCAATACCGTGGCGTCGGTGTGGGCGACTTTCTGGATCAGGTCGCGCACCCTGCGGATGGCGGGGCTGCTGCCCTCCAGCGACTGTGGAGTGACGTTCTGGCGGCGCCGTGGTGGAGTCGGTGCGCTGACCGGGGGCGACGTCAGTGCATCCTGCAACTGCCGATAGGAGCAGGGCAGAGGCAGCTTGGCCGTGAAGCCCGGTGCATCGATGTCGGTGGTAAGCGGGCTGGCGCAAAACAGCACGCGGGCGGGCGCGTCGGGAAACCGGCGCGGGTTGTCAAGCGTCGCGTCGAGGTCGGCGCGATCATCAGCGACCAGCGCAACGACGCTGATCGGCTCGGCGCCGGCATCGGCCAGAGTCGCGGCCTCGTCCTCCCGATAGGAGACGGCGTAGTCAAGGAACTCCAGCATCTCGGCGACGCGTTGACGCAGACCGGCGTTGGAGCCAATGACCAGTGCACGTTGTTGTGGCATTGAGGCAAACCCCGTTGTTTTCTCGTCTTCCGTGTGGCTGCGCGGCGGCGCAGGCAGAGCGCTCAAGGCCTTGCCCTCGGGGGGGCAAGCCGAGCTTTCGGACGGCTCGTCCTGGTGTCGATCGACGGCTGACGCGTCACTGTTGCTGCGGTGCGAACCGTCTTGTGACGCTGCTTGGCTCCGCGCCGTTGCCGTCAGCGGGCCCAGCGCAACCAGCGGTTCGCATTCCGCTGTGTGTCAGTGTGCTGTGCTGTCTCGATCGACGCCGAAGCAAGCGCCGTGCTCTTGGCGCAATAGTAGGGGCTGGCGTGCGGGGTGAGTATGAACGCGTTAACAGAACGCTCGAAGCGTCCGTCAAAAAAATAACACCTCTTGAGCGCGATGAGAACAGGGTCTCATCAGCGCCCGAGGCGAAAGCGGCTTTGGGTCTTTTAACGTACTGATTTAGCGAAAATTAACCAAAAAGTTGACGGCGGGTCGGGAGCGCTACGCGACGGGCGTCAGCCGCCCATTTGCGCCGAGTAGGCGCGCAGACCCTCCAGGTTGCCTTGCGCACTGTGAAACTCGTCATGGAAGCGTTCGAGCGCGGCGGTAACCTTTTGCATGATCCTGTAATCCAGATCGAGTATGCGTTGCTTGATCGACTGGAATTGTGAGCTGGTACCGTCGTCTTTACTGCGTTCGATTTCCTTGAGCAGTGCGAGCCGCTCGGTGTCGAGCGCGGCAACGCCATCCCAGTCCTGTGCCTCCGTTGCGTCGACCATGGCCTCGCAGTGGTCGAGCAGGCTGGCCAGCAAGTCGCGCAAGGGCGTCATGCGGCCACCCCCCGAGGATTCTGACGCACTGCGGGCGGGATGCTGTTCCAGGCATCGCGCAGTGTGCCGATGAGTTCGGCCACTTCGTCCAGGGCCGCGCTGTCGTTTTTCGCGTGGGCTTCGGTCAGCCTGCGCTTGATGTAGTCGTAGAGCGATTCGAGATTCGCGCTAATCTCGCCACCCTCGGGACGCAACCCTGCCTGGAGTTCGACGATGATGTCGATGGCCTGGCTGATGCAGCGGCCCTTCGCCGCGATTTCCTTACGTTCGAGGTGGCCCTTGGCGCGGGCGATCTTCTCCAGCGCGCCGCCATAGAGTAGGTCCACGAGCTTGTGCGGGTCGGCGCCCAGTGCCCCGCTGACATTGCCGACAGTCTGGTAGGCGTTGGCGGCGTTTGCGAAACGTGCATTCATCGGTGTGGTTCCTTTCGTGCTTCCTGTACTGAGTTTTTTCTAGTTAGCGTCCGAGGGCGCTGGTGAGCTGCGAACTCGTCTGGCGCAGCTGCGCGACCAGCGCGTCCATCTTGGAGAACTGTGTGCGGTAGCGCTTTTCGACCATTTCCATCCGGGATTCGAAGCGGTCGATCTGGCTGTCGAGCGCCTTGCGGCGGCTGGACAGTCCGTCGGTGCGGCCCTGGATGATGCCGTTCGAGTCGGTGTACCGATCGAATGCGGCGGTCAGACGCTTGCCGAGCCCCGTTTCGGCCTTGCCGAAGAAGTCGAGCACGCCGACGAGGTTGTCGGTGATGCGTGCATTGGCCTTCGTGTTGTTGACGCTCAGCGTGCCTTCCTTGCTGAAGGTGAAGCCGTAGTCGATCGCGGATTCCGACTCTCCTGCGGCGTTGGTGACGGTGCCGAACATGAGGTTGCGCAAGGTCGATTCGACGCCCATCAGCAGGCCTTCGCCCTTGAGGTCGCTGGTACGCAGGCTCTTGACCCTGTTGACCAGGCCGTTGTAAGCGGTGGCGAAGTCCTGCATGGTCTTTGTCATGGCGCCGGTGTCGGGCGCTGAGGTGACCGTGGTCGAGCCGACGGCCTTGACGTTGATGGTGAGTCCGGTAACGACGCCGGTGACGGTGTTGCTCGCGCTGCTGACGGCGAATCCGTCGACAGTGAGTTCGGCGTTGAGCGCTGCCTGCTGCTCGGTGAAGCCGAAGCCACCCGGGGCGGTAATGGCGTTGGCCGTGCCGGATTGCTTGGCGGTCAGGACGAGATGGCTGCTACCCGTGGCATTGACGATGCTTGCGCCGATGCCGGAGTTGCCCGTGGCGTTGTTGATGGCATCACGCAGGCCGGCCAGGGTGTTGTTCGTGGCATCGATGGTGACGTCGAAACTCGTGGTGCCGTAGGTGAAGGTGTAGGTGCCCTCGCCGACCGCGGCCGTCGAGCTCGCATACGCCGCGGAGGAGAGCCGGTGCTGCTGGGCCAGTTGGGTCACGGTGATGGTGTGCGTCTCGGCTGCAGCGCCGCGACCCGCGCTCACGGTCGCAACATTTTCACTCGTGGAGCTGACCGTGTGCTTGGCGAAGCTGTCCGGGTCGCCCAGCTCCTTTGCAGCATTCACCAGATCGGCAATCGCGCTCTTGAGCTTGCCGTAAGCACTCACCTGGACGTCGATATCGCTCTGCTGCTTTTTCAGCTTGGTCAATGGTTGCCGTTCGACTTTCATGAGTGCCGTGACCATCGAGCCGATGTCCAGCCCGGAGCCGACTCCAGACATTGTCAGTGCGCCCATTCTGTGACTCCCGTTATCTAATCGTTGTAGCCGCCGCTATGCGCCGGATGTGTGTTCTAAAGCGGACCGGTTGACCCGCGCAGCGGGTTTGCCGGTGCGACTGTCATGCCCTTTGGGGTGAGCAACATCCGTGCCCGCAGGTGCTCAGGTCAGCGTGTCCAGCAGCAAACCGAGCGGTGGTTCACCTTTCGGATTCCCGCCCTCGATGAATTTTTGAAGGGCGACGGCTTCTTCTGACGGTATCTGCCGCACGACCTGGCCGGTTTCCAGGCTACGCACCACGATAACGCTGTGTTTTACGTCCGCGTTGAAGGTCAGTTGCATCGACCACGGCAAGTCGACTGCAAGTTGCGTCATCGACTCGGCAATCCTTTGCAGGTCGGGCCTTGCAGTTTTGGCGTCGTGTGTCGCGACGGTGTGCTGCCCGTCACCCTCGGCGGGTGCGGTCCTCGGCCCAACGCCCTGGGCTTGCAAACCGTCGAGTACTCTTACCTGGAAATTGGAATCGGATGCTGTCATGGCTTCAGTCCCCCATCCTGCCTCTGCCGGACATCTGTGGGGTGCAAGTCCCCGACAGGCTGAGGCCAGTTACTTGTGTCTTTGCTTGCTCTCGACCGAGACGGCCGGGGCATGTGGTACGCCAGCGGCCTCTCGGTAACCTCTCCTTGTACCGTGGTGTCTCGATGCGGACTCCGTCCGCGCCGCGCCGAGCAACGACAGCCCTGGGGTCCGTCCGATCCATGCGCCTCGCGACTTCCGGTCCAGAAAGATTCGGGGCGCGAGGCCCCGAATAGTGTGGGCAACTTTCTTGTTGTTATTTTCGAGAGGGCTTGGGTTTGGGCTCTTGTTGTTCGTCTGCTGGTCCCTGCCGTCCGCCTTGCCTGGCGGCTTCCCATGCATCCTGCCCCGGTTCTGGCTCCGTGGTGCTGACCGCACCGCGTCGCCTCACGGGGGTTATCGGCGGCGCTGGGCGCTGCTTTAGGCCGCGATGCGGGTCCTTAGCCGCGAGCCGACGAGTGGGGCATTTGCGGCCGCGAGCGGGCGTTCGGTGCCCGTTTCCCGGGTTAGGCTGGCCCGCATGGCGCTTTGACGGCGCATTCGCTAGCATCGGTCCGTTCCACCGAGGCAAAAATGGAGATGGTGATGTCCCAGACGAAAATTCTGCTTGATGAGTCCGAGATCCCGACCCACTGGTACAACGTGGTCGCGGACATGCCGAATCCGCCGTTGCCGCCGCTCGGGCCGGATGTGGCAGGCCGGTGGCCCCTGAGCGCATGCTGGCGATCTTCCCAGCCAACATCCTCGAGCAGGAGATGTCCACGGATCGCTGGATTCCGATCCCTGAGCCGGTGCGCGAGGCCTACCGCCTGTGGCGACCGTCACCCCTGTTTCGCGCGCATCGCCTGGAGCAGGTGCTCGGCACGCCGGCGAAGATTTACTACAAGTACGAGGGTGTCTAGCCCGCTGGTTCGCACAAGCCCAACTCGGCACTCGCGCAGGCGTACTTCAACAAGGTCGCAGGCATCAACCGGCTGACCACGGAGACCGGGGCGGGGCAGTGGGGATCCTCGCTGGCGTTGGCCGGCCAGCTGTTTGGCCTGCAGATCCGCATTTATATGGTCAAAGTCAGCTTCGAGCAGAAGCCGTTTCGCCGCTCGATGATGCAGACCTGGGGTGGCGAGGTGTTTGCAAGCCCCACCGACATGACGGAGGCCGGGCGGCGCATACTTGCTCAGGACCCGAATAACCCGGGTTCGCTCGGCATCGCGATCTCCGAGGCAGTGGAGGAGGCGGCCTCGCGGTCCGACACCAACTACGCCCTTGACTCGGTGCTCAACCACGTGCTGCTGCACCAGGCGGTGATCGGCCAGGAAGCGAAAAAGCAATTTGAGAAGGTCGGTGACTACCCGGACATGATCTTTGCCCCGTGCGGCGGCGGCTGCAACTTCGCAGGCGTGAGCTTCCCGTTCTTCGCCGACAAGGCGGCGGGTGAGAAGCGCGCGCAGAACCTGCGTTTCGTGGCCGTCGAGCCCTCGTCGTGCCCGACACTGACCAAGGGGGTGTACGCCTACGATTACGGCACTGTTTCCGGCTACACGCCGCTGATGAAGATGTACACACTGGGCCACGACTTCATGCCGCCCGGCATTCACGCCGGTGGGCTGCGCTATCACGGCGACTCGCCGCTCGTCTCGCAGCTCTATCACGAAAAGTTCATCGAAGCGGTCGCCGTGCCGCAGCTCGCCACGTTCGAGGCCGGTGTGATGTTCGCTCGCGCCGAGGGCATCATCCCCGCGCCAGAGTCGAGCCACGCCATCCGGGCCTGTATCGACGAGGCGTTGCGCTGCAAACAGAGCGGGGAGCCGAAGACGCTGCTGATCAACCTCTCCGGTCACGGTCACTTCGATATGGCCGCCTACGACAGTTACTTCAGCGGCAAGCTGGAGGACTTCGAGTACCCGGACGAGGCCATCCACGCCGCGCTGGAGCGCCTGCCCAAAGTCGCCGCGTGAGCGCCCTGCGAGGACGCGCGGCAGTGTGCCCACGGGCGCATGCCACCGCGTCCCGCGTCGTCGTCCAGGCATTTGTGTCAGGCAGCCCGCCGACCTTTTCCCTGTCGGGGAGGCGCGTGCGAAAATGCGCGCATCCCCGATTCATGGATCCCAGGAATCGCTATGTCGCAGTTCGATAACGTCAGCGTCGTCAAGCAAGCCAACGTCTACTTCGACGGCAAATGTGTGTCCCACACCGTCATCCTGCCGGATGGCTCCCGCAAGAGCGTGGGTGTCATTTTTCCGAGCAGCCTCGTATTCAACACGGGCGCACCCGAGGTCATGGAGCTGCTGGCCGGCCAGTGCCGCGTGCGGCTGAAAGGCGAGGATGCCTGGCGGGAGGACGCGGGCGGCGAATCCTTCAGCGTGCCAGGTAATTCGGCGTTCGACATCGAAACGAGCGAGACGCTGCACTACGTGTGTCATTTTGGTTGACGGTCGGCGTCTACGCCGCCCCGTCTTCCGGGCGAGCGGCGCACTTAGTGACCAGCCACCGTCAGGTTGCGGCAGTGGGTTTCCTTGACGAACAGGGCTGCGACGAGTGCCAGCCCTGCGAATGCGCACGCCAGCCACAAGCCGTTGCGGTAGTCCTGCATTGCGTAGCGGCGCACGCCGTCGACCAGCGTTCCATCCCACGTCCAGTCGAGCACCCAGCCGAAGGCCGGCTGGAGCACCGCCGCACCGAGAAACAGCCCCGTGTTAACGAGCGCGAGGGCCATGCCCGCTACCCCCGGCGGCACGACCTCCTTCGCCGCCGCGTAGCCGACGACGAAGCCACCGGCGCTGATCCCGAGCAGCGCGTACAACAACAAGCCGCTCCACCCCGGCCCCCACGGCAGTAGGATGAGACCGAGCCAGGCGAGCACCGAAGCGAGGCACGCTGCGAGGATCACCGGCTTGCGTCGGCCAAGGTGGTCGGAAAACCAGCCCATCACGAATGCCGAGAGGGCGAAGCCGAGCAAAGATGCCGTGGTGTAGAGCGAGGCCGCCCCGCGGTCGAGTTCGTACACGTCGCGCATCAGCGGCACGCCCCACAGGCCAGCGAAGGCGAACAGGCTACCGGTTACGCCGAACATCATGACGAAGATCGGCCATACCGCGGCCGTTTTCGCCACGCCGGCAAGGTCGCGCAGCCAGTGCTGCTCGCGCGGCGGGTGTGTCGGCTTGCCCTCCAGTTCGCGTACCGAGGGCAGGCCCGCCTCCTCGGGCGTATTGCGCACGACCAGCGCGGCGATGACCGCGAGTGCCAGCGAGAACAAGCCGATGCCGATAAACACCGTGCGCCAGGGCGTTACCTTGAGGAGCAGGGCAAGCGGGCCAGCGGCCAGAATGGAACCCACATTTCCAAGCAGCAGCGTCAGGCCGCTGATGAAGCCGTAGCGGCTCTCGCTGAACCACACCGTGTTTGAGCGCATGAGTCCCACGAATACGACCGAGACACCCAGCCCGACCAGGAAGCGTCCGGCAGCAGCGATCGTGAAGGTCTCAGCGAGCCCGAACAGGATCGAGCCGGCCCCGGCCACCGCGCAGCCAATCGTGACACTGATGCGCGAACCGAGCGTGTCGGCAAGCACGCCAGAAGGCAGCTGCATCGCGGTGTAGATGTAGTAGTACATCGCCGCCATCGAGCCGAGCGCCGCCCCGGTGGTGTTGAAGGCCTGCATGAGGTCGCCCGCCACCACGCCCGGCGCCATGCGGTGAAAGAACACCGTCATGTACGCAAAGATCAGGATGGCGTAAATCGACCAGCGCAGCCGCAGAAAGCGGCGCCATTCGTCGGCAGGCAGGTGCATGGAGTGTGGATCCGGGGTGGTGGGTGTGTTCGAGTGTAGTAGGCGTCGGGGAGGGGTCAATGCGTGAACTGTTTTCTGCGATCGGGCGGCGGTTGGCGTGCCACGCAAGGTCAACGGGGGGAATCTCGGCCCGTCGCCGCTACCGGATCAACCCCGCGCCGCCTCCAGTTCCTCCCAGCGTGCATAGGCGGCCTCCAGTTCGTTCTCGATCGCGTCGAGTCGGGCTTGCGCTTGCCCGATGGCGGCCTTGTCGCGTTGGTAGAAACCGGGGTCGCTCATGGCTGCGGTGACGGATTCGCGCTCAGCTTCAAGTTGCTCGATTCGTTGCGGCAAGGCGTCGAGCTCGCGCTGGTCCTCGTAGGAGAGCTTGCGCGCCTTGTCCTTGGCCGCCGCCGGCGCCGCAGGGGGCGCTGCGGATTCGCGATGTGGCGTGGTGGCAGGTTTGGCGGGGGTGTTGGGGCGTTGGCGCAGCCAGTCGTCGTAGCCGCCGACGTACTCGTTGACCTGTCCGTCCTCCACGAAAACGAGCGAGCTGGTGACCACGTTGTTCAAAAAGGCCCGGTCGTGGCTGACGAGCAGCACCGTGCCAGAATAATCGATGAGGAGTTCCTCGAGCAGATCGAGGGTATCGGCGTCCAGGTCGTTGGTCGGTTCGTCAAGGACCAGCACGTTGGATGGTTTGGTGAACAGCCTGGCAAGCAGCAGGCGGTTGCGCTCGCCGCCAGAGAGGGCCTTGACCGGCTGGCGCGCGCGGTCGGGAGTGAACAAGAAGTCCTGCAGGTAGCTCAGCACGTGGCGCGGCTTGCCGTTGATGGTGAGTATGTCGCGGCCCTCGCCGACGTTCTCCTGGACGGTCTGCTCCTCGTCGAGCGCGGCGCGGTACTGGTCGAAGTAGGCCACTTCGAGGTTCGTGCCGCGCTTGATGCGGCCCGCAGTCGGCTCGAGCTGGCCGAGCAGCACGCGCAGCAGCGTCGTCTTGCCCACGCCGTTCGGGCCGATGATGCCGACCTTGTCACCGCGCAGGATGGTGGTGGTCAGGCCACGGAACACGGGTTTGTCGCCAAACGTAAAGCCAACGCCCTCGGTCTCGACGACGACCTTGCCCGAGCGCTCGGCCTCCTGGATGACCATGCGCGCCTGGCCGGTGACGCAGCGCCTTTCGGCGCGTTCGGCGCGCATCTGCTTGAGGGCGCGCACACGGCCTTCGTTGCGGGTGCGCCGCGCCTTGATGCCCTGACGAATCCACACCTCCTCCTGCGCGAGCTTCTTGTCGAACAGGCCATTTTGCTGCTCCTCGGCGGCCAGTAGGGCGGCCTTGCGCTCGAGGTAGGTGGCGTAGTTGCCCGGGAAGTCGTAGAGCTTGCCGCGGTCGAGTTCGATGATGCGCGTGGCAAGCCGTTGCAGGAAGGCGCGATCGTGGGTGATGAACAACAGCGTGCCGCCCCAGCCGAGCAGGAACTCCTCCAGCCAGACGATCGCCTCGATGTCGAGGTGGTTGGTCGGCTCGTCGAGCAGCAGCAGATCGGGCTCGCTGACCAGGGCCTGCGCGAGCAGCACGCGGCGCTTGAGTCCGCCGGAGAGGCTCGAGAATTCAGCGTCCGCATCGAGTTGCAGCCGTGTGAGCACCGTCTCGACGCGCTGGTTGACATCCCATCCGTGGGCGGCCTCCAGCTCGTGCTGGCAGCGTTCGAGCTCGGCGAGCCGTTCGAGCGCCCCGCCCGCGACCGTGTGCGCGGTGGCGTGGTAGCGCTCGACGAGGCGCCCGATCTCACCGAGCCCCTCAGAAACGACGTGAAACACCGTGCCAGCCGTGCCCTGCGGCACTGCCTGCTGCAGTTGCGCAACCCGAAGGCCCTGCGCGCGCACGATCTCGCCATCGTCGGGCACGATCTCCCCGGCGATCATGCGCAGCAGCGTGGACTTGCCGGCGCCGTTACGTCCAACCAGGCAGAGTCGTTCGCGGGGCTCGATGGCGAAGCTCACGCCGTCGAGCAGCGGCGGCCGACCGAGGCTGAGGACGACGTTGCGGAAGGTGAGGATGGGCATGGGGCGTTACGGACGTGGCGCAAAAGCAGCATTCTATCGCAGGGCGCCACAGCCGGCATGGGAAGACCCTGTGCCGCTCGATATTCGTGGGAGTGCGACCTGTCGCCGGCAGATTCGCGGTAGGCGCTGGCGCGCGGTTGCGCCCCCCGGCGTCGTCGGAGCGCCGGGGAGCTGCCGTATTAGCTTCGCGCCACCGGATGGAGCTTCCAGATGCCCTGGTTGTACTCGTGGATCGTGCGATCGGTAGAGAAGCGCCCGCTCATCGCCGTGTTGAGGATGCTCATGCGCGTCCAGCGGTCCGTGTCGAGATAGGCGCTGGCGGCCTGGCGGTGGGCGTTGACGTAGCTGCGGAAGTCGGCGAGCGTCAGCCACGGATCATGCGGGCTGCGCAGGGAGTGGATGATGGGGTCGAAGATGTCGGCCTCGAACTGGTTGAAATGGCCACACTCGAGCAGCGCCATCACCCGGGCGAGATCCGCATCGGCGGCGACGATGGCGTTGGGGTCGTAGTCGCGCTGGCGCTGCATGACCTCCTCGGCGGTAAGGCCAAAGAGGAAGAAGTTTTCCTCGCCGACGGCCTCGCGGATCTCGATGTTGGCCCCGTCGAGCGTGCCAATGGTCAGCGCCCCGTTCATCATGAACTTCATGTTGCCGGTACCCGAGGCCTCCTTGCCTGCGGTGGAAATCTGCTCGGAGAGGTCGGTGGCCGGCGCGATGAGCTCCATCGTCGAGACGCGGTAGTTGGGCACGAAATACACCCGCAGGCGCCCGTCGATGTCCGGGTCGGCATTCACCACGCTGGCGACGTTGTTCACCAGCTTGATGATACGCTTGGCCATGAAGTAGCCGGGCGCGGCCTTGCCGCCGATCAGCACGCAGCGATTCACCCATCCCGCGGTGTCGCCACGCTTGATGCGGTCGTACAGGTGGATGACGTGCAGCACGTTCAGCAGCTGCCGCTTGTACTCGTGGATACGCTTGACCTGCACGTCGAACAGCGCGTTGGGGTCGATTTCGCAGCGCCACTTGCGGTGCAGATGGTTGGCGAGAGCCTGCTTGTTGGTGCGCTTGACCCTGCGCCACTGGGCCTGGAAGTCGGGGTCGTCTGCAAATTCGGCGAGCTGGCTGAGCTGCTGCAGGTCGGATACCCAGCCATCGCCAATGCGCGAGGTGATCAGCGCCGAAAGGCCTCGGTTGCAGGCGGCCAGCCAGCGGCGTGGCGTCACACCGTTGGTCTTGTTGTTGAACTTGTGCGGCCAGAGTTCGTAGAAGTCCTTGAATAGCCCCTCACGCAGCAGCCGGGAGTGCAGTTCGGCCACACCGTTGACCGAGAAACTGCCGACGATGGCGAGATAGGCCATGCGCACCTGTTGCTCAGGTCCTTCCTCGATGATCGACATGCGCCGCAGGCGATCGACGTCGCCCGGCCAACGGCGGGAGACTTCCGCGAGGAATTGCGCGTTGATCTCGAAGATGATCTCCAGCAGCCTGGGCAGCACCTGGCGGAACAGGCGTACCGGCCAGCGCTCAAGCGCTTCTGGTAACAGGGTGTGATTCGTGTAGGCCATGCAGCGGCTGGTGACGGCCCAGGCATCCTGCCAGCTCAGATGGTGCACGTCGAGCAGCAGACGCATCAGCTCCGCGACGGCGATGGTCGGATGCGTGTCGTTGAGCTGGAAGCAGTTATGATCGGCGAAGGCGCGGAAATCCGGGCTGCCGTCATGCGTCGCTCCCCAATGCTCAATGACGTCCTGCAGGCTCGCGGAGGCCAGGAAATATTGCTGGCGCAGCCGCAGTTCCTTGCCGTTCTCACTGGCGTCGTTGGGGTAGAGCACCATCGTTATCTGTTCGGCTTGGTTCTTTTCCGCGACCGAGCCGGCGTAATCCCCTGCGTTGAATTCGTTGAGGTCGAATTCATCGGTCGCGGCCGCCTTCCACAGTCGCAAGGTGTTGACGTGGTCGTTGCGGTAGCCGGGGACGGGTAGGTCGTAAGGCACGGCCAGGACGTCCTGCGTGTTGACCCAGCGCACGTGGGTGCGGCCGTGCTCATCCATGAAGCGCTCGGTGTGTCCGCCGAAGTGCACGCGCCGCGTATACTCCGGCCGCTCGAGCTCCCACGGGTTGCCGTTGCGCAGCCAGTGGTCGGGTTCCTCGACCTGCTCGCCGTTGACGATACGCTGACGGAACATGCCGTACTCGTAGCGGATACCGTACCCAGTGACGGGCAGTCGCAGCGTGGCGCAACTGTCGACGAAGCAGGCGGCGAGCCGGCCGAGGCCACCGTTGCCGAGGCCTGCGTCCTGTTCGGCTTCCTCCAGTTCCTCCAACTCCAGCCCCAGCTTTTCCACCGTCTCGGCAGTCGCCGCGTCGAGTCCGAGGTTGAGCACGGCGTTGCGCAGCGAACGCCCCATCAGGAACTCGAGCGATAGATAATGGGCTTGGCGGTGCTTGCCCTCATGGATCGACAAACGCGTCGTGCTCCAGCGCTCCATCAAGCGATCGCGCACCGAGAGCGCAAGCCCGAGGTAGTGGTAGTGCCGCGACACGCACGTCGGATCGCGTCCCAGCGTGTGGCGGAAGTGGCAGCGGAAGTCTTCCGAGAGTGCCTGCGCATCCATGCCGAGCGGCGGCAGGCCGTTCAGGTTGAGTTTCGGGGTGCTCTTGATCAGCGGTCGCTTGGGCACGGTCTTCCTCGTCGTGTGGTAATGCCGGGGTCCCCGGCCAGTCTCGAGCGCCGGAGGCGGGGCGAAGATTAAACGGTCAACGCAACTTTCGTGCAAGGATGTGGGTCCTGGCGCTCAACAGTCGTGGTTTGTCGTGCAACGCCGTGGTTGCACCCACGCGGCGCATTCGATGCCGCTCGCATGCACTCCGAGGGTGCACGCAGCAAGCCTCGTAAAATGCCGATTCGATGACGGCGCGGGTGAACCGTAGCGTTGCACGCGCAACACCTCGCGCTCTGTTTGTTGACGAGGTTTCGCCGCCGCACTGCGCAGGCCGGCCGCGCCATCCCCCGTACGCCTATTGATTAGCGTATCCCTTGGCCGCACTGGCGTGAATTTGCCGCCGCTCGGGGTTTGAAATTACCTTAAAGAACTATGCAAACGAATTGCGATTTGGTCGTCATCGGCGGAGGGGTAAGTGGGGTGGTGCTTGCCGCACACGCGGCAAAAAGCGGCCGCTCCGTAGTACTTCTGGAAAAGGAGGAGCGCATCGGCGGGTGCCTGCATTCGTGGCGTCCGACGGGGGATTTCTGGCTCGAGCTGGGTGGTCACACGGCATACAACTCCTACAAGCCGCTACTCGAGTTGTTGGATGAGCGCGGGTGGCTCGGACGTCTGCAAGCGCGCGAGGCGCTGGGCTACAAGTTTTGTCAGGGGCGCCGGTTTGTGTCGCCGCTCGCGCGGCTGGGTTGGTTGGAATTGGCCTGGAACCTCCCTCTTGGGCTGAGTCGCGATAAGCGCGGAGAGGATCTCGAGCGGTACTACGGTGCCCTGTTCGGGCGGCGCAATTACCGCCGTCTGTTCGCGCCGGCGTTCTCGGCAGTACTCTCGCAGCCGGCGGACCGTTACCCGGCCGAGTGGCTGTTCCGCCGCAAGCCGCGCATGAAGTCTGCACCGCGCAAGTACACCTGGCCAGGTGGCTTGCAAGGGATCCTCGAGGCGCTGACGGGTGACGCCGCGTTTCGCGTGCGGCTTGGCACCCCGGTTGGTGGGCTTGACCGCACCGTTGACGGCTACCGTATCGAGGTGGAGGGCGAGCACTTCCAGTGCCAGCGCATCGCGCTCACAACGCCCCCGGACGTGGCTGCAGACTTGCTGCGTGAAGTCAATCCGCCGCTCGCCGCACAGCTCAAGGCCATCCCGATGGCCGACATCGAGACGCTCGCTGTCGTGCTCCCTGCAGAAGCTACACAGGTGCCGAAGCTTGCGGGCATCATCGGTGACGATGACGCGTTTTATTCGGCGGTGACTCGGGATCCTGTCCCGCATCCGACGTTGCGCGGCTTCACCTTTCACTTCCGTCCCGGCAGGCTCGACCGCGACGGCAAGCTCAGACGCATCGCACAGGTGCTCGGTACGAGCCCCGACGAGTTCCTGTACGTCGAAGAGAAGCTCAACCGGCTGCCGGCTGCGGAGGTGCGCCACGTCGCGCTGGCCGCCGAAATCGACCGCCAATTGCAAGGCGGCACGCTCGCGCTAGCCGGGAACTACCTGAACGGCTTGTCGATTGGCGATTGCGCCGAGCGTGCCGCACGCGAGGCGCGCAAGCTATTTCCCGATGCACGGTGACGCATCGGGCTAGCGTTTGGCGCGGCTCATTTCGGCTTGGGCAACGCGACGAAGTTGAAGGCCTCGAACGGGTAGACCATCGCCTTGAGAAAACGTGACAGGTCCAGTGCGGGCTCGCGCATTGCCCAGCCCTTCAGGGAATAGATGTCGTAGTAGAAACCCCGTGTCAGGAACTCGAACTGCTCGGCGGGATCGACTTTGAAAGCCGTTGCCCCCGTCTGCGTGCACTCGAAGAGCAGTACTGGCCGGTCGCGCGCTAGAAGGGTCTGCGCGCCGCGCATGACCGCGTATTCCGCGCCGATCACGTCCATCTTGATGAAGCCAATCCGTCGGTCTGGCGGGATGACGTCGTCGAGCCGGACGCAGTCCACCTCGATGGACCGTTCCTCCGATTGTTCGTCGATGATGTGCAGCGCGCTCACCGCGGTTGATCGCCCCGCTATCCAGAACGTCGCCTTGCCGGTCGAGTCACTGAGCGCTACCTGACGGACCTCCACGCTTGGGAACTTCTCGCGCAGCCACGCGGCCTTGTACGGGATCGGCTCGAAGGCGTAGTGGTGGCCCGAGGGGGAGAGGCGAACCATCTCGTGGGTCATCGTGCCGAGGTGGTGGGCGCCGGCGTCGATGCAGTTCATGCCGTCGTGGATCACCGCCCGCATCAAGGCGCGCGAACGGGGTCCTTCGCAGAGCACGTGACGCAACTCCGGGTGGCGCAGGCGCTTGAGGTTGATCACCAGTGAGCGTACCTGCTCCGCGGGGTACTGCAGGGGTGTTGCCACCAGGGCTGATGCAAGTCGTTCATAAAGCATGTGGCAATCTGGCTCCCAAGGGTTTGCCGTGGCTCGCCGCGCAGGGATGACGTGTACGCGAGCATGTCCAGAAGTGTGATGGACATTGCAAATTTTAGTCAGCATTTCAGAAAGCGCTACCCGTCCTCCCGGCATACGCCCGCCATCTGCCTTCGCTACACTCGGGGCATTCTGCACAAGCCGGGAGCCATGCCTCATGTCATCCAGCACATCGCCGAGCCTCTACGTGCTGCGCCACCCACTCGGCTTCGTCCTGCAGGTGCTGCGCGATTTCCGTGCGAATCAGGGCCTTTTGCTTGCCGGGGCGGTGGCCTACTACACCCTGCTTTCGATCATCCCGTTGTTTACGTTGGCGGTGGTCGGCATCTCCCACCTGTACGGCGATGAGGCGTGGCTCGGGCTGTTGCGCGGGGTGCTCGACCTGACCCTGCCGGGGCTGACCGATTCGCTACTTGCGCAGGTGCGCGAGTTCCTCACACACCGCCGCGTCGTAGGGTGGGTCGGGTTAGGCCTGATGCTGTTTTTCAGCTCGCTCGCCTTCACCGTGCTGGAGAACACGCTGTCGGTGATCTTCTACCACCGCGTGGCAGTGCGGCGCAGGCACTTTGTGGTCTCGGCCGTCATCCCTTATGTGTTCGTCTTGCTGCTCGGGCTCGGACTGCTGGTGATGACCGTGATCGCCGGGGCTATCCAGCATCTCGGCGACAACGTCGTGCTTGCTTTGCTGCTGACCGCAATCTATATGGTCATGCCCAACGGCGGGCTCTCGGTGCGGCACGCCCTGCTCGGTGGGGTCGCGGCAGCGCTGCTGTGGGAGGGCGCGCGGCACGTGCTGATCTGGTACTTCGCGACCTTGTCGATCGTCAACGTCGTCTACGGCTCGCTCGCGACGGCGATCGTCGCGCTGCTCTCGCTGGAGGTCGGGGGCATGATCCTGCTGCTCGGCGCGCAGGTCATTGCCACCTACGAGCGGTTGGCTGGCCGCTATCCGCCCGGGGCGGATGGGGGCTTTCACACCGACACTTGACTTCGCCGCTTGACAGCCAGTGGCGTCAGTCCTGGCGTTGATGCAGTGCAATATCGCGGGTCCACTGCCGTTGGCCGGCGGGAGGGCGCGACATGTCCCCAACCCGATCGAAGACCGTCAGCGCGAAGATCTCCAGCCTCCGCGGCGGGCGCCATGCCGGTCAGCGCCGCCGGGCCGCTTACCAGGTCCATCTGACCACTCCGACAGGCCGCGCCGCCACCGAGCGCGCTGGAGAGGCTCCACAAGCCAGCGGCGAGGCGGACGAGCTCCCAATCCCCGTGCGCGCAGGCCAAGCCACATGACCGATTGCGACCGCCACGCAGCCCCAGGCGCTGAAGATATAGGGGCAACGCTCAAGCGGCTGCTCGATGCCGAGACCCGAGCGGAGGCGATCGTCGAGGAGGCGAGCCAGCGTCGTGAGGCGATGATCAACGAGACGCTTGCGCAGGCGCGAGAGGCCGAGGCCCGTCTCGAGGACTCGTTACCGGCGTTGCGCGCGCCGATTATCCGCGAGGCTGAGTTGCGGGCCGCGAGCGCCATCGCGGAACTGCAGCTCAAGTTCGAGGAGCGCCAGCGGGATCTGCGCCGCCAGGCCGCGCGCAACGCAGAGGATGCGTTGAAGGCGGCCGAGGCGTTGATGCTCGATCCCTCACGCTGATGCCGAAGCCATGTCCGCCTACCTCCATGCCCGAGTCAGCCTGTTCGCTGCCCGGCTGCTCACGCCCGAGCAGGTCGATGAGGTGTTGGCGCGCCTCGCGCGTGAAGGTGCGCGCGCTGGTGCTGATCGAGCACCACCTGGCGCGCGGCGGCGAATGGCTCACCCGCCTGCGCAACGAGGGCGGCAGTATCGTCGTGACGGAGCTGCCGCCGCTGGCAACGCCGGGTGCCTACGAGCCCGCCGTCGACGACGTGGTGCGCGCGGTCTTGGGACCCGACGCTTTGAGGGACGCCCCATGAGCGACGAATCCAAGGTATCGCAACTCGAGCAGGCGTTGCTGCGCCAAGCGGAAACCCTCGCCCGCGAGCAGCTCAAGAACGCGGAGGCCGCATGTGCGCGCATCCAAGCCGAGAGCGCGGAGCGGCTGCGGCAGCGCGAGGCGCGCGAGATCATGGCCGCGCGGCTGCAGGGCGAGCACGAGCAGCGGCGGCTCGTTCAGGCGGCCGAAGCGCGGCTGGCCGGCGATCTGGACCGGTTGCGGTGGACGCTCGTGCAGTCTCGCTTGAGCGAGCTGCGGTTGCGCTTGCAGGGCGTGGCCGGGCAGGAGTCGCACTACCTCGTCCTGCTGGAGAACCACCTTGCGCAGGCCGCGCGTGACCTGCCAGCGGGTCCGTTGGTCGTGCGCCTCGGCGCGGAGGATTGTGAACACCTGCGCCCGCGGCTGGAGGGTATCGCGCAGCGTGCTGCGCCCGACCGCGAAGTGCGTTGGGAGATGCTGGCACGCGAGACCGGCGGAGGCGGCATGGAAGTCAGCCTCGCCGATGACACCGTGCGCATCGACCACACCTTTGCCGGCCGCCTCGAGCGCCTCGAACTCGACCTCGCGCAGGTCATCATGGAGCGCCTGTTTGCGGCCACACCCGACCTGGGGACGATTGTTCATGGGTAAGATCATCGACATCAACGGCCCGATCGTGACGTGGAGTTGCCGGACTCGGTGATCGGCGAGCAGGTACGCATCGGCGAGCTGAATCTCGTCGGCGAGGTCATCAGCCGCGACGGGCGGCGGGCGCTTGCGCAGGTTTACGAAAACACCGACGGCCTGCGGCCGGGCGAGCCGGCCACGGGCCTCGGCTACCCGTTGTCGGTCGAACTGGGCCCAGGGCTGCTCGGGACGATCTTCGATGGCGTGCAGCGTCCGCTCGAGGCGGTGCGCGTGAACGCCGGACGCCGCACGCTCGGGTCGCGACATGGGTAAGCGCCTCACCGTTCCGCCGACCAAGAGTGCGCTGCTGCAGGTCAGCCGGCAGACGCGCTTCCTCGAGCAGGGGCAGGAAATGCTGGAGAAAAAGCGCGACCTGCTGATCCGCCTGGTCTACGAACGTCTCAACCAGTACCGCCAACTGCGCCGTCAGGCGGCCGAGGAGCTCTCGGAGGCCTATCACTGGATGGCTGTTGCGCACATGCGCATGGGCAAGCAGATGTTGCGTCAGGCGGCGATTGGGCTGAAGCCGTCGGTGGAGCTCAAGATCGTCACGCGTTCCAGTGTTGGCGTGGAGTACCCGAGCGTCAGTGCCGAAGCGCTGCCGCTGCAGCCAGTTGGTCTGATGTGGACCGATGTAAGTTTCGATGAGGCGCGCCTCAAGGTGCGCCAGCTCACCGTCACCCTCGCGCGCCTCGGCGAGGCGGAGAATGCCCTGTGGCGGCTTCTGGCCGCGAGCCGCAAGACCCAAAAGCGCGTCAACGCATTGAAATACAACATCATCCCGCGCTACTACGAGACCGTGCGCTACATCCGCGCCGCGCTCGAGGAGGACGAACGCAACACGCTCTTCCAGATCCGCCGCCTGCGGGCAGGCAGCGGTGAGCGACGCTGATCGACATTCGTCGCGCTACCATCTCGAGACGGGTTTTCAAAGTGTTACGATGCCGACCGGCTGCCCGGTCGGTGGCTGTGCTAGGCTCTTCGACCGGTATCGGCCAGATTGACGACTCAAGCATGTTTCCTAATAGATTTGGAGAGAAATCATGCATAGTGCATTCAACCGGCGATTCTTGTCGATTGCGGTTTCCACGGCGTTGCTGGCAGTAGCGGGCGGGAGCGTCCACGCAGACAGTGCCTGTAAGGGGCTGGATCAGCAGAAGTGCGAGTCCACCCCCAGTTGCACTTGGGTTGACGGTTACACCATGAAGACCGGCACCAAGGTCGATGCCTACTGCCGTGGCAAGGGCGGCAACGCGGCCGACAAATCAGCCGCAGCCAAGCCTGCGGAAAAGGCGTCAGCGACGAAGGAAGACGCCGCGACCAAGGCGCTTGAGACCAAGGCGAAGGACGTTGCCGCGCCCAAGCTTGACCCCAAGGCGGCTGTCGCGCCGAAGCTCGAGACCAAGGCCACGGACATGGCCAAGGACGCGGCGAAGGACGCCGCCAAAGATGCGCTCAAGGACAAGGCGAAGTCGGCCGCGGGCGCCGTGTTGCCCAAGTAGTCTTCGCAGGGGGCGGTTGCCGCGGCGCCCACGGGTCGCCGCGGCGGGGCGTGGTGCAGCAGTCCGACCCTCAGTGCGCATCGGGTGTGGTAACCCAGTGGCGAGCTCCGGTCGAGCAATCGATCCAGCCGTCCGTTCTGCGCTGCTTGCACACTGCCGTTGACTTATGTCATCTGAACATTGATCTGCGGCAGCTCCCCAGCTGAATTCGCGGGCTGGTTCACATTTCCCGTCACAGGGCCTGGCCTATCATCGTCGGGTATCGACCACTCAGGCGCCCATCGGACAGGGCCGAAACCGACCCAGGTGAGCGATCCCAGCGCGATGAACTCCCCGATAAACCAGGATCTGAAAGCCATCGACCCGCCGCTTTGGACGCTGGCGCTGGTGGGGTTCGACCCTGCTAGTCTGCGGTTTTTCGAGACGGTCATCGATCTGGGGGCGGGCATCGAGTTCGGCCGCTGGCGGCTGGTCGAGTCGGTGGAGCAGGCGCGAGTCGTGTTCGTCGATGTCGATACGGATTGGGGGCGCGCAACCTTCACAAGGCTGCAACGTGAAGGCGTTCGGTCACGCAGCGAGATCGTGCTGTGCTCGCACGCTCCAGTGGAGGATTACGACAGCGAGCGCTGGTTGCCCCTGCCGCTGAGCTACCCCCGGGTCGTGGCACTGCTGCGCGAACTCGATGCCTCCCTCGCCGCCCGGGGCACAGGTGAGGCCGATACCCTCGATGCGATCCGCAATGCCCTGTTGGCCTGGCTCGACGAGCCGTCACCGGCCGAGGGCTATGGCGCGGCTGCGGCGCC
Organism: uncultured Thiotrichales bacterium; assembly: GCA_964430355.1. Taxonomy (GTDB): domain Bacteria; phylum Pseudomonadota; class Gammaproteobacteria; order UWMA-0217; family UWMA-0217; genus CAYSFW01. The sequence goes on from CAYSFW010000019.1 coordinate 21,672, forward strand.
CGATGGGGCAGCCAGCGCAGGCATCGAGAGCGCTGCGGTATGTGCCGCTGAGGTGTTGTCTGCAGCCGTCGATCCGTCTCCCTGTGTCTGGATCGACGATCAGCCGTGCCATGGTCGCGACCCGGACGCGACGGCATCGGACTCCGTCGATGATCTGGCCGATACCCTGGTGTGGACCTCCGAGTTTCCCTTTGGTCTCTCGTTTGAGGTGCACAACGACCCCTTGCCGCTGCTCGGCGGTGAGGCGTTCGAGCACATCGAGATCCGCGCCGAACGCGAGGCGCGAGCCGAGTCTGACTACGAAAGTGACGGCGGCACGACGGGCGACACGGTTATCCTGCTCACGCCCGCGCTCGAAGCGAGGGGGCGGTCGGCAGCGGGTAAGTCGGATGCCACATCACACCGCGGCCGAAGCCAGCGAACGGCACGTGAACCGACGGTCGCGGAGGCCGAAATCCAGTCGCCCGAGCCGCAGCCCGTACTGCTTTGGGAGCCGGCGGTGGATGCAACTGGTGATGCCAATCGTGGCCCCGCGCCGGCACTGGAAAGCGCTGCCGAGGGCCTGGTCCCGGCGATGGCCGCGCTTGCGACCGTCGAATGGGGCCAGAAGACCAATTGGGTGGGCGAGGTATTCGACCCCGCGACGCGCTTTCTTGGCCTGGTGGAGGCGATCATCGCCCAGAGCCGCGCTGTGGTTGTCACGCATGAGCACTTCCCGCCGATTGAGATCTACCCCGGCCGGGACGCCTTCTTTTTCCCGCACGAGCTGGATGCCTGGGTGGCGATGTACCGGGAGCCTGCCGATCGGTTCGCGTTGCACGCGCTCGCCGACAATGCGGCAGACGATGCAGGCCGCTTGCAGCAGACCAAGGCGCTGTGGCGGTTGTTGTTTGCTGCGGCACTGTATGGTTCCGAGGGCCGTTGGCTAAAGGGTGTGGACGCCACCGCCCGAATGCGTTTGGTCAGTCTGCCGAACTTGCTGGCGGTGCCGTATGCGCATGACTTCTCACGGATCGTCAACGTCATGCTCGAGCGGCCGGCGACAGCGCGCGAGATCGCCGAGACGAGCGGGGTGTCGATCGCGACGGTGACGGATTTCTGCAATGCCTGTTTCGAGGTCGCAATGCTCGAACTCGTGCCGGCATCCACGTCGACCGCCGCAAAAGGCGAAGCCGTCCACGTCATGCATGAGTTTGACAGCACAACGGCGCTGCACCGCATCCGTCGGCGCCTTGGGGCAGATCGCGCCTCACCGCGGCGCAAGGGCTTGCTGCGCCGGTTACTCGGCGCACTGCGGGGCGATGCACAACAGCCCGACTGACGGGCCACGGCGACGCCGTCGGTCGGGACGTTCCACCACATGACAGCGAAACAGGGGAGACCGAAGCATGAGCAAACGTGATGAATTGATGCGCATTCAGCGTGATCTGCGTGAGAACGTGCCTGACATCACTGGCGTGATGATCGCCAGTCATGAGGGCCTGTCGATCGTGACCGACTTTGCCGAGGAAGACGCTGCACGCGTAGCGGCCGTTTCCGCAGCGGCATCCGGCCTCGGCAACAGGATCTCACAGAATGCGGCGCTGGGTACGCCGCAGGAGGTGATGGTGAAGGGCAGCGACGGCCTGCTGCTGATCTACATTGCCGGCAGTAAGGGTGTGCTCGCGGTTCGCGCACCCGCCCGCGGCAATCTGGGTTTGGTCCGCCTCGAGGCGAGCGCCGCAGCCGTCGAGGTGCGCAAAATCCTCGAGATGTGATGTTTGCCCGTCGCGTGATGAGGACCTGGACCGCCGGAACCGACCACGGAGAGCTCGACCCATGACCCAAAATTTCGCCCGCGAGATCCTCGACCAGATCCCGCCATCAGTGCGTTTCAATGACGAAGACGCCGCCGTCATCCTGCGCTACCGCGACACCCTGCTTACGTTCGAGGCCGATCTGGTGCAGGGCTTTTACGACAACGTCTACGGGCACGCAGTCACGCGCAGGGTGTTTCGTGACGACGAACGCCCGGCGCGCGAGAAGACCCTGGTGGAGTGGTACCGGCGCACGCTGAGCGGCCCCTTTGACGATGCATACTGGCGCTGGCAGGCCTACGTCGGGTTGGTGCACATCAAGCGCAAGGTCAACAACGCGATGGTGGCTGGTATGTGGGGCTGGATCATGACCTTCCTTGGTGCGCGCGCACTGACGGCGTTGCCACTCGATGAGGCGCTGAAACTCATCAAGGCGGTTCATGCGCTGCAAGCCTGCGTCCTCGCGCTGATTGCCGAGAGCTACCAGCGCAACATGTTTACCGCCGTGGACAAGGCGGCCGGTTTGAGCGAGGCGCTGCTGATGAACCTGGTCAACATCGAGATCGACGACATGCTCAAGGAGGCCCGGGCACAATAGAAGTCCATGGTTCACCGGCGAGCAGCGGCCACGTCGTCACGGCGGGGTGCCGGCTTGCGTCCGTGACGTATGCAGCTATGGCCAACTTTCTCGAAATCGGGCCAGACGACGTCGCCGATGCACATCTGGTGCAGTCCCTGCGGGCCTATCCGTTCGAGCCTGCCTTGTTGCCTCGCGAGCACGCCCTGCTCCCGGACTACCCCGTGCGTTCGTGGCGGCGCGAGCTTCGGCGTTTCCTGCGCGGCGTGGTCATGCGCAATCCCCGTGACCTATTGGCCCACACCCAGCGTGTGCTGCTCGAGCTGCGCGTGGGCGATGCGGACGCGTGTTTTGGTGCACTGATCGACCTGTTCATCGTGCTCGGGCCGCGCGGACGGGCGCTGAAGCGGGATCTGCTGCGCCAGACACGCCCGTTGCTCGGCATCGAGCGGACCGTGTTTCTGTATCGCCACCTCAAGCACGGGTTGACTGCGAACGACGTGTTCCCAGCCGGCTCGCCCAGCTGCCTCGCGAGCGGGGTCACCGGGCGCACGGAATTCCTCCACACACCTGACCGAGGTGGCGGGGGGCAGAGCGTGTCCTCTGGGGCGTTGTCCGGCGAAGACCTCGAACCACTGCGACTGTATCTGGAGCACGTCGTCGAGAGCGACCCCGGCGACGCCGGCCACGTCGCCGCGTTGCTCGAGATCTACCGCGCGGGGGGCTTGGTCAGGCCATTTCGCGCCATGCACGCGCGCCTGATGGGGCGTCGCGTCGCGCTGCCCGACGAGTGGGCGGCGCTCGAGCGCGAATTCGGCGGGATCGACGCGGGGCCGGCCGACCCGATGACACAGGGCCGCGTCAGTGGTTGAATCGCGAGCTTTGCCATGGGGTTGAGTTACTGCGGTGTCGTCCTACCGGTTGATTGAAGACCTGTACTTGGCGCCCACGCCGGCCGGGGCGTTTTTCGCGGTGTCGGACCGTCGCTTCGATCCCCTGCGGGCGCTGATCCTCGCGCTGCTGCGCGAGCCCACGACGCCCCCGGCGCGCATGGAGGCGCTCGAGGCGTTGATCGATGACCTGGAGCAGGCGCCGACACTGTTCGACCTCCTGCGGCGCGCCCAGGCACTTGCGTGGCTGCAAGGGCACCGCGAGCCGCGCAGGCTCGAGGTCAGCAGCGTCGGGGGCACGCTCCAGGCGCTGCTCGCACCGCTTTCCTCGCGCGGCAAGGCCATGCTGGTCGACTGGAATGGCTTTTCGCTCGCGCGTTGCGGCCTCGATGACGAAACTGCGGAAACCCTCGCCGCCGTCAGTGCCGACCTTGCCCATATCCAAGGACGCTACGCCGATCGCATGGAGCGCCAGTTTGGCTTGCCCTCACAGGGCTGGGGGGCGATCGATGCCGGCGGCAACAGTCGCATTGGGGCCTGGCCGCTGTTCGTAGGCGAACACCGTTTCATGCTGGTGATCGTTGGCGAACCGCGCCTGAACCGGCCGGAGCTCGTGGATTTGGTGTGGCTGCTGGTGCAGCGGTATGGCCGGGCTGCCGGCTGATCGGCGGCATGTCGCGAACCCGTTCATGCGCTTGCCATGCGAGCGGTTCTGGCGGCTGCAGAATGCCGTGGAGTCGTTGGGTCGGAGGCAGCGGGCAGGGTTCGTTTCGCCCTGGGCGTCTGCTCAGGCTGTGGCACCATCCCGTCGCGACCGAGAGGACTGCCTCTAGCCCGTGGAATCCGGTTGGGTGTCCTGTCCGTCGATGGTCAAATCCCGGGTGGGCAAGCAACGCCAAGGAGACTGCGCGCCACTCTCTCCCCTTGCCGCTTCGCCCGAGGGCCTGAACGGACTGGTAAAGCAGCCGCAGCACGCCTCGCCGCAGGTGGTTTGCTGGCCCGAACATCCCGATTCCGGCTTGTCGGAGGATTTGCGCCCGCGCCGATCCGGCCGTCTGGGTGGCGCAGTCCGCATTCAGGAGTCCAGAATTTGTGTACCGCCCCCGATTGTTTGGACACGCTTTTGCAACTCAGGCCGCCTTTCGCAAGGCATGAGCCTGACGGACTTCAAGGGGTGACATGAAGCCCAGTTTTTCGAGACGCCAATGACGATTGTATCGATCTGCGAACGCCGTGACGGCGGCGCGGACGTCCTCGACGTTCTCGAAGACGCGGCCATGGATGGCCTGCGCTTTGAGGCTGCGATTGAAGCGTTCGGCCACACCGTTGGTCTGCGGCTTGGGCTTGAAGGCGAAGCTCGGGGCGATGCCCCAGAACTTGACCTGGTTGAGGTAGTCATCGGCAGTGTATTGCGTGCCGTTGTCCATGCGCAGCGCGAGCCCGCGCCCGAATTCGGCTGCCAGCGCCTGGGCGATCGGTTCGAGCGCGGCGAAGCGGTTGCCGATCTTGACCGCATGGATGCCCACACAGCAGGCATCGTAGTGATCCACGGTCGAGAACACCCAGACCCAGCCATCCTCCACGGTCTGGATGCAGATGCCGTCGGTGCCCCACATCTCGTTCGGGCGACCGGTGGTAATCGTTCCGTCGTGCAGGTTGGGATCGCCCCGGGGCCGGCGATGCGGGGAGCGCAACGCCTGCTCGCGCATCAGACGCGAGACGCGGATGTCGCGCAGGATGCGCAGCCGCGCCCAGACCTTGCGGTGACCCTCGCCGGTGAAGGGTGAGGCATCCAGATCGGCGCGGATGGCCGCCAGCAGATCGGTATCTGGCAACTTGGGTTTCGCTCCGCGGCGCTGCGGGTGCGAGGACGCCCCCCTGGCCGATTCACGCTTCTGTTGGGCGTAGATCGTCGAGCGGGGAAATCCGAGCACCCGGCAAACCCGTTTCAGACCGTAGGTTTTTCCTGCGCCGCCGGAGGTCTCGCGGCTCATCGCGACGACCTCCGTCCGGCCACAGGGCGGCGCGCCTCTCTTTCCTTGCGCAGGATCTCGATTTTCATGACCAACTCGCCGATGCGCCGGTTGGCGTCGTCCAGTTGCGCGGCGAGCGGATCGTTTTCGCGCTCCTTCAGCCCGGCATCGATGCTGGCCAGTGCTCGATCGCGCCACTGCTCGAGCTCGTATATCGGCACCGCCAACTCGCGCGAGATGGCATCCACCGACTCGCCGCGCATGAGCCGCAGCACGACCTGCTTCCTCCGCCCCGCCGACCAGCGCTTCACTTCGGCGGCCGCGCCAGGCGCGCCTCCAGTCGCGCTACGCGCGCCTTCCAGCCCGCCCGGCGCAACATGGCCCATTTCCGATTTCTTCAGCATTCATCAATTCCTTTTCAAACACGATTTGACCCCAAATTCGTGTGCAGAAAAATCGGAGGCGGCTCACCGCAATCCAGCCGTCGTCGGGTAAACACAAAAAAATAGGGGCTCAAAGGCCCCATAGCAGTAAAGGCGTAAGTCTTTTATGTTGTTGAATGGGGCGACTGGCCTTGTCCGGGTGCTGGCGGGCGTTGCCGCCCGCCGGTCACCGTCGTTTGCGGAAAGCCCCTCGCCCCGAGGGAGAGGGGTTGGGGCGAGGGCGGGTTTGTCTGGCGCCAGGCTCGCCCGCCTTACCCCGTGGTGCGGGAGAGTTAGCCCAGCAGTCGCATCACACCCTGCGGGATCTGGTTGGCCTGACCAAGCATCGCGATGCCGCCCTGTTGCAGGATCTGGGTGCGGGTGAGTTCCGCCGTTTCCTTGGCGAAGTCGGCATCGAGGATGCGGCTGCGAGATGCTGTTTGGTTTTCTACCCCAATTTCCAGCTGCCCGATCACTGATTCGAAGCGATTTTGGACGGCACCGTACGTTGCACGAGTCTTGTTGACCGTGGATAGCGCGGCATCAAGCAGGTTGATTACGCTATCGATGCGTCCTACGGACGCCTTACTTCCGATGCTCGCTTTGGTTCCAAGAGCTAAGCTTATGCTCTTGTTTTTCGACATTTGAGAGGTCGTGACCTTGATGCGGTCGTTCGCCGTGGTGTTTGCACCAATCTGGAAAGCGAATGACGTTGCAGATCCACCCAAAATTTGCTTGCCATTGAATGTTGTTCCAGAGAATACCCGAAGGACTTCACTCTGCAGTTCTTTAAACTCCAGTTGCAGCGCTTGTCGGTCACCAGTCGAGTTGGTTGCGTTTCTCGATTGCACCGCAAGCTCCCTCATTCTTTGCAGTGCATCCCCAACTTTTGCAAGCCCGCCTTCAGCAACCTGCGCTAGCGAAATCGCGTCGTTAGCGTTGCGGATCGCTACGTTCATACCGCGAATTTGAGCGGTCATGCGGTCAGCAATTGCCAGGCCCGCTGCATCGTCCTTCGCGCTGTTGATGCGGTAACCCGAAGTCAGGCGCTCAACGGCCGTGGCCAGCTTCAGGTTGGTGTTGTTCAGATGACGCTGGGAGTTGAGCGACATCAGGTTGGTATTGACGACTTGAGGCATTGTGAACTCCTAACTTGAGTTATTGTTGTGTGTCCGAACGGTTGTTCTTAGATCCGACGGCGTTGCCAGGTTGGGCGCCGCGTCGCTTCAGGGGGGTTATCGGCTGGGCTGCGTCGGGCTTTAGCGGGAGCGCGGGCTAATGGCGGGTGCTGGCGTGAAAGGTGGCGTTTGTGCGATGAGTGGTCGGGCGGGCGGAGCGTCATCGACTTGCCCGCTGACACCTTCCGCACGCGCGTCGAGCGTGCGCCGATTTCCTCCCGCGCGTGGCTTGGGGGTACGCAGCTGCCGGGTCGTGCAAAGGGGTGTTCGGAAATGCGAATCTGTCCTGCTCCCCTCGCCCGAATACTGGGGAGGCGGCGGGCGTGATCTGATGAGTGCACCTTTACTTTCGCTCGTTTCGGCTCCTTTACAGAGTGCTAGGGGGTAATCGGAGTTTCCCAATGCGGCGTGTCGTGGCGTATTACGTCAGGGTCTCACCCCCATCGCAGTTTGCGGCCGGTCGGTGCTGTAAACTTTGCCTGCGGTCCTGACTGTCTGTGCTTCATCAGGGCGGCGTCTCGGAATGATTCATGGACCAGGGAGCTAGGCAATGACGGGGATCGGTGTTCGGCTCGCGCCACGCTACATGCAGGACTTCCGCTGCGTGGGCTCGGCGTGCGAGGACAGTTGCTGCGTGGGGTGGCGGGTCGATATTGACCGCAAGACATTCAAGTTCTACCAGAAGACGCCGGATGCGGCGTTGAACCGGCTGCTGGAAAAGCGGCTCGGCCGCAATCGCAGTTCCACGTCGGACGCGCGCTTTGGTTTCATCCGCCTGAATGCGGATGGCTCTTGTCCGTTTCTCGATGAGCAGCGGTTGTGCCGGATTCAGGGAACGCTCGGCGAACAGGCGTTGTCGGAGACCTGCGCGACATTCCCGCGGGTGAACAACGCGGTGGACCACCTACTCGAGCAGTCGGCGACGCTGGCTTGCCCCGAGGCGGCGCGGCTCGCGCTGTTGAGCCGCGAACCGATGGCCTTTGACACCAAGCAACTGGGCGCTGGGCACGCGGTGGCGGTGGCGAGCGCTGTAGATACGCAGTCGGCCAATGCGGCGGAGGATCTCCGCGCGCACTTCTGGCGGGTGCGGCTGGTGGCGCTGGAGTTGTTGCAAAACCGCACCTACCGGCTTTGGGAGCGGTTGGTGCTGCTCGGCTTGTTCGTGAAGCGGGTGGATGCGCTGCTGAAAAACCGCGAGGGCGGGGCGATCGACGCGTTCGCCGATGGCTTGCTTGCGCAAGTGGCGGATCGCTCAGTGGAGCCGATGATGCGCGATTTGGGGGCGAGTCTGGAGCTGCGGATGGCACTGGTCGCGAAACTGATCGAGGCGGCGGACAGTGCTGCGATCCGGAAGACGCCCCGTTTTCAGACCTGCCTTGAGTGGTTCAAGCAAGGCATCGGCTGGCGCGAAGGGCAGACCATCGAGGCCCTGGCGGCGGGTTATCAGTCCGCGCAGGATCTCGGCTACGAGCCGTTCGAGCGCGAGCATGGTTACGTGCTTGAAAACTACCTGGTCAACCACGTGTTCAAAACGCAGTTCCCGCTCGGCGCGACCGGCGGGGCGTTCGGCGCGTACTTCACGCTGGTGATCCACTACGTGATCCTCAAGACGCATCTCGTCGGCATGTGTGGCTTCCACCGCGAGGCGATGACGACGGAGCACGCGGTGATGCTCATCCAGTCGTTCGCCAAGACTATCGAGCACACTCAGGTGTATATCGATGCCGTGCGGGCGCACTTCGAGCGGCTTGGGCTGAACAATCTTGCTGCGATGTCGATTTTGTTAAAGGACGAGCGAACCGCCGTATCGCTGCAGCAGGTGGCTGTGAACGGGTGAGGGAATTGCTGATTAATCCGTTCCCTCTCCCCCGCGAGCGGGGGAGAGGGTTAGGGTGAGGGGGTAACTTGCTGAATCAACGGCACTGCTCACTCACCCCTGCCCCTCTCCCAGGGGAGAGGGGATTTAATCAGTGCTTCCTGAGGGGAGTCGAGCGACCCTTCGTCCGGGGAAGTATCCGAGCTGGGAGCCCATGCTGGCTTGCTCGTGAATGGCGGGCCGATGTCGGCGCGGCACGCGCGGGGGTCAGTGCAAGACTTCTTCGATGCTCGAGGCGCTGAGCACGCGGTCGAGCCACTCGAGCAGGGTCTCGGCATCGGCCACCTCGATGCGCCGCCGCGCCTCCAGCTGCACCTCGCCAAACTTTTGCCGCAACTGCCGTAAAATCACGGTCTTTTCCGCCTGCTGTAACCCCTGCGGTATGCCTATCGGCATTCCTAGTTTCATCCCTTCCTCACGGTATGGTTCATCGAAACTTTCCTTGTTCTACACCTCTTTCGCTCTCCGTCCTCTTTACTGCTGGCGCTTCTTATCATCATGCCCTGTATAGTT
>CAYSFW010000020.1:0-4241 GCA_964430355.1 uncultured Thiotrichales bacterium
TGTTTTTTGTGTTCTGTGACAATGCTGCACCGGAGAGTCAACCCGGTGGAGTCGGAGGCTGGGGAAGGTGGGTATAAGAGCAAGGGTAGGCACCGCAGGCGGTATCGCTTACAACCGTATGGAGTTCGAGGGGATCGGCAAGCGCGGGCTCGCCCTCTCGCCCACCAAGGGGGTGCTGCTGGAGTCGTCGCTCCTCGGTCAGACGGAGTTCGAGATGGCGGTCGAGCGCGACAAGCACGACAACTGCATCATCGTCTGTTCCATCGAAAACCTCGACCCGATGGGCGTGCACACCGGCGACTCGATCACCATCGCCCCGGCGCAGACGCTCACCGACAAGGAATACCAGATCATGCGCGATGCCTCGATCGCGGTGCTGCGCAAGATCGGCGTGGACACCGGCGGCTCGAACGTGCAGTTCGCGATCAACCCGCGTGACGGGCGCATGGTCATCATCGAGATGAACCCGCGCGTGTCGCGCTCCTCGGCACTCGCCTCGAAGGCGACCGGGTTTCCCATCGCCAAGGTCGCGGCCAAGCTCGCGGTGGGCTTCACGCTCGATGAACTGCGTAACGAGATCACCGGCGGCGCGACCCCGGCCTCATTCGAGCCGACCATCGACTACATCGTCACCAAGATCCCGCGCTTCACTTTCGAGAAGTTTCCGCAGGCCAAGGCCGTGCTTGGCACGCAGATGAAGTCGGTGGGCGAGGTGATGGCTATCGGCCGCACGTTCCAGGAGTCGATGCAGAAGGCCCTGCGCGGGCTGGAAGTGGGCTCCGATGGCTTCGATGAGCAACTCGACCTGCGTGATCCGGCCACACCCGAGCGCCTCAAGCGCGGCCTTGCGGAAGTCGGGCCGAAGCGCATCTGGTACGTCGCTGATGCGTTCCGCCACGGCTGGTCGATCGCCGAGGTCTTCGCGCAGACCAGCATCGATCCGTGGTTCCTCGCGCAGATCGAGGAGCTGGTACGCATCGAGCAAGGGCTCGCCACACGCAGGCTAGTCGATCTCGGCGCCGATGAGCTGCGCCGCCTCAAGCGCAAGGGCTTCTCCGACCGCCGGCTCGCGAAACTCCTCGGTGTAGCCGAACAGGACGTGCGCCGGCACCGACACGGCCTCGGCATCCGCCCCGTGTTCAAACGGGTGGACACCTGCGCCGCGGAGTTTGCCACCAGCACGGCCTACCTGTACTCGACCTACGAGGAGGAATGCGAGGCCAATCCGAGTGACCGTGAGAAGATCGTCGTGCTCGGTGGTGGCCCAAACCGCATCGGGCAGGGCATCGAGTTCGACTACTGCTGCGTGCATGCCGCCTTCGCGCTGCGCGAAGACGGTTACGAGACCATCATGGTCAACTGCAATCCGGAGACGGTCTCAACCGACTACGACACCTCTGACCGACTGTACTTCGAGCCACTCACCCTCGAGGACGTCCTCGAGATCGTGCACAAAGAGCAGCCGAAAGGCGTCATCGTGCAATACGGCGGACAGACACCGCTCAAGCTTGCCCGCGCGCTGGAAGCCGCCGGCGTGCCGATCATCGGCACCACACCGGACTCAATCGACCTTGCCGAAGACCGTGAGCGCTTCCAGAAGCTGATCGACCGCCTCGGCCTGCTGCAACCGCCGAACCGCACCGCACGCAGCCCGGATGAAGCAGTGCGCTGCGCAAACGAGATCGGCTATCCGGTCGTCGTGCGTCCGTCCTACGTGCTCGGCGGACGCGCGATGGAGATCGTGTACAACGACGAAGATCTGCAACGCTACATGCGCGAGGCGGTGCAGGTCTCCAACGACGCCCCGGTGCTGATCGACCACTTCCTCGACCGCGCCATCGAGGTGGACGTGGACGCCGTGTGCGACGGCGAGCGAGTGTTCGTCGCCGGCATCATGCAGCACATCGAGGAGGCTGGCATCCACTCCGGCGACTCCGCCTGTTCACTGCCGCCCTACTCGCTCGCTCCCGAGATGGTGGAAAAGATCAAAGGGCAGATGGCGAAGCTGGCCCACGGCCTCGACGTCGTCGGGCTCATGAACGCGCAGTTCGCCATCCAGGGCGACAATCTGTACGTGCTGGAAGTCAACCCGCGCGCCTCACGCACCGTGCCGTTCGTCTCCAAGGCGATCGGCCTACCGGTGGCCAAGGTCGCGGTGCGCTGCATGACGGGACGCAACCTCGATGCGCAGGGCGTACCCCAGTCCGTGACCCCCCGCTATTACTCGGTGAAGGAATCGGTGTTCCCGTTCCTCAAGTTCCAGGGTGTAGACCCCGTGTTGGGGCCAGAAATGAAATCCACCGGCGAGGTCATGGGCGTGGGCGCCAGCTTCGGCGAGGCGTTCTTCAAGTCGCAGCTCGCAGCGGGTCAGCAACTACCCAAGGGCGGCCGCGCATTCCTCAGCGTGCGACGCGCGGATCGCGAGGGCGCCTTGGAAATCGCACGCAAGCTGACGGAGCTCGGCTTCCGTATCGTTGCGACGCGCGGCACCGCGCAGGCCATCCAGGCGGGCGGTGTGCCTTGCGAGGTGGTCAACAAGGTGCTTGAAGGCCGTCCGCACGTCGTCGACATGATCATCAACGGCGAGATTGACCTGATCGTCAACACCACCGAAGGCAAGCAGGCACTCGCCGACTCATTCACCATCCGCCGCGAGGCCCTGCAGAACAAGATTGCCTACACGACGACCATCGCCGGTGGGCTCGCCACCTGCGAGGCTCTCCGGTATCGGGACGATTTGAAGGTATACAGGCTGCAAGCCCTACACGCGGAGGTTCGGCAATCATGATGAAGGTTCCCCTGACAGTCACCGGCGCGGAAAAACTCAAAGAAGAGCTGCACCGTCTCAAGACGATGGAGCGACCGCGCATCATCAACGCCATCGCCGAGGCGAGGGCGCACGGCGACCTCAGGGAGAATGCCGAGTATCACGCCGCACGCGAACAGCAGAGCTTCGTCGAGGGGCGCATCAAGGAAATCGAGGCCAAACTCTCCCACGCCCAGATCATCGACGTGACGAAACTCGAGCCGAACGGCAAGGTCGTCTTCGGCGCAACCGTGCGACTGATCGCCGTAGACTCCGAAGAGGAAGTGTCCTACCGCATCGTCGGTGAGGACGAAGCCGACATCGCCCAGGGGCTGATATCCGTTACCTCACCGATCGCCCGTGCGCTGATCGGCAAGGAGGAAGGCGAAATTGCCAAGGTCCAGGCTCCGGGTGGCGTCATCGAGTACGAAATCGCCGAAGTCGAGTACATCTGACAGTCTCCGGCGCGTGCCGACACGCGCCGGTGGACTCAGAGCTTGTGAACGATTTCGTCGCGAGCGGTCCGCGGGCACGGCGCACGGAGCGCAGCAACCGAGACATAACGATGAGCTAGGCGCGGGAACGAGCGCCACGCAACGCAACCATCGGGACGCATAGCAGAAATTGTCACAAGCGCTCAAACCCCCGCCGCATCTCACTTCGCGTATCCGTTGATCTCCACGCCCTCGCCCACGCAGGCGCAAGGCTGGCCGACCCTCATGAACAAACACGCCGAGCGGACAGGCACCCAGCAGCGTCATGCAGACCGATGCCGACTGAGAGGGGACGTCCGTGCGCCGTCCGGCCGCCGTGGGCTGACGCTCCTCGTCGCAGATCTTCGATAGTACATCCAGAGAAGTCCCGCTGCCGACCATCATGATCATGTCATCGCCGCTGCAGCGGGCATGAACCGGCGGCACCAGCACCATCAGCACAACCGCTGTCGCCCGGGCGCCAAGGCAAACCGTATGAAAACGCTTCACTGTCGCCTCCCGCGATCGTACATCGCTGTCAGGGTTGACATGGAAGAAGACCGGCCCGTTGGATGAAGTTTTGATGCGACGGTGCGCTGCGTCAAGGAATCCTGGTCAGCGTGTGTGGCGAGGCCCACATAAACGGAACGCGGTCTGTTACCACCCGATAGAAACGAAAAAAGGCATGCACCGCAGACCTTTCGAATTTGGCTCCCCGTTTGCAAACCTCTTCATAATCCTTCTCGTTCTCCGGCTGCTAACCGAAAACTGAATCGCCCCGGGAATCGAGGAGGCTGGTTGGTTTAAGTTGAGACGGTAGTCTCGGTCTTCTCGGCAAGCTGCCGGAAGTAGTTTGCCTCAGCTTCGGCCGGTGGAATATATCCAATCGGTTCCAGCAGTCGGATGTGGTTGAACCAGTGCAGCCATTGCAGGGTGGCCAGTTCCACTGGCCTCCCTGGTCT